>CAMCLK010000015.1 GCA_945875585.1 Candidatus Kuenenia stuttgartensis | reverse complement strand
GTGTGCCAGCGGGGCAGGTGTGTCTGGATCCATGTCCAGGTATAAGAACCCGGGCCGGCGAGGCGGCGCCTTGTGACAAGCCAGTCGCGGTACTGGGCCAATTCAAGACCTGTGTAAAGAGGCCAGCGATGGGCACCCAGCATCGGCTGATCGATGCCTCCAGAATATTTTTGGAATCCATCTGTCACATCGATGGCCATGGGCCTGCCCGGATCTGATGTTCGAACCCCGCGAGCCAGGCGCGAAACACCAGAAAATGACTCAATGTCCAGATGATCGCCAAGTGACCACGCCAGAGTGGTCTCGCGATCCATAAAGCGCGCGACGCGCTGTCCAACAGCGTTGGCAGATGCTAATTGCCCCGGAACGGTGCCGGGTGGAGCTTCGCCTTGCCCCAGTTCGGGAACCAGCCAGAAGCCTTGCCTTACGGCTTCATCCACTTGTCCTTCGGGTGTTCCCGCATCGATCCACAGGGTATTGAAGCCCGCATCTCGCAGCGTTTTAAGTGGTGCCCCGGTATGCCTGACACCACGCATGAAAAATCGTTGGCCACCAACCATGAGGTTATTGCCACGTACCTGCACATCTCCGGATAGTCCCTTGATGGAAGCGGTAGGTGTACCCGGGTTGGTGATGGTAGGTTTTGGTGGCGGGACGTTTTCGCTAAGGGGGCCTGCTTCAAGGTCATCCACGCGCACCTCAGTTAGGCCAGGTCCACCTGCCATCGATAGGACCAGACGGTCAACAAAAGCTTCCTGAGCATTGACATCGCGTTTGAGTTCGTCGCGTACAAGCGCCAGTTGTTCCCGCAGGCGCCGGGGTGGTTGTCTGACCAGTAATTGCTGCCAGCGCCCAGCCAGCTGATAGGTATCACCCGGAACCAGAACTGTCAGTGGTCGGTCGAGTTGGCGTGGATCCCGTTCATGGGGGAGTACAACCCGTGCCACGAGTTGAATACCAGGTCGATTGGCTTTGATCCAAGTGCCCAGATTGAGTTCGTCTACTACCGGGGCTTTGCCGATTTCAAAGGAAAATTGCGCCGGGGAGGTCGCGTCGGCCACGAAACGAATCAATTCGCTCCGTTGGCCTGAGTGAGCGAGATCGTCGGTAATCCTGTGTTCCAAGTCCTTCAATGTGAGGTCTGAACGAACAGGAGTCCACAGGGTGTTTTTGCCTTCAAATCCTTGCTGCAGCAGTTGTTGCGCCTGAGTTTGCAAGGTAAATAGCGTGACCGCTGATAGACAGGTCAAAAATTGACAGCGGCCGTACATGGCAACAATCCCCCGATGCATCGTCTCGGCACAAGCCGGTCCGCGGGGAGTCGATACCAAAGAAAGGCAGATGCCGGCAAGCGCAACCGCTAAAGGCTACCAGGAGGCCTTTCCAGCCGCAGGTTTGCGCCTAAATCCTTCTGCAACGAGTGCCACATAGCGGCCATTTTCACCAGACTGAATCAACATGGGGGCCGAGGCAGTTGTGCCAGTAGGCATGGTTTCGGGCAAAGACGAGAGATCGAACTGCCTGGAATCCAGAACCAGAACCTGTGTCCATGAAGGTGATTCGGCGTCTGGAGCGGAGAAAACCAGATGGGGAACTGCGCGGCCTTGCAGTTCTACTAACCCGGAAAAAACCAGCCTGCCGTAATCGAGGCTTTCGGGCAAGTGCGTGCGCACCCCCAGCTTGGCGAATCGCTGTTCAAGCGTGATTCTGCGGGCATCTTCGGTTGGCACATCGAAATCTGGTTCAAACCCCTCTCGTAACAGCCATGCCGCGGCTTCGATGTCTAAAGGCTGAGAGTGGGGCCAAGCCAGATAAACGAGAGGTAGGAAAACAACGCCAGCTGCCAATGCCATAGCGGAACGGAATCCCCAACGCTTCCAGCGTGATTGCGCCGATTGGCGTACCAGAACAGAGGTCAGGTTGGGCGGAACCACCACATGCCGCATAGCGTCTGCGAGGTGGTTTTCTTCTTGGTAACGGCGGTCGCGCCAGATGCGGCAAGAGTCGCACTCAGCAAGATGGGTTTCGACCGCATCTAGGTCCTGCCAATCGGCTTCTCCCATGCGCGCCAAGTCGAGTTCGAGGATCATGCGGGCAGTTTCACAGTACATGGGGGGAATTCTCCACATGGCCCGGTGCAAGCACCTTGGGGTCTTCAATGGGGTGGTATCTGGAGCGCAACCAGTCTTTGGCACGAGCCAGACGCGACATCACAGTTCCGATGGGAATTGCCATCTGTTCAGAAATGTCGCGGTAGCTGAAATCTTCCAAATAAAAGAGAATCAAAGGGGTCCGATACGATTCGGGCATTTCCAGAAGCAACTGTTGGAGTCGCTCGGGGTCGTGGTGGGACCGATCCATTGCTGCCGGGGCGGGCCATTCCGGAAGATCGTTGAGCGATTCCTGTCCATGCGATCGTTTGCGCACTGTCATAAGGTGGCGGTTGCGCAGGATGGAAAACAGCCATGGGCGCGCTGCTTGATAATCGCGCAGGGAACTTAGCTTATTGCTGGCATGAAGAAAAGTTTCCTGAACAAGGTCTTCAGCATCCGCAGTCTGACCGGTAAGCCTGAAGGCGTAGCGGTAGAGGCTTTGATGATAAAGTTGGATGAGCTCTTCCATGGCAATCCATTAGACGGGCCAAAAGGCCATTGTCCAGTTCTTACGTTGCGCGAAACCACTGATTTATTCCAGCGGCAATCAGAAACACGAAAAGCAGCAAGTCAAGGGAATAAATCTGGACGCTCGTGCATCCAATCGTATGATACCGACGAGAAGGTCCCATAGGTGGGATCTTCAGATTGGTACAAACATAAGGATTCAGACTCATGAAGAAGTTCCTTTCCATGCTCGTCGCCCTCAGCCTGATTGCTCCAGCCGTCCTCGTAGGCTGTGGCGAAGAAAAGAAAACTGACAAGAAGACAACTACTGCTCCTAAGGGTGGCGAAAAGAAGCCAGAAGAAAAGAAGCCAGAAGAAAAGAAGGCTGAACCAGCCAAGGCACCAGAAGCACCAAAGGCTGAAGCTCCTAAGGCAGAAGCACCAAAGGCAGAAGCACCAAAGGCAGAAGCACCAAAGAAGGAAGAGCCAAAGAAGGAAGAGCCAAAGAAGTAATCCTTTTGGATTATTCGTATGGCCGTGAGGTAATTTGCCTCCCGGTTTTTCTAGTTTCTCACTCAAGGAATCTCATCATGAAGAAGTTCGCTGTTTGCATGTTCGCCGCTGCTTTCTCCCTCGCAATCGTCGGTTGCGGCGAAGAAGCCAAGAAGGCTCCAGCCCCAACCAAGGCACCAGAAGGTTCCAAGGCAGCTGAGCCAGCTAAGGCCGCTAAGTAATCCGGTATCGTTCAAGTCTGATTTCAGGGCCGGCGGATTTTTCCGCCGGCTCTCTCATTTGGAGCCCACCATGAAATGGATCTGCTTGGCCTTGGTGATTATCGGCGCATGCGGTTGTGGCGGTTCGCCTCCAGATCGGTACAAATCTAGCCAGACCGAACGGCCACGCAAAGGAGATGACAAGGCGGCCAAGGCAAACTAATTGGAATTTGGTTTTTCGTGGCTATGGATTTCAGGGAGTGGTTGGCGGAGTAACCTTGGTTGCATCGGCCACGCCTTTGACTCCGGGAACGGTTTCGACAGCTTGCAATAACAACGGCCGAACCTTTTCAGAAGTCAGGGTCCCTGTTAGTTCAACAATATCACCATCCAGCATTCGGGCGTGGATATCACATCCGGTCAAACGGCCATCAAGAAGAACGCGCACGCGCACCTTCTGGCTGAGATCCAGATTCTCGACAAAGCCAGGAAATAGCAGCGCCTGAGCTGTCAAACGCGTTTTCAACGTTTTAGTCGCAGATTCCACTCGATTGGCAATTTTGCCCGCCATGGTTCCCAATCGCTCTGGATCTTTCCCGCAACCTGTCAGGCTGAGGGGAGTCAAAACCAACAGAAGTACGATTGAGCGCATGCCTGCCTCGCGTCATCCAGTCGTGCTCCGTTACCATGACGCTGGATGCGGTCCCTATGGTTGGCGCGAGGGCTTGGCTATGTCCAGAGACATTCAGGTACTGGCTGATGATGTTGTACGTGAAAAACTCGATCAAGCTGGGCTAGGCCAATGGTTCATTGAAAACGGTTGGATACGACGTAAATACATGACCGATGGGTGGCCCAGCACCTTGATGTTGGTCAATGCGGTGGGTTTTGCCTGCGAAGCAGCTTGGCACCATGCCGACATGGATGTCACGTGGGGCAGGGTTACCGTGAAACTTAAAACGCATAGTCACCGGGGCCTGACAGACCTCGACATCGAGTTGGCCCGCCGCATTGAAGACGTGGCTCTTTGGCGACCCGGTGCGGAATCAGCACTTCAGGGATCACCCAATAAATTTGTGTTTGTTAAGGAGTGATGCGGGAATGACCTTTTCGCCCATGCCGCCGGTTCCTGACCGCGTACCGGGAAGAAGCCTGTCGTTGGGTTCTTTGGCCCTGCCAAGCCGTTTTTGCTTAGCCCCATTGGCAGGGTATACCAATTTGCCATTTCGTTTGGCTGTTCGGGAAATGGGTGGGCTTGGTCTGGCGACGACCGATCTGGTGAATGCCCGTGCCTTGTTGCTGGGTTCAGCCAAAACCATGGATTTGGTCCAGTCGACAGAGGCAGACCGGCCATGGTGTGTCCAAATCTATGGTGCGAATCCGGAAGAATTGGCGGAGGCAGCCAGACGTGTGGCAGCCTTGGATGCGTCTTCCATCGACATCAATATGGGCTGTCCGGTCAACAAGGTCACTCGTGGCGGGGGTGGGTCGGCACTGTTATGCCAAGTCACCAAGGCTGTGGATCTGGTGCGTGCGGTTGTGGATGCGGTGTCGGTACCAGTAACCGTGAAAATGCGTCTGGGATGGGATTCCACGACTCATACGGCACCAGAGTTGGCGCGTGAATTCGAGCAAGTGGGAGTGAAGGGAATCACCATTCACGGTCGGACACGGGAGCAAGGTTTTTCCGGATCAGTGGATATTTCAGGGATCCGTAGGGTGGTGGAGGCGACTCGCGCCATACCTGTTCTAGGCAATGGAGATGTTAAAACTCTTGCAGATGCCGCTCACATGCTTCGCGAGACAGGGTGCGCGGGGCTGGCCATTGGCCGTGGAGCGTTCTTGAATCCATGGTTTTTTCGGCAGCTCGATGCGTGGGACAAAACCGGTGACCCGGGTCCACCCCCCAGCCTGATGGAACGGCTGGCCTTTATGAAGAGGCACTTTCAACTGCTCACCTCGGTGCGAGATGAGCGTTTCGCCTGCCTGACCTTCCGCAAAGTAGCTGGGTGGTATTGCAAGGCACTCAAGCCTGGGCACGATTTACAGCAGGAATTGGTCATGCTTAATAGCATTTCCCACTTCGAGTCGCTGGCAGAACGGGTGCAGGAACGCATTTCCCAGCGTTCTGGTGAGGCGTGGGAACCGGTCGACCATGCTGTAGCGGTTCCGGATGGCCCGATAGCGCATTGGTAATGAGCCACGATTGATCTGGACGTGGCTGTGTATTTAAGGTTAAGGCCCCCCTTCGCATCCATCCGGGGGGAGGGGTCGTTGAATACCAGTGAAATGATACCGATCAGGCCAGGCGTTATTGTGCCTGAACCAGCCTACACCACGCGTCTTGGCCAATGCTGGAATACCAATGCTTTAGAAGGCTTGGCATTGCTGGCTGACGATTCGGTGGACCTTGTTCTAACGTCGCCTCCATTTGCCTTGCGTCGCCGCAAGGCCTATGGAAACGTTGAACCAGCAGATTATACAGCGTGGTTGTGGCCATATATCGAGCAGATCCACAGGGTTCTGCATCCACAGGGTAGTTTTGTTTTGGAATTGGGCGGTGCTTGGAACCGAGGTTCAGGCACACGATCGCTTTATCAGTATCAATTGCTGATCGAGTTGTCGAAGATGTTTTATTTGGCCCAAGATTTTTATTGGTACAACCCAAGTAAACTGCCAACGCCAGCTCAGTGGGTGACCATTCGTCGGACCCGTGTGAAGGATGCCGTAAATCTGGTGTGGTGGTTGTCGAAAACAACCGATCCCCGAGCGGATAACCGCAAGGTTTTAAGGCCTTACAGCCCATCGATGAAACGATTGCTGCGAGATGGGTACGACCCGGCCATGCGGCCATCTCAGCATGAATTAAGCAAGGTATTTCAGCGTGACAATGGCGGTGCGATTCCGCCCAACATGCTGATGGTACCGAACACACGTTCGTCTGACCCGTATTTTGCTCGTTGCCGCGAGGCTGGATTGCCCATCCATCCAGCGCGTTTTCCACTTCCAGTTCCCGAATTTTTCATTCGGTTCCTAACCGATGAAAACCACTTGGTGGTTGACCCCTTTTCAGGGAGCAATACAGTGGGTTTCATGGCGGAGAGCATGGGCCGCCGTTGGCTTGGAATGGAAATCAGCAAAGAGTACGTAGACGGATCGAAGATGCGATTTTTGGAAACGCCGCCGAAAAAGAAAACCGCCTGATGGGCGCGTTTTCTGTGTGTTGTTGAGAAAAGTAGGGCAAGGCATTCGACGTGCCAACGTCATGCCTTGCCAACGCGGTTCCTGATCAGATTGATGTGCCTGGAAAATCGCTCCTGCAGATAGTGGTTCAGAGTTTTGAGAAGCGACACATCCGCAGAATCGACACTGCGCCCGTTGCTTAATTCCAGTGATCCACCTGCAAGCAATGAGTCGGCCTGATCCAGATGCGACTTGATGGCTGTCAGGTTTTCCTTGACGGCTTCCGCACCTTGGGTGGGATCGGCATCCCAGAACCCGCAGGCATCTGCAAAACTGATATCAGCCGTGCGGTCTTCCATCTGCTTGCTCAGCACAGGACCATCGAGAAGGCGAACAAGGACGGCATCGATGGGGAGTGGAAATCCGGATCGGATGATTCGGGTTGGCACTGGTTTCTCTTCGACCTGACGAGGTGGAGCTGGCGGCGCTTGTTCGCCGGATTTCAGGCGCTTGACAGCGTCCCGTCCTTCTTTGGTGAGCTCATACAATTTTTGTCCAACCTTGTTCAGCCAGCCCTTTTTGGCAAGACCTTTTTCGCCCATGATGCTGGCTAGAATCTTGTTGGAATCGGGAAACTGTTCTGCGAATCCTTTCAGTCCAAATGTCTGTGGATATTTGCGCCACGAGGCCACGATGAGCGACTCGGCGGTGAACGAAAACTGTTCTGAAGTCCGGACCAGTTCATCGGCCGCGAGAAGGATCTTCTCGGGGACGGTAAAGTTGGCGAGATCGGGTCCGGTCGCGGTTCCTGATTTTGGTGCCATAAATCTTCCGGGAGCGGGGTGCCTGCTGGGTAGGGACAATTCTGTGAAATAATGCCTCCGTACTCAACCTTTTTTCCCCCTCGAGCGTAAACTACAGCTGGATTGCAGCTGATTTAGCCGGCACGACCGGTTTATCCGTCATGCCCCGTCTTCATCTGGCATTTCTTCGCACGCTGGGCTGATGTCCGGGCCAAGAAGTTCGCTAAGCAGAACCGTGGCGTAGCTTCCCGATGGAAGGCTGAACTTCACCACAACTCCGTCCTCGTCACTGGTCCAGCCTAGGTCTGGCACGGGAATGACCGCCCGACGGCGGGTTCCGGTAAACAAGGCCCCCGATGGTTCCCATCCCGGTTGCAATCCACGGCCGGAAATCAACTCCTGCTCGCGCACCAGTGCTTCTTCGCGGGCGGGTAGCATTTTCGGCCCGAACATCGGCCCCGCCGGAACGATTTCAAAGCGGTCAACACGTTCCTGTTCCACCGCGGGCGTCTCGCACACAAACATGCCTCCACGTGGGCTGTGTGCCATAACATCACCGGGCAGAGCCACCCGCAGGAGTCCATCGGCAATTCGACGATCCAGCCAGGCGTTGAAAAGCTCGGATTGAACGGCGGAACATGCCAGCTTTTTCAGCCAGGGGTTCAGCCTCACTTTTTCTCCACGCACCATCGACCAACCAAGACGTGCAGTTTCACCACCATGACCAAATCGCTGGGGACCAAACGCGTTGGGTAGGCCTGTGGCGCGCAAACGTTCGGCCCTGCGGGGTAACTCTTCCTTGCCTTCCGCACTGAGATCACGCACTCGAATGGTGAACCGGTTGCCCCGCACATGCCCTGTCCGGAGCTTATTCCCGTGCCGGGATACCCCCAGAATTCGCAGCAGGCCATCGTCGAAATCGGCAAGCCGTTCTTCGCACTGAATGGGAACGGAAACCCACTGACGTGTAATAGCCCGACGATCCTTCAAGCCAGCAATCCCCACATCTTGCGGTTTGACTCCCAAGCGGAAACCAACTTCGCGAGCGAGTTTTTCAGCGGGAAAATCGCATTTTTCAACCCAAAGGTAAAGAAATCCACCAGTACCACACGGCTCATAGGCCGGTATCTCCTCAACAAGGAAGTCATCGGGAATGGCTTTGATCCTTCCGCCCAAACTTGGGACATCACCCAGGATGCGGCGGACCTCGTAAGATGAACTCATATTGCTGATGCTCCGCGTCGTTGGCTCACATGCGCCACGTTAGGGATGAAGCCGCCATGAGCCAACAAGATAGAGCACTCAGGGCCATGTCCGAACGCATTGCCTTGGCTCGTCAGGCACAAATCTCATGGGCGGAAAAAACGGTACCCCAGCGATGCCGGTGGCTCAGGCGCTTTCGTTCATGGCTCGTCGAGCGTTCTGGTGACTGGATTGCTGTTATCGACCGCGAAGTAGGCAAGACACGCGAAGAATGCCTTGCCACAGAAATCCTTCCGTTTGCCGCCGCGTGCGCGCATCTGGCCCATTCCGCCCCACGGCTGTTGGCCCCGCGCAAGGCACGGGGAACCCCGTTGTTTTTGGCGGGTGGCCGCGATCATGTGCACAGGCGCCCACGCGGTGTTGTTGGAATAATCGGCACGTGGAATTACCCACTGATACTGTCGGGTATTCAGATAGTACAAGCCGTTGTTGCTGGTAACGCTGTCATTTTCAAACCTTCCGAAAAGGCACCCGACTGCGGGAAATTTCTGATAGAAGGCTTGCTCGAAGCAGGACTTCCGGATGGATTGGTCACCATCCTCAATGCAGATGCCGCTTCCGGTGAGGCGCTTGTTGAAGCGGACATTGATCACTTGGTTTTTACGGGCAGCAAGGCCATTGGTGCCCGCATAGCTCAAGCGCTGGCTCCCCGCCTGATTTCGAGCAGCTTGGAACTTTCTGGCCACGACGCACTGTTTGTACTCGACGATGCCGATGCCGATGCCGTGCAGGCGGCGCGTGCGGCTTGGTTTGGTTCGTTGGCAAATCGGGGCCGGACCTGCATGGCCACACGCCGGTGCTTGGTGGCACCCGCGGCTTTGGATTTATTTAGGCAGACACTGGCAAAGCTTGCGGGTAATTCCCCAGCCATGGTGCAAGATCGACCATCTGGGGCGAACGAGCGCGCCGCCCATGCGCGCGCCCTTGCCGATGCCGCAGTGGCGTCTGGCGCACGTTGGCTGATTGGCCTACCAGAAGGGAACCATACGCCGTTCATTCTTGAAAATGTCACGGCTGAAATGCGTGTCTGGCGCGAGGATCTGTTTGTGCCGCTTCTGGCCATCATGACTTGCCCGAACGAGGCTTCCATGCTTGCGGCCGATGCCGCCTGCCCGTTCGCCCTTGGTGCAGCGATCTTTGGAAGCGAAAAAAGGGCCGCTCTTTTAGCTTCCCGATTACGAGCTGGATTGGTCACCATCAACGATGTGCTTATTGCAGCTGGCCATCCGGATACCCCCATTGGAGGCCGTGGAGCTAGTGGGTGGGGATCAACCCAAGGGGCCGAAGGATTGCTCGAAATGACAGTACCGCAAGTTGTGAGGGTCAGCACCGGCACATTCCGCCCCCACTACGACATAGTCATTCCCAACCATGCCGATATGGGCGATTTGCTGGAGTCGTTTTTGCGTATGGACCACGCGCGGTCTTGGGTTTCGCGTATTGGTGCAGCGTTCTCTGTACCTTTTCGAGCCTTCGCATGGTGGCGTGGTCAGGCCAAATGATTCGAGGAGATCGATTCCAATGATCAGGTTCATGTTGGGTGCCATCGCGGCAACTCTTGTTGTGGGAGTGGTGATGGCTGTTGCTCCTGGGGCAACACCTAAAACCGGCAAGGCCCGCATGGAATTCGATAATCTCGACAGCGCACTTCTGGAACATATGGCGCTGTTGCAGGCGAAGTCCCTTACTGTTGCGGTTTCTCTTCGCGGTGAACTGATTTATTCCCGAGGCTTTGGCTGGCGCGACCAAGGAGGCCGCCAGCCATGTCAGCCCGATGCCATGATGCGTATTGCGAGTGTCAGTAAGCCAGTTACGGCCGCTGCCATTCGTGAACTGGTGGCCAAAGGCCAGTTGACATTGGAAACTCCGGCATTCAAGCTACTTGCCCTCAAAGCACCGAAGGGGGGCAAGGTGGATCCGGAAATATCTAAAATTACGGTGGGTGACCTTTTGGATCACAAGGGAGGGTGGGATAGGGCCGCCAGTTTTGATCCCATGTTCGCCGTTACAAGAATTAAAAAAGAACTCGGCCTAACCCGCGCCCCCAACCCGGCGGATGTAGTGCGTTTCATGCAGACGCAACCGCTAGATTTTGAGCCGGGCAAGAAAGTGGCCTATTCGAATTTTGGTTACTGTGTGTTGGGGCGTGTGCTCGAAAAAGCCCATGGAAAACCGTATTTTGCAACCGTGCAGGAACTTGTTTTGAAGCCCCATGGTGTGGCAGATGTCCGGTTAGGGGTGGACCAGACTTCGCGTCGCGATCCGCGGGAAGTCGAGTACCCCGCGGCGGCAGGTTCATTTTCAATCGATGTCATGGATGCCCATGGTGGGCTGGTTGCATCCGCACCGGCGCTGTGCGCTTTTATGAGTCACTACGTTCTTAACGGAGAAACACGCCAACCGGGCGGTACCATCGACAGCACATTTTTTGGAAGCATGCCGGGGACGACCGCCATGGCCAGACAAAGAAAAGACGGGTTAAACGTTGCAGTCCTGATCAACAACCGCCGGGATGCTAACTACAACGACGACCTGCAAACCCTTAAGGCCGCAGTGGACAAGGCGCTCGATACATCTAAGCGGTGAAAGTTATTCGTTGTCTGTACCCTTGAATTCAAAGCCTTTGATAACGCGCTCGTCGTTGAGCGCGATAAGCATCCAGATTCCAAAAATGATGGAGAAAAATCCCATAATGGGCAGGATGTAAAGTGCGATCCAGCAGAAAAGGTCTTCGTGTAGGAGATCCCACGGTTTCCAGATCAGCATGGTCAGGCCAAGCAGATTGACGGGTATCAGCGACATGATGGCACTGGTCATTCCCCAACCATACGACTCAAGCGTAACCATTTTCACGCTGCCAATGGCCATAACAAAGGTCCATGCTAGAACAACCCCACCGGCAATAACCCAAGCAATGCGTGTCGGTTTCTCGGCACGGGCGATGTACTCATCGCCAGCGGCACCTTCCTCGGCTCGCATTTCCTGCTTTCCGTAATCTGGTTCACGCATTTTTTTGCCGTCACGGCCTACAGCTATGGGCCATTCTAATTTGTCGAGTTGAGCATCTTTCAATCGTTGGGTCCAAGTGCCGCTGCCACCTTTACCTTCAGAAGCAATCTGTTTTGCGTAAAATTCATTCAGTGCCTGAATGGGTGTCAGCAATCGGTCGGCAAAGATGAAAGGCCAAACCCCAATCATCATGCTGGCGAACGCCAAGATGATCATGATGGCGCAATGCCACATGTAGTTGTTTCCGATAGGGGTCAGAATGCCAATGGCCGGGCCGCGCATGTCTTTCAGCGACGAATCGGGCGCATAATTGATTTCAGGCTTCTTGCCTTTCTTTTTCGTTTTTTTGCCTGTCTTGGGATCAACTTCTTCAACCGGCGCGTCGATCGATTCGACACCGTAAGATCCGCGTCCGTCGTCATCATCATCGTCGTCGACGGGCCTGGCTGCCTGAACTGGTGCTGGAGCAGGTTCCCCACCTGCGGTGAAGGGTTGCTTGCATTTGGGGCACGCCACCTTTTTGCCGTTTGGCACGGGGTTGGCGGGCCTCAAAACGGCGTTGCAATGCGGGCACTCGAGAGTTGGGCTTGCCATGGGTCTTACTCGCTCACGATTGCAATGGAACTTTCTATTGGTCCAATCTATCGGTTGGAACCCGCCACGTCAGGATGGAGGCCCGTTGTCCGAGGACTTCAACAGGTACATTTTCTCGCGCCTTCCAGCCATTGGCTGCTGCCGCATTACGCGCCAAGGTTGTTTCACTGGTTAGGAAGCAAGCAACGCCGCCATCGTACAAGACCCGGTCTGCTTCTTTCGCCACGGCATCGTAGAGCGCTCCCAAATCTTGATCGGCGGCATATTGTTTGCCGAACGGTAGGTTGCATACCACGGCATCGAAGGAGCGCGAGGCTAATGGAAGCCGGCGCGCATCCCAGAGGCATAACTGAGAAGGGGTCCATGACCGCAGGTTGATGGACGCACACTGAAGGGCATCGTTGTCGATGTCCCCACCCACTAAAACGGGATCTGTCTTGTCTCGATGCTGGCGAGCCAATCTCAATGATTCTGCAAGTACAGTACCGGCACCGCACATGGGATCGAGAATACGCAATCCCGGGCGGGCAGAAATCTGGCGTGCCATGGCTGCCGCTACAACGGGTCGCAGCGATGCTGGGCGGTGTTCCTTTTTCCATGTCCTGTGACGCATGGTGCGGTCCGATAGCCGTACGCCGCAGACCGCTTGTTGCTCGTGAATGGTCAACCAGATCTCCAAGTCTGCCATTTCCTCCTGAATCTTCCAGCGAGGGTGAATGACTTTGTCCAGACCACGAATGAGCGACTTGCGGGCGGAATGGCGCTGATATACCTGACGCCCTTCTTGCTGGACCACCAGCCAATAACTGGGTGTTCCCCGGGGTTTGGGGCGGATGGCGTGGTGCAACCGCAGCAGTTCGGGCCAGTCCGGTTTGATGGATGTCCAACGCTGGATGAGCTCTAGGTCTGCGGCTCTGCGGGTGAGCTCGTTGCTGCCCCAAGCCAGCAGGAAAACATCTTCAACCGTGTTGAGATCGAGGAGTCGAGAATCGATGTCTTCGACGCGAAATACAACCATTCCGGAAGTCGATTTCAGGATCTCCCCCCCCAGACGGTCGCGGATTTCTGCAGACGCTAAACCTTCCAGTCCTGGGGTGGTTAGGGCGTAGCAGGCTGGGCCAGTTGCGGTAGAATGACGAGGCGGCATGAAGTCTCTCCGCTCCGGGGGGTGACAGAGCCCCTTGCCCGGACACCCCGTAATGCGGTACAAACACTACTTATGCTTGTGCCGGCATTGCCGGTCGCTTGCGGCATTCACATTAGCATCGCTTAAGACTCAAGGGGTGGAATCGTATGGTCGACCTGAAGGTTTTGATGGTCGAAAAAGAGGATTGTGACGCTGGTACCGTGCAGCAGTTGCGCAGCGCGCTGGTTGCTGACAGGAACCAAGTCAAGATCCTTCGCGACGCTGCGGACACGCTGAAAAAACGCCTTACAACGGTACAGCCCGATGCGGCCAAGCGCCTCCATCTGAAGCTCGGTATTTCGCTGTTTTTCCTTGGCCATGGCTACGAGGCCATGCAACATCTGGCTCAGGCAGATGGTGCTTTGGCGGCTTTTTATCATGGCCGGTTAAAAGCAGCTTCTGGCAAGCACGAAGATGCTTTGGATTCTTTTGAGAAAGCTGAAAAAAGCGGTTACAATCTCGGTCAGGTCAACCTGCAGCGCGCAGGCGTGTATCGGGAAATGGCCAAGCACGATAAATCGCGTGAACTACTTGAAAAACACAAGGATCTGGCGAGCCACTCTGCCGAATACCACTATCAAAACGGCCGCCTTCTTCTCGATCAGGGTCTGACTCTCAAGGCTGTGGAAGCCTTTGAAACAGCAGTCAAGCACGACCCAAGCCACGCTGGTACTCTCTTCCAGCTTGCGCGGTTGAACGATATTGCCGGCAACGATGAAGACGCCATTGTCTTCTACGAACGGTGCCGCCAGCAACCTCCTGTTCAGGCTGGCACTCTTACAAATCTGGGCATTCTCTACGAAGATCAGGGCCGATACGAAAAGGCCTATGAATGCTTCCGTCAGGTGCAGGTCAGCCAGCCCAACGACGAAAAAGCACGTTTGCTTGCCCGCGATGCTCAGGCATCACTGACCATGGTTCTGGCTGCCGATGGCACCGCCGCCAGCGTGGTGCCGAGCCATATTTTTGAAGTCTCAATCTTCGACTTCGAGCTTTCAGTCCGAGCAAGGAACTGTCTCAAGCGGTTGAATCTCAAGACATTGGGCGACCTCACCCGCGTGACGGAAGACCAACTGCTTAACAACAAGAATTTTGGCGAAACGTCTCTCGACGAAGTCAAAAAGATTCTGGATGCCAAGAGCCTGCGACTGGGCCAGTCGTTGGAAGCTGGTGGCGAGGGAGGTTCTTACCGCCCGCCTATGGAATTGACCGAAGCGGAGCAAATCAAGTTGGCAGCACCAACTTCCGACTTGCAGCTGTCAGTTCGGGCTCGAAAATGTATGAATCGTTTGGCTCTTGGTTCGATTGGCGAACTGGTTTCCAAATCGGCCGATGAACTTCTGGAAGCCCGCAACTTTGGTATCACTTCGCTGAACGAAGTACGCGAAAAGTTGCGTGAGCGTGGTTTGGCCCTCAGGGGAGAGTGACGCCCTGACGGGCTGTCACGGAAGGCCCTATGGCCATTTCGTTTGAACTGTTGGCCCGCGACGGTATGGCCCGGCGCGGGCGGTTGACCACACCGCATGGCGTGGTGGATACCCCCGCATTTATGCCGGTTGGCACCTTAGGAACAGTCAAGGGGCTGCTGCCTGATCAGGTGCGTGATGCCGGTGCCAGCATGGTTCTGGCCAATACCTATCACCTTCATTTGCGCCCGGGGGACGACCGAGTTGCCCGCCTTGGCGGATTGCATCGCTTTATGGCTTGGGAAGGATCCATTCTCACGGATTCCGGTGGATACCAAGTATTTAGTCTGGCCGAACGACGCTCGATTTCGGATCGGGGCGTTGTTTTTCGGTCGCATGTCGATGGCAGAATGATCGACCTGACCCCTGAAAAAGCCATTCAAATTCAGGAAAACCTCGGTTCTGACATCGCCATGGTTCTGGATGAGTGTCCGCCCGCAGGCTGCACTCCGGCCGAGCTTGAGCGCGCAGTTGCCAGAACGGTGGCATGGGCAGCTCGATGCCGTTCAGCCGGTACACGTGCTGATCAGGCCCAATTTGCCATTGTTCAGGGGGGCCTCGATATAGAAATAAGGCGCCAGTGCGCCTTAGACCTTACGGCACTGGACTTTCCCGGGTATGCGCTGGGCGGTTTCTCGGTGGGTGAAAAGCCCGAGGCGATGGCAGCAGCGTTGCCAGCATGCGCCGATGCCTTGCCATCCAACAAACCCCGGTACTTGATGGGTGTGGGGCGGCCAGAAGATCTGCTCGCGGCGATCGGTTCGGGTATCGATATGTTCGACTGCGTGCTACCAACCCGAAACGGCCGCAACGCTCAGGCATTTACCCGCCATGGCGAGTTGAGATTACGCAACGCATGCTTTCGGGACGATGCAAAACCGCTTGACGGGGAATGCGATTGCGTAGCCTGCACTCGGTTTAGCAGGGCGTATATACACCACATGTTCGCGTCGCACGAGATGCTGGGGCCGATACTTCTTAGTGCACACAACATCAGGTTTTATCAGAGGCTCGTTGGTGGCGCTCGCGTAGCCATTCAGAATGGAACCTATGGGGCTTGGAGCCGAGACTGGCTTGTCGGTGATCCACAAGTGCCTTAAGTTAAGTGTTTGATCGGTTGCGTGTGCCTGCGGGAGAGTGTTGCGCCGATGGCGATGTGGGTTTCAATCTTATTGGCTCAGGCAGAAGGTTCTCCTCCTGCTCCTGCTCCACTTTGGTGGAATCTGGCTCCGTTGGGCGCACTGCTGATCGTTCTTGTTGTCAACATGTTGCTGAGAGGCAACCGTGACAAACGTGAGGCGGAGTTTTTCCAAAAGGGACTTCGCAAGAACGACCGGGTCCTGACCTCGGCGGGTATTTTCGGTGTGGTGAGCAGCTTGCCGGAAGTTGGCGATGAAGTGACGTTGAAGATCGATGAAAGCGCACGGCTGAAGGTGACAAGGTCCTCGATTCAGCGGAATTTGACCCGCGAAGAAGAGGCAGCCGCAGCTCGCGAGCAGAAAAAATGACGCCCGATGCGGGCGGAGGGTACTGGCTTGGAAAGGTTCTTTCAGCGGTTGCGCGAACGATTTGGCGTGGATGCAGGGCGGCTGCTTGTCTGCCTTCTACCGTTCCTCGTATCGCTGGCGGTGATCGGTTTGGCCTTGAGTCACTATGTGACGGGCGAACCCGGTCTGACTTTCCGCATGGGTGTAGACCTGAGCGGTGGTACCACGCTTGTGTACGAGCTCGATCAGGCTCGAAGCAAGGGCGGCGATGGTCGTAACGACGACCTGAACTCCCGGCTGGAAGAACTGACGACTGCGCTCAAGCGCCGAATCGATCCAGCGGATCTTTACAACATCACGGTCAGGCCGATACCGGGCGACCCACCGCGCATTGAAATTGTTCTGCCTTTTGGTGGTCGTAGTCAAGAAAGCGCACGGACCCGCCGCTGGGAGCAGCTGGTAGCCGAAGTGAAGGAAATGATTCCACCGGAGGCAACCAAGGAACTAGAATCAATCCCCCTTGATGAAACGGGGCGATTGGAGCAGTTAGCTTCTGGTTTGGCCAAAGACCCAGAGTCTGTGAAGTCGAAAGTTGCTGCCTACCGTGTTGCGACAAGCGGCAAGATTGGCCTGTCTGAAAATGACATCGAACGCATCAAGGCCCGCATCACTCAGCAGGGCCTGTTGCAGTTTGCCATTCTGGCGCGTCCTGATGACGATGCCGAAGCTTTTGAAGCTTCCAAGACCTACTTTGCTCAACTGAAAACAGATGCAGTATTGCAAACGCGCGAAAACGCTAAACTTCCCGGCCAACCACCTGAACCACCGCAACGGAAAAATGTTCCTGCTGGTCAGGATGCGGGTCAGTTCACGGTACGCTCTGGAAACCAAGCCAACCGCCATCGTTACCGATGGGTTGAGCTTGGCAAAGCCATGCTTTATGGGCGTACCGATGCTGGTGTCACCAGTGGCCTGCAACTCAACAACGCGGCAAGCGATTCGGCAAACTGGAAGCTTGTTGATAGCACGCGTCCATGCGAACTGGATGGAATGCTGATCTATAAGCGAGACATTCGTCCGGAACTTCGCCAAACGCCTTATCTGAGCAAGAAAGATGTCGAAGATCAGAAAAAGGTGGAATACTGGGTGTTGGTGCGTGAGCCTGAAGAAGGCAAGTCGGTGGACGGCGGATCACTCACGTCTGTTTACCGCACTACCGGTGGCCGTGGCGAAGCAGCCGTTGGTTTCGCTCTCGACGCTGAAGGGGCCCGAAAATTTTACGATTTAACGTCCCGCAACGTTCAGAGGCGTCTTAGCATCGTGCTCGATGGCCAGATTCACTCGGCCCCGAACCTGCAGTCTGGCATCAGCGATTCTGGTCAAATCACCGGTGATTTCACTCAGGCGGAACTCGATGACCTGATTCGAATCCTGCGCGCTGGTGCCCTGCCAGCGACATTGAGCAGCCGTCCTGCCAGTGAGGCCAACATGGGCGCCACACTGGGCGCCGACACCATTGTCCGAGGTGCTTACGCCATTGTTGGCGCGTTCCTCGCAGTGCTCATTTTCATGGTGTATTACTATCAATTTGCTGGGATCGTCGCCTGTATCGCGCTCTTTGCCAACCTCACCCTGACCGTGGCATTTATGCTACTGGTTCAGGCGACATTCACGCTGCCAGGTTTGGCGGGGCTTGTGTTGACACTTGGTATGGCTGTGGACGCCAACGTTCTAATCTATGAGCGTTTGCGTGAAGAACGTGAGCGAGGTGCGACCTTGGCCGTGGCTCTCCGCAATGGCTACGACCGCGCGCTGCCAACCATTATTGACACGCACTTAAGCAGTATCTTTACCGCCATTGTGCTTTACGTGGTGGGTAATGACCAGCTTAAGGGGTTCGGTATCAGTCTGACGGCAGGTCTGATCATCAGCCTCTTCACGTCGCTGTATCTCACACGCACCATGTTCAACATGTGGCTGCACATTTCCCGTCCAACGGAATTGTCGATGCGGCATCTGTTTGAAAAACCCAACTTCAATTTCATGAGTATCCGCTGGACGATGTTTTACATCACTCTGGCACTCACGATTGCTGGTGGCGCACTGTTCTTCTACCGCGGCAAGGAAGGCTTGGATATCGATTTCAACGGTGGAACAGCTTACACAGGAGCTCTGAAAGCTCCTCAAGATGTGAACTGGCTCAATAACAAGTTTGCCACATCGTCTTTGCCCGACCGCAAGATTGAACAAATCTTCGTGGGGGGCGCTGGCGAAGGCGGCAGCAGCAAGTACTTCACAGTCCGCACCTCTGAAATTGTCACAGAAAAGGTGGCGGCAGAAGTGGCGCGTGTCTTGGGAGAAGACCTCGAAAAGAACACGCTTACCTCGTTCCAAGTCGGAGAAAAGGGCAAAGCCAGTTCTACCGCCTCGATGGTTTCTTTCTCCTTCACATCTGAAGCCACCCTCGATCAGGTGTCTCGTGTGGTCAAGGATGTGCTGAACGTGCAGGCTAAGAAGGGGAACAACAAGATTCCTGCTTCGGCCCTTGCAAGTGCTCGCATCGATCCTGTCAGCAAGGGGAATGCTGGCAGATTTTCCGATTTCAATCTGGTTCTGCTGGAACCCGTTCCCGCGACAGAACTCACCGATGTGTTTGAAGGCGTGAAGGCTCGATACGCGGCCAACCCGCAGCCTGAGCGACTCGACAACTTCAATGCCAGCATGGCAGGCGCGACCCAAGGCAAGGCAGTGGGCGCGATTGTGGCCTCTTGGTTGGCCATTCTCCTTTATCTTTGGTTGAGGTTTGGAAACTGGACCTTTGGTTTGGCAGCGCTGCTGTGCCTGGTCCATGACCTGTTCTTTACGCTGGGAGCCATTGCGCTTTGCCATTACTTGGCTGGTATCCCGGTTTTGAGTTCGATCCTGCAGATTCAGGATTTCAAGATCGATCTCCCCGCAGTCGCGGCTCTTCTTACCCTGGTGGGTTACTCGGTCAACGACACGATTGTCGTGTTTGATCGCATCCGAGAAGTTCGCGGCCGTAATCCACTGCTTACGGAAAGCATGATCAATGATAGCGTCAACCAGACGCTGAGCCGAACCGTGCTGGCTTCTTTGACAACATGGCTGGTGGTTGTGGTTCTCTACTTCAGTGGTGCTGAAGGAATTCACCTCTTTGCGTTTGTCATGGTGGTAGGTGTGGTGGTTGGTACTTACAGCTCCATTTACATTGCCAGCCCGCTTTTGCTGATATTCGGCGAAGGTCACGCGGTAACGCAGGAAGCAACGCGTTCCATCGTTGCGGAAGACGCCGTTACCACCTGATTCATGCCTAAAGGCCCACAACAGAAAAGCCTCCCATGCAAGTGGGAGGCTTTTCTGTTTTTTATCTGCAACGATCAACTATTGCGCAGTATATTTTTGACGGAGCGCGCTTTGGGTGGCTACAACATCGGCCAAAGTGCCCACACTGACAAACATGCGTAACGAAACCTCGGTGATATCCATTTTATTGAAGTTTCGAACCCTAAAAACGCAGTTCCATTTGACAACTTTTTCCGCGGGAAACCGGAATCGGCCATAGGAAGGCTTGTCTGAAGGGCATGATGGCATGAAGGGAGTGTAGATTCCCATGGCGTGCTGTTCGTCTGGTGTGGTGAAAATAACGGGTAGTGGCTGCTCGCCCGGGCCATCGTTTAATTCCGCGATTTTGCCAGTGGATGGATTCCATGAGAGGAATCGGGAAAATTCTGGTGGCATGTATCCTGTCAGCGCTTCGAATTGCCCCATGGTGTGATTTTCAGCCGATGGAATTCCGAATGTAACGATGTATTCAATGGCATGGGGCAACCCCTCATGCCCGATACGGACAATTTTCCCCAAGTGATGGTTTGATAGCGTGGTTGTATTCAATGCCGGGCGCCCGGATGATTTTTCTCCCGGTGCTAGCCAGAAGGCCATTTGGCATTTGGTGGCCAGAATATTGTCGCGCGCCACATGCGCGGTTAAACGACTAGTGGTTTTGTTTCCGGTATGATCGAGTCGAGAGCCTGCTTCTGTGGGGTTGAAACATTCCGCCCAAAATGGACCTGGGCGCGCCATATCGAAAGAACAGGCAGACTGTAATTGTCTGCCATGATCGAGACTGTCGATGAACTCCATGCCATTCCATTTTAGCGAATGAATAGCTCCTGCCAGTCTGGAAGTTGTGGTGATAACGATATCAGAGACACCCGCCTTGGCGCGGATCACCGCATCGCCGGATAAGGGCGCGGCAGGTTCAGCCATCAGTAAACAAGCAGATGAGGCGGCAGCATTAAAAGAGCGGCGGTCCATGGCAAACCGTGCTTTCGTTATGTGAAGAAGAAAGGCATCGGAGTGAGTCAATCATAAGCAATAAAAAAGCCGAGGCAACCAATCGGTCGCCTCGGCAAGGTTTTTTAGGTTCTAGATATCAATACATGTCGTCGCCGCCAGCCTTCTTCTCGTCCTTGGCTGGAAGGTCAGCGATCAGCGCGTCGGAGGTGAGGAGCAGTGTTGAAACGCTGGCTGCATTTTGCAGAGCCGAACGCACAACCTTGGTTGGGTCGATGATACCGGCCTTCACCATGTCGACATACTTGTCGTTGCGGGCGTCGTAACCGTAGGAATTTTCCTTCTCTTCCAAGACCTTGGAGCGGATGACCGCGCCATCTTGGCCAGCGTTGGTGGAGATCTGCACGATAGGTGCGGAGCAGGCGCGGACGACGATGTCGTAACCGGTTGCTTCGTCTTCCGTGAGTCCCTTGGCCTTCAGGCCTTGGCTGGAGCGGAGAAGAGCCACACCACCGCCGGGAAGAATACCTTCCTGGACAGCAGCGCGGGTGGCGTGCATGGCATCTTCCACGCGAGCCTTCTTTTCCTTCATTTCGCTTTCAGTAGCGGCTCCGACGTTGATTTTGGCAACGCCGCCAGAAAGCTTGGCGATGCGCTCAGAGAGCTTTTCGCGGTCGTAATCGCTGGTGGATTTTTCCAGTTCGCGTTGGATGGTTGCGATCCGGTTCTTGATTTCAGTTTTGTTGCCAGCACCTTCGATGATGGTGGTGTTGTCCTTGTCGACCTTGATCTTCTTGGCGCGACCCAGATCCTTCAAGGTGATGGTGTCGAGTGGCGTGGCAAGATCTTCGAAGAATGCGCGGCCACCGGTCATGGCGGCGATGTCTTCGAGCATGGCCTTGCGGCGGTCGCCGTAACCGGGAGCCTTCACGGCGCAGCACTTGAAAATGCCGCCTGACTGCATGGTGTTGATCACCAACGTTGCCAACGCATCGGCGTCGACATCTTCAGCGATAATGAGGATTGGCTTGCGTTGTTCAACGACCTGTTCAAGAAGTGGAAGAAGATCTTTGCTGGCAGAAATCTTCTTTTCGTGAACAAGGATGTAGCAATCTTCGAGATCGCATTCCATGCGGGTCTTGTCGTTGATGAAGTAAGGAGACAGGTAGCCGCGGTCGAACTGCATACCTTCGACAAATTCATGCGCGGTCTTGAAAGACTTGCCTTCTTCAACAGTGATGACGCCGTCTTTGCCTACCTTTTCCATGGCTTCGGCAATGATGGTGCCGATTTCGCTGTCATGGTTGGCAGCTACAGTCGCCACAGCCTGCATGTCCTTCAGGCTGCTGCATTTTTTGGACATTTCGTGAAGCTTATCAACGATATGGGAAACGGCGAGTTCCATACCACGCTTCATCAGCATGGGGTTGGCGCCTGAAACGACTGCCTTGAGGCCTTCGTTGAAAATCGCTTCAGCGAGAACGGTTGCCGTGGTGGTACCGTCACCTGCCACGTCGCTGGTCTTGCTGGCAACTTCGCGCACCATGCGTGCGCCCATGTTTTCGTACTTGTCTTCGAGTTCAATTTCCTTGGCAACGGTCACGCCGTCCTTGGTTACCGTGGGGGAACCGAAGCTCTTCTGGATGATGACATTGCGACCCTTTGGCCCGAGCGTCACCTTCACTGCGCGTGCAAGCTTGGTTACGCCCCGACGAAGTGCTTCGCGGGCTTCTTGTTCGAATGCAATCTGCTTGGCGGCCATTTTCGTCTCCTGAAATCGTTGGAATGTATCGGAATGGTGGGTAAATCAGTGTGAAATCGATCCCGGATTTCAGCCGTTCACAACGGCCAGAACGTCTTCTTCACGCATGAGCAGCACGTCTTCGCCATGGCTCTGCTTGAATTCGTCGCCTGCCCAGTTGGTGAAGAGAACCACATCGCCAACCTTGAGGTTGGGCTGCTTGCGGCTACCGTCTTTAAGCAATTTGCCGGGGCCTACCGCCAGAACCTTGCCCTTTTGTGGCTTGCTCTTGGCATTTTCCGGCAGGTACAGACCACCTGAACTTTTCACTTCTGCTGCAAATCGCTCAATGACCACGCGGTCACCCAACGGCTTGATGTTCGTCTTCATATGCAATTCTCCCCATAGCCTGAAGGCTTGCTACAGTTATGCAATCCGCGTGCCACTGGATGCGCTGATCGAAGAGCTTATGGATTAAGGCTTTGCGGTTAGGGCATTCTTTCAGCACACCGCTACCTCCTGCCAAGACTGGGGTGTGGAAGAAAACCGTCTGTCATTCTGGCAGACAGGCTCCGCCCTCATCACATGACGTGCCGGATCCTGCTGCGTCCGATACAATGTCATCTCGCCTTACTTGAGGGAGATTCAGTCATCGGACCATCCGAACGATTGTTGGCAGTCCTTACCGATATGGGGTCCGTTGCGGTGGCCTTGAGCGGTGGGGTTGATAGTGCTGTGGTTGCCAAAGCAGCCTATTTAGCACTGGGTGACCGTGCTGTAGCATTTACAGCAGATAGCCCCAGTGTTGCGCGTCGAGATGTCGATTCGGCGCGAACGGTTGCCTTGGCGATCGGTATTCGACACGAAGTTTTGAATACCCAAGAATTTCAGCAGCCCGCATATCGAGCCAACGATGGCAGCCGCTGTTACCACTGCAAAAGTGAACTGTATCTGCAGGTGGCGATGCGTCTGGAAGCTTTCGGTTTGAATACCGTTTGCAGCGGCGCCAACCGTGACGATCTAGGCGACTACCGGCCCGGTTTGACAGCAGCGGCTGAACGTGGTGTGCGGCATCCCCTCATCGAAGCGGGATTGGGAAAATCCGAAGTTCGCATGCTGGCCAAGCAGTGGAATCTATCGGTGTGGGACCGTCCAGCGTCTCCATGCCTGTCCAGTCGATTGGCGCCGGGTGTTGACGCCACACCAGAAAGAGTACAGCGCGTTGAAGCCGCTGAATCGTTTCTGCATACCTTGGGATATTCTGATTGCCGGGTCCGCGTGCACTCCGGAGAACTGGCGCGTGTTGAATTGCCTGCCAGCGAGATGAACGCGTTTTTCTTGGCAGGGCACGCGACATCTGTATGCGAGAAATTGCTGGCGCTTGGTTTCCGATTCGCAACCATTGACATGGCAGGTTTGAAGTCTGGCGGCTTCAATGAAATGGTACCATTGGAAATTCGCGCCCGTTTTTCGCGCACCTGAAATTGTGGAGGAACTGGATTATGCCTGGTGCCAACGCCACGCTACTGGCCTCAATTCCGGCCCAGAAAGTTTTGGATCAGACTTATCTGGAAATGCGATGCCGGTTGCTCGATCTTGCCGCACTCCTTGATCGGATCGACCGTGGCGGCGGCGCTGCTGAAGACCCGCGTTTGGCCCGAATCATTGAAGGACTGGGAGTTGTTGCCGGGCAACGCGACCGAGCCGAGAAAATACAGGTACTGTTTTCCCAGCCATACGATGCCGCTTGGGAGCGGCCTAAGCCACGCGGTTGATGCCCCCACAACAAAACCATGAGCGAGTGGCCCAGTTCACATGCGACTGGGCCACTCGCTCATGATGCGGCAGACGTTATTTGGTGGCGCGCAGAATAAACGAGGGCGTGAGTGGATCGAGGCGCGTGATGCCAAGTTGATCGACACCCCGCGCTAAAACGATTTGTACCAGATCGACATTGTCTGAAACTGAACGCAGGCGAGATTGAGCTGCGGCCACGGCCTCGATCGACCCGAGATGCGCCACCAGCGTTCCGCCCGGCCTCAACGCGTTCCAGACGGGTTCAATCAGTCGCGCCACTTCATGACTCACACCACCAATAAATACCGCGTCTGGAGCAGCCAGCCCCGTGAACGCTGCTGGAGCTGATCCCCGAACCGGAACCACAGTGTCGGCAGCATGGTGCGCCAGATTGGCCACCAATTTCTGGAAGTCGCCGGGATCTTCTTCAATAGCGATCACTTTGCCTGGGCGGACCAAGCGAGCGGCTTCGATAGCCACGCTCCCGGAACCGGCACCAATATCCCACACGGAAATACCGGGTTGAAGCCGCATCATACCCAAGGCAATCGACCTGATTTCGCCCGGTGTGACAAGCGCTTTGCCGGGCGCGTCAACGGCATAGTCGCCTTCTGGATTCCCGAATAAAGCACTTTGCGCGTGTATGGAATGGTTTTCCGAAGCTCCGGGCAGGCGGCATAATATCAGAATGTTCAACGGGTCGAAATCGAGCGAGGCGATTTCATCGAGTGTTCCTTGGGTTAGTCGTTCGCGCGGTGTGCCCAGATTTTCGCACACATGAGCCCGATAGCCGGTCATGCCACGGGCCAAAAGCGCTCGGGCAACGGCCGCGGGGCCAACTTCAGGTGTGGTAAATAGGCCCACGGTTCGCGCCTGCCGCATCCGTTCAATCACGGAGGGAAGTGGTTGGGATTGGAGATTGCTCAGGTAGGCGTCTTCCCAACTTTCCTTGATGCGGGCAAAGGCTGTCTGCATGCTGGAGACATGGGGCAAAACTTCAAAACGATCTTTCCCAAACGTGTCGAAGAGCCACCCGGCAAGTCCGTAGAACAGCGGGTCACCAGAAACCACGAATCCCAATTTCTGGTGGTTGATCCGGGATTGGATATCACGACCGGCGGTTGCCAGATCGCTGTCAAGCGGCAACTGCTGGGCGCTGGTTGGCCCAAGTAATCCCAATACTTGAGTTTGGCCGATAATCACATCAGCATCGGCAAGGGCTTGACGCTCGCGGCTGGTCAATCCGGCCAAACCATCGCTTCCAACGCCAACGATTGGCATGCGCCAAATAGTGTCTGCCATTGCTCAAGACTCCTGTAGGTGGTCCATGAATTCCACAATAAGCGCGGCCAGGGCTTCAACATCGGTATAGCACGGAACGTGGCCGCATTCTCCAAGCGTGACCCTGCGTGCCATGGGCAACCCTTCCAACAAGGCGTTGCTGCAATCTTGGTTGACTACGCGATCGTTGGTTCCGCACACCAGTAGCATTGGCAGCTTGATCAGGGGAAGTATTGGCCGCAAGTCCGTCTTGTCCAGAAGAAGTGCCTGATGGCAAACGGTACGGACTGGAGTGGGGCCTGCGCATGCCACCAGATGCTCCCATCGTTCTGGATCGTGTCCTTCAAATTCCTTGCCATTGGCCCGGGCAAGAAAGTCCTGATAGCGAGGCAACTGATTCATGGTGGCTTGCTTGAAAAAACGTACCAATCGAACCAGATTGCGTTGGGTGGTACTGAGTGGCCTATGCGCAAATCCACCTTGAAGAATGCCGCCGGCAAACCGCCTAGGCGCCATAGCTAGTGCGCGAAGGGCAACTGTGGAGCCAAACGATGCTCCCAATACAACTGGCCGCTCGATGGCAAGGTGATCGCTTAGCGCCAGCAACTGTTCGGCCAGATGCTTGTGACGGATCCATGGCAGCGGCTCTTTGGCTGGAGATGTTGATCCGGGAAGATCCCAGCCGATGCAGCGGAAGCGATCCCTCAAAAGCGAAGCGAGTGGAAGAAACGAAGTAGATCGGTCGGAAAGGCCATGCCCAAAAATGATGGTTCGGGGGCCTGTTCCCCAGTCGAAATACGATGATTGGAACCGGGGACCATGAAACAGGCCGAGCTTTCCTTGAGCCCGAAAAGCTTCTAACGCGCTGGCGAATGACAACCTCGGCCCGTGCCGTGCATTAGATACGGCGCAGCAGTCAGGAGGGCACCTAGCGTCGCAGTTGCAAAGTTTGGCCATTGTCATGGCGTTGTGCCCGCACGATGAAATGCCATCGACGCGAAACTCACACTTTCGTGGCCGCGAGGATGTACATACTGATCGTAGCGTAGCAGTTTGCCTTGGCACTGCCCCAATGCAAGAAGTGTCAGATAGGTGGGAGGAAATCCGCAAATGCGCCTGCTGTCGTCTTCGGCGCGCAGAACGTTCAGGTAGCCTGCGTGATCTCCCGCAGAGGCATGTTTCATGAGCAGCAGGTCCTGACGTTGGCTTTCGCCCAACTCCGAGGTGGAAACGGCGGAGGGATCGCCAAACTTGGGGCCAATGTGCGCCAAATCTCCGCTAATGACGTAGCAAACGGGCTCACCAGCCATGGCTTCGGCATGCTGCAGCGCCTGCGCCATAAGGTTGATGCGGTTGGATTGGTTCTTGCCTGTCCGACTTCCCATGAGGTGGTGAAACGAGCCTACAACCATGGGTACAATCCGGAATGGCCGACCGGGGCCGAGTATGTGCTGGAGGAAAACCACTTCGAGTTCGATGGAATGTTCGGGAAGGTGGCCCAGAAGTTCGTCTTGGTACAGGTCTTCACCATAAATGGACTCAACACGATCCATAAAAGCGGTGTCAATGGGCGCAATTCCCAGTGGCGTTTGGAACGCTTTGCGAGTGAGTGTAAATAGATGCTGGCTGTGGTGTGAGGTGCCAATAATGACAAATAATTTAGCGTTTGTCTGTTCGTAAAGGGCTTTGAAACCGTGGGCGAAATTAAAACCACCCCGATTGTAGTCGATGTGGGGCACAAGAATGGCATTGAGACGGTGATCGTTCGCTTCGAGGCCTAGTGCACCTGGCCCGCCGGCACGCTGAAATTGGTCATTCATTTGCTCGGTCAGTGCTGCGGGGTCACCCTCATAACAGCCAATGCAGGAAGGGGGCCGCACAGGGGCATTGGCGGCGGTATTCCATTCAGGCCCGTCTAGAAACAGGGCCTGATCTAGGGCGCCCAACACCATTTCAATACGGCCATCTGGGATTTTGGTATTCCCCAGCCGCTTTTGCATTTTCTGACGGATGTCAGAAATGCCATGCCGCCCATCGCACAGTTTGATGCATTCAAGGTCGAATGCAGTAAGCCTAAGAACGGCTCGGCTGATCCCAACTCTGTCTGTCACGAGGAAGAAACCCGGTTTCCCGGGTTCCTGATCCGCAGCCAGATAGGGTCTTAGGCGAGGTCTGTCAGCGAGGGTCATTTTTTGGGTTTGGTTGCCACCATCTGGCCTGGCGAAGCGGCAAAGTCGCGCACGGGGGTGCCTTCCGGGAGTTTCCAGAGACGAACCTCGCCGTTGTAGGAACCCGAGGCCAAAATCGCTCCCTCGGGATGAAGCGCAATAGAAAGTACGTGGTCTGTGTGACCGGAAAGGGTTTTCATGGCAGCGGCCGTATCTGCATTCCACAGGCGAACCGTGTTATCTGCTGCTGCTGTGATCAGCCACGGTTGCTTGGGGTGTTGCAGAAGCTTCAGAATTGGACCGCCATGTCCAGCCATCGCTTTTACCTGCTTGGCACCTTGGTCGGTTGTGATATTCCATGAACGAATCTGCCGGTCATCACCGGCACTGAACCCAACCTTGCCATCGGCCTTCAGGGCCACGCCAAAAACCGGTGCTTGGTGATCGGGGAAGGTGAGGAGCGATTCTTTCGCAGTGATGTCCCACAGCTTGGCTGTCTTGTCGCGGCTGGCGCTGCCCAATCGTTTACCATCTGAGGAAAAGGCCACACTGAAAACCCAGTCTGCATGATTTTCAATGCTTTGCTCAAGCTTGGCATTAGCAATACTAGGGGTAAGGTCCCATAGATGAATCATGCGGTCGCATCCGCCTGCGGCCAGTTTCTTGCCATCGGGGGAAAGAGCCAAGCATTGGACTTCGTCGTCGGTTTCCAGAAGCTTTTTCACCAGAACCTTTGGATCATCCACACCGTTCAGCCAAGCAATGCCTTCCTCGGTTTTTGAAGGGGCAGCCTTGATGTTGTAAATGGCAACTTCACCCTCTTCGCCGGGCCGACCACCGCCATAAACCAGATTGCCATCCGGCAGGAAAAGCAGTGCCATGGCACGGCGGGAGCGGGTGCTGAGACGCGCGGTTAATTTGCCTGTTTCGACGTCCCAAATAGTGAGTTCGTGGTGGCCGCTCACAACCAGCTTTTTCCCATCCGGACTGAATGCTTGCGCAGTAATCTGAACAGGAAATGCATAACGTTGAAGTGGCGATGGCGGTGTCCACCGACGGCGCAATTCTTTCACCAGATCGGTGCTTGGTGTAAGCCCGGCATCGATTTTCGCACCTTCAGCGATCCACTTCTCGATCACAGCGATCTTGGCAGCGGCAAGCGGTTCTCCGGTTTCGCGTGGCGGCATACGGCTGGCATCGGTCGCCTTGAGTACGTCTACCAGATGGCTTTCATCTGCCTT
The DNA here is from genome assembly GCA_945875585.1 of Candidatus Kuenenia stuttgartensis. Taxonomy (GTDB): domain Bacteria; phylum Planctomycetota; class Planctomycetia; order Gemmatales; family Gemmataceae; genus REEB421. The sequence continues at coordinate 67,465 of CAMCLK010000015.1, read as the reverse complement.
GCCGGGAACAATGGGGTCGTCTTTTGTACCGCCTTTGCGGAGGGCCTCGATTTTGGTCATGTCGAGCTTACCTTTGGGGTTCTTTGCCCCGTGGCAGCCAAAGCAGTTTTCCTTGAAGATAGGCGCAACGTCGCGGATGAAGCTGACGGGCGTTTTGGGCGCTTGCCCTTGGCTTGAACCGGGATTCAGGATAGCCAAGGCAACGATTACAGCGGCGGCAATTCGACTAGTCATTTCGAGGGCTCCGGGGCAGAGTAGCGGCACACCGAAAACCGCAGGTTTTCGACACGCGGCAACAGGCGCGGGTAGGCTTTCGGTACTCTAACCTGATGGTGGCCTTCGTGCGAGACGATTCTTGCCATGAACACCGAAACATTTAATGGGGACGGCGGCCATGTTGGATTCTGGATGGAAAAGGCTGCATTGGGGCGACACGCGTATTCATTTGCTGGAACCAATGGAGCAACCAGGCCCATGTGGTGCCCTTCTGGTGGTCGATCGGGTCACCCCGGCGGAAAGGTGCCTTCTGGAAGCGTGTTACAAGCGCTCAATCTCGTGGTTTGCTGCATCGGAAGAAGGCGCGGACCTTTCTTTGCCCGATTGGGTCGCCAAAGTGAGGCACTACCTCAAATGCGGGCTCCTAGTGGCGGTATCTGCTGAAGATTTGCAAGACAGCGATGGGACGCCTTGGCCAATGCACCAATGGTTACCCGAAATTTCAGCCGGTGGATACCCGGTGGTTCCTGTTTCGGTCTTCCCGCATTGGGGGCATTCCCAAGAAGGTGGGCCAGGTCGTTGGGTGCCCAGACGTACCCAATTGCATGAAAAACGGGTTGATATTGTTGTTGGCGAACCTGTTGTCGGGCCTGCAACCGGAAAAAATATTCGGCTCCAGCACGACCTTCTGGCCACGCGTGCTTCTTTGGCTCGCAAGCGGCACAATCTGACTCCACCCCGGCTATTCCTGCGCGTTGCTCGACGCAAATGGGCTGAATCGTGCTTTTTGGATGGAGCAGTGGCCACAGGGGAAATGACTTTCGGTCGAGCCTTGACTGCTTCACTTTTGATGGCAGATGTCTTCAAAAACCTGTTACCTAATGAGGAAATGGTTGGCGTTTGGATGCCAACAGGCACAGGTGGAGCCTTGGTCAATACGGCATTGGCGCTCTGTGGGCGGGTAGCCATCAATCTCAATTATACCGCATCGCAAGCGGTCAATGATGCGTGTCTGTCCCAGACTTCCGTGAAAACCATTATTACGGCACGTAGGTTTTTGAATCGGCTTTCCTTTGAACCAGGATCGGGCAGAAAGCTGCTGATCCTTGAAGACACAGTGGGCAAGGCAACTGGGTTTGCGAAGGCGCGCGCCTATTTCCGCGCGCGGTTTTTGCCATTGGGAATGCTGGAATCTTGGTTGGGATGCAACGCCCAGCAACCAGACGACCTCGCTACCATTGTGTTTTCCAGTGGGTCAACGGGAGCGCCCAAGGGGGTTGAACTGACTCACGGCAACATTGTTGCCAATATCCAATCTCTTATTGCCTATGGAGACATATTTCCAGAAGACCGAATGCTGGGTGTGTTGCCGTTTTTTCATAGTTTTGGCTACACCATCACATTGTGGGCGCCATTGTGTCAGGGCATTTCTGTAGCCTACTACCCCGATCCAAGGCAGGGGCGTGATATTGGTGCCTTGTGCCGAAGGCATGCTTCCACGGTCATGCTTTCCACCGCGACTTTTTTACGTTTTTGCCTCAAGCGAGCTGAAGTGGGCGATTTCGACTCGGTACGACTGCTGGTATGCGGAGCGGAAAAGCTTCCTGTGCCACTGGCGCGGGAATTCAGCGAACGTTTTGGGGTGCTTCCAATCGAAGGCTATGGGTGTACCGAACTATCTCCAGTTTCAAATATCAATCTTCCTGATTTGGTGCTGGCCAACGGCAGGAAATTGCTTCGTAACCAGCCCGGAAGCGTTGGGAGGATGGTGTCTGGTTGCACATGCCGCATTCTGGATCCAGACACGGGTCTGCCAATGCCCGATGGAATGCCGGGCATGATTCACATTGCCGGGGCCAACGTCATGCGCGGTTACCTTGGCCAACCCGGCAAAACCGCCGAGGTTGTTCATGAAGGATATTATCGGACAGGTGATATTGGTTATGTCGACGAACGTGGTCACATAGTTATCACTGGCAGGCTTTCGCGATTTGCCAAATCTGGTGGTGAAATGGTGCCGCTGGAGCGTATCGAGCAGATGCTGCACGAAGAATTGCCAAGTACCGACAGGGTCTGCGGTGTGAGCTGCGTTCCCGATCAGACCAGAGGTGAACGCGTTGTGGTACTGTTCGTTCCGGAAGCACTGGCCGAGTACGGGATTGATATCAAAACATGGCTGAAACGGCTTTCCGCCCGTGGTATTCCACCTTTGTGGATTCCTTCCGAGCGAGATTTTCTGCCAGTTCCTGAAATTCCGATTCTTGGAAGCGGCAAACTTGATTTGCAGCAACTGGCTCAAATGGCACGCACGTTAGCCGGGAGTAATGGTTGATGAGCGCAGACGAATCTTCACCGCGGCAAGGTCCGGTCCCTTGCCGGATTGTGCTTGTTGAAACCCATTATGCGGGAAATTTGGGATCTGTGGCGCGCGCCATGCGCAACATGGGAATGAGCGACCTTGTGCTCGTGCGTCCGGTTGCCAGGCGAGACGATACCCAAGCGGTGCGCATGGCGGTACATGCTGGCGACGTTCTCGACAACGCGCGGATCGTTCCCACGCTTGAGGAAGCCCTTGCCGGAACATCCCAGTCAGCGGCGACGGCTGCGCGTGTTGTTGGTCCCGTGCGGGAAATCAAAAAAGGTTTTCCTCGCGACATCATTCCCGCCATGGTTGAATTTGCCACAACTGATCGTCCTGTAGCCCTTGTGTTTGGTCCTGAGCCTAGCGGATTGACAACGGCCGATGTGAGCCTTTGTCACCACGTCGTCAAAATCCCCGCCGATCACACCTATTCGTCGCTGAATTTAGCTCAGGCTGTCGCGATATGCTGCTACGAAATGCGTTTAGCTTGGATTTCCCGCGCCCCGCGTGCCAGACCTGTTCCAGCGACTTTTGAATCGCAGGATCAGCTTTTTCGGCATTTGCGTGAAGCGCTCGAGGCGGTTGGTTATTTGTTCGGGGAGAAGCAAGAAACGCTGATGCACGGGGTACGCCATCTGATTAGCCGTATGGGGCCGGAGGATCGCGACATCAAGCTGCTGCATGGATTGGCGCGGCAAATCCTCTGGTACGTGCGGACGCATCCTGGAGAAGCCGTTGGGCTGGCACCCGAGGAAATGCCAGAGCGATTTCCTCGGGAAGAATAACCTTTTCAGACCGTTTTAGACATCAAGCGCCTCGGCGGAGGCGCGAGCCGCCTCTTCCATAATAAACCTGTAACGCATGGCCGGGTCTTTGCCAAGCAGGTCCACGAAGGCCCGGTCGGTGTCGAGAATAGAATCCACACGCACGCGGAGCAGCGTGCGTTGTTTAGGATCGAGAGTTGTGGCAGACAGAACAGAGGCATCCATTTCGCCAAGTCCTTTGAAGCGTGAAACTTCAAATTTGGCGTTGGTTCGTAGCGATGCGAGGATCTCAGCTTTGTGATTGTCGTCTTTGGCCCAATATGTTTCTTTGCCCACATCGATGCGGAACAAGGGCGGCAAGGCGATATAAACGCGGCCCGCGTCGATCAGTCCCTGCATGTTGCGAAACAGGAATGCCAGAATCAGCGTGGAAATGTGGTAACCGTCGGCATCGGCATCCATCAGCAGGATGAGTTTGCCGTAGCGTAGCCCGGCAATGCTGAACCTGCTGCCGGCTCCGGTACCCAAGGCTGAAACAAGGTCTTTCAACTCTTGATTGGCCATGGCCTTGTCCGTTGTCAGGCCTTCGGTGTTGAGGATTTTGCCTCGCAGCGGCAGGACAGCCTGAAACCGGTTGTTGCGTCCCTGCTTGGCGCTGCCGCCTGCACCATCGCCTTCAACTATGAACAGCTCTGTTTCATCCATGGCCGTGGATTTGCAATCAGCAAGTTTACCAGGCAGGTTCAATCGCCGCGTGGTCGCTGATTTTCGTGTGACTTCGGAAATGGCCTCCCGGCTGGCCTGCCTCGCGCGGGCAGCAAGAACAATGCGGCCGATAATGGCATCCGCTGCTGTTTTGTTGGCGTTGAGCCACGATTCTATGGCAGGCCGCAAGGCGCCTTCCACCGTCGCGGTCATTTCCGGATTGTTCAGCTTTTCCTTGGTCTGTCCCTGAAACATGGGCTCGCGCACAAATACAGACAAAACGGCAACCAGACCTTCGCGGATGTCTTCGGCCGCGATGGTAAGTCCCTTGATTCTGATGTCGTGAGTGGTCATATAATCGCGAATCGACTTTACAACCGCCGATTTCAATCCCGCCTCGTGCGTGCCGCCAGATGCCGTGCGAATCCCGTTCACATAAGACCTGATCGACTCTTCCGTGGCCTCGGTCCATACGAGTGCGGCCTCGAGGCGCTCGCCCCCATCCTTGCTATGGGTGAATGTTTGTTCGCAGGCGCGTGGCTTTCCGCTTTCTGTGACAAGACGGGTCAGAAACTCCGGAATGCCGCCAGGATGTGAAAGGTCTTCGTCGGTTCCGGCTTCTTCGTCCTTGTAGCGGATCTGCAAGCCAGCGTGGATGTACGACATATCGTCGAGGTGCGAGCGGATGGTTTTGCTGTCGAGTTGAACCTTGGGGAAAATGGCGGGATCAGGCTCGAACTGAATGGTGGTTCCATGCAGCCGGGATGGCCCCAATTTCACAAGACCACTGGTTGCCTTGCCTTGGCAGAATTCCTGCTGCCATTCGCCACCATCACGCCTGATGGTGGCCACCAACTTACGCGACAGGGCATTGACCACGGAAGAACCGACTCCATGCAGTCCACCCGAATGAACGTAGTTGTCTCCTTCGCCGAATTTGGCCCCAGAGTGCAGAGTTGTCAGGATCAGTTCCAGCGCGGGTTTGTTATGTTTAGGATGAAGATCAACAGGTATACCGCGTCCATTATCCTGAACACTGACCATGGCGCACCCTTTGTGAAGGGTGACAATAATCGATGTGGCATGTGAATTGAGATATTCGTCGACGGCATTGTCGACGATTTCCCAAACCATGTGGTGAAGTCCCTTGGTATCGGTCCCACCAATGTACATCGAGGGGCGCTTGCGAACGGGCTCAAGCCCTTCTAGCACCTGAATGTCTTTAGCTGAGTAGCGCGTGTCCATGCTCATGGTTGGTTGCATTTCCTGCTAGCGATCTGAATCTTCGTCAAAGAGTCGACCCTGTCCGCGTGAAGGCGGCTTTGGGCTTTCGGGTGGTTGTTCGAACAATTGGTTCTGGTCTAGGTCATCCCAATTGACGGGGGAAGCCACGACCGGCACCACGCGTTCCAAGCCGGCGCGCTTCACCAGTTCGCTGCCCTTGCCGCCGCGGGCAATTCTAGATGTCCGGCTGGTCATTTCATGGGATTTGCCTCCCGGAGTTTCAACCACAAACTTGTCGGAAGCGGATTTCATGACCTGTCCGCCCAGGCATTTGGCGCCAGATTCCAAACGTATGCCGATAACACCACGCCCAGCACCCGCCAAAATCGGTATCTCATCAATTTCGAAATGGATGACATGCCCATCCGAACTTGCCAAAAAAATGCTCTCGCCTCCACGCACCACAGTGGCCAAAACTATTTTTTCACCTTCTCCCAGTCGCATGCAACGCCGGCCCGCTTTGGTGCTGGGTTGGGCAAATGAGTCTATCGGGGCCCGGGATACCATGCCCGCGGAGGTGGCAAACAAAATAAGCGGGCCGGCATCTCCAGTTCCCGAACCGATAAAACGCGGGTCGGTCGTCAAGGCAGCCACCAAACGAGTTTGGTCCGCCAAGCGGAAAAATTTGGCTACTGGCTCGCCATACCCCGAGCTTGCTGGGACATCGTGGATGCGCTGCGTGTAAGCCGTGCCATCATCGGCAACCAGCACCACATGATCAAGCGTGGCACCAGGAGCCACGGCAATAACACTGTCGCCTTCACGGACGCGTGTTGTCTCGATCGATGCCAAGCGGCCCACGCGCTTGATCCAGCCATCTCTCGTGAGTACCACATGGGTATTTTCGCGAGTGATATAGGCTTCGGGATCAAATTCCACAGCCGCTTCGTCGGCGCCCAAGCGTGTGCGTCGGCGGTCGACCAGACTGATTTTTGTTTTGGGATCTGGTTCCGCAAGCGATTCAAGTTCTTTGCGGACCACACCCCAAAGGCGCGCTTCGGAAGAGAGGATGCGTTCGATTTTTCGCGCTTCTTCGGTTTTTTCGCGCAACTCCTCGACTATCTTGCGGATTTCAAGCTGCGCGATACGGTAAATCGCAGCCTCGAGCACCGCATCGGCCTGAATCTGGTCCAAGCCGAACGCGCGGATCAATTTATCAGCGGCGTCTGCCTTCCCCTGACTTTCACGGATCAGTTTGATGGCCTTGTCGAGGGCGTCAAAAATGATTTTGAAGCCTTCAAGGATGTGGATGCGCTTGCGCAGTTGTGCCAGTTCGTATTCGAAGCGCTTACGAACGGTGGTAAGGCGGAAGTCGAGGAAATGACGCAGGATAGCCTTAAGCCCCAAGCGTTCAGGGCGGGTGCGGGAAGGCGCACCTTCCACGGGTATCAGGCATGTCATGTTGTAGCTGAAGGTTTCTTCGAGCGAAGTGTGCTTGAACAGGTAAGCCATGATCAAATCCGGGTCGGATCCGGTTTTGATTTCCAAGGCGATGCGAAGGCCATCTTTCTCAGTGGATTCATTGACGAGATTCAGGAGATTAGGGAGTTTTTTGTCCTCGATGATCGCCCCGATATCGCTTTCCAATTTGCCTTTGTCGACACCATAAGGGATCGATGTGACAACAATTTGTTGCTTGCGGCCAACTTCCTCGAGCTTGTACTCGCCACGGATGCGGATTGAACCGGTACCTTCCTCGTATATGCGCCGCAGACTGGCCCTGTCGGCCAATACGCGGCCACCAAGTGGAAAATCGGGGCCTTTCAGCTTTTCAAGAAGCTGGGCTGTGGTGGACTCTGGCTCATCGATCAGCAGCACGCATGCCTTGATCACTTCTCCCAAATTGTGGGGAGGCATATTCGTTGCCAACCCCACCGCGATGCCCGATGAGCCGTTGACCAACAGGTTGGGAAACTGGGCCGGCAACACAATGGGTTCTTCGCGTGTGTTGTCGTAGTTGGGGCGCATATCAACGGTATGCTGCCTTAGTTCGTCCATGAGGCGTTCAGATGCCACGCTAAGCTTGGCTTCGGTGTATCGTTCTGCTGCGGGCGGATCGCCATCTACCGATCCAAAATTCCCCTGTCCTTGCACAAGTGGAACTCTCAGGACCCAGTCCTGAGCCATACGCACAAGTGCTTCGTAGGCCGCAGAAGTGCCGTGAGGGTGGTAGTTTCCCGTCACATCTCCAACGATTTTGGCGCACTTGCGGGGGCGCCCGTCGAAGGTCAGCCGAAGATCGTTGTACATGGTGTACAAGATTCGCCGCTGAACGGGTTTAAGGCCATCACGCACGTCTGGCAAGGCGCGCGAGGTGATGACTGACATCGCATAGATCAAGTACCGCTCCCTCGTCTGCTCATGCAGCGAGGCGGCCTGGATGTTTTCCAATGAAGAGTCCTCCCGGTCGATCGACCGGAGCGATTGTATCAGGCCGTTGCCTGAGTGGCCTTGAAATGAATCTCACCGCGGGTTCAATGCGCCCGCGGTGAGGGGGAATTTTGGTGGACAAAGGCCTTATTTTATAGCGGCGGGAGGATAGTTGCTCAGCAATTCTTTGCCTTCTTCAATAAAATCGGCAGGCACTGGTTCGAAGCTCGAAATCTTCACCAATTGCAGGAGGCGCTGGCTGGTTGGGTTCTTGTCAGCGGTGAGCATGCCAGAACGGAATTTGTCAACATGAGTGGGCTGCACCTTCTTGGGGAAATAAGCAATTACCGTGCTTGGGAAGGTTTCAGACTCAATAAGCATACCCAAATTTTCACTTGTTGATGGCTTGAGGCGCTTGTAGCGGTCCCAAGAGGCTTTCTCCACAAGAACCGCATCCAGACGATTCGCGATCACGTCGTCCAAAGCTTCTTCGCTGTCGTTGACTGGAATGACACGTCCGTAGTGCGACTTGAGGTCTTTACCAGGAACAACCCCGCGGCGCTCCATCCAAAGTCGAGCAAATGGACGGGTCTGAGATGGAATTGCCAAGGATTTGCCCGCCATTGATGCCACTGGTTTGCCAACTTCATCTTTGCGTACGATCAAATAAGCCTTGAGTGGTGTTTTTTCATTCACCGCCAGCATGAGTGGCTTCAGTTCTGGGTGTTTCAGGCACGCCCAGTGGAACTCAATTCCCTGAAACACGCCAAGATGTGTGTCGCCTTTAAGCATCCGCTCGCACAGTTCATTGGAATCGGGAGACATGGCGATTTCGCCGGGCAATCCCGTTTGTTGCTTCACAACTTCAGGAAACGGCTGCATTACTAGCTTTGCAATCGTTTCAGAAAAATTGAGGAAGAAGTTGCGGGTAATGCCAACCTTAAGCGTATCCTCTTTAGCTGCCTGTACCTGACCAGTCATGGTCAAGGTGCTTAAGCAGAGGATCGCGAAAGCTGTCAATGGCTTCGCTGACAAATGCATGGTGCCGAATCTCCCGGGGTGAGGTATCAAAAGTTTTTGAACGAATCCAGCCGATCAGTTGGCGCGTGGGGCTGCAACCTTCCAGTCGAGTTCCAGCGTGTATCCGCCGCCAGTGGCTCGCTCCAACGTTGCCAACGCTTGAATTGCAGCCAGTCTGGCTTCAATGGCCTGCTGTTTGAGGGTGGTTTCAATGAGCCCAGCCTCAAGTACATCGCGAGGTGAAATTTTGTTGTCGCCACCAAGATCGTCGCGCAATTCCTTACTGCGCTTCACTGCAACGGCAATGGCTTTCTCAAGAATGGGTAGTTTGTCGAAGTTTTGCTTATAACGAAGCCAGGCGTTTCCAGATTCCAGTTCGATAAGTGCTTGAACTTTCTCACGCAGCACGCGGGCCCTACCGGCAAGGTGCTCTGCCTGAGCCACGCGATCTTTGCGATTGCCGGGAATGAGTGGGGGCATTTCCGGAGCTATGGGACCGGGTTGGTATTTTTCATCGTACTGACCGGATGGAAGAATCATTGAATGGAGATCCGATCCGGATGCCAGCGTGCGGCCAGCCGTGCTGAAGCGCATGCGGCACTGAGCCTCAATCTCCAATCCGAAAATGTGAGCTCCCAAATCGGCCTGAGAAATTTCCGGCCGATTGGCCACCGCAAGAGCAATCGCTTCTTCGCGGGAAGTCAAAGAGCAGGAAGCTTTTGGTAATTTGTCATGGCTGGGAACAACCTTTTCACACGTTCCAATGGCTTCACGCAGCGCGGCAATTGCTTGTTCAAATCCTTGTTCAGCTTCAGGCGCTTTGCTCGCGGTGGCATGGTTGGCAATTTCCACCAACTCCAGTTGACCGGGGTATTTTTCTGCCAACCTCGAGGCTGCCTCTTTCAACTGCTTCAGATTTGTTGCCATGGCTTGCAGCTCTTTTTTCTGTTCCGCTGCATATACCGAGGTCAGATAGGTGAAAGTCACCGCCTGCCGTGTTTCGTTCTCTGCTTTGCGTATGCCTTGGCGGGCAGCCTGAACGCCAAGCGAAGCTTGCTGCCTTCTCACTTTCAGATCGCTTGAAAGTAACGCGCCAATCTGCCCGCTTCGTTCAAGTGCTTCAATTTTGGCCAAGCCTGTGGCCAAAGTTGCCCGGGCTGCCCGGATGGTGGCTTGCTGATCCATGGCCATTGAAAGGCAGGTTTCTAATTCCAGTCCTTCCAGTGCGGGAGTTGTTGAGGCAGCAGGTGCTTGAGCATGTACAAAAGAATTGGTGGATGCGACCAGGCTTAGCGCAATTGCCGTTTGGCCGAAGATCGTCAGGAGGTCTCGGGATCCCCTCGACATGGTGTGTCACCCCTGGTGTAAAGCAATTGAGAACTTGGCTGGAAGAGATTCACCGCCAGCATCACAATGTCATTCGTCAGAATTCATGATCTGGGTTGCGACAGAATCGAGCGTATTTCCAGCCACTACCCGTTCAGTGACGCACATGGGCGGATTCTCGGGATTGTTCCGCCAGAGGAGATGTTCATGAGGCTCGATTGCTCTTCCGCCGTGCTAAGAGCATTGGCTGTGGCACATGAATCAATTGCCTTGCACGGAGACGAGCTAGCCCCACGTATGTTGATGGCGGCTCTTCTCCATGATCCAGATGGTGCACCGGCTCTTTTAGCGGCTTCCTGCGGTTTGGTCCCCGGCGCTTGGAACGCCGGCGCAAACGAAATATTGGTAAACGAACCTGCGCAACAAACGATCTCTGATTTGGCTCCGCCGTTGCGCATTCTCGTCAGGCATGCGGGGATCCTGTTTCGAGAGGCATTTCAAGAAGGGGAGCTGACAACGAACTATCTGATGCTGGCGGTACTGGTCAGGCATCCAGACCTTGCCCGCGAGTTGGAATCTGTTGGCTTTGTCATGTCCGAACTGGAACAGCGGCTAGGGCCACCTCCAGCAACCCTCGTTCCCGTGCCGGTTGAATTCAATGACTTGGTGGTTGCTACGCCCCCCAAGTTGGAAGAGCACCCAATTATTGACGAGCCAGAACCGCTGGCGCGCCTGATCGATGCAACTGCCAATAGGGCCCGGGAAGCACTTCGTGTTGCTGAAGATCACGCTCGGTTTGTTCGCGACAATCCCGTGGTGACACTGGAGCTGAAAGATATTCGACATGAATTAACCAAGGTTCTTGGGTTGCTTCCCAATGCCTGGTTAAGCCCATTGGCGCGGAATGTGGAGGCTGATCTGGAGTTTGAAATAACGGCCGCTGAAGAAATGCAACGGCCGCAGCCCGTGGAGTTAGCCCTGCGGAATCTCAAACGCGCTCAAGAGTCTTTACGGACACTCGAAGAGCATTCAACAACGGTTTCTCCGGAGGCTGCATTAGCCTTGATGCGCTTGCGGTACCGTACCTATGCGATGGAGTCGTTGTTCACAGGGCCGGTTTCCATTCTCTCGCGGTTGGCTAGTGCCAGGTTGTATTTTCTAGCAACGTCAAATGCTTGTTCTGTGGGCTTTGAACGCGCGGTAAAGGAGTCCATAGCGGGTGGAGTTACCGTGATTCAGTCGCGGGAGAAAAAACTGGCAGACCGTGAATGGCTCGCGATTCTAGATTTGCTACGCCGCTGGACAAATGACAGCGACGTGCTCCTTATTGTCAACGATAGGCCAGACCTTGCATTGCTGGTGGAGGCCGACGGTGTGCATTTGGGGCAGGACGATATGGAGGTAAAACAGGCGCGGCGTATTCTTGGTCACCATCGGATTGTGGGGAAAAGCACCCATTCCTTGGATCAATTCCGCTTGGCAGTGATGGAAGGGGCTGATTATGCAGGTGTGGGGCCTGTTTTTCAGTCGAGCACCAAGGAGTTTAACAGTCTGGCTGGATTGGATTATGTGCGGGATGTGGCAGCTATCTCTGGTAGCCATCCATGGTTTGCGTTGGGTGGAATTCATGCTGGAACGGTTGCAATGGCTGTTAGTGCTGGCGCCCGTCGCGTGGCAGTTTCCAATGTTCTCGCATCAAGCCGGCAGCCTTCGGTTGACGCGGCTCAACTTCTGCATGAACTTGTCCGTGATGATTGATGTTTTGTTACACGAAAATGCGCAATATCACTACAGCAATTGTGGCAATCAATGCGACAGCTACCACAGCGATGAGTCCTGCCTGAATACCACTGAAACCGCGCCGATTCGATTTGATGCGGTTTGATTCTGTGGTTGGAGGCGTCGATTTTCCTTCGAATGGTGTGATAATTGTATCTTTCCAAGTGTTTTGGAAAGACGCAAACGGGTCGGGATTCGACATTGGTACAGCCAGAGCAATCGGCAGAGTGCCATAATCTTCGCCAATGGCTTCCGCCAGCGCTGCCGCGACTTCCCGAGGCGTTTGATAGCGGTCTGCCGGCTCTTTCGCCATCATCCGCCTAACCACGGCATCGACGTTCGGTGGAATCCCGGAAACAAGAGCCGAGGGCTTGGGTATCGGGTCTGTGGAGTGCTTGATAATTTTTTCGAGGCCCTTGGTACCCGGGTAGGGAACCTTGCCTGTCAGCAGGAAGTACAGGGTGCAACCCAGACTGTAAATGTCGGATCGGATATCGGCTTGGTGCAGGCTGCGGGCTTGCTCGGGTGCCAGATAGTCTGGGGTTCCAATGATTGTGTTTTCCTCAACCATGATGGTTCCATGGCTGGTGGGTGTACCTTCGTGACGAATGGGAGCCAAACGAGCCAAACCGAAATCGCTGATCTTCACCAAACCCGGACGGGTAGGGTCCGCATCAGGTCGCAGCAATAGATTGCTTGGTTTAATATCTCTGTGCACCATGCCGTGTTCCGTGGCATGATCCAGCCCGGTCGCCACCTGTCGAGCGTACTCACAGGCGACAGTCACGGGCAGTGGCCCTCTTTGACGGACCAAATGTTCAAGATTCGGCCCCTGAACCAGTTCCATAACCAGAATGTGAATTCCGTTCACTTCGTTCGCGTCGAATGCAGTCACAATGTTGGGATGGTACAACCGGCTTGCAGCCCGGACTTCGCGCATGAAAAATTCTTTGGCGCGGGGGGAATTCACGAGGTCAGACGCCAGTACCTTCAGGGCCACAACACGTCCCATGGCAGTGTGTTCTGCCCGGAACACACGTCCCATGCCCCCCCTGCCGAGTTCTTCCAGAATGAGGTATTGGCCCAACCGGAGGGAAGCACCTTGTCCTTGAAGTAAGCGTGAACCCTGAAATCGGGTCATGATTCCGGATTGGAGCAGGTGTGTGGCCATGGACCTAGCATTGACACTCGTGGTCAATGCATTGAGAGCCTTTTGAAGAGGCGCCTCAGGAATTACCTGAAATTCCCGGATTTGTCGCAGGAATGCCTCGCTTGAAATTTCAGACGTTTCTGGCCCAGCCATTACATTGCATCCTGACTTTTCTGTCTGCACACTCAAGCCATTCCATCGGGAAGAGAACAGATTCGAATGACCATGTCACTCTAGGCTTACCTTAGCTTATGAATGAAGAAAAGGGGATGAAATATAATAATGAAAGCTCGTAGGAACACATGGAATTGTTTTCGCGAAGCCTCTAGGCCACCCAGTCGCCCTATTACTCGCAATCTGTTTTGGCGGTGCAAAAGAAATGGGGCCGGATAAATCCGGCCCCAAGTGGTTTGTCTATCAGTCAGGTTTATTCGTGCATGAAGAAGTCGCGTGGGCTGCGAACGAAAGGATTGTAAGGAACGCCAGGAAATCCGGCCGTCCCGCAGCCAGGTCCAGAATTCATTTGTGGTGCGAGAACCATTCCTTGGAATGGCATGTGGCATGGGCGAACGTAGTAGCTTGGGCCGTATGCCATGCCTTGGGAGTTTGCCCAGTAAAATCCAGGTCCCCTCATATCTGGGGCCTGTGGGTAAATGAAATTCACTGGAGGCCGTGGCGAAGGATATTGGGCTTGAGCAACGCCGCCCAAGGCAACCAAAACCAGACTCGCCACTGCAGTAAGGACAAAGCGCGTGCTGCCGTGCATGGTGGTGTCATCCATGGGGTTACCAGCGCATCCACCCTGAGCGGATCGCTGTCACCTTGACCCTAACCCTGAAAAGCACTGGATGACTGGTTGCGGGTGTCGATTTTTGCAACTGGACTGGTGTCATGGCGACAGAGTCGGATTGGTAGGCATAAGTGCTAAAAAGCACAGGACCGACGCAAAGCGACGGTCCTGTGCCTAGTGATTGATATTAGCTTTCAGTTATCAGTTGCCGCCGGGGGCTGCACCATAACCAACAGGCATTGCGCCGCCGAATCCAGCAGGCATTGCGCCGCCGCCGTAACCGACAGGCATTCCAGCGCCGCCAGCGGGTGGACCGCTCATTGCGCTACCAGGAACCGCCCATTGCATGGTTGGGCTGACAAATACTGGTGCGTAGTTTACGCGACCACCGTAGCCACAAGCACCATTGATCTGGTAGCCGTGGTTTTTGTAGTAGGCAACCCAGTCGATATTGTCGAGAGCGCCGTAGTAGTTCTTCATGGCATTGTAGTAGTCATGCCAGAATTTCTGCAGACGCTCTTCTTCGGGGGTGAGGCCTTTGTAGCGCTTGGCGAAGATATTCCACCAAGGTTGATAGCCACTGTAGCCAAGCTGCGACCAGCTTGCCTGAACTGATGGTGCGCTCCCAGCCACGAGGGCCAAGGCCAACGCGAAAAACGCGAACCGCTTCATGGTGACTCCTTTCACGGGTCCCGGATCGTTACCCCGGGCTCCGCGCTGGTCTTTTCCCGCGCGGTCCCGATCGGTTCGAGGTCCTGGCCCAGATCCATCCTGGACAGGCACTTGTGATGCCTTTCTGGATTCCTGACCTCGTTACCCCGTCAATCGGCACGATTAGCCCTGTCGGTGCAGGTATACTGTGGGAATCCTTCGACTTGCAGGCTTTTCGCATTCAATACAACAGGCACATTTTTACCAGACGACCTATATTCACACGATTTTGGCCTGTCATGCCGACTTTTTCGGATTCCATATCCTGAGAACGAAACACAAGGCAACACCATTGAGGAGTCAAACTCATGAATCGCAGGGACTGCTTGGCGACATCGTTGGGTGCGGTCGTTCTTTCAGCATGGTCGAGCGCAGCGGAGGCGGGTGGATACCAAGTGTTGGGAGCCGATCGCGGTCAGGTTGCCTTGGTTGGTGCAGATGGCAAACCAGTGTGGAAGCGCCCACTGAACGCCGAGGTGCATGACATCACCCTTTTGCCGGGCGGCGAGGTCTTGCTGCCCGTTGCCAGAAACAAGGTGGCCGTTTGGGATGCTCAAGGCAAGGAAATCTGGTCTTATCAGGCCAAGCAGGTATCGGGTTATTCGGGCCCCATTGAGATCCACGCAGTCCAGCGACTTGCGAACGGCATGACGCTTGTTGCGGAAACAGGCAACAAACGTCTTGTGGAAGTTGATAGCGCCGGTGAAGTAGTCCTTGCCATTCCTTTGAAGGTCGACAAGCCAAACGCCCATCGTGACACCCGCTTGGTGCGCAAGACGACTGCTGGCACCTATCTGGTTTGCCATGAAGGTGACGGAACGGTGCGAGAATACGATGCGAAGGGCAAGGTTGTCTGGACTTACACACTCGATCTAGCTGGTCGGCCTAGGTCTGGTGGCCATGGTCCAGAGGGGCATGGCACGGAAGTGTTTGGTGCGTTTCGCACGCCCCAAGGAACAACATTGATTGCCGCAGGTAATGGCAACCGCGTTATTGAAGTGGACAGTTCGGGCAAAACCTTGTGGGCACTCGAACAAAAAGAGCTGCCGGGAATTGTTTTGGCGTGGGTAACAACCATCCACCAACTTCCCAACGGCAACCTTATTGTTGGCAACTGCCATGCTGGCCCGGATAATCCGCAACTCATTGAAATTACCCGCGACAAGAAGGTTGTGTGGTCCTTCCGGGATTTCACCACCTTTGGCAACGGCTTGGCTGCGGCACATGTTGTGGGCTTGCCTGCGGGTACAATCCGCTAGTCATTGACCTGCTGGGGATTTTTCATGCCGCGACTGATATTGGCGATTTCCATTGGTACCGCGTTATGGCTGGCGGGTTGCAACCGCCAGTCTGCAAAGGAAGCTAATCTCGCGCTCCCGAAAGTGGAAGTTGCCAAACCACTATTGGTGGATGCCATTGATGCTGTGGAATTCAATGGAAGGCTGGAAGCGTCGCAAACAGTGGAGGTGCGCGCCAGAGTCAGTGGTTACCTCATCAAGGATTCGTTTCCGGAAGGTGAAGAAGTAAAAACAGGCGATTTGCTCTTTGAGATTGATCCGCAAACCTACCAGAAAACGCTGGATGCAACCCAAGCGGACCTGAAGGCGGCGGAAGCCCAACTTAAATTGGCCGATGCGGAGTATGGCCGTGCCAGATTGCTGCTTTCCCGCAGCGCTGTCAGCCCTGAAGAGGTGGATGTGCGACTGGGCGCCCAGCGAGTTGCTGCCGCAGCGGTGACCAGTGCCAGAGCCAAGGTAGAACGCGCGGAACTGGACCTGCAATTCACAAAAATCCGCTCCCCTATTTCAGGGCGAGTCAGCCGCAAATTGGTAACCATTGGCAATCTGATATCGTCGACCCAAGATTCCATCCTGACGACTATTGTCGCGCAGGACCCCGCGCATCTGTATTTTTCCGTAGATGAACGCACATACCTTCGAGTGGACAGGCAGTCGCGTTCCCGGCCATCTAACGATAATGCGAAAACTAGCATTCCATTTTTATTCCGACTGGAGGAAGAGCGTTCCTTTCTACACCAAGGCTTTGTCGATTTTTTGGAAAACCGTTTTGACTCATCGACCGGTACCATTGCTGCACGAGGCGTTGTAGCCAATCCTGTCGCGGGAAACGCTCGCCGGCAGTTTATTCCAGGCATGCGGGCCCGGGTGAAAATCGAAACGGACGCGCCCTATCGGGCATTGGTTGTAAATGAAGAGGCTGTTCAAAGTGATTTGAGGCGAAGATTTGTCTGGATTATCCGTGACAATAAGGCTGAGCGCGTGGAAGTCAAGTTGGGCGAAACCGTAGCGCCCGGCATGCGCGATATTGTTGAAGGAATTGATCGTGAAGATTTGGTAGTGGTGCGCGGCGTTCAATTTCTCCGTCCGGGATTACCGGTTGAATTTGTTAAAGTCGATATGCCCGGAAGCAGGGATGGACTGAAAGTAGTATTGCAGCCATGATCAGCCGATATTTTATCGACCGGCCGGTTTTCGGCACAGTTATTTCTGTTGTTGTGGTGTTGCTCGGCTTGGTGTCGTATTCACGCCTGCCATTGGCCCAATATCCGGAAGTCGCTCCGCCTGTGGTGCAGGTGACGGCCACCATGCCCGGGGCGAGCGGCAAAACTGTGGCTGAAACTGTAGCCGCGCCGATTGAACAGGAAATCAATGGCGTTGAAAACATGCTCTACATGTCCAGTCGTTCCACCAACGACGGGCGCATGATGCTGGATGTCACATTCAATACCGGTACCAATCTCGATATGGCACAAGTTCTTGTCCAGAACCGTGTGGCATCTGCACTTTCCCGATTGCCTGAAGAAGCACGTCGCCAAGGGGTTAATACCCGTAAGAAATCACCCAGTATTTTGCTCTGTGTCAATCTGGTGTCTGATACCGATCCAAGCACGCAAGAGCCACTTTATGACATGCTTTTTTTGGGGAATTATGCCACCACGCGTCTCAATGACATGCTTGCCCGATTGCCGGGTGTGGGAAGTGTCGAGCCGTTAGGTAGCCGCGATTTTTCGATGCGTGTATGGCTTGATCCCGACAAAATGGCATCACGTTCTCTTGCTGTGGAAGACGTGCTGACTGCCATACGTGAGCAGAATATTCAGGTCGCTGCCGGTGTCTTGGGGCAACCGCCCGCACCCAAGTCAGTCGCTTTTGAACTCACGATCAATGCTCAAGGCAGGCTCAAAATGGAAGACGAGTTTGAAAAAATTATTGTCAAGACAGGTACCCGCGGACAAAACGTTTATCTTGCGGATGTTGTGCGTGATCAGGAATACCGAGTGCGACTTGATCCCGAACGTATCAAGGCTGCTGGCACCAGTGCTGTCCATGTCCGCAAAGCACTTATGGATGCCGGGCATTTCGCGCCTAAGGGAGACTCCGCCGATTTCAATTTGAAGAGTGCCCGCAGATCGCCATGGGCCATTCAAATCGGGTTGGGTGGCAAAGAAATTCCACTACGTGATTTGATTCAACGAAGCGGCGGTATTTCTACGGTTAGCCAGGGAGTTGAGCTGGGTGCCAAATCGTATTCGGTGAACAGCTACTTGGACGGGGCTGAATCGGTATGCTTGGCCGTCTATCAACAACCCGGTTCCAATGCGGTAGCCACTGCTCGTGGTATCCGTGAGTTGATGAAGGAGCAGGCTGTCTTTTTTCCACCCGGCATGAGAGTGGATATCGTCTATGACACAACGGTGTTTATTGAAGAATCGATCGAGGTGGTTTACCACACCCTGCTTGAGGCCGTTGTACTGGTCCTGATTGTTGTGCTTCTCTTCCTCAAGGATTGGCGCATCACCATTCTTCCCATGATTGAAGTGCCTGTTTCACTGATTGGCACATTCGGTGTGATGGCGCTGCTGGGATTTAGTCTTAATAACCTGTCTCTTTTCGGCCTTGTGTTGGCCATTGGAATTGTTGTGGATGACGCCATTGTTGTCATCGAAAATGTCGAACGGTGGATTGCGAAAGGGTATGATCCGAAAGAGGCTGCCCGCCGCGCCATGGACGAGACTGCAGGTGCCGTGGTGGCAATCGCCATTGTCTTGGCGGCCGTGTTTATTCCAACGGCTTTTTTGACAGGTATCAGTGGTCAGTTTTTTCGGCAATTCGCGCTCACCATTGCCGGCTCAACACTGATCTCTGCCATGAACGCCCTGACGATGACACCATCGCGTTGCGCTTCGATCATGCAACCGCATGGGCAGTCCCATGCGGTCGATCCGCTACCGCGCTGGGCTTTGCCGCTGATTGGCGTGGTCCTCGGTTGGTTTCAAATTTCTGCCATTGTCCCGCAATTTGTATCGCCGTGGGTCACGAAGATCGCTTTCGCTCTCTTGCTTGGTCTAGTGGGCAGGGCATTGGTGGGCCCATGCAACAGCCTTATGAAAATGGTTTTTGCTGGTTTTGAGGAATTGTTGGGGCTTGCAACAACCGGTTACGGTTCCATTGCCCGCGGAGTCGTGCGCCGCGCGGGGATTTTTCTGGTTGTTTATGTGATTCTGCTTGGAATTACGGGCTACGGTTTTGCCAATGTACCTGTAGGGTTTGTACCCGATCAGGATAAAGGATATTTGATAGTAGCGGCGGATCTGCCACAGGGGGCAAGTCTCGGCCGAACCGATGCTGTTGTTCGCAAGCTCGACAAGCTTATCCGGCAGGATGACGCCGTATCCCATGTTCTCGCCCTTCCGGGCTTTTCGGTGCTCTCCAATAGCAATGTCTCGCAGGGGGGAGCGCTCTTTGTTGTCTTGAAGCCATTTGAAGAACGCCAGCGCCATCAGCATCTTTCAGCCATGGCCACTCGAGACCGTTTGAAATTGTTGCTCGCCGGGGAGCTTGATGCTGCCACCTATGTATTCAATGCCCCACCCGTGGATGGCGTCGGCAGTACCGGTGGATTGAAGTTTCTCGTTCAGGATCGTTCCGGAGCAGGACTGGAAAAACTGGAAGTGGCCGCCAATACCCTTCAAGTGGAGGCGGCCTCGGATTCCAGACTTGCCGCGGTGTTTTCGACCTTTTCTACCGGACAACCGCAGGTATTTCTCGATATTGACCGTGTGAAAGCCAAAACTGCCGGTGTGAGTCTTTCTCAGATTTTCTCTGCATTATCAACCTATCTGGGTGGTGTTTATGTGAACGACATCAGCTTGTATGGTCGAAATTGGCAGGTGAATGTGCAGGGGGATATTCGATTCCGTCTTACTCCTGCTGACATACGCCTGTTGCAAGTTCGCGGAATTTCCGGGGCTATGGTTCCGCTTGGCACACTTGTTTCAATTGTGGAGGAATCCGGACCGGCTATTGTCACGCGCTTCAATCTGTACCCATCTGCCGAGGTTAACGCTATTGTGGCCCCTGGCGTCAGTTCCGGTGAGGGTATGGCTGCTGTCGATGCGCTGGCCAAGCGAGCGCTTCCTAATGGATTTGGTCATGAATGGACCGAAATGGCTCTTCAGCAGCGCTTGGCTGCCGCTGATCCCATTAACGTTTTAATCTTCCCATTGGGTGTAGTCTTTGTGTTTTTAGCACTTGCTGCCCAATATGAAAGTTGGTCTCTACCTGCCGCAATCCTTCTGATTGTGCCGATGTGTTTGCTTTCGGCACTGGCAGGTGTTCTGATTTGGGGCCTCGACAACAATCTATTTGTGCAAATTGGGTTGGTTGTGTTGGTGGGTCTAGCCGCTAAAAATGCCATCTTGATTGTTGAATTTGCCAAGCAACAAGAAGACGAAGGGAAATCTGCGGCTGAAGCGGTGATTGAGGCAGCGCGGATGCGCTTGCGGCCGATTCTGATGACATCTGCGGCATTTATCTTGGGTGTGCTTCCGTTGGTACTTTCGGTCGGTGCCGGCGCTGAAATGCGCCGCGCGATTGGAGTAACGGTGTTCTGTGGTATGCTGGGCGTTACCGTGTTTGGATTGCTTTTTACCCCGGTTTTTTACGTTCTCATTCGCCGCTGGTTTTCATCTAATCCGGCAACAGTGCCATCAAGTCCCGATCAAGCCAAATATCAATAACAAAAAGCCCTTCCGCAACAGTGTGGCAGTGCCGGTTATTTCAAGAAATTAGTTATAAGGTAGGCTATTTATGGCGTCGCGCTTCGTGCGCTGCAAGTCGCCTTGCCTGAATGGCCTCGCCAACTTCCGCGGCGAGGCCGGGGGATTTGTTAAGTAGTTCGCCGATGGACTCGGTGTTGAAAATCATTAATTTGAGATCATTGATTGCGGTGATGCCGTAATCTTCATTCGACAAACTGGCGGTTCCGTGTTCCCCGAAATACTCACCAGGCCCAATCGTGCCGATTTCGATGGTGTTTCCCTGTTTGTCTGTAATGGAGAGCGCTGCGCTGCCATTAAGCACCAGCGCAAAGCCTTGGAAATGCGTATTGGGCCGTTGGATAACTTCACCACGCGCATAATCAGTAATGATTGGCAGTTTGCTGCTGTGTTCTTCCAGAATCGCTGTTTTAAAGCGGGGTTGCTTGGAAAGCCAATCCGCGGGCTTGGCGTTTGCCACTCCGGGGTTTTCACCCGGGCCATATTCCATCTGAATGGGGAAGGGGATTGTCAGTCCCTCGCGGCGGGTTACATACCAAATTTTGGTCATGATACGGTCGCGTGTGGCAGCTAAGTCTTCTTGGCGTGATACCGAAAAGGATAAGCGGTAGATGATAGAAAAATCGGCATAGTTAACGGTACGCACGGCGGGATTGGGGTCGGCAAGCACACCTGGGGTTGATGCGACCATGTCGAGCAGAATGTCCTTCACCCGGTTTGGTGCGTTATCGTAGCTGAAACCGATTTCGATGGAATCAGTTCGCAGAGGCGTCGGACGCGAAAGGTTGCTGAATGCTCCCTTGTATAGAGACACGTTAGGGACAATCCGTAATTCTCTAGTGGGTGTTTCTATATGGACCGATCGCCAATTGATTTCAATAACTTTGCCAGACACGCCGTCGACACTGATCCAATCACCCACGTTGAGTGGACGTTCAAACAGCAGCATCAATCCAGAAACGATGTTTCCGAGTGGTTCCTGCAACGCCAGACCAATAACAATGGATCCCACACCCAGCGCGGTGAGTGCGCCTTCGATTTCGCGCCCCCACACCTGGGAATAAATGACCATGGCTCCCAATGCGACCAGCAGCGCGCGGACTAAGTCGCGAAAAAGCTTGGGCAATCGCTCTTGCCACGATCCTTTTTGTGCCGAACCAAAGACGACATCGTTGACAAACCCAAGTGATGAATACAAAACACTGATCCAAAACAGTGTTTTTATTAATTGCACATAAATATTGTTGTGCGGCATCTCGAGAACGTGTTGCAAGAACATCCAGATAGCCAAACAAGGGGCTACGAGGGTCCGCAGCGATCGTAGTGTCGATGTCAGCGCCCACTTTTTTCGAGCGCCTGCCGCGATGCTTTCGTTCAGCAGCAACAGGGCAACAGGAAAACCAATGGCCAGCAACATGGCAGGCCAAAAATTAGACATCGGCTCGCCGAGCAACTCTGACATGAATCTATTCCTTCGTGGCTTGAGTCACGTCATCAACTAATAACTTGCCATGCTTCCATTGGTGATTTGCCTTCGGAATTGATGAGTATCGGCCCTGAAAAGTTGAATTGTTCGCTCATTTTTTCGCGCATCGGGCCGGTAACACGAATGGCAATCACCTTGTCGGCAGCAAGGCGCTTGGCAATGGCCACGGTGTTGCCCCAAAGGTCGTACAGGAATTTCCTGCGTCCCACCACACCGCCAACAATAGGGCCGGAGTTGATGCCAATGCTTATAGCAAGGTCGGCTTTGTGGTCGCGGTTGAAAATAGTCACAATACGCGCCATTTCTTGTGCGAATTGGATCACGCGCCGGGTGTGATCTGGCCGGGTCACCGATAACCCGCATACAGCCAGATAAGAGCCACCAATGGTTTTGACCTTTTCCACGCCGCTTTTTTCGGCCGCTTCATCAAAAGCGCTGATAAGATCGCCCAGAATGGAAAGGGCTTTTGATTCTCCAGCATGAACTCCAAACTCTTCCATACCAACGATATCCGCGAATAGCACTGTGACGTCGGCGAATTGCCGGCTTGCTTTTTCGTCCCCTTCCTGCCTCTGGGCCACAGCCGATGCTGGCAGGATGTTCAACAGCAATTCCTGATTTTCATGAATCTGTTTTTCAAGGTTTTCCTGTTGTGTCCGAATGCTGGAAGCCATTTTGTTGAATACTTTCGCGAGCTCGCCAAATTCATCATGGGAGGTGATTCTGATTTTCACGTTCGTGTCTCCTTCCCCAACTTTGCGGGCACCTTCCGCGAGCAGTCGCATAGGGTGTGTGAGGATATGCGAACAGAAAAGTGCCAGGAGTGTCACTCCCAAGGCCATGGCCGTGGCGACAACAATGACAGTGCGGCCGAATGCCCTTATGGGTGCATAGGCTTCACTGGTGTCCATTTCCGCAATCACGGCCCATCTCAGCGAGTCAAGTTCAAATGGGCCGTAAGCGCTTAAAACCTCTTCGTTGCGGTAATCGTATATTTGATGAATTCCCGATTGTCCTTTTAAGGCTAATTCGGTGCTAGGAGTGTTGACTGGCATAACGTTGATAACATCTTCCTGCTTTTCAATCTGGTTAATAACTTTTGGACTTATGCCTAATTCGCGCAGCTTTTTAATAAACCCTATGGGGTCTGAATGCATGAATCTGGACCGGCTTCGCATTGTCTTGTCCGGGCCAACCAAGTAGCACTCGCCGGTTTCGCCAAGCCCTTCCTCGGACCATTTGTAATTGCCTGTAAGCGTTTCGTTGAAATCGTCGATTGGAAACTGCAGTAATAGAATGCCAATCATTTTGGAGCCATCAAAGATCGGGCTCATTGCGAAGCCCATCGGCTTGCCTAGATTTGGCCTGTAAGCCTCGAAGTCGGCAATTTTAAAATCATCACGATCTTTGGTGCGTTGCATGATTCTGGCCGTGGTTGCCAGATGACTGCCCGAATACGGTCCATTCACAAGATTTGTCGCGAATTCCGTTGTTTTTTGGTAACTGTAAATGATGTTCATGGTTTCAACATCGACCAGCAGCATGTCCTCAAATCCAAACAGCGTGGCTGCCCTGCCAAAAAACTTGTGCAATCGCGCGTGTATTTCGCCGTATGAGGTCTTGTCGTTTGGCGCGACATCCAGGTCCTGCTTTTTTTCATATTGGTGCGGATTTGCTGCGATGTAGTGGTATTGAAGATAACGCTCTATAGGGCCTGTGGGCATGTACTGTTCAATCACTGGTTGCCCATCAACATGTTTGGCTAATTCAGGAATGAAATCGTTCTGATAAAACTCGCGGAGTTTCGTCTCTTCTGTTGGCGTTAATTTCTGGGTCGCCAATTCATTGTAGGCTTTGCGGAAGTCGCGCATGCCTTCAATAGCCACCTGACTATCTGACATTGATATGACCTGATCGCGCAGGGCCGTCATCATGTTTTTCAAGGTGTTTGTTTTGGCTACCAATACCGCTTTGAGCTGGTTTTGTACCGATTGGCTAAGGGCGGATTTGCCAGTGCTGTAGCCAATCCATGCCATTACTGAAATCGAGGTCAGGCTTACGCCCAGCAACAGTAGTATCAGCTTGGATTGAATGCCAAGCCTGCTAAATCCAATCATGGTTTCAATGCCCCGGAGCGGGAGTTGTACAATAGCCAATCAATACTTTTTATAGCGGGCCAACGAGACTATTCCAGCAAAGAATTATGGGGACTTCCCGCTTCTTGTTCGCGGGACTGGAGGGTTTCGCACACACTTGCTACACTGATGCCTAACTCCAGTGAGACGTATTCATGGCTAATCTTGTTCCCCATGGGGAAGATCATCTGCGCCCGGCGATTGAAGCGGGAATCGAATCGCTTCGCGCCATAGGGCGGCAATTCCACGATTTTCGCTGGTCTCTTGGTACCAGTAGTAACTACAGCGTGGTTTTGCAGCGCGATCCTATGCGGTTGCTGCTAACAGCTTCTGGCAAAGATAAAGGCGCCTTGGGTGCTGATGACTTTGTGGTGGTGGATGCGGCCGGAAAATCTCTGGTTTCTGGCCCCGGAAAGCCTTCTGCCGAAACAGGTTTGCACACGTTGCTGGCTGAATTACCGGGTACGGGTGCTGTCCTGCATACTCATTCCGTGTGGGGGACACTATTGTCCGATCGGTACGGTGAGGCCGGCTTCATCATCGAAGGATTCGAGATGCTCAAGGGCCTCGAGGGTATCACCACCCACGAAACCCGAAAAGAAGTTGAAGTATTCGCGAACGATCAAGATATTGCCCGATTGTCGGGGCGAGTACGCCCCCGCTTGGCAGATCCTGTCAGGCCGCTCACCCATGGCTTTTTAATTGAACGCCATGGCATGTACACGTGGGGTAAGGATCTGGCTGCTGCCCGGCGGCACGTTGAGATTTACGAGTTCTTGTTCGAGGTACTGGCTCGCAAGTTGCAGATGTCATAAATCTCTTTTCAGGAGTCTCTCCATGGCCGTCGTCTTGGTTCCCGACGAAAACCGCAGGATTGAGGGCTCAGAAGCCATCGGCGCATTTCTGAAACCGTTCGGAATCTGGCATGAGCGTTGGCAGCTTGAAGAGCGCGTCAGCCCCGATGCTCCCGCCGATGCCATTCTTGAGGCTTACAAGCCGGAGATCGACCGGTTGAAAGCCCAAGGCGGCTATGTCACCGCCGATGTCATGCAGGTGACTCCAGAGACGCCTAATCTCGATGCCATGATGGAGAAATTTAAAAGCGAACACACCCACGCCGAGGATGAAGTGCGCTTTATCCTCAAAGGCGCCGGGTTGTTTCACATTCACCCCGACAATGGCCCGGTGTTTGCCATTCAGGTTGAAGCTGGCGACCTGATCAATGTGCCCCTTGGCATCAAGCACTGGTTCAACCTGTGTGGGGATAAAACCATCCGTGCCATTCGCCTGTTCCAGAACCCCGCTGGATGGACTCCGGTCTACGTTCCTGAACCGGTGAGTGGCAAGTATCAGCCACTTTGCTTTGGTCCCGCCTATATGGCATCAACCACACCTTCCGATGCCCGGTTGAAAATCTGATGTCATCCCCTCTGAGACTTTCATGCAGTGTGGCCCTTCTAGATATTGAAGGGACGGTTTCGCCGCTGGCGTTTGTGCGCGACGTGATGTTTCCGTTTGCTGCCGAAAGATTAGATACCTTTGTTGAAAGGCACTGGCTCGATTCCGCCGTGGTGGAAATAGCCAGTCAGGTGGCTCGGGATACGGACAATACCGAGCTACGCACCCCTGCCGAATTGGTGGCGGCTTGTCGCGCATTGATGGCGCGAGACGCCAAGGCAACGGGCCTGAAAGCCCTTCAAGGGTTGATTTGGGATGAGGGGTTTCGCAGTGGCGCATTGCGGCCTCCACTTTTTGAGGATGTCCCTGAAACATTAAAGCTATGGCGCCAATTGGGCGTTGTGTTGTCGATTTATTCCAGTGGAAGTATCGGTGCCCAGATTCAGTTCTTCCAGCATGCCGAAGCTGGAGACTTGACTACCCTGTTCACGAGGCATTTTGATACGACCACCGGTCCGAAAAAAGTGTCCGCCAGTTATTTCGCCATTGCCAAGGAACTGGGTTTTGCCACGAACCAAGTGGCTTTTTTCTCGGATATTGTTGACGAACTCGACGCGGCTCGCCAAGCCGGAATGATCACTGTTCTTGTGGAAAGGCCGGGTAATCCACCTGTTTCAGCCAACGGTCACCCGGCACTTCGCGATTTTCGGGAAGTTGTCTGGGATTTACCTGTTCGGTAGGTTCAGCCGCCTGCGAATTTCAGTTTCAGCTTCGCCCAGGGCGTTTCGGCTTACGCCCTCCCCCTTTCGGCTGCGCCACAAAATGCGCCCCTGCTCATCGACTAGCACCAAGCTGGGAAACGACTGCACGTCAAATTGCTGGCGCACCGGGCAGGTGTCGCCTCCGCCCAGAAGGCTGATGTAATTGACGCGCAGCTTAGATTGGGTCGCTCGTACCTTGCGAACCTGCTCGTCAAACGATCCGCTTTCGTAGGCAAGGCCAACAATCTGCAACCCAAACGGCTCGTACATTCCCTGCAGCTTCACCAGATCTGGAATCGAGTTCAGGCACGGTCTGCACGTGGAATACCAGAAATCGAGCAGCACCACTTTGCCGCGACGATCTTTTTTGAAATCCCAAGGGCGACCGTCGAGATCGCGCAGCACCAAGCTTTCCAAACGGTTACCCACCAACACGCATGCCGGAGGCGCCACCGTCGCCTCTGGCATGTCGAGTGACGGCCCGTTGGAGCGTCCGATACCTCCCGATGGAATGCTCAGAGTTGGGCTACCGGCGGCCAATGCCGTTGTGGAACTGGCAATGCGCTCAGGTTTGATGGCTGAGTTGCTGGAGGCCGGTTGCGCGGGTGGCGGAGATGTCGGCTGCACAAGCGGCGCGGTGGCGGGCGGTGGTGCCGCTGGCAGCGGAGCAATGGGGGCGGGTACAACCTCGTTTGCAGGCGGCGCAGATATTGGAACAGGTGCAGCCATAGGCTGGCCGGTTTCTGGTGGCTGCAATGCCGCTGCCGGTGGCTTGATGGGAATATTTTTATTGGGTAGAACCGTTGGTTCTGGCGGTTGCGGCGTTTCAGATCCCGCCAGATCTTCAGCGACAAATATCGTTAGGCGTGGATCGGGCGGCCGAGCAACCACCGTTCCGCTGAACAGACGGGTTCCGTCTTTCTGCCGGGCAATCAACTGGTAGGAGCGGCCTGGTTTCAGACCCTGAATAATGAAATAACCTTTCGAGTCGGCGGAAACTTCAATGCGTGCTCCGGTGGCGTTGCCCGGTACTTCCTGAAGGTCTACCACCTGAATGGCAGCTCCAGCGGGGCGTCTGTTCAGGCGGTCTAAAACCTGTCCTGCCAGCAATCCACTGGCGGCTTCAGCCTGTGCGGATGTTTTGGTTAGCCCGGAACCGGGCGGAGGCGCCATTCCCGAAGGGCGACTTGGTCCACCAGGTGGCCAAGCAGGGGGAGGCGCGGTTGAGCCTAGGCCGGGTGGGCTGCCGGGCGGGGCCTTTTGCCCCGAACCAACGCACCCTACCAGAACCACGCTCAACGATACGCCAATCAACCAGCGGTTGCGCGTCACGGGCCATCGTCTCTAAAAGGTCGAGGGTCCCGGACCTACCGGACCCTGAAGGCTTATTCCCTCTGCCTCGAGTCAGGTCAAGGAAACTTGAGGGAAAGCCGTTTTTTCATTCGGTAGGCAACCAATTCGGACGCTACAACCCGTGCAAACGTCAGGAATGAGCTACTCGACGGCCTCGAACGCTGGTTGGGAACAGGTGTTCTTGTAGGAGATTGCCATGGTCATCAAATGGCAACGCGCTCAATGCACCATGGCGCTTCAGGAAAGATTTGTTTGCCGATTCTTCCCATAGTTTTGGGCTAACCCAAAGTGTTTCAAGCTCCAGCGTGTTGGGAATGATGGCAATCCGCAACTCTTCAAGCCGTGGCTGCCAAGAGGTTATAATGCCCTGTTCGATGCAGCTTTGGTCATTGGGGAACCCGAGCGGAAGCTTGGAACGCCACAAAAAGCACGCCGTGAGATTGTTCATGCGGAACGGCACGGGATCGATGGCTGCCAGCAGGCGGTCGGTGGTGAGATCGGCAATCCCCACACCAGTTCCGTTTCCATGGCTTTCTGGAGATATGTCGAGACAGCACATGCGTGTGATGCAAGGCTTGGGATCTTCAGGTTGGGTTTCAATCAGCAACCGTCCAACAACATTAGGATCGATACCCGCGCCAGAGTAATTTTTGCCCAGTTCTCCAACGATCAGCAGGTCAAGTTGGTCGAATGGTAAGCGCCCCATGAGCGTTCGTGCTTCTTCCAGCATCTCTGGTTCACGCTTGAAAAGGTCAGCGCGATCGATCACTTCCAATCGGGCGGTACGCTCGCGCGCATTCTCAAGAATGGCCAAGCCTGCCTGGAATGGAGTTTTGTCCAGAATCACCCGGGCTGTTTCGGGCATCATGTCGCGGAGGCCTTTGAAGCCCCACCGGTGATGCTGAGATGCCCCTTCGCGCTTCCCCAGTCCAATCACCAGCATTTTGAGGACGCCGCTTTCAAACGTGCCACGAAAATCCGTGTGCGGCTTGATTCTGGAAATGGTGAGGACCACATCGGCGGCGAGTGCGTTTTTGTCCCAGTAAACAGGCTCGCCCCAACTGTTGGTGCCAATAACAGCGCTATCCATGTCGGATTTGACCGGAACTCCCAAGGCAGATTCGCTGATGCCGTATTCTGCCAGCAGTTCGCGTTGGCCTTTGGCTGTAGCGCCGCCATGGCTTCCCATGGCTGAAACAATGAACGGTTTGCAGCCTTTTTCCGCAAGAAATGCCAGTGTGGCTTTCACCATGGACTGCAAACCAACAATGCCTCGGCTTCCCACGGCAACAGCGACCGACTGGCCTGGGCGGAGGCGCGCGGCGACGGACGAGTCCTGCCAAGCCTTCGTGGTTGCTGCGCAGACATCCGTGACTTCGGGTTGTTGGTGGTGCTGGTGAATCTGGCCGAACTGAGGAATCATGGAAAGGGTCCGTGGCGGTTGGTTGGTCGATTCGAAGGACTTTTGTAAGCAACGAGCAAAGGTTGTGGACCAGACTTTTCCCAAGGAGCGTAATATCCAACGGCACCTTGGGAAATTCATGGTTGGGGTATCATCTCTCACGGCTTAGGAATGGCTGCGGCACTTGCAGCCCATTGCCATGTGGTGCTGGCCTGCCGATTATCGGCTGGTCATTTGCGGTTTGAGCCAATCTTCGGCCAATTTGGGCCATCGCGTCACGGCAGCTTCGGTGGGGCGGAGGCCGTAACCGTGTCCACCGCTCGCGAATATGTGCAATTCTGCCGGAACCTTGGCTCTTTTCAGCGCCTGAAACAGCAACAAGCTGCTGTCAGACGTAACGGGATCATCAGCGGCGTGAATGAGTAAAAAGGGAGGGCAATCCTTCGGTAAAGTCACGTGTGGCTGCAAGGCTGTGCCCTCCTTGTTAGCCAGATAGGCGGGGTAAACCAGCACGGCAAAATCTGCGCGGTAAGGCTGTTTGTCCGCCGCGTCGGTCGCTTCGTACAGGCGATCGTTCAGCAGCGTTGCCAGTGCCGCGGTTTCACCACCGGCGGAAAATCCGAGTATGCCAATCCGCTTGGTATCGAGATTCCATTCACCTGCCCGCGAGCGTATCAGGCTGATGGCGCGTTGCGCATCTTGCACCGCCGCGCGGTACCGCATGGATGGATCTCGGAATGGAACTCGGTACTTCAAAACAAATGCCGTCACACCCAGTCGGTTGAGCCATTCTGCCACTTCCGTGCCTTCAAGGTCCCACGCCAGAATCTGGTGGCCGCCTCCTGGACAAATCACCACGGAAGCGCCGTTCGGTTTTTCAGGTTTGTAAACAACCAAGGCAGGCGTGGAGACGTTGCCTAGCCGAATCACTGGTTTGCCAGCAACGTTGCGGCCATTCGGACCAGAAGTGTCGCGTTCCGGTTCCAAGGTTTTGGTGTCGCCCGGTGGTTTCCCGGTCCAGAGGGGGATTGTGGCCGAGACAGGCGGGGTTTGCCCCGCAGATGCCAAACAAATAAAAGCAGCCAAACTAAGCACGTTGAATTCCTCCCGGGTGACTTCCCACGTTGTTCTAGCATGCGAGCCTAGCCGTTGCCATTGACCAAGGTGCCATCCCAAGACTAAAGGGTCGGATTGGCAGAAGTAGCCTCAAATACAAGTCAGAATGGGCACACTGGGTATGCGCAGGCGTCCGGAGCGAGTCTGGAAGAGCTGGGTGGTCCGGGGGTTGGTCTTTGGACTCCTCGGACTTGCTGCCACCATTGGTTCTCTCTTCTGGGCCTGGACAAGTCCGGGGTTGCTGCGCGAGGCGGTGGTGCAGGAAATCCAACGTGGCTTGCCCGCCGCTCAGGTGGATTTGGAATCGGCAAGCATGCGACTTCTGGGTGGCATCACCTTGCGCGATCTGCGCCTGTCGAAGCGCAACGACTTGGCGCGCACCGATTTCTTTCATGTGCCACTGGCTGTTCTTTATCACGACAAGGAACAGTTGATAGAAGGAACGCTGGCCATACGTAAGGCGGAGCTCAAAGGTCCGCGCATGAAATTAGTACGTGGCCGCGATGGTATTTGGAATTTGACGAGCCTTCAGGGCGGTGGTGGGCTCGATCTGGCAGGATTTCCAACCATTGTTGTCGAACGCGGTAGTTTGCTGATTGAGGATCACGGCCCATCCCGCGCATCAGCCCGTGCTCCGTTAGGCTTGGAAATACGTGACCTATCCCTGCTGGCCATGAATGATCCGCCCGGTAAGCTGCGCGTTGAAGCCAACGGTACCAGCGACCTGTTGGGCCCTGTGCGCCTGACTTGGTCTCACCAACGCCAAGGTGATGGCTGGACATGCAGGGTGGAGATTCCAGAAATTGTCCTCGGGCTGGATACGAACGAGTTGCTGATGGCGTTTCTGCCTGAAAACATCAGCGGACAATTGCGGGTTGTTTCCGGAATGGCTTCGGTCATTCTGGAAGGCGAAAGCATGGAAGCCTTGGGCGCAGGGCAGTGGAAGGCAACTATTGCTGTCCGCGATGTTGAGCTCTCTGTCCCCATGCTGCCGTGGCCTGTGAAGTCGATGAATGGTAACGCTGTCGTCTCTGGTGGGAGGCTGAAATCGTTAAGCCTTAAGGGAACTACTGGCAACGGCCGGTTGGAAGCCCGCGCGAACGATGTTGGCCCGCCCACCGGTGCCGCATGGACAGATGTAGCGCGCCTAGAGGGGACTTGGGGCATCGAATGCTCAGATATGGTCGCTGCTTCTGGTGTGCTGTCGCGGTGCCCTTGGCCGTGTCCCGTTATCGAAACAATGTTCAAACCTTCTGGAACCGCAGATATCAGTTATAGGCACGAGCTGGTGGCGGGTGCTTCAAGCGGCACAACACGCGATGTTATCGAGGTGCGGCCGCGCGGCGCGCGCGGCACATTCCTTCACTTTCCCTATCCATTTACAGATGCTTCCGGATTGGTGCGCGCTGAATTGCGTGGTCCCACTCCGTCGAATATTTCGGTGGACATGCAAGGGAAGGCGTCGGGTGCGCCATTATCGGTAACAGGTAATCTGAAACTCCATCCGGGTGCCTGGGGCATCAATATGTCGTTGACCGCCAAGGGTATACCCCTGAATCGGGAGCTACTTGCCGCAATACCATCTCCATACGATGCCATTGCGGCGCAGTTTCATCCGGAAGGCGGTTCTGTTGATGTTGATGCGGGGTTGATGCGAGAGCCGGGAAATACGCTGTGCGCCAATAAATATGTTGTTGGCGTATCGGGAACCTCGCTTCGACACGACGCTTTTCCGCTTCCATTAAGTAATGTTCGGGGAACCATTGAAGTGCGTCCCGATGGTTGGGAGTGCCGCGATTTTGCAGGCGAGCACAAAGGCGGAACCATTCGGGCTGCTGGTCGTGATGTTACTGATCAGGGAAGTACGGGCGGTTTCCGCCTTGTTCTTCGGGGAGAAAACATTCCTGCAGGGGAAGAATTGCGCACGGCCCTTGTGGCCCAGGGCGTTTCCGAACGTGGATTGCTGGGAGACGCGGTGAGGGCCTTGGGGCTTTCCGGCAGGCTGGGCTTCGACGCGGACGTGACGCGCAAAATGGTGCCAATTCCGGAAGTTCTGGCCGAAGTGGCGCTTCGTGGCGCCACTATGACTCCAAAATTTCTGCCATGCCAAATTGAAGACGTTCAAATGGTCTGCCGCTACTCCAAAGACCGTGTCCACATCCGTGATCTCGCCTTCAAGCGCGGGGTCAGCCGGGTGAAGGCGGCTGAAGGGGTCATTCAGCTAAGGCAAGATGGCGGGTACCGTGCCCGGTTGGAGAAGATCGAGGCCTCGCCGCTCGTACTCGACGACGAACTTATTGCCGCACTGTCTCCCGGACCACGCCGCGCGGTTCAGGCTATAGGACTGAAAGATCCCGTCTGGTTGTCTGGCGCGCTGGGCATTGAATCGAATCCCGACTCGGGGCCATCGCCAGTGGTTGATTGGGAAGGTACGGCTCGTTTGGATGGGGCCAGCATCAAGGCAGGCCTTGAGTTTTCGCAGATGACCGGAACGGTTGCTTGCCAAGGCAAGTACAATGGCCACGCGATGGAATCGCTTGCAGGGCAAGCAGTTATGGAGCGGGCCCTAGCGGGGGGCCAACCGGTTTCTCCGGGGCGCGCCCGTTTCGAAGTCCGCGCCGATACCCCGGACACCTTGCGTTTTTGGGACCTTCAGGGGGAAATATTTGGCGGTGTCATTGGCGGGCAGGGGCGTGTTGAATTTTCCGCCCGGCCGCGTTTTGAACTCGACCTGCGCGCAACCCGGGTCAATCTGGCCCAAGCAGCGGCGCACAACCGCATCGACTCGTCTGAAATTCAAGGACTAGGCCACGCCTGGCTGAGACTGGGAGGGGAAGTCCACGACTTGGGAAGCCTGCGCGGCGAAGGCGCGCTTGACGTGCCTCAAGCTCGCATGTATCAGCTTCCAGTCTTCCTTGACCTCGTCAAGGCGCTGGGGTTGCGGGTTCCCGACCGTACCGCCTTCGAGCAGGCACGGGCGCGGTACACCGTAGAGGGGGCACAGGTGCAGTTCCAAAGACTCGATCTGTTTGGAAATGCCATCAGCCTCCGTGGTACAGGCACGGTGGGACTCGAAGATCTAGACACCAGACTCGATTTTCACGTTGATCTGGCGCGTCTCAACCAGTTGCTGCCCGCTGTTGTCGATGAAATACCCAAGGCGGTCTCCAACCAATTATTGACATTGCGTGTCCGAGGCAAACCGGGCAATCTTCGGTTCGACAAGGAGCTGCTGCCAGCCCTCAACGATCCGCTCAGGCGGTTTGTCGAGTCGCGACAACCCTGAGAGACACCAGACTCATTTGAAGAGGCGCATGGCATGTTCGGCGGCATACTTTTCCGGATGATCTTCTGGGACCTCACGCGGGTCTTCGCGGTGGCTTTGTTGGCCATCACGGGCATTTTGCTCATGGCCGGCATTGTGGCCGAGGCAACCCAGCAAGGCTTGGGGCCGGGCCAGATCCTTGCCGCCATTCCCCTGCTAGTTCCCAGCACGCTCCCCTACACGCTTCCTGCCACCACGCTGTTTGCCGTGTGTGTTGTCTACGGCCGTTTGGCGGCGGATAACGAAATCCTTGCCATCAAGGCAGCCGGGGTGAACCTGATTTCCGTGGTCATGCCTGCCCTGGTTTTGGGGGCATTGATGAGCGTGGTGACCATGGGGCTGTACTACAGGATCATTCCCTACACGCACCATCTGCTGCGGGCGATGGCATTTCACGATGCCGAGGAGCTTCTTTACACGGTGCTACGTAAGCAAGGCATGCTTTCCCATGCACAATTGCCCTATGCCATGTTTGTAAAGGGCGTGCAGGGCCGCAAGCTTTTGTATCCGACATT
Organism: Candidatus Kuenenia stuttgartensis; assembly: GCA_945875585.1. GTDB lineage: Bacteria > Planctomycetota > Planctomycetia > Gemmatales > Gemmataceae > REEB421. The sequence goes on along the minus strand of CAMCLK010000015.1, from coordinate 33,418 downwards.
CAAAAGGCGCGATGCCAAGGGCATGGTCGATGTCGTGGCGCAGGCACGCGAAGCCAATCTCCGGGTGAACATGGCCCGCAAAATGGTGCTCATTCACATGCGCCATGGCGTGGCCACCACGGAAGACGGCTCGCGCGGGTACTTCGAGGACCGTGTCTGGGAGGTCCCACTACCAGGTAACATGAACAGCGATGCCAACAGGCGCGCCCGCGACATGACATGGAAAGAGATTCTGGAAAAACGGCGGGAGTGGGGAGAGGCCACGGAGAAGACTGAATCCGAAATTGTCGCCACACGTGCTGCCGCCGCGCCGGATGCCGCGCAGCATGTCAAAAACCTGGAAGGGCGCCTTAAGCACGAAAACCAGCAGATCGCCTTCCTGAATGTCGAGTTGCAGATGAGACCGGCGCTTAGTCTGGGTTGCCTTTGCTTTGTGCTGGTGGGGTGCCCGGTAGGAATCTGGTTTTCACGCAGCGACTTCCTCAGCGCCTTCATTACATGCTTTCTACCCATTGTCATTCTGTATTACCCGTTGATGCTATGCGGCACGGGGATGGCGAAGGAAGGAAAATTCGATATTGTATCGCTGGTTTGGGCCGCGGATGGGCTGATGGTTATTCTTGGTGTCGTGCTGATCTTCAAGTTGACCCGCAACTAAAGCCGATCGAATGCCACAACCCGAACCGGAATATGGCGACATGGGGCGTTGAAACTGCATGAATTGTGTGATGGGCACTTCTAGCTTTTGGTTGGCCCGGCAGGTGGTTGCAGTTTCTTGATGGCTGACATCGGGAATGATTGAATTGGAAGCCGCGCCTGCGATGGCCGGTCGTGTTCATCCTCGATATCGCCAACAATCTCTTCCAGCACATCTTCCAGTGTGAGCAACCCCACGGTTTTGCCCTCGGCGTCGCGCACAATGCCCATGTGGCGGTGTGTTTGCTTGAACCGCCTCAGTGCTGCTGTGACAGGCATGTCCACTTCAAGGAACAGTGTCGGATAGAGGGCGTCTTGCAGAATAACAATACCATTCAAACTGAAGACATAAAAAAGGTCTTTTGTGTTAACAATGCCTATGATGTTGTCCATGGTGCCTTCATACACTGGCAACCGCGTATGGGCGCCGGAGCGCACTGTTTCAAGAATCTGCCCCGGGGGCGTGGACACTTCCAATGCTGCTATCGTTTCGCGAGCGATCATGATGTCGCCCACGCGCTTGCTTGTCAGCCGAAACACATTCTCGAGGTAATCGGCCTGATCGGGAGCAATGAAGCCCGCCTCTTCCGTGTCTTGAACCAGCAGTAGCAGCTCTTCTACCGAATGAAGGCTGGCGTGGTCGCCTTTTCCCGTCAGGCCCATGGCACGGCATAAAGCATTCGCTGTCCCGTTCATCAGTCGCAAAAACGGACTCACCAATTGCGTGAACACATTCAAAGGCATGGCTACCGCAAGGGCCACGGTATCGGGTTGCTCCAAGGCGATGGTCTTGGGGATCAGCTCGCCGAACACCACATGCATGAATGTGATCATGACCAAGGCAATGGGCCCGGCTACTGAGTGCGCCAACCACCAGGTGGTTTCAGCATCAAGACCCGGACCGGTCCACCACAGGGCCAACAGCGTCAGGCAGCGAGCAATCGCCGATTCGCCCAGCCAGCCGAGCGCCAAACTGGCAATGGTGATGCCCAGTTGCGTAGCTGCCACGGCTCGGTTCAGGTTGTTCAGCGCCTGATCCACACTTTTCGCGCCGCGCACTCCATGAGCAACAAGCGTTTCAATGCGGGTACGGCGAACGGCCACCAATGCAAACTCGGCAGCCACGAAAAAGGCATTCAGAAGTACAAGCAAAGGCACCACGAGAACCGCGAATAGGATTGGGTTCCCGATGTTTTCCCCTGCAACAACATCGCTGGCCAGTAGAACAAAAGTAGTGTGTGTCGATATCATCGTTTGCTTTAATCTTAGAGCCCGTTGCCAGAAAATTCCATGGCTGACGGCCCATTTTGCTGCCCGCACACATCCACGGAGCAGCGATTGTTTGGCTTGCTATCGTTGTCTATTTCGAGGCATCTCGACGGGTAGCCCATCACTTCATACGTACGCCAATGTCGAGCACCAAATTGGCGAAAATCTGCGTGTCGGCGGTCTGAACGGTCAGGATATGGGCTGGTACCGTGACTTCCTTGTAAAATTGCCACTTTTCCACCAACTGCAGATCGAAACCAAGTCCATGGCTTTTCATCAGACCACGGATGTCGTTCCATACCGGTGGATCGGATGACAAGGCATATGGCCCGGTCCGTTCGTAGTCCATCACGAACGCTTTCTCAATCGGGACAGTGGCCAGAATAGCGTCAAGCACCTGGCAAACCGTCACCACACCGGGCGACAGGTTCAGGCTCACCAATGTGGCATTCGGCCCAAGTGTGGTGCTCGCCGGGTAGTTACCGTCGGCCAATAAGATACGGCCATGGTGGCCGGCGCGCGCGATGGCGTGCAAAATTTCCGGGTGCAGCAAGGTGTGTTTCAGCATGGGGCACGTCCACAAAAAGGGTCAGTCGGCACTATCCAGATCGATCATGGCTTTTATGACACCGGTTTCCGGCCGCGTCAGCGCCTCAAATTGATTGGGAACATCGGCAAATTCCAGCCTGTGGCTGATCCATGGCCGGGTATCGATCTGCCCGCCACGAATGAGATCGATAATTCGCCTGAAATCCCCGGGCAAAGCGTTGCGCGAACCCAAAAGTGTCATTTCGCGTCGGTGGAACAGTGGGTCGGGCACGGCAATGGGGTCTGGCACAATTCCCACATAAACCATGCGGCCTGTGAACCCGACAAATTCAAGGCTCCGTTCCATGGCCCGCGGGTGACCGGTGGCGTCGATCACCACTGTGGGCAAATGCCCTCCCGCCGCCGACTTGATCGCATCAATATCCTCTGCCCCACCTGTGGCTTGAATCGTTGTGGGAATTCCCATGCGGTCCCGGCAGAACGCCAGCCGTTTTTCATTCACGTCCAGCACACCGTAGCGGCACCCCGTTAGCCGGACAAATTCCAGAGCAGACAGGCCAATAGGGCCCGCGCCCACCACCAGTGCGAATTCATCTGGCGCGATGCTGGCGCGGTCGACCGCATGGCAACCAATGGCCAATGTTTCAACCAGCGCCAGTTGTTCGAAGGATAGCCCCTGTGCTGGGTGCAGCTTCCGCGCGGGCAGCACAAACCGTGGCCGCAATCCGCCATCGATATGCACCCCCAGCACGGTAAGGCTCTCACAGCAGTTGCCGCGTTTGCGCAAACACGAAAAACACGTTTCGCAGTTGATATAAGGCTCGACCGAGCAGGTGTCGCCCGGCTTGACATTTGTCACGCCCGTACCCACAGCCAGCACTTCCACGCCCAGTTCATGCCCCGGAATCCGCGGGTAGCTGAAGAAAGGCATTTTGCCTAGGTATCCGCTGATGTCGGTGCCGCAAACACCGACTTTCCTCACGCGCACCAAGGCTTCTCCAGGCCCCGGTGGTTGCGCCTCGGAAGCATCGATGAAGCGGAATTCCCGTGGTTTTTCGAGTTGCAAAGCGCGCATGGCGTCTCCGGTTTCCGATTAACGAATGGTCATCATATAAACCCGGCCACCCGGACCAGAGGCCGCCAGCATCCGGCCCGAAGGCGCGAACGCCAGTGCCAGAAAATAAGGCTTGTCGTGCGGAAGCTGCTCCAAAAAATTCATGTCGTTCAACAGAGCCCCCGTTTCGGCATTCCACACCCGCACATGCCCATCCTGGCACGCGGCAGCCACGCGGTCGCCATTGGCAGAAATGGCCAACTGCCGTGCATTCTGGCCCATTCCCAAGGGCATCTGCCGCACGGCCTCACGCTTGTTGATATCCCAGATTTTCAATCCCTGCATGTCGGCTGTCGCCAGCCTGCCGGTCGCGGCATCGGGCAATGCGACATCAATAATGGAGCCGCTATGAGCAGGCAGGTCCTCTTTCCAGATTTTCTCGCGTTTCCGGATGTCCCATAGGCGTGTTTGGCCGTTGCGTCCACCCACGGCTATCTGGTGTCCTTTGGGCCCCATGGCCAGTGCCGTGACTTGGCTGGCCGGTTCGAAGCAGGTCCACGTTTCACGGGGCACTTTGCCGTCGAGATCATGAAATTCAACCTGCCCATCGCCTACCCACACCATGGCGCGCCTACTGCCTTCTATGGCATGCAGGGTATTGGGGGTTCCTTGACCATTCAGTGGAAACTGGCCCGAGGAGGTGCCTTTGGCCAGATCCCACAAACGCATCTGTCGGTCGCCACATGCTGCCAGAACCGCCTGCGCCCCCACCCACGCGACTTGCTGAACACTCGCCGCGCCACCCTCGTACCGGGCTAACTGCCGCCCAGTGGCCACATCCCAAATGCGTACGGTGGTGTCTTGTCCGCCCGAGGCCAACTGCTTGCCATCGAGTGAAAATGCCAGTGTTCGCACTTCGCGCGCATGGCCAGAAGGCACCGTTTCAACCGGGGAATTTTCCACATTCCAGATGCGCGTCTCGCCGCCCGCGCCCACGCTTACCAGCGCGTCGCCCGAAGGAGAAAACGCCAGTCCGGTAATCCAGTCGCCATGCCCTACCAGTGACCGATCTGCCGTGCGCGTAACAGAATCCCATACACGAACAGTTCGGTCGGCGCCTGCCGAGGCGATCCGTTTTCCGTCCGGATGGAACGCCACGGCTTGCACCGGATTCCACACGGGGCCTACCGAGGCGTTTGTGTGCCCTGTGAAAACCGCTGGCGGTTCCTGCAACCGCGCCACTTCCCAAACCACGGCATGGCCGTTGGCGCATCCTCCTGCCAAGCGATCTCCAGTGGGTGAAAAGGCAAGCGACAATAAGGGAGATCCGGTTCCGCGCCCCGCGGCTATCATTTTCCCGCTGCCTCCCGCGCGCACCACCACGGTGCCATCGGCACTTCCCACCGCCAATTGCGAGCCATCGGCTGTAAACGCCATCGAGCACGGCACGCGCCCGGCCTCCTTCCACGACGCCAATGGCCTCGATTCTCCCAGCTTCCATAACAAAATCTGCCGGTTGGCATCGGCACTCGCCATCAACCGCCCGTCTGCCGAAATGGCGATGTCAATAATCGTGCCTTGGTGACCTTCAAGCACCGGTCCCGGCTTCATCTCCGGGCCCCGATACAGGCGAATCATGCGGTCCACACCGCCTGCGGCCAGCCACGTTCCATCTGGTGTGGCTGCCAAGGCACCGAGTGCCCCTCCCGATGCGAGTTCACGCGAAGCAGAACCATCCAGCGGTACCATCCGCAGCGATCCCGAAAGGCCACATGTCGCAATGCTGCCGCCATTCAGCCAAACAACGCCTCCCAGTGCCGATGGGGCAGGGGGTAAAGAAATGCCTTGACCCGTGTCGCCCAACTCCCATAAGCGCAGCACACCCTGACTGGTTGCCACCACCAAACGGGCCCCATCGGGCGATAATGCCAAGGCGCGGCCCGTTTCTTCCATCTGGAACGAACGCACCACCTTGCCAGCGGGAAGTTCCCATATCTTGGTCGTGCGGTCGTTGGAAAGGGTCGCCAACGCGGTGCCGTTGGCAGAAACCGCCAACCCTATCACTTCATCGCTTTGCCCGTCGAGCATCGATCGCTCGGTCCCGTTGGAAGCGTTGATCAGTTTCACACCGCCGGGCCGAGACCCGGCCAAGGCTATGGTTGTGGCATCCACATACCGAACCGCATACTGATTACCCTGAAAATGCGGAGTTTCGAGCTTAAGAACTCCGGTTTGAGATTCAAAAACACGTAGTTTCTGGTCGCCGCTGGCCGTAGCCACAAACGTGCCATCTGGAGCGAAATCCACACTGTTGACAGGTAGACTGTGTCCTCCGGCTTCGGATACCAGTGTTTTGGCGGCAATATCATAAACACGAACTTTGCGGTCCAAGCCGCCAGTGGCCAGTTTTGCGCCATCCCGGCTTACAGCCAACGCCGCCACGCCTTCGGCATGCCCCACAAAGGTTGTCACAACTTTGCTTTCGCGCCAGGCCCACTGTTTCACTTCGCGGTCGATTCCTGCTGAAAACAATGTTGAATCATCGGCGGCAAACACCAGCGACAGAACTTCACTGCTGTGCGCCCGGAAAGAGCGGAGTTCCTGCCCGCCGGGCAATCCCCACACCTTGATGCAACCATCGCGGGCACCGCTGGCCATAAGGCTGCCGTTGCGGGAGATCGCCACGGTTTTCAAGTCGTCTGGATGACTGGGCCGCCCGTCTCCCAAAATAAGCGATACTTCCAAGGGCAATCCGGCAGGAATGCTGGGAATGCTCGCCGTAGCCCGCTCCGCGAGCATGCGTGCATCGCGCATCTTTCCTGCTTTTAGTGCGGCGCGCGCAAGGTTGGCCAGTTCCATGGTCCGCGCAGAATGTTCGGGGCCCCAGCGGGCCACAACCGCGCCTGCCGCGGTAAAAGCCGTTTCAAACCGTGCAATGGCCGCGCGCGCCGCATCGCTATCGCCTGAAGGCTGGGCAACGGGGAGACAGAACAGCAATGAAAACAGGCCAATCATGAAACAGCCTCCAAGGCGGCAAACGCTTATGGCACCAGTTTACAGGGGCGGAAGCGCGACGCCACGAATGGTTCGGGAACATCTGAACCAAGGCTTGCGAAGACGCTCTTATGACGGTGGCCCAAGGTTGATGTGGCGAATAGCAGCTGGGAGGGATGGGCATAGCAAGCGGTTGGAGCATTTTAGTTAATGAGCAGGCAGAATATTTTGCGCAGACGGGGTTGGGCGGGAGGTTTGGCGCGAATAGGTGGAGGGGCGAGCTATGCGATTGTCAAGGCCATTTGGCAGTTCGACATTTTTTTGTAAATGTATGAGAAATCATGAGGAAATGATGTTTTTAACAAGAATTGATGGGCATAAGTGTTTTAAATTCAGTTGAGTGCTATGGTTTTTGTGAAATCATATTGTATCACGTGTGCAGGATTGGTCGCATTGCAACTATAAGTGACTGAGCGGAGCGAGATGTTGTATGTGGTGACGATGTGCCTGACAAGCATTATTAACAAAGGCTGAAATAAAATTTCAGAATAAATGATTAAGAGAATTTAGTTGCATTGATTTGTGTGTTTACATAGCATGCCTAAGATTCATCCGTTTAATTCAACTACCCAATGGAATCATGAAATATGTTCAAGTTCCTGTCCCGTTTGTTTAAAATGTCAAAAGTTCCCGCATCAACCCGCGCCATCGCGCACCGCCTCCGCCCAGGCCTCCAAATGCTTGAGGACCGAACCACACCGGCGGTTTCTGCATCATTTAGTGCGGGAACCTTGACCATTAATCTCAGTGCTGCTGCCGACAGTGGTGACCTAACCTATGTTCCGGACGCAGCACCTGTTGCTGCGCATTATATTGTTAAAGATGGAGCGACCCCGGTTGTAATCAGCGGTTATACCATTGGTAGTACTACCGCTACACCTGCCACCGTTTCACCATCAGTAACGCGAATAATCATCAAGGACATTGGTTCCAAAGCAACTGGTCAGGATTTCACGGTAACATCGCTAGATTCCGCAACGAAATTGACGGCAGGATTCAGTTCCACGGGAGTGGAAACAGTTAATATTGACACCGCTATAACCGGTGTGACATCCAACGGCATTACTATTACAGCTGCTACTGAGATTGCTTTGGGTGCCAATATAGGGACTCTTGGCTCAAATCCAATGCCTGTATCCTTGTCAGGCCCAGTCACTCTAGGGGCCAATGTTGCCATTGATACTACAAATGGCAACTTAACGTTTGGTAGCACGATTGTTGGCGCTGGAAATGATCTAACAATTACAGCCCCGGTTGTCGCTGGAGCTGGTACTGTAACTTTTGGTGGTGCAGTTAGTGGAGCAGGCGATATAGCCGTTACCGGCACCTTGATCATCCTGAACGGCAATGTCACGTGTACTCAAGCCACACTGACCGGACCTGTCAAACTTTTGCGAAACACTACTGTCGATGGAGGTGCTGGCGACGTTACATTTACCAGCACTTTGAATAGTGATTCGGCGTCCACATTACGCGCGTTGACGGTTACTGGTACCGGCGATGTAAAATTTGGTAGCACCGTGGGTGCCACCTTCCCCTTGGCAAGTTTGGCTGTGACCGCCACAGGAACGACAACACTCACCGGAAATATCACAACAGGCAGTGGTGCTGGCGTCAGTTTTGCTGACGATGTTGAACTGGCTGCGAATACTGTCATCACTACCAGCAATGCTAACGTCACTTTTTCTGGTCTGGTTGATTCGCCCACTACAGCACGTTTCTTAACTGTCGTTACCGGGACAGGTACAGCGTCATTTTTGAGTGATGTAGGCGCCACGGACAAGCTTGCTACAGTTACTGTTACTTCCTCCAAAATCACCCTTGCTGGAGATTTTACTACTAAGGCCGGAGCCAATGTAGTGTTGACGGGGGCCACCACCCTCAATGGCGATGTTACGATCACCACGGACAGCAGCACTACCGATGGCAATGTTATTCTGAACGGTTCGATCGATTCCCTGCGTGGTGCAACTGCAAAAAAACTTACAATTGTAGCTGGCACCGGAACTGCAACCTTGAATGCTGCTACCGGGGGCAAGGTTGCGCTTGATACTTACGAAGTAACGTCCGCTGGCACAGCGATTGTCAACGGTGTTTTAAAGGCTGGAACCGTGGATATCACGGCAGATACAATCACCATCAATTCTACCGCCAAGGTGACTGGAGACACGAAGTTAGCGGTGACTCTCGCAGCTACCAATACAAACGTTACCCTTTCAGGTGCATTTGTAGGTGATGTTGCCGTTGATGGAAGCACAGATGCAACCACCAATTTGATCAGCGCCAATGATGCGAACTTCACACTCACAGGTGATTTGACAACTGTAACTGATGGAACCCTTTCGAGAGTGCAAAAAGGTATTACAACGCTGATTACGTTCACAGATGTCGATGATGTTTCAATGACCGGTGGAGCCGGAAACAACACATTCAATCTTATCGACTGGAAAGGAGTCGCAACTGTCGATGGCGGATCAGGTACAAAAGATCTGGTTGTGGTTTCCAGAGCCAATGAGTTAGTTCAGAATGTTGGCTTTACACTTTCAGCAGTAACAGCTTTGGTTTCAGTGGTAACGGATATAACTAGAGATGTCGCTCTTGTTTCAATAGAGTCAGCTTCGCTTATAGGTGGACCCAATTCCAACGACACGTTTACAATTACCGGCTGGAATGCCCCCGTACGGTTGGCGGGTGGTGTGGGCGGTGACGATACGCTTGTTTGGGCGGGTGCAGGAAATGCGACGTTGACAAGGAATGTGTTCACAGCCAGCATAGCAGCGCCTTCCCTCAAGGCGACATTCGCCAACGTTGGTTTTGCTACCATCACCGGTACTGCCGCAGCTAACATCTTCACGATTAATGGTTACGGTGGAGTGGCGAACATAATCGGTGGTACTACTGCTACTGCTACTGATAATGATACGCTTAATGTGATTACCTCAGCAACGGAAGTCGCGCTGGCCGATACATCGTTGTCATTGAACGGAACGATCAGCACGTTATCAGGAATGGAAGTGGTCAACTTCACAGGAAGTGCTGCTAGCCAGAACTTTGATATTTCTGGTTGGACTGGTCCTAGTGCTTCTATTTCTACCATTACAGGTGGCGGAGGGGTCGACCAACTGGTTGACAGCGCCACGAGTGCGACAACATTTACGTTGTCTGCGGCGACATACCGAAAGGCGAGTTTGGCGACATGGACGTTGGCTAAAGTTGGTGTCAGCCTGACAGGTTCTACAGCCGACGATAATTTTGTCATCAACTCGTTCACGGCAGGCAAAGTCAGTGTGAATGGTAATGGTGGCACCAATGACAAAATCAGTTCCACGGCCGATGTCAACTTCTTGCTGACTGGTTCATTGCTTTCGATTGGTACCTTGAAGGTCACCTTTGCAGACATCGATGCGGTTTTCCTGACCGGCGTGGCAGGAAACAATTCATTTGGTGTTAATGGCTTCCTCGGCGCTGTAACCTTGGACGGTGTTGGGGGCACCGATACTTATAATATCAAGCTTCCAGTCATTGGTGGCGATTTGGTCGTGACCGTTAGTGACACAGGTAGCAGCGGTAGTGATGTGTTAACTGCCACCCCAACGGGGGGTGCATTAACACGTAGTCCGGCAACAGGGCTTAGCGGTTCTATCTTCCGTACCGGTGATTCTGCAACAACCAAGAAACCGCGTATCGACTTTACAGGTATCGAAGCAGTTACAAGCCTTACATAATGCTCTCTGGCATCGGTTAAACCATCAGGGCGCGGGCTTAGGCCCGCGCCTTTTTCGTTGGAACAAATTTGCGCGTTTGTCTTCAAGAGCCCCCAACGTGAGTTGGGGGGCGCCAACCCGGCGCGATGTGGAGTGGCGTGGAAGTGCCTGACGCAGTGGCTCATGAAGGCAAATGGTGATAAAGACAATGATTTTACTGTGTTCGTATTCTGCAATTCAAGAGCCCCCAACGTGAGTTGGGGGGGTGCCAACCCGGCGCGATGCGGAGTAGCGTGGAAGTGCCTGACGCACCCCCCTGCTGACGCAGGGGGCTCTTGGAGACAACTGGTGATAAAGATAATGATTTTCCTGTGGTTTTATTCTGTAATTAAAGAGCCCCCAACGTGAGTTGGGGGGTATTAACCTGGCGCGATGCTGAGTGGCTTGGAAGTGCCTGATGCACCCCCCTGCTGACGCAGGGGGCTCATGAAGGCAAATGGTGATAAAGATAATCATCTTGCTGTGTTCGAATTCTGCAATTCAAGAGCCCCCAATGTGAGTTGGGGGGTGCTAATCCGGCGCGATGCGGAATGGCGTGGAAGTGACTGACGCACCCCCCGCTGACGCAGGGGGTTCATGAAGGCAAATGGTGATAAAGATAATGATTTTCCTGTGGTTTTATTCTGTAATTCAAGAGCCCCCAACGTGAGTTGGGGGTGCCAACCTGGCGCGATGCGGAGTGGCGTGGAAGTGCCTGATGCAGCGGATTCATGGCTATATGGCGGGCCAATGCAATCAGGCATTTCTTGGCTTCTCGGGGTTGAATATCTACAACGCATTTGAGCGGATCTGGTTCATTCACGTGGTCGGCTGAACGAATTCTGAATAATATCTGAAAGTGTTCAAACTTGAATTCTTGCACAAAACCGGCAAAATTTTTCTAGCGTTTTTGCACAAAATCGGTAGAATAGGAGGAGTCTAGCGTTCTTAATGAACCACACCACCCTAAGGGAATCCCCACATATGTTGCCTAGTTTGTTCACCCGCTTGTTCCGTGCTCAAACCATCAAAGCGAACCCAGCCAAGCCTAGAGCGCGCTTTTCGCCCGCTTTGCAGATGCTTGAAGATAGGACCACGCCAGCCGTTACGGCTGGTTTCAATGCCGCAGACGGCGTTCTCACCATCGCCTTGAATGCCAGCAATGATGTGGGCGCATTGAGTTGGACACCCTCAACTGGAACTGGCACTGGAACCTACGCGGTCACCTCGACGAGCACACCGGGGGGCGTGACAATCAGCGGTGGTTACGTAGCTGATACCAGTGCTGTTACAGCCATCCGTGTAGTAGATTCGGGTGTGAAAGCCACTGGGCAGTCGTTTACGATTGCTACTTTAGACACTTTGACCGATGGTTTTACGTCTGTAGGCGTTGAAACACTGACAATCAGCGACGATGTGGTTGGAGGTTCCGTCAACCCGATTTCCATTTCCGCGACCACCGCGATCAATCTGAATGCCAATATCACATCAACCGGTCAACCTATTTCGTTTACCGGCCCTGTTGTTCTGGGTGCTAACGTTGCTATTGATGCAAATAATGCTGACATTTCATTTGCCAGCACCAGCAGTATCAACAGTGCCTCAACTACGCCTTTCGATTTGACGGTGGATGCGGGTGCCGATTCTGTGATGTTTGGCAACAGCCTTGGGGCTGCCAACAAACTGGATTCAGTTCTAGTGACTGGTACCACTGGTATCACGCTGACTGGCAGCATCATTTCAAATTCTGGTGTCACGCTGACCGGGCCGTTAACTCTTGCCAAAAACGCGGTAGTTAGCGCTACCACGGGTAACATCAGCTTTTCAGACACTATTGACAGCGACTTGAATGTGCCTCCCCGCACACTCAGCGTGACAGCTTCTGCTGGAACCGTCACTTTCAGTGGCGATGTCGGCACCACAAACAAACTGGGTGCGATTTCCGTTAGCAGTTCAGGCAATATTAATATTGACGGTGATTTCACTACCACAACCAATGCGGCCATCAGTATTTCCGGTCCAGTGGAATTGACCAATGATGTGACCATCAGCACCAATGGTGGCGCGCTGACAGTCGCTGGTGCGATTAATAGTAGTACGGGCGAAGACCTCACAATTATAACTGGTAAAGGCGCTTCGCGTTTGGCGAACATTGGTGATGTGAATCCGGTGGGCGTAGTTTCTGTCAGTAGTGCTAAAATTGTTTCGACTGGTACTGTTATTGCTACAGATGGCGCAGATATCACTCTCTCGGGAGCCATTACCCTCAATACGGGTCTTGCCATCAATTCGGATGGTACTTCGGCAGATGGTAATGTCACCCTGAATAGTTCGGTCGATTCCAATACTCCTGGTGCAAAAAACCTGACCATTCTATCAGACACTGGCGACGTGATAGTTAACGCCACCTTGGGAGCATCGCGGGTTCTGGGAGCCTTCACGGTCACTTCATCAGATACCACCACGGTCAACAGTGTCGTAAAGGCTGCAACAATTGCAGTTTCAGCAGACTCCGCCATTACTTTCAGTAACACCGCGAGCGTTAAGGGCGCCACAACCTTAACGGCAACGGCTACTGGAGCAACCGTTACTGTTTCTGGCAAGTTTACTGGTGCAGTAACCGTTGTTGGTGAAACGGTAGCTAAAGACACGATTCTGGCTGCTACTAATAATGCCAATTTCTCATTGACGGGAACTGGCAACCTCAATCTGGATCCAACCATCGGCACGCTGAGCAGGCTCGATAAGGGCGTTACCAATCTGGTCACGTTCTCGAACATTGCGGATGTTGCCCTGACGGGCGGCGTTGGCAACAACACCTTCACGCTGACAGACTGGAAGGGAACAGCAACCCTTACTGGCTTGGGTGGATCCGACACAGCCGTGATTTCACGTGCCAATGAAACGACACCCACATTTGAATTTACACTCTCCCCAACCCTGATCACGCTATCAGATGGTAATAACGTTACCATTTCCAGCATTGAAGCTTCCACCCTTGTTGGTGGCGCCACCGACGATACTTTTGATGTGTCCGATTGGACAGCTTCTGTCAGGCTTGTGGGGGGAGCGGGCGACAATTCGCTCACGTGGGATGCGCCAGTGGGAACTACTTCTTCCACTCTGAACAGTTCCTTGTTCATTGCCGGTTTGCTGCGCGCCACGCTTGTGAATATCGGTAATGCTGATCTGACAGGCACTCTGGCTGCTGATACATTTACTCTGGGTCGGTTTACCGGCACAGTGAATATTGATGGTGGCAATGCTGCAACTCCACCGGTCATCGATACGATAGCGGCAACTGCCGATGCTAATTTTGTTTTGGGGTCGGCAAGTTTGACCTATGGGTTGACCACAGTGTCATTCAATACCGACATCGCCTTTATTTCTCTCACAGGAGGTGTCAGCAATAACTCCTTCACGGTGGGTGGATTCTTGGGCACATTGTCGTTGAATGGCCTTGGTGGTTCTGATACATACAGGGTTACCTTGCCAGCCGCTTCTGGCCTTGTGGTGAATGTCAATGATTCCGGCACCAGTGGCACGGACAAGTTGTTCGCCACTCCTACGGGTTCAGTAGCTTTGGTTAAGACTGCGACGACTTCCAAGAGCGGAACAGTCGCATATACTGGCGCGACAACACCTTCGAGCGCTAACCCTCGTATTTCCTACACGGGAATTGAATCGGTTATTGTCTGATTTTAGGTGGTTTGAAAGTTCACGAAAAGGCGCTCATTATGGGCGCCTTTTCTTTTATATAATTCATTCTGGCGCGATGCGGATTCACGTGGAATTGCCCGACACCCTGTATTTCACGCGCCCTCAACATGGGTTGTGGGGCTTTCAGTTTCGTCTTCTTCCAGATCATCCAGCGTATCGGGTGAACCTGCTGCTGCTTGCAGTCGCTTCACCAGCATGGTGGCGTAGCTTCCGCGTGGCAACTCGAACGACATGGTGAGAGCCATGGCGCCGTGATGGAAGTCGTCCTTGGCCTGTTGCCACGTCAAGTCAATCGGCATCAGGTGTGCTGCTCTTTCACCGCGCGAGAAGAATAGATCGCGTAGTTTGGGCACCCTCATAGTAGCGAGTGTCATGCCGTCTTCCGCAAGGAGCGCGTCGTAGGCGATTTTCCATGGGTTGTTGTCGGGCAACCTCAATCGCGCGGATGGCAACGGCAGTATCAGGTCTGCGTAGTTGGAAAAAGAAGCCGACGCACCCGGGGCAGGTGCAGCCCACGAGCGCAGCCTGCCCGGCAGTTCCACAATGCGCTGGCCGCAGCCTTGCCTGACATGGGCATCGAGTGCCCGGTTCCAGACCCAGCTTTGATACGCTGCTAGGTAGATTCCTCCCAGTTCGGGGCGGAGGCGTGCCACGGCGCCTTTGAAATCGGTCGGGTGGTCGATGAGGTAGCAGACCAAGCTGCGCGCATGGCTGCGTGGCAGTCTGTCCTTGAGGCCTGTCCAGTCGCCCCAGCCATCGCGCAAGGTTTGCTTTTCCCGTTTGGTTTCTGGGTTGTCGTGTGTGTAGCGGCCAGCCAAAGCTTCGCGTAGCGCATCCTCGAACTGTCCCAAGCAGAGCAGCTTGCCAATAAACGGCTGATCCAGACCGCTGATGGAGCCGAAACGCTGATCGTCGAAATAGTTGGGAACACCCGCTGCTGCCAAATCTTTGAGGGAATCGACCAGCAGGGGCAACGTGCCAATATCGATGGCGCGCATCACCACGGTGAAGCGATTCGCCAGAATGTGGCGGCTATGGTACGGTTCGCTGGCCCGGGCCACAGCGAGCACGCGGATACCGGGTTGTTCGAGTTTGCGGTCTGGGCCGCCGCGGATGGTGAAATACTGAATGGTTTTGGCGTGCCGATCTTTGAGGCCGCCATAGCCAAGCCTGTGGGGGGCAATGTCCCATGTTCGGCGCACGGCGGCGAGGGCATCGGGCGTGGTCCAGCCCTGTTTTTCCAATCGGTAGATCTGGAAAGGCCCGTTCGGGTCCTCGGGCAGGCCTGGAATTTCTTCAACGACAAAATCGTCGGGTCGGCATTTGATTTTCATGGTGTCTCGTTTGCGGTAGGAGAGGGAAGGGGGGGCAGGTCTGCGAGAGAAGCCATACCGCCCCATTCGAGGAAAGCCCGTGACGTACGATACAGCACGGGCCGACCGAGCGTGGTTTCACGGCCCGCGATGCGGATCAGGCCAAGGTCGAGCAACTGTTTCAAGTGGTCTGCGGCAGAAACACCCTTGATGGCTTCAATGGTGGCTCTGGTGACAGGTTGACGATACGCCACCACGCTTAGAGTATCCCGCAACGCTTCGCTGATAGTTTGCGTGGAACTTTTGGGGCGAGTGCCGGCCAGCCAGTGGGACACGCTTGTGCGGGTGAACAGTTTGAAGCCGCCGGCAACATCCATGAGGTCGAATGCCGAATCGTCTGCAGCCAAAAGGTTGCGCAGTGTGTTCAGGGCTTCAGCAACGCCGGTTCGGCCGGGAAGCAAATCCTCGAGTTTGCGCAAAGGCATGGGGTCTGGCGAGCAGAAGAGCAGGGCCTCGATTTCCGCAACGAGCGGCGAGCGCCAGAGGCGGCGGTCGGTGGCATTGGTTTGCCAATCGTTCACCTGAACGGGCCTGCGCCATGCTGCATAGGGTGGGCGCATTCCCGGCGGGGTACGGCTTCCCGCCGGGTGCCATCGTCTTGGGAATGTGGATTGCCGGGCTGCCACGGTGTGGTCCCCCTTGTTCCTGTTGTGCCTCAGGGGTTACCCTACCGCCCCGGTCCGGTGCCCGTCACGTCCAACCGGTGGGTGATGGCACGAACCTGGCCCAGGAATGGTAAGTATGGCCGAGCTAGACGTTATTTGGATGGCCTGCCTGATGCTTTTGCCTGTAGCGGGCGGAGTGTTGGCAGCTTTGGCTCCTTGCCGCTGGCCTGATTTGGGGGCATGGATCACCACCATGGTGTCGCTTGCTGCCCTGGGCACAGCAATCGCCGTGTTGATTCTTTTCAAATACGACACGCTCGACCAGTTGGGTGTGTTGAATGACGCGGAATTTCGCCACAAGGCGAGCTTGGCGTACCGCAGTGCCATGGCAGATCTGGCTGACGATTACGAAGTGAAATCATCGGTTGACTGGGTGGGGCGCACCCGTTGGGCCGGTGCTTGGGGGCTCGACATCCTCTGGGGTCTTGATGGCGCATCCATGGCATGTGTGTTGGCCATAACGGCATCGTTTCTCGTGGCATCGTTGGTGGGGTGGAGGCCGGGGCCTTCTGCTGGCGTGTGGCGTTTTTGCCTGCTGGGGCTTGAAAGCGCATTGCTGGCAGCCTGTTTGTGGCAAAATCTGGCTCTGTTGGCGGGTGTTGCCTGCCTGGCCACTCTGCTGGCGGCGCAACTGGCTCGGCTATCGAACTTAGGTTCCGCGCTTGTGGCCCGCATTCAATTGGCCGGGTACGTCGCGTCGCTGTGTTTGTTGGTGTCGGCAGCCTTGCTGCGTGGATTTGATTGCCACGACCATGCGCCGCCCGACAGGCTTGAACAGATGGCATGGCAGCAGGTGCGTTCGCAGCCGGATGCGCGTTTTGAAGAAGTCTATCACCGGTTGACCTACCACACCTTCGACCTTCCAGTCTTGGCGCGTGCTGCCCGAGCAGCATGGCATGGCCGCGAGGTTGAGGCGCTGACGCTGGAGCGTTGGCGCTCACGCCAAGAACTGGCGCGTGTTCGTGGTGAATTGACCGATGGCAAGAATGTGTCGGAGCAGTTTATTGCCGACGAGGTGGTTGGTTTTAACGAGCGAAAAACCGCGTGGTTGTCCGGCTCGCGTGCTTGGATTGCGGCCATGTTGTTGGTTGCGGCGACTTGGCTGCTGCTAAATATATGGCCCGCCCCCATGGCTTGGGGGAGTTGCGCCACGGAATCGCACGCCGGAGCGTTTGTTGCCTTGGCGGCATACGGTGTTCTGGGCTTGGTGGTCCTCTTTCAGGCAGCATGGCCGCTTTTGCCTTGGGTGCTGCTGCCGGGCGGAGCTTTACACGGATTGGCTCCATGGATTGTTTTGGTGGGTATGGCGGGAACTTGGGTTGTGTTGCTGCAGGCACGCACCATTTCCACCATGGTAACCGGTGCGGCAAGTGGCCTGAGTGCCTTGGCGTTGGCCGCGGCGTTGGCTTGGCCAGCAGCAGCGACGTCTGAAGACGTGTCATGGGCTCTCAATGGTGGGCTGTTTCTGGGCTTGGCGGCTTTGCTGGGTGTTGTGGCATCGTGGGCTGGCCTTGCGGCAACAGACCCCGCTAAACCAGCCCCTGTCGGTTTGTTGCGCCTGATGGCGATGATTCAGGTAGGGCTGCCAGGAACTTTGGGATTTGTTGGGCTGGTTCTGGCCATGGTGGCCTTGGAGCGTACAGGCGTGTGGCTGGTAATGGCCTGGGCCGCAGCCTTTTTTGTGATGGTTGTTCTTGTGGTGCGATTGGCAGGCCGGTTGGGCGACTCGCAGGCCCGCGTGGAGTGGAAACCTAGGTCCATGGTTGTGGTGGCAGTGGCATTGTTACCGTTGGTGGTGCCCGGGGTTATTCCGATCCTGATGACCTCGTGGTGCGAACCTGCCATGACGGCGCGCGCGGAGTGGTTGGTTGGCCTTCCCGAGGCGGCACCCGGCCAAGGGGCGCCGCTTCCCCGGGCTCCTAAGCCATGAGCCGTGCCCCGTTGATTGACACGCACGCGCACCTGACCGATACGCGTTTTGTTGGGGATATCGATTCGGTTCTCGAGCGTGCTCAGCAGGCGGGGTTGGTATCAGCGTTGATCGTTGGCACCTCCGCGGCCACGTCGAGGAGCGTGCTGGAACTGTGTTCCCTTCATGCGTGGCTTTTTCCCGCTGTGGGGTTGCACCCCTGTCACCTTCTGGATGAACCGATCGAATTGGCGTGGCCAGCCATTGAGCAGATGGCACGGTTGCCGGAAGTGCGCGCTCTGGGAGAAACCGGACTCGACAACTACTGGAAAGAAGTCCCGCTACCATTGCAAAAAGAATCGCTGATCAGGCATTTGGACTTGGCGAGAGAATTAGACAAACCGGTTGTGCTTCATTGTCGGGAAGCTGCCGACGACCTTCTACCCTTGCTTGAAGACCGCGCTTTGCGATTAGGCCCTGTGCGGGGTGTGCTGCATTCGTTTGCTGGTACTGCCGAGGAGGCGCGTCGCGGTTTGGCCGCGGGATTGCACCTGTCGTTTTCAGGTATGATAACCTATCCGAAAAATGAAGCATTGCGCGCTGTCGCAGCAACCGTTCCGGCTGACCGGTTGCTGATTGAGACCGATGCGCCTTACCTTTCGCCCCAGGCGTGGCGCAGCAAACGCAATGAACCAGCCTACGTGGCTGCAACGTGCGAGGCACTTGCGCGCTGTCGAGGCCAAAGCCTTGCCGAGGTAGCCCAGCAGACCACAGCGAATGCGCTGGCTTTATTTAGGATGGGTCCGCAACCAGACCCAGATCTGCCGAAGTGAACAGGGAACGGAACGGGTAGCGGCCTTCGAATTTTTCGCGCGCACCCTGCTGCCGATCCACAATGCACGCCACTCCTGCAACCACAAGGCCTGCCTGCTCGGCTGCTAGCACTGCTTGCTCCGCTGAGGTGCCTGTGGTGAGGACATCGTCGATGATCAGCACGCGTTGGCCTGCTTCGACGCGGCCTTCCACGCGTTTTTGGCTGCCATGGTCTTTGGCCTGTTTGCGGACAAAAAAACCTTCGAGCACCGCGCCGCGGTCGTAGGCTGCAAGCACAACGGCAGCAGCCAAGGGCAGGGCACCTACTTCAAGCCCGCCGACGGCGGCGTAGTTAAGGTCTGCGGTGGATTCGATAAAAGCATTTCCCAGAAGTTTGAGTGCTTCAGGGTGGAAGAGGACCTGTTTGCTGTCGATGTAAAAGGTGCTGGTTTTTCCCGAAGCCAGCACGAATTGACCGCGTTTCACAGCACGGTTTAGAAACAGGTCACGCAGGCGATTCTTGTGCAGTTGGTCCATTATTTGGTTACCACGGGGGTCCTAGGGCATGTCCGTCTTGCGACGACATGTGCATTCAGGCGATCCTACCGTGTGAAGTGCTGATTGGGCAGTGCTGGATTGAGGCGCATGTTGTGGTAGTGGTACGACTCAAGCAGTTCGCCTTCTTTCTGGCCAGCAGCCGGCCAGCCATGTCCATCCAATCCAGCGAGCAAACCAGTGGCAGCATCGAACCAAAGTGTGGTGCGTTGAAACTCCAGAGTGCCGCGGGCCGATTCCGAGTTGGTCAGAACAATGTGCCTGCATGGGCGGCCGCCCAGCGAACCGTCTTCGATTTGAATGTCGGCAATATGCTCCACTGGCAATCGCGACCAACTCGCCTTCACGCGCGCCACGGTATTGGCCAAACCAGCTTCCGCCACGGTATGGCGGCTTGTCGATTTCGCGCGCGGATCGTCCAGACCCAAGCTGATAAAACCAACACTTCCCAAAAAGCCCGCGCCTTTGACGCGCATCCGCGAAGGCGCCACGGTCCGGTTGTAAACCACTTCCTGGCCTGCCATCGACCGAGGTTCGTGCCATTTCATGTGAACGGCAAACTGGCCGTGGCGCACCGACAATTCCACTTTGTTATCTACGCCCAGCTTCCCGTTCAGCCGTTCTTTCATGGTCATGTGGCAGGTGTAATCGGAAATAGTGGCCAAGGCTTTTTCCGCGCGATCGATGGTAGCCAAGGCTTCTGTCATGCGTTTCGCGCGTGGATCCACCGATGCTTCCCGCTGGGTAGGGGCACTGCTTTCCTTCGATTCTGCAACAACAGAATTGTTGAAAACCGAGTCATCCCACGACCCATCGTCTGCTGCGAGGGTTTCAGACCTCAGAACCAGCAGCAGGCTGATGAGGGCGGTTCCAACATAAAGAAGTGCTGTTTGAGCGCGGCGAACGAAAACGGGCATGGCGTGGCATCCTTAGTGGCCTCGCATCCCTTCGAGTATCCATTTATTTTCTCGTCATGCGACTCTGTTTGGCATCAGGGTGATTGGCGAATTGGGAGCAAGTCATGAGCGGGTTATTCCGATTGCATACGGTTGTATCGCCTGTTTACGAGGAAAACTGCTACATAGTGGCCCGACCGGGCCGCGATGATTGTGTTGTTTTCGACCCGGGCCTCGACCCCCAGAGCATACTTGAAGTGTTGGAAACAGAGGGGTTGACCCCGGCGATGATCCTCAACACTCATGGCCACGGCGATCATATCGCTGGCAATGCAGCTCTGAAAAATGCTTACAAAGAGGCCCCTTTGGTGATTGGCCGGAACGATGAGCCGATGCTCTCTGATCCGGCGCTGAACCTGAGCGCTTTTTCCGGTTATTCCGTCACGTCGCCACCGGCCGATCGGTTGCTTGATGAGGGAGACATTTTGGAAGTGGCGGGCTTTCAGTGGGAAGTGCTCGATATTCCCGGCCACTCACCCGGTCATATTGTTTTTGTGCAACGAGGGCCCGATGGGCAGGTCGCTGTTTTTGGCGGTGATGTTCTTTTTCGCGGCAGCATTGGGCGAACCGATTTTCCCGGCGGAGATCATGCCGGACTGATCAGGGGAATTCGCCGCAAGCTCTTCACGCTGCCTGATGCCACCGTTGTTTATCCAGGGCATGGGCCAGTCACTACTGTGGGCCGCGAAAAAAGCACCAACCCATTTTGCGGACTGGAGTGATCCCTGCCACCAAGATGGCCAGTCCTACCGCTGCCCATGTGAATGTTCCGTAAATATCGGCAAATACCAGATTGTTTGCCTCGTAAACGGCAGACTTCTGGCTGATGGATCGCGCTCCTGACACAGGGGCGTGAAAGCCCGAGGCCTTTAAGTCGGCCGCCACGATGCCCCGGTATTCTTCCACTATGGTCTCTTGGAAAAATCCGCGATCAGCTACAAATGAATATTGAAACTGCGTGCCGCGGGTCAGGCAGAGGCAAAGGATGCCTATCGAAATACCTCCACCAAGAAATTGACCTGCAGTGAGCAGAAAGCGGCGTTTTGTTTCCATGGGAGCATCGGCTAATACGCGTCGTTGCGCGCCGATCAGCGTGATTCCTGTTCCTAGCCCCATGAGAAATCTGGGCAACCAAAATTCCATGATTTGCGGGGCCACAAACCAGTTGAACTCTACTTGGTTCAGCACCCTCCAGTATGGCCAACTCATGGTGCGTTCACGCGCAAGCGCCATACCTGCCGCGATGGCGAGCAAACCGATCACGGAAAACCCGCTATATTTAGGTAGCAAAAGACCGATAATCAAGGCCGCGCCGGATCCACACGAGATGGGCCAAATCAGTTGGCTGCGTTCCCAAACGCCATAATTCACAAACAAACCGCCATAAACGCCCATATCGGACACATTGAAATATTGAACAAAGCCGGCGAACACACTCAGGATCAGCGCCACAGGACTGGCAGCCATCAGCCAGACCATGCCATCCCTTGGAGCGAAAGCCACCCCGATTCCGGCAGCGATAGCAGCAACGGCCAATGCGGCAACGATCCGTTCGCTTTCGAGCCATCCTTCCAGTTGCCCCCAGTGCAACAGATACCAGCATGCTCCTAGAAAAAGAATAAGGGCCAAGAACCACATAGGTGCAGATACCGGTTGTGCTACTTCATTATTTTCGTTGTCTGGGCCAACCATAACAACGGCCAGAAGGGCCGCACTTGCAAGGACTCCTTCCAGCAAGAAAGCTCCTTCCCATTTTGACCAGCCGTAGTGAAAGGTGGCAAATGCCACCAGTGGAGGCGCCATCGACGGGAGAACAATACCAGCCCAGCCAAATAACTTGCCTTGCCCCGCGCCATAAAGCGCCGGAGCGGTTGCGAGCACCAGACCGCTGCCGAATCCTGCGATAAACCGGCTAAAGGCTAATAACGGTAATGGCGCATCCAGCAACGTTCCGTTTAGGAAAGATCCGCCGGCCAGCATGGTCAGGCCAACGACCACTGGCATGAATGGCCGCGCGGATGCGCCGTTTGCCTGGGCGAATACAAGTCCTAAAACAATAGAAAAAAGGTAGCTGGTGTGAAGCGAATAACCGATTGATGAAATCCACCCGCGCGCGGCATCCATTTCGCGGAAATTGATGGTGTGCCCCGCGGTTGTGATCCACACGGTGGCCATGGCAGCGATCGATGCTGCCATGCGCCAACTTGGTAGCAATTTTTCATCAATCATCGCCATCGCCAACAAACAGGGGACGGCCAGTACCAGCATCGTTCATCCAAGCGACTTGCCAACCACGAGGGTTCACCACGGTCAGTGTGGGACCGCTTACGGAACCAAGGCTTTGCGTCGATTGTGAGATCGCGACAAAAAGGGCGCGCAATTCGGTTTGCCGGGCCACGGCATCGAGTTTTTCCCAACCAGGTGCTGTGGTCAGAATAATCGGCAACCGGGTTTGTTGCTCGTATTGTCCCGCTCCATAGGGCAAGATGGAGCGAACGGGTGGAAGCACATCGCAACGATCGAACAGGATTTCTCCGGCGGGAGTCTGCCTGTTTTTGGTCAGTGTGGCCAGTTCCGTGGCAACGCGCTCTGTTGGCGCGTCGCCCATTGTCGAGCGCGGGTACGCCGGAGCCATAATGGTATCGGCAGCAAGCGGATCTAAAGGCTTGGTGGGCCGGCTACACCCAGTGCTTAGAATGATCAGCATCAGCAGGCACCTAATCACTTTTTAGCCTCTTGAGCCGGGAATATCAGTATTTCAGGGGAAGATGGCAGCGGTCGGCAGCGCAGTCCGCCCACGGTGACTTCAAATCGGTCGCCCGGATCGAGCCGCGCGGGCAGACCCCGGCGAGTCGCGGTCATGGCTGTGGCAATGATAAATCCTACTCCACCGCCAAGTGCCAGAAGCGATGGGTTGGCGTTGCTGAAACTGAACTGGGCCGCCACGCTGGTTCCCACACCGATGCCTTCAAGCGCAAATAGGGAGTTTAGAAGAAGCCTGTTGCGTCTGCTCATAGCGTCTTCTGCATGGGTTTCCAGATGCCAGGGGACAAGTCGGCCCTCTTCCTGACGAACGATCTGCGATAATATTAGGTGTAAGCGGCCTTCACGTCCGAACAGGCCGGGAGGATCTATCTTTTCCACACGACCACCCACGGGCGCTGTTGCATTCGGACTGCCGGCTGGTTTCAGGCATTCAACATCGGCAATAAACGTATCGCCCGGTTGCAGGGGAGCTTTGCTGTTGAGCAGGCGTTCGGCGGGAGCCATACCATCGTGGGGGCGTACCTGCCTTACCCGCAGGCGGGTTGTTTCGCCGGCAGCCAGAACAGCTTCCGATGGTCTGACTGGTTTTTCCAGCGGACGCGGAACAGGTAAAGTCTCACCTCCCAGAAGAGGTCTTCCAATAAGACCTCCGGATAATAGCAAAAATAAGCGCCTTTCCATTGTCATTGCTCCTGGGTGGGGTGTCCCAGGCGCGCGCAAAGCCGCGTCCAGAGAGTGGGAGGGGTGGGTGGAGCTAATCGTTGCGGTGGAGCTATCCCTTGGTCGCGAAGATAATCCAAAAGCGATTCTGTGGATCTTAATATGTCTAAGCGTGCCAGTTGCAGGTTGAACCAGCCTGTCCACAGGTTGGTGCGCGCCTGACTCAGATGCACATCGGTTACCAGCACGTCGATGTCAATGGCCTGTTTCTGTTCTAAAAGGCGACCAGCGCGTTCGCGCGCTTCACGCGCCAAATTCATTTCCCGTGTGCGTTGTTCGAATTCCAGTTTTGCCTGTTCCCAGCGATCCCAGGAATTGCCGGCATCTTCCTCGATTTCAAGGAGTGCGCGTTCAAGATCGAGTTGCGATCGAGCCACTTCCAGACGCGCCCGGCGGATATTCGACCAAAGACCGATGTCGATTACAGGTAAATCGTAAAGTGTTCCAAAAATCATTCCCAGCGTTACCGGCCCGCCATTAGGAATGGTTGTATTTTTGAATGAAAGGCCCAATGGCAGGCTGCCCACACCCAGAAGGCGGAGCAGGTCGCGTTTATCCTGAAGTCTGGCAATATTTAGGCCTATAACAAGCAGCCGTACTTCCAGCCGTTTGCGCCGTGCCATTTCAATGGCTTCCTCACGCGTGGTGGGAAGGTCGTGGACCATGGCCAGATCAACTTCATCTGAGTCGGCCAGGTCGAATTGGTAGCCTGCCTCAAGGCGGATCGGCACTGCCGTTGTTTCTTGTGGCGTAAGCAATCGGCTGGCATGAAGCACAAGGGCTAAACGGCGTTGTGCGATGCGCGATGTCTTTTCAACTTCCGACACGAACACTTCGGCTTTGGCTCTGTCGGCGCGTGCTTGGGTACCATCAAGTTCGTGGGCCTGCTTGTGCTCGATTTTCCGCGTAATTTGAGCTTCGATGCGTTTGGCCAGAATCAGCGCCAAGCCAGCTGTTTCAGCAGCATAGAGGATGCGCTTCGATTCATAATAGTTCTGGGCTGCCAATTCTACCTGTGATCTCCTGACCAGTTCTTCCATGATCCGTTTGGCGCGGATCCCTTCCACTGCAATAGGAAGCGCTGTGATCTGACCGGATGGATCGAGTGGAAAGAACAGATTGGCCCGGCTAAGTTCAGCATGAACAAGACCGGGGCCATTGAACGGCGTACCGCCAGTTATATCGGGAAAAATGCTGTTGCTCGAAGCGCGGCCCGCCACATTGTTCAGGCCAACCACCAACTGAGGCAGGTTGGCCATGGGAATAAAGTGTTTCAACGCTTCGAAGCGTGCCACCGTGGCCGTGCGTGTGGAAACATTAGCCTGCACGGTGCGCACGTTTTCAAGGCTGCGCGCCATGGCAGTTGCCAACGTGAGTGGGGTTGGCTCTACAAGGATTTCCTCGGCCCTGACAAGAACAGGCAGCAGCATTCCCAAGATAATTGGCAGGGAATTGCGCATTTCACCAATCCCTGTTGGATGAACGGATTTCCCGAGCGGTGTCGATCAGCACCTTGCACGACATTCCCGGGCGAACTCTGCCACCGGGATTGTCTTTTTCCGAAAACCGAAGCCGCACGGGCAGACGCTGGACGATGCGTGTGAAGTTGCCAGTGGCGTTGTCGGGTGGAAACAGTGAAAATGCAGATCCTGTTCCTCCGGATACACTTTCGACCCAACAGGAAAATACGCGGTCGGGGATGGCATCGATGGTTACTGCGACGGGTTGCCCCAACCGTGTGCGCGCAGCCTGATCTTCGCGCAGATTGGCAACCACCCAGACATTGTCGAATTCAAGCGGTGTGATGCTTAAAAAAGGCTGGCCGCCAACGAGGCTTTGACCCAGTTGCGCTGTGCGTTTGCTAACGATGCCTGCCATCGGGGCGCGCACCAGTGTATTGGCCAGCCGCAGTCGGGCCTGAGCCAACCGTGCCGCTACCAAATCGACTTTGCGACGAAGTCCGGCATAGGTGGAATCTGCAATTTCTGGTTGCAAGAGTGCTGCACGGGCGCGTTCCACCCCGGCATCGGCCTCAGCGACCGCGCGGCGTGCTTGGCGAACTTTGACTTCGGCTTGCCTTACAGCGAGTTCACTCGCCATTACTTGGCTTTCCAGAGCCCCAATACGGCTTTTGAGATTGTTGAGGCGCGCAACCGACTCTTGCCACGCGGCGTCGCGATTATCCGAATCTTGGACAGGAATGTCGCCGGTCGCGGCAAGTTTTTTGAAGCGTTCCGCGTAGTCGCGGGCATTCCGTTCCAGGGCCAAAAGACCGGGTTCCTCCGCCTTGCTGGCAGCCAGGGTTTCTTTTTCTTTGGCATGCAGGCTTTCGCGAGCACGCGCTTCCAGTTCACTGGCACTCAGTGCTTCGTTCAGTTCGCCACGCTTTTGCCCGGCGGCCTCGAAGCCTGCCTTTCTGTCCTGCTGTAGTAAGCGAACATTCACCGATGCTGCCTCGGCATCTTTGACGGCTTGTCGGAAATCAGCACGAGCCTCATCGACGGCGATTTGATAAGGGATTGGATCCACCTGAAGCAGCGGATCGCCTGCTTTTACCTGCATATTGTCATCGGCATACAGGGTAACCACATTGCCGGAGACTTCCGACGATATGGGAGTCACATTGCCAACGACGTAGGCGTTTTCTGTGGAAACACCACGAATAGTCCACCACCAGGCAAAACCAGCAAGGCTCCCTAGGAGCACCAGTGCTAAAAGCAATACGCGCCACCAACCAGTAAGCGAGCGCCTTGAGTTGATTGGCTGTGCGGTGCTCATGGTGCCAATCCAGTAAAAAACGACCTGTTCAATTCTTACTTCGGCAGGATTTGCCGGTTGTGTTGAAGAAATCGGTTGGACTGATTTTGAGGACAGCTCGAAAACCACGCTTGCGCCAAAACCTAAAACATCGACGTGTGCCTGGCGACCGGCTTCCAAGCTCCGATCGAGGCCCTGATTACATCCCTCTCATCGTTCCCTAACTTCACAAATAGCGGGAATTCCTTCTCGGGAGATTTCTCAACATCACCGGGGTTGCCGGGCGTCCAACGGGTGCTCGATCTCTTGCGAACGATCAACAAGATCACTTTGGACGCGAGACAATCGCTTGTTTCATGACCTTGATGAGCAATCTAAACAAATTCGCAGTGACTTTGGTACCAGGTCGCCCTGTTTTTAGTCGCAGTTTGATCTCACTTCAGTCCTCGTTTGAGGACTGAACATTCTGCAGAGAGAGAGGACTGCGGCCATTGTAATCCGAATCACGCAATTGGACTCATTCAGGCGAGTTTTAGAGTGGTGGCCTTCCCTTGGTTGATTCACCACCGTACGCGGTATCGAAAACGCCCATGGCACTTGGTGAAATAACGAAAAGCATCATCGTTATCGTCAATAAGTGGAGCCGAGTGGTTGAAGTTCAAACTCGTTTGCGAATCAACACGTCAATAAGTCTATTGTTTTGGATCGAAACCTGTTAGATGCCCGTCAGCCGTTCCGTTGAGTCGCCGAAACGGTCGAGTTGCAGACCGCCCCAATCCATGAGGTGCAGGAACAGACTGCACATGCGTCGGTTCGGCGAATTCAGATAGTCGAGCACGCGCCCGCCGCGGAGTTTGCCGCCAGCGCCGCCGAGTAGGACGATCGGCAACTGCTTCGCGTCATGGTTTCCGTGCAGCATGCTGGAACAGTGCATGATTGCAGTATTGTCGAGTAGTGTGCGGTCGCCTTCTTTCACTTCCGACATCTTCTCGCAGAGGTAGGCGAGCTGGGACATGAAGAACTGGTTGACCGCGACGAGTTGTTGCGGCTGGGTATGGGCCATCTGGTGATGTTGATCTTTGGCACCGCAGTGAGTGTGAGTTTCGGCGGAGCCGTCGTTGCAATACTTGAGTGTCGCGATCCGGGTGGTGTCCGTGCGGAAGGCGAGCAGCACGATGTCGTTCATCAGCTTCCAATACTCCGGAATGTCGGCGGGAATTCCGTCGGCGGGTCGCGGACGATCGGGGGCGGCCAAAGTTGGCTTCCAGCCGCCGGCATCTCGCTCCTTGCCGGCTCGCTTGATGCGGCCCTCAATCTCGTGGACGCTGCCGAGATATTCCTCAAACCGCTGACGGTCGGAGAGGGAGAGCCGCTGACGAAGTGACTTGGCGTCATCGAGCACGGCATCGACGACGCGGCGGTCGCCACGATTGTTGTCAGTGCGAAAGAGTTGGTCGAACGCCAGCGCGGGCCGCGTCTCGGTCCAGGTCGGCGACACCGCCGTGCCCCAGGAAATGTGCGAGCTGTAGAGCAAGGGAAGCCCGTCCTGCAGCCCTGGGATTGGTCCTTCACAGCCGAGCACCAGCGAAGGGATCCGCGTGCGGTCGCCAATCCGCTGAGCCATCATTTGGTCAAAACTGACGCCCGTGCGGACTTCGGCCCCCGATAACGGCGCGCCGCTGAGCATGTTTCCAGTCTGCATGCAGTGGATGGCGCCCTTGTTGGCCTGTTCGTTCCACAGGCCGCGGAGGAAGACCATTCGCTCCTTCCACGGTGCCAGCGGGGTAAGGCACGGCCCGAGTTCCATTTTGGCCCCCTCCCCCTTGGCCCACCAGTGTTGCGAGTGAAAGCCCATACCCGTGAAGGTGACAAGAGTGCGGGTCGGCGGCTGACCGGCAGGTGTCGTGGCTCCAGCGAACGGCAGCGATTCGAGCCACGGCAGGGCTATGGACACGCCGAGCCCTTGTAACAGCCTGCGTCGTGAGCAGATCGAATCTGTTTTGATAGACATGGAAAAGTCCTCTCGGGTTCAGAGTTCAAGTTCAGGGGGCTGCCGCGACGGTCTCAGGTCGAATCGAGCGAAACTGCTCGCTACGGACAATGACGAGCAGAGCGTCCGACCAGCGTCCGCCGCTGGCCATTGTCTTGGCCACTTCATCGATCAGCTTTCGATCCGACAACTGAACGGATCGGCCCAGCGAGTAGCCGACCAGTTTTTGGCTGAGGGATCGCAGCAGATCCACACGCCGAGGGCCGGCTAGGTAGTCCCGCAGGCCGGCGAAACCGTTGATTTCGGTGCCGTCGTGCGTGGTTGCCTTGGCGTCTCCCGGCTTCAATTCTTTGGCGGGCCGCAGCCTTCCGAGGGCATCGAATTGTTCGAGCGTCATGCCAAAGGGGTCAATGCGAATATGGCAACTTGCACAGTTTGGATCCTTACGGTGGCGCTCTGTGATCTCACGAACGCTAAGCCCAACGGGAGGAGTCTCCGGTAGCGGCGGCACGTCGGGTGGGACCTTGGGCAGCCGTTCGCCGATCATCTGAACCACCCATGCCCCGCGCTTGACAGGGCTCGTGCGGGCTGCCGCCGACTGCTTGGCGAGCACCGCGCCAAAGCCAAGCATTCCGCCACGACCGTAGCCAGAAACCTTCTCAACGCGGCGCCATTGCGGACCGGTCACGCCGGGAATTCCGTAGTGTTTGGCGACCAAGTCGTTCACGACCACCGCGTCGGTGGCAATCACGTCGGCGACCGGACGATCATTGACCAAGAGATCCTCGAAGAACCGAACCGGCTCCTCGGCTAGTGCTTCGCGCAATGCCTGGGTGAATTCGGGGAAGTGCTTCAAGTTCCGGCCGTGGTTGATGGCGAAGTCCCGCACCCCAAGCCAGCGGGCACCAAACTCCTCAGCCATACCTAGCGTTCGGCCGTCTTTTAGCATCCGGCGCAATTGCTGTTCCATGACAGCAGGCTCGTGGAGTTTCGCGGCCTTCGCACGCAACTCGTCGTCAGGAATTGACCCCCAAAGCAGGAAACTGAGTCGTGTCGCCAGTTCGTCGCCCGATACCGGTCCCCAGCTTGGTCCGTGGGCCGGTTGTTCGACCCGATAAAGGAACCAAGGCGACGAGAGGACACGCGCAAGAGCGCCACGAAAAGCCGGGTCATGCTTGACGCCGTCTTTCCGGTCGGAGTGGTAAGACTCGAGAATGGCTTTGCTTTCATCGGCGGTGAGAGGCCTGCGCCAAGCCCGGGCGGCGAAAGCGAGCAGCGCCTCAAGCTGCCGCGGTTCCGCAGCGACCTGAGCTGCCAGAAAAGCCTTCTCCTCCTTCTTGATCTGTTGCTCGAACTCCTGAATGTAGAAGAACATAATCCGCGCACCGTCGTTCGGCTTGCGGTAGTACTGCACGAGTCCCTCATAGGCGATCGGGGTGGCGAGCGCTTGTTCGCTGACAAACTCCAGTTCCCTCCACAGCCGGTCTAACTCCGCCCGGCCCGCTTCGTCAAGCAAGAGTCGACGCAACGGCTCGTCCTCGCGGCGGTACAGGAACACGCTCCCTTGGGCATCTCGTGGGATGATCGGTTGGAAGAGGACCGCGGGTGGAAACAACGCGCGAAACTCCGCCGCAGGCAGTGCTCGTTTGGAGGCGACGCGCGGATGCACGATCTGCGCGGCTAGCGGGTCGCCCGGCGTCGCTTTGGCGACTGGCTCGGCTAAATTCCCGCCGCCGCCCGTGGCAGCGATGAGGAATGCCTGAACCGAGGCGGTTTCCGGACTGGCTTCGTCGAGGCTCACGTCCGCGCGGAGGAACCGAGGCAGCGTGAGCATTTTCTGCAACTCTGCCGACAGGTTCCTCAGATCGATGACGATCTCGGCACCGGCCGCCGTGACCAGAGCGGATTTTGGTACCCGGCGACCCTTAGGATGTTGGCCGAACTTGAGCCCGGAGGCTTTCTCGATGGCCGCGCCCAATTCTGGGTGCTCGGCGAACACCAGAGGTGGCCCGTCGCCACCTTCCAGTCGCAGCCGGTCCCAGACCACGAATGCGTCGGGCTGTGCTGGCAACGCGACCATGCGGAAAAGCTGCTCACGGGCGGCGCCCTGAACTCGCTCTCGGGCGACCACGCGACGCACATCCTCCCAGGCGGGAAAACCGTTCCCGACCGCCATGGCCGCATTCTTCCTGTAGTTGCCTTGAAACAACTGGTCTTGCATAGCCTTGATCGCCGCCAGGACCGGCGCCGGATCGGTTGCGGCTTCCCGCCATCTTGCGCGCACTAGCGACAACATGTCGGAAGGCAATCCGGCATCCTGAAGACTCAGAGGCGAATTACCGAGATCAGCCAGTGCCTGTCCCAAGTCCGGAGCCGCGACATGCGACAGCTCGAACGAGACCCCATCACCACCACTCGGGTGAGCATCGGCAACGCGGCCCGCGACCAACAACTCACCAGCAATCGGACTCGCCCAAGCGATCGCCACGGGTCGTTTCTGTCCGGGATGCACGAAGACCGATCGTGCGGGCAATGTTGTCCATACTTTGATTGGTTCCGCGGCCGTGTTCACGAAGACCGACGGTTCGGACCCGATGCTCCACGATTTCAGTTCGGACCGTCCAGCACTGCTGTCGTTACGTTGGGTGAGGAACACGGGAGTTGAGGTCGTTTCCAGAAAGCTCCATCGTGCCTCGTGATTGTCCGACAAAGGGTTGCCCTTCAAGAGATTAGGCACCAGATCGGCGATGCTCCAAGTTCGCTGATTGCCGGTAGTTTCGCGAATGGTCCATTCGATTAGTGTGCTGTCGGCGCCGTGATTTTCGTTAGGAAGCACGGTCAGTAGGATCAATTCGCCGCGCTTCACCGAGATCTTGCGTTCGAAGGGAACCGATCCCCCTTCCACGACTTTAGACTCCGCGAGGACACGTTTCGACGAAGCCCAACGAGAATCGATTACCTTCTTGGCTGATTGAAAAGCCGTATGCCGACGTTGCTTCTCGGTATCGATCTGATTTGCTTTCTCGGACCACTGCTTCGCCCGGGCATTTTCATCCTCTATTGAAGCCGACTTTCCGTTGAGCCCTGCCCAGAGCGCGGCTAGGTACGTGGCGTTGAGCTTTTCCTCGGTGGCCACTGCGGTGATAGCGGCGGGACCTCCACGGGTAAGCCTGTCGCGGTGCTTCAGAGTCGCCGCGACGTGTGCCGCTAATGGTGGTTCTCCGTTAGGTCCGGCATAGAGGGCGTGGAAGCTGCGGAGCGTCTTGAGAGCATCAGCGGTCCAATCCGGGCGCTCGGTCGAAGGGGAGAAGCGAAAGCCCGTGGGCAGCAACACCGCCCTTGCGGCGATATCACGGGTGGCCTGATGGTAACGTTCCACTAAGCCAGGTGTCACAGGCATCGCCTCTCCGACGTTGGCAAAACCCTCTCCGCCAACGCTATCGGCGGGGAACTCGCGGGCCCGAGTCGGCCGCATGTCCACGCCAGTGAGATCGCGGATAGCATTATCGTACTCGGCGTTGCTCAGCCGACGCAGCGTCACTGGCCCGGGGTCTCCAGCCCGCGCGGCAGCCTCCAAGTCGAGCGCCGACTTGATCCAATCCAGTAGTTGTTTTCGCTCGGCCTCGCTGGGCTGAGGTGCGTCTTTAGGGGGCATATCACCGGCGCTCAACCGCCCGGCGATGTCGGTGAGCACCTTGGGCTTGGCGAGAATCTCCTTGGCCGTGGCGAAGTTCACAAAATCGAGATCATTGTTGATGGGATTCTTACCGTGACACTTCCCACAGGTCTTGACGAGCAACGGTTGGATCTGTTTCTCAAATAACTTGCTACTTTCCGCCGAACTGGTCATCGGGGCGGGTTCACCCGCAGCATGGAATTGGTTCGAGCAGGCCACATACATCAGGCCGAGTGTCGCCACCGAGAAAAAGAGACGATAGCGCATCAGATTCGCTCCTTGTGGCTTAGGGTAAGGCCTGATTTCAAAGCTTTTCGAGCACTCATGGTTACTCCGATGGCCTCACTCATTCGGCTGGGTCGAGCACAAGCAAATTCACACCGATCACAAAGTCTTTGACATTGATGCGGTACGCCTGCATGTGCGGAGTGACCGAGTGGGCCTTGAGCGCCGCGAGATCTTCCCACTTCTCCACGACGACGACCTTGTCAGGGCCAACTTTGGCCTGATTGGCAAGATCTGTTTCTGCGTCAATCGCTGGGCCATATTCGATGCAGCCCGGTTCGGCACGGACATCGGCGATGAGTTTGCGGAACACGGCCAAGTACGCTTCTTTTGCGCCCGGCACAAGTTCGATGGTGGCGATAACATGAATCATATCAATCTCTCCATGTGGCTTTCGATGTTCTTTCGCGGTTCCTCGTTGGCCTTCGTGACCCGCCCCGTGGCGAGCAAATCAACTAATCGACGGTGGATCTCGATGCCCACAAGCCATTCCGCTCAATTCACACTATCACGGATTCGCTGGAAGAACACGTTCAGCAAATCGCTGAATTCCAGCAACGGCTTCAGCCCGCTTGCCTCGAGGCGGGTGCGGTGAAACTGGACGTCGAGTTCGATCTAGGTCTTCAGATCGCGCGGGTCTCGAAATCGTTCCATCAACACGCAAAGTTCTGCTTCAATCGCGGGAGGCTTCTGCAATTTAATAAGATATTAAATTTGTCTAAATGGGTCGATCGCTTGCTTTTACTTGCATGTTGTCATCGGCTTGCAGGGTAACCACACTACCCGAGAATTCTGACGATATAGGAGTCACATTGCCAACGACGTAGGGTTTTCTGTGGAAACACCACGAATTGTCCACCACCAGGCA
>CAMCLK010000014.1 GCA_945875585.1 Candidatus Kuenenia stuttgartensis | reverse complement strand
ACTCACCAACGCCTCCGTTTCAGACATCAGCGGACCAAACGCCACTGGAAATTATTCCTTCACGCTCACACCTGTCGCCGATGGTAAAGTCTCCGTCGAAATCATCGCATCAGGTATTACTGATGCTGCAGGAAACAGTTTTACACCCTCTAATCTCATCACTTTCAAAGCAGACTACACTCCGCCAGCCGCAGTGATTTCACTAAATGTTGTTGCCGGCAGTGTCACCAATGCAAATAAACTCAACGGCAAAGTCTTCTTTGGCGAACCTGTTACGGGCACGTTAAGTGTCAACGACTTCACCGTCGTCAATTCCTCCGTTTCAAACATCAGCGGACCTGATGCCAACGGCACCTACACATTCACACTCAATCCGACTGCCAATCGTAATGTCGCCGTTTCGCTCAACGCTCCAAATATCAAAGACTTCGCGGGAAACAGCGCAACATCAGCCACCGCTATCACATTCGTATCAGACACCCTAGCACCTGTGCCAACCATTTCATTAAACCCCACGCCAACACCATCTAGTTCAGGCACACAAAACCAGCCGCCATCAGGTGGCGGGTCAAATAACACAGGATCGACAGGCGGCGGATCGTCTAGTATGAATTTATCAGGCGGTGGTCAACCTATCACAGATGGCGGAACTAATCTTTCAGGATCTTCAGGCAGCGGATCAACTGGCACTGGCTCGGGAACTACAGTTGGCGTATCAAATAATGCAATGTTATCATCACCAAATAGTGAACTAACGTACAGTGGCACTATTTCCTTTAATGAAACAATTTCAGGCACATTGCTAGCCAGCGATTTCAAACTCATCAATGCCACCGTTTCAGCCATCAGCGGACCGGATGCTGCCTACCAATATCACTTCACGCTTGCGCCTATCAGCTCAGGACCTGTGGAGCTGCTCCTGAATCCGAATGCAGTTGTCGACTTGGCAGGGAATGGCTCCGCAATCTCTAACCGGATTTCGTTTAATTCCACTATTGGCGCTACCGTCGACACAACTCCGCCAACATTGTTAAGCATTGGCACAGGCAAGCTAAGTAACCCAACAACCTATGTTTCGAGCCAGAAATTCCTTGTTACGTTCAGTGAACCAGTGTTGGGTATTGATCCGTTCGACTTTTCCATCATTACCAACAACGAGTTCATTCCTTTACCCCTTCCGGCCATGCCTGGGCAAAATTTAACAGCATCTCTCAACAGTATTACTCGGGCAGATGGTGGACCGTTGACAGGGAGCGCCATTTCCTCTGTTCTTGTCTCGGTCAACTCCATTGGTCGAGGTACTTTGTCTCTTGAACTTTCACCAACCGCGACCATTTCAGATGCTGCTGGCAATCAGATCGCTGCCCCCGGCGAATCTGTGTCCTACGGCTATTTCTCGGTCGACACCACACCGCTTCTAGTGCTGTCGGTTGGCGAGATCGCATCCCCTCGCACCACACCTGTTGACTCAATCAGTATTGAGCTTAGCAAGCCTTTATCGTCGCCCATGCAGTTGGAGCCAGGCATTCGCTTGTTGCGTAACGACAAAAACTTTCCATTAGGAAACGCGCTACTAATAACGCAAACCAAATACGCGTCGTACAGTATTGGCAACTTAGGAACACGAACAGGTGTTGAAGGCAGCTATCAATTCCTTGTTAGCGGTGCCAATCTTCGAGACTCAGTTGGTAATCTTGGAATCGGCCTTGCTTCATCAACATGGGTTTCAGATGGACCTCTCAATGTCGTTGCTCCCGCGGAATTCAACCCGCCTGTTAATTTCTACCAATTCGCGACAAATGTTCCCAACCGCGTACTGCTTGCATCGTTTACCGACATAACTGGCGGGTCGATTTCAGACTACGAAGCCCACGTCAATTGGGGTGAAAGTGGCAGCTCGATCCCGTTTGATCAACTTGAAGCACTTGAAATTCTCCCTTCCCTCACCCAACCTAATACGTTTGATGTGTTCGGCACTCACACCTATACTTTGGATAGAAATTATCTAGCCAATGTGCTGATCAAGGATTCGGCCGAAGGCGGATCCTTCCTTTTTGGACTTTCCGAGGTTTCTATTGTTGCTCTCAGTCCGCGCCAGATCACTCAACAAAATCTGTCTTCGACAACACCTGTTTTTGTTCGTGGAGACATCAATTCCTCCGTGCTGGCACTGAGTTTGTTTCCTGATGCCAATGCCAACAAGCGGCCGCTGATTCAAGCCGTCTTTAACCAAGTGCCTGGTATTGGTATCGATGAGCGCGCACTGTTCTTGACTGGTTATGCCAAAAACCCGGAACCAAAGCCTTTGCCGATTTCCACATCGGAATTAGATTCTGTTCAATTTCTTGATCTACGCGCTTCTGGCGTGAATCCCATCACTGATCCGACTGCATTTGTTAGCGCTTCATTTGCTTTTACAGGAAGCTCCGATCAGTCGATTCAACTTTTCTACTTCAACCCACTGACCAACACCTACGATCGCGTTTTTTCTTCTGGCGGCAATGCCCCTGTTGTGGATCTTGCTACCGGAACGGTCATCGTGCTTTTTGATTCGACTTCTACTCCAACACTAGCTAATCTTAATGGTACTGTTTTTGCCGTGACAGTAAGCGCTCCAACTTCTGCATCCAACCCGACAGACACCACAACACCTGTAATTGCTCCCACAACGCCAACCACAGCATCACAAACCATCGCGACAACATCGGGGTCATTGGTTCAAGCGTCGCAAACCCTGTCAGAATTAGCGCGCACCGAAAAAGCCACCGATTTTTCTTCAAGCGCTGGCTCATCTGCTTTCTTTGTGGGCGGACGCTCCAGCACGGTGTCGTTGACTCCCTCGGCACTGGGCAGGGGCGTATCTGCTCGAACCAGATCGAGTGCTGGCGCCCGGACGCTGATGGCGTCTTCCAAAGATGCGGCCATGGCGTTGGGAAGCATCCTCAGAGGCGTCATTGCTCCAGTGGAACAGAAACTCAAACCCTGGATCGAGGCATTCAGCACCGATAATGCCAAACCAATCCCCATGCCGGGTGGCGCCAAACCCGCTCCCATGGCGCCCGCCGCACAGAAAGCCCAACCACCAGCAGGAGCCGTGGCGCCACAGCCAAACATGCAGACCAGCAGTATTGCCATGCCTGATGTGCAACATTTGGTGGCCCAACCTGTTCAGCATGTAAAGAGTGACATTGATGCTGACGAGGTCTGGCTGGAGCCTATGTCACTGGAATATAGTGCGGGCCTGCTTCCCTTGGCCGGGGCCCTTGTACTTGCTTACAGCGATGTGCATGGCCGCAAAAAATCACGTAAATGGACAAAGGATGATCACGCTCAGGGAGCTGCTTCCGATGAATCTTTCTCGTGAGTTGAAGTAACAGAATGGGCCCTGTCCTTTTCTGCAATTGGTGAAGTTCCCTGCAATATAATGGCGCCCAGCGCAATCAAAGCCATACCCAGCAATCCCCAAGGGTGAATCGTTTCATTCCAGAGCAACCAAGCAGCAATGGTGACCAGTACCATCCCAAGCCCAGACCATAGAGCGTAGACAATTCCCATCGGCAAAACGCGTTGAACCAGCGAAAAAAGCCAAATGGCCAACAAATAACAAGTGACGGCAAGTACTGCAAAAAGGGGTTGCGACATGCCGTTGCTGCGTTTGAGGAGGATGGTGGCACACACCTCCACCACAATCGCACCAAACAAAACAATCCATGGTCCGGGCATTTGCATTGTGGTTAGCCTCGCAGCGGTTGGTTATTGAGCCTACCATACCCAGCAGGAGGAAAGTTCATGCATGTGCTCTCTGTTGGCGAAGACCTTCTGTTTTTCAGCCGCATTCGTGCCGAAGGAATTGCCTGCGGCCTGTCTATGTCACAGGCGCGCAACGCCGCGGAACTAACGGCTGCCCTGAATTCCACAGCCGAAGTGAGCCTGATCCTTCTGGATTTGGATGCCATGGATGCCTCTACCGTGATGGCTGCGAGTGCTGGGCGGTTTCCAGTGGTGGCTTACGGTCCACATGTTCAGGCCGAGCTATTGCGGAATGCCCGTGAAGCAGGGTGCACACGCGTGGTGCCCCGCAGTGTTTTTGTGAAGGAATTGCAGGAAATTCTGACCGGCGCAAAAGGTTGTTGAAACATCTATTCGATCCGATTATGCTGTCTCCATGAGCCGAGACGACTTAACACCACGGGCGCCACGCTTCGATTCCCCTGCTCAGGAAGGGTACTTACGTCTTTGGCGCGTCTACGACCGGCTCAAATTGATCGAAGAAGAACTGTTTGCCGCGTATGAGTTGAGTTCACAGCAGTACAACACGCTTCGGCTCCTACGCGCCGCGCTGCCTGGGTCTATGGGCACGCTTGAACTGGCTTCTCGCCTTATTTCACGCGCCCCAGACATCACACGGCTTGTGAACAAACTCGAAGAACGCACATGGGTGGAACGCCAAAGGGACGACTCCGACAGGCGGAATATACGCATCAGGCTCACACCCGCTGGCAACAGCCTCTTGCAACAGTTGGCAGGCCCGTTGGCGGCTGTTCATGAACGCCAACTAGGGCACTTGCCCGCCAATGAATTGAATGCACTGATTGCCGCTTTGAGTGCTGCTGGAAACCCTCACGAACCCGATGACAGCCACTGGAAGGCTCACCATGCTGATTGATGTAAAATCGATTGAAATTGAGCAGGTACTTCTGCTTCTGCTGCTGCAAGTGGGTCTCATTATTGCCGCCGCGCGCGTCATGGGAATGCTCGCCAGACGCATTGGACAACCCGAAGTCATTGGGGAAATCGTCGCTGGGCTGCTCCTTGGGCCATCTCTTCTCGGCTGGTTGGCGCCCGAAATACATTTGGCACTTTTCGACCCCTCCGCCATGCACGGGGTGCCTCAGGGCCTGATGCCGATCATTGTGAAAATACTCAGTCAGATTGGTCTAGTCCTGCTTCTTTTTGTGATTGGATTGGAATTTGATTTCAGCCATCTCGTTCCCTCTGGCATGGCAACAGCGTCCATTTCCCTTGCTGGCATTGCCTTGCCCATGACACTGGGTGCGGGACTAGCCATCATTCTTTACCCCCGGTTGATTCCGGAAGGATCGGCAGGTCCTGATTTTGGTAGTTTCCAGCTCTTTCTTGCCGTTTCCATGGCCATAACGGCTCTGCCAATCCTTGGCAGGCTACTGGTGGAGTGGGGCGCCGCGCGCACGCGATTGGCCAGCATCACCATTGCGTCTGCTGCCATGGACGATGCCACCGGCTGGATCCTCTTGGCAACTATCGCCACATTTGTGAAGGTGGGCGCTGCTGGACAGGCTTGGGTGCAGGGTCTGGCCATGGCAGGTCTTACTGTCGGACTGTTGATCGCACTTGTATTCATCATCAGGCCTCTGGCGTTGCGCTTGGTGCGGTCGAGCCTTGACGCAAACAATGGAGAAGTGTCGTTGGGGCTCTTTTCCGGCGTGCTGATCTTTGCTTTTGGTTGCGCGGTGCTCACCAGCCTGATAGGCATATTTGCTATTTTTGGCTCGTTTCTTGCCGGTGCCGTTTTAAGCGGAGACGAACGCTTGTCGCGTGGAATCCAAACGCGCATGCGTCATTTCGTGACAGCCTTTTTCCTGCCCATCTTCTTTGCCTACACCGGCACACGAACGCGTATCGGATCGCTTGCAGGAGTTGAAATGTGCTTTTTGGCGTTGCTGGTACTTGCCTGCGCCGTGACTGGCAAGCTGGTTGGTTGCGGCTTGGCAGCGCGTTTCTCCGGGTTTTCGTGGAGAGAATCGGCGTGCGTGGGGGTTCTTATGAACACGCGCGCGCTCATGGAGCTTATTGTTATCAATGTGGGGAAAGATCTGGGGGTGGTGCCTGATACCTTGTTCACCATGCTGGTTTTGATGGCACTAACCACCACCATCATGACCACGCCATTGATTGTGTTACTAGCTCGGGGCACCGAGTTTGAAGGCCCGTTGCAAGAAACCGGTTGGCTCAGGCGTCGTTGACAAAATCAACGGATGGCAGCGTGGGAACAATTCCGGCCTCCGCGCCCCGCCTCAACAGCTCACGCACAGCGGCGCGGCCACGATCGCCATAATCGAGAGTCCATTTATTCACATACATGCCGACGAATCGATCCGCCAATGGGCCATCGAGATCACGCCCGTACTGTAGGGCATAGTCGAGCGCGTCGGACCGATGGTCGAGCGCATACTGAATGCTTTGTCGCAACAACCGGCTCACGCGCACGATCAGGTCGTTTCCCAGATCGCGGCGTACAACATTACCACCTAGCGGAAGGGGAAGACCCGTCGATTCCTGCCACCAAACGCCCAGATCAACTACCAGATGAAGGCCAAGAGTGCCGAAGGTGAGCTGGCCCTCATGAATGATGAGGCCTGCATCGACCCTGCCGGAGGAAACTTCTTCAAGAATCTGATCAAACGGCACTACCACATATTTGAAGTCGCGGCCCAAGAGCAGGTTCAGTGTGAGGAAGGCTGTTGTCAGAATGCCTGGAATGGCAATCGTGGATGCACGCAATTCATCGACAGTCATGGGATGCCGGGCAACAACCATCGGGCCGTACTGGTCTCCCATGCTGCAACCCGTGGGAAGCAACGCATAATCTGCGGCGATATAGGGGTAGGCATGCAGGCTGACAGCCGTGACTTCAAGTTCGCGGCGGCGAGCACGTTGGTTCAGTGTTTCGATGTCCTGAAGCTCGTGGCGGAATTCAAGGTCACCCGTGGCGATCTTGCCATGAGCAAGCGCGTAAAACATGAATGCGTCGTCTGGATCGGGGCTATGGCCTACGCGAATCAGGGTTGTGGTCATTGTGAATGGCTCCAAGTTCGATATTTTTCTAAACCGTTACGTGGACACCCGGAACAACATGGCAATGGCAACTGATAAACCTTTTCAATGCCCCTGTTGAGCCGTTCTCACGAAATAAGATGCCCATCGCTGGTCTTAGGAAGTGCGTCCGGTTATTGGGCAGAAAGCGACTAGCTGGCACGCTTGAGCTTCAAAAGTGAGATCCCTTCGCCTGTCGCCTCGAACGATTTAGGCCTTGAAACGCCACGTTCCTGCGATTTGCTAACGCACAGGGTCCACTGATTGTCTTGAATCTGATAGATCCCTTCCAGCATGACTTTCTTACCACCAACAGTAACCTCAAGGTCGATCTGGCCAGGATTACCCGGAGCCAACCTGACAACAGTTGCCTTTTCTGCAATACCCGGTTCAGCAATTGTCATGATGCCATTGGCAACGGTCACGGTGATGGTTGCAAGATAATCGGGTCCAAGCTCACGACCAGATCGCATGCCACCAACGGCTTGCCATTGGCCTTCGATAGATGGCACTTTGGGCTGGAACCCAATCACCGAACAGCAGGCAATAACCAGAACTGCAACAGATGAGGACCACGGTGAAAAGAGAGTCATGGCTGCGCCTCCATTTGGTATAACATCATGATAGGAATCTGGCCGCTGGCTGCCTTGGGCAAGGTCGGGCTTTTTTTGATCAGGCACAGTTACAAGCCTGCCACAATCTTAAAGGCCACCATGAATACCCCGGGCCCGCAACGGGCTATAAACGGAGGATCTCAGCCTTGCGAGGACGACTTGTTGTGCATGGTATCGGCGGACCTGCCATCGGTCGCGTCTGGGAGCTGCGTGCCAATGCACGTATTGGTCGATTTGAAGGTGTTGAGATCTGTATCGACGACGCCTCTGTCAGCAGGGTCCATGCAGAGTTGAAACTCACTCCACTGGGCTGGCGTCTCATCGACATGGGCAGCACCAATGGGACTTTGGTCAACGGCACCCGTATGACCAAGGCACAATGGCCCCTGCACCGCAAAGATGTTGTTGTGGTGGGTGGCGTGAGTTTGCGAATTGAAGAGATAGAAGCAGAAGCGGTCAGCCAATCCCCTGTCCCCGTGCCACCGGCTTCCGATGACCTCGGATTATTCCAAGGACTAAATCTTTGGGTTGAGGCCACAACCAAATCTAACTGGCAAGACGCGCTCATCGATGTCGCCAGAGAACGGGAACTTGCCGGCCAAACCCGGGAAATGTTTGTAACCCTGCTCGATACAAGCCGCCATCTGGTGCACCTTGAAAGGGAAGACGACTTCCTGTCCCACGTGCTTGAGGACGCAGTCAACGTTCTGAGAGCGCAAGGTGGTGCGATTGTCTTGGCCGAGGGCACCCCTCCGGTATTAAAACCCCGCCTGCAGGTTGAACGCGAAAAAAGCGCCGGCAGGCCTCGGGCCTACAGTCAAAGTCTGGCAGAACGTGTTTTCGAGCGCGGTTGCTCCGCTCTTTGCCGCAGTTTCGAGGAAGACCCACAACTATCGAAATCTCCAAGTATCTTCGAAGGAAACATGGCCTCGATTCTATGCGTGCTGCTGCATACCCCTAGGCGACGCTTGGGGGTGCTACACCTAGACAGGCCAGCCCATATCGCGCCTTTTGAAAATGGTGATCTGGCATTTGCCAACGCTCTGGCAGCGCAAATCTCCATCGGTATTGAAAGCGCCCAGATGATCCGCAAACAGCGGGAAACGTTTTTTGAAACCGTCAATGTTTTGGGTCAGGTCATTGAATTACGTGACGCCTACACGGGCGGTCACACCATGCGCGTGACCCATTATGCCACCCTCATTGCCGAACGCATGGGATTACCCTCCGACCAGTTGGAACTGGTTCGGCTAGGTGCACCTTTGCACGATATTGGCAAAATAGGCATTGCCGACTCCATTCTTCGCAAGGAAGGCAACCTAACGGACAGCGAACGTGAGCAGATGCGCGGACACACTGTGCTGGGTGACCAGATCCTGAAATCACATCCCGGGCTGATGAAAGTAGCGGCCATCGCGCGATCGCACCACGAAAGGCACGACGGCTTAGGGTACCCCGATGGTTTGAAAGGCGATGCCATTCCTTTGCTGGCACGGGTTGTTTCTGTGGCTGATACTTTCGATGCGATGACCAGCGACAGGCCTTACAGAGCGCGGATGAAACTCCAAGATGCTTTGGCATTCATGGCCGCCGAAAGCGAAAAGCAGTTTCACCCCGAAGTCTTGAAGGTTTTTCTCGAGTTCGCCTCATCCCTTTCCATCGCACCCTGAGCATTCCTCCAGATATTCCAGCAAGGGCCAACGGCACCGGTTGGAACGACCGCACGGAAAGAACGGGTTATTCCCGGCTGATCAGCAAGGCGCACGGTAGTGACCTTCCTGAAGGCCATTCGTGATGCGGTAGGCGCCTGCCTTTGGACGAAACCAAAACAAGCCTGGGAGTATATGGTCCGTCTTGGAGTGATCACATGAGTTGGTGCTGGATCCTGTTCAGCGGCTTGTTGCTGTCGGAACTCGACGCTTCACCCCGAGGCGTGGTTTTGGAAGCATTGGAATTTGATATTACTTCCGAGCATCAGTTGCTCCATCACGATGGCCCGACGTTGGTCAATCCGGGCAATCGCTGGAATGAACCCGAATGGTCGCAAGGCCGGCCTTATGTGGTTCCGTTTTCTCACGACGGCGGTAAAGATGCGCGACTGACAGGCAAGCTGAAACTCAGGGTTTCCGGTGTTGCGCCCGGTTCTGAAATTCGATTGCGCGGTCTCAGCCACGAACCAGGCTTCAACGTGGATGGGCAATTGATCGTACCGGTAGACGCTCCAGCGGGTACCAATTCGGATGAACG
Source organism: Candidatus Kuenenia stuttgartensis (assembly GCA_945875585.1). Classification (GTDB taxonomy): domain Bacteria; phylum Planctomycetota; class Planctomycetia; order Gemmatales; family Gemmataceae; genus REEB421. The sequence continues at coordinate 87,266 of CAMCLK010000014.1, read as the reverse complement.
CATTGTCGAAGCGACCATGCGCGCCATGGCCCCGGTTGGATCGAAGGTCCGCAAAATCCGCGATTCCATCGTCTGGTTTGCTGAAGTGCGCCCCATCGGCAACGAAGAAATCTCCAAACACGATCTAGGATCTACGGGTCCACTGGTGGGTTATATCCTGCGTGGCAAACCCAAACTGGCCGATGAAGCCCGCGGAACTGTCACCGCTAGACGCCTCGATATCGCTGTGGAACGCTACACGGTCGCTCACGATAATGCCGGGGACAATCCTTCATCACTTGCGGTTGTCGCTGAACTGGTAGGGCGTATCGGGAAACATTATCTGCCCACCCGCCACTACGAGGCAGAAGGCGCTTGGAACGTGCCAGAAACGTGGACGATGTCGCCACCCGGTGCCAGCTGCTTCTCAATCATTACGTACACGATCAATGTTTTAAACATGATTGGCCAGGAAGGCGAGTTTGAACTCGTCACCTACACAGCCAGGCAAAATGCTCCCGAAAAGGCTGTCATTGGAAGTCTGGGTGAACCACCAGTGCGCCAGTCCACTTGGAACGATACCTGGCAACTGTTTCTCGCCGACGACCGCAACACACGCCTTGGGCAGGTGGGCGGTTTGGGCGGCATGAATTTTTATGAAGCGGTCCTCCGTTACAAGCATGGCGGTCAGACCTACTTCATGCCGGGCGGAACATCCCGCGTTTACACCAATCCAGACGATATCCTTCGTGTTTTCCGGACCATGGTGTGGGCGAAGTACGACAACCGGAAAAACGAATGGAAGGTCATGCGTGTGGTGCACACGTACGTTCAACCAGGCGGCGGATCACCCCGTGGGGTCGATGTTTCTGCCGTAAATGCCGTTACAGATTGACTTCTGCCTGCCATTCACTGCCTGTTGGTCCTAGATTGTAGGAACGGACCAACGGCAGTAGGAGGCGGCATGGGGCGACACTTTTTCCTAACGACAGCAATCGATTATCCCAACAGTCGGCCACACATTGGCACGGCGTTTGAAAAAATCGGTGCCGATGTTCAGGCCCGTTACCGCCGCATGGAAGGTTACGAGGTCTTTTTCCTGATGGGAAACGACGAGAACACCATCAAGGTGGCTCGCCGTGCTGCTGAACTCGGGCAACCCGTGCAAGCATATTGCGACGACATGGCGCGTCAGTTCCGCGAAGTGTGGAGCGCCTTGGACATTTCGCTTGATGATTTCATCCAGACATCTGAGCCCCGCCACCACACCGGCTGCAGGGCTTTCATTCAGAAGGTGTTCGATGCCGGGCACATCTACAAGTCGTCCTACGAAGGCTGGTACTGCGATGGTTGTGAAGCCTTCAAAACCGAAAAAGAGCTCGACGAACGAAAATGCTGCCCGGCACACCAGACTCCAGCCGTCAGGCGCAGTGAAGATTGCTACTACTTCGCGCTGTCGAAGTTCCGCGAAAGGTTGCTCGAATTTTATGAGGCACATCCCGACTTTATTCAGCCTGAAAGTCGCCGCAATGAAGTTCTGCAACTGGTGAAGGCCGAGCTACTGGACGTGAATATTACCCGGTCAGGTCAAGATTGGGGCATCAAAGTCCCCTTCGACGAACGCTACACCATTTATGTGTGGTTCGACGCGCTCCTGAACTACATCACAGCCGCTGGTTATGGCACCGATATGGAACGCTTCAACCGCCTGTGGCCGGCCGACCTCCATGTCATTGGCAAAGACATCACCCGGTTCCATTGCGCCTTGTGGCCAGCCATGTGCATGGCTGCCGGGATCGAACCACCCCGTAAAGTCTTTGGCCACGGTTTCGTGTTTTTGAAGACCGAAACAGGCGAAGCGGTCAAGATTTCGAAATCCCTAGGTAATGCCGTTGAACCGATGGACCTGATCACACGCTTCTCTCCCGAAGCTTTGCGTTACTATTTCATGCGCGAATGTCCTTTTCCTGGGGACGGAGAATTCGCGTGGCAGCGCTTTGCCGAAGTCTACAATTCCGACCTTGCGAACAATTTGGGCAACCTGTTCTCTCGCGTTGTAGGCCTGTTGGGGAAGAATTTCCCCGGCGACGTGCCTGGCACCGCGGGCAGGACACCAACCCTGCCACCTGGAAATTCAACCCGCGCGCAGATAATAGATCGGTACAGGGAGTTGGTTGAAAACCTTCAGTACAACCAGGCTCTGGGATCACTTTGGGCCGATGTTCTGGTGCCTGCCAATCAGCATGCCGAGAAAACAGCGCCATGGTCTTTGGTGAAAAAAGATCCACCTGCAGCAGCGTTGGTCCTGCACGATCTGGTAGAAGCCCTTCGCGTGGCATCGATCCTGCTGAAGCCTTTTCTACCCCGACTTTCAGAGCGCATTTACCGCAGTTTCAATTTCAAGCTCCCTTGGGAATCGGTTTCGACCAAGGCGGCCCAAGAGTCGGAATGCTGTGAAAATGCCCTGATGGTTTTGGCGGAACTCGAAGCGGGGAAGGTCAAGCCTCTGCTGCCTCGTATTGAAATCGACAAGTCTTGAGTGAACCTCCGACGGAACTGAACCGTAGAAAGGAAGATATCATGGCGGCCGAGGAGGCGAGCGCCGGCAAGTCTGGCTTCTCCGATGAGGAGTTGCTGTTGGCGTGCCAGCGCGGAGACTCCGGCGCGCTACCGGAGATCATCAAGCGGCATGAAAACGGCATCTACACCTATCTCCGAAGATACACCCGAGACCCTGTGCTGGCAGAAGATGTCTTCCAAGACACTTTTCTCAAGGTGCACGAAAAAATCGGGCAGTATCAGGCGGGAAGGCCTGCTCGGCCGTGGCTTTACACCATTGCAACGCATCAAGCAGTTGATGCGCTGCGGCGAGCCAAACGCCGGCAAGGAGCCAGCCTTGATCAGTCGCGAGACCGGTCTGGCGAAGGTGGCGATGGCGCCCGTATGGGCGACCTCATTGAATCGCGTGAGGAATCGCCTACCGACAGGCTTGACCGTCAGGAGCAGGCCGATGCCCTTAACAGGGCTATCGATTCCCTGCCCGACCTCTACCGGGAAGTTCTGATTCTCGCCTATTTTCAAGAAATGAAGTATCAGGAGATCGCCGACGTGCTTGGATTGCCATTGGGAACCGTTAAGTCCCGCATGCATGCGGCGGTGGGGAAGCTTTCCGAATTGCTGCGCCCAGCACAGGCTGATGGCCAGCCTGCTTCACCCGCCCTCCAGCCTGCAGGAGTTAAACGATGAGCCAGGATTGCGACATTGTGGGCCTTATGATGGGCTGTCTTGATGAGAAAGAGGCAGCCCAAATTCGAAAAGCCATGGGGTCGAAACCTGAACTTGCCCAGCAGGCCGCTCAGCTTCAATGCCTGATGGACCTGATGCCCCGCGAATCGTACTCCCCACCACCTCAATTAGCTCAACGCACCATCGCTCGCATCGAGCAGGCCCGCCTCCGAAACAATGCTGCCATTTCCACAAGCCGATCCGGTTGGCCCGCCTGGACTGTCGGATCGTGGCGTCTGGCAGACCTCCTAGCGGGAACGGCCATCATGGGAATTGCCGTGCTGGTTGCCTTCCCTTCCATCAATAAAGCTTGGGCAAATTATCGGGAAGTTGCATGCCGGCAAACTCTTGGAACGCTGGGACAGGCCTTGAATCAGTACGCCAACCAACATGACGACCAATTCCCCCATGCGGGCACACATGGGTACGCAGGGGCCTACTTTGTAAGCCTTCGTGAAAATGGTTATCTGTCGGATGATTTCCGCACCCGTTGCGGCACGCACGACACCACGGGATACCCTGCTTCCAGCACCATGGTCCAATTGCGGGCTGCAAAGCCTGATGAATTCAGACATCAGGCAAGGCGTTTGGGCGGATGCTACTCGTATGGTTTGGGACACGAAAATGGTGACGGCATCGTGTTTGGCCCCACACGATCTTTGGGAGATCAGACCCCCATTCTGGCTGACAATCCTCCAGCCTCTGGCATTGGCAACAGCGATAACCACCGCGTTCGGGGCAGGAACAACGGCGGCCAAAATGTCCTGCGCGTTGGTGGCGATGTTCAGTTCATGACCGAACGCAATCACGGCACAGACGACATCTATCTCAACCGAAAAAACCGGGTCGGGGCGGGAATCGGGTCATCAGATACTGTGCTCGGACCGGGTGATACCCAACCCTGAATCAATCCTTGCGTTACAATAGGATCGGATGCCGTCGGCCGCATGGGCAGGACGGGCAGGGATCTCAAGGGTCGTGGTCTGATGAAAACTAGTCTTCGTATTGTGGCAGGAACATTGCGGGGTCGCAAAATCGATTGCGACGTGAACCCGGATTTAAGGCCAACCTCGCAGCGAGCACGTGAGGCTCTCTTCAGCATTCTGGGCGGTTACCTCAACGGTTTCCGCTTCGTGGATGTCTTCGCGGGCACAGGCGTGATTGGCATGGAAGCACTCAGCAGGGGCGCAACGCGTTGCCTTTTTGTGGAAAAAGATGCGCGACTTATCTCCAATATCGAAAAACACCTCGCGAGGTTTGGTGTTGGCTTGCGCTCCGATATTCTTAAAGTCGATGCCTACCGCTGGGCGGAACAGTTTTTAGCTCCTCAGGAGCCAACGCTCATCTTCATCAGCCCGCCATTTCCCGATTTCGAAGCCAGACCAGACGACCTCCATAAACTCGTCGAAAATCTCACCAAAGTTCTGGTTCCCGGTTCCATGCTTGTCCTTCAAGCTGAAGAACACGATAATCTCCCCCGTGTCGCTGTCGGTGACGATTGGGACATGCGCAAGTACGGCCGCAACCAATTGTGGATCCGGCGAATCCCCGGCTTGGAAGAAGATGAGCCCACGGACGATGAATCCGCCACCGGTGAAGCACCCGTGGATGAAACCGCAGGGAATACCGAGGAGAACTGACCATGCCCGAGTTTCCCGAAATTCCGCTTGGCCGTGGCAAGATTTTCATCCCCATAGGCGACGGCACGGAAATGATGGATACACTCTATCCCATTTTTCGCCTGCGTGAAGAAGGATACGAGCCTGTTGTTTCAGGACCAGAAGCTAGGCTTTACAACGGCGTCATGCACGAAATTCCACCCGGAGAAAGCGTTCGCTGGGACATCACCCGCGAGCAACCTTCCTACCATGTACGGGCCACCATCGCGTTCCGAGACGCCCGCCCCGACGATTATGTCGGCCTGTTTCTGTCGGGTGGACGAGCTCCCGAATATTTGCGCTACGACAAGCACTTGATGGACTTGGTGCGCGCTTTCTTTGCCGCAAACAAGCCTGTCGCTATGGTTTGCCACGGTGTGGAACTTGCCGCGGCGGCAGGGTGCCTGAAAAACCGCACAGCCACCACTGTGGCCAAATGCGAACTCGATATCACGTCATTTGGCGGCCACTACGTCGATAAGCCGTGTGTGGTCGATGGCAATCTGGTTTCAGGGCGAACCTGGCACGACAACCCTTTCTTTCTGCCCCCTTTCATCCAGATGCTGAATGCCGCTCATCCACGTTAATGACGCCCGGCATGATCTGACTGCCCGGATATCTTTCTAACTGTTTCCAGATTCCCGGGCCTGGGGCTACCATGATGGAGATGCTCCATAGCTTCTCGCGGGAACAGCCCATGATGCGCTTCATGCTTTGCTCCGTAGCCTTGATATTATTGTTAGTAAGCCATCGTGTGGCCCAAATGGCCATTGCCGCTGATCCACTCCACCCTGTACCCGCTGCACTCAAGCAACCACCACCCACCGCATTTGAATGCCGCTGGGCAGATTCACCTATCAATATCGATGGCAACGCTAGCGACCCTGCTTGGAAGCACGCCCAAGAGATCTCCTCCTTTTACTTGCCATGGTTGGGTAACAAAGCACGGTTAGCACGCACGGCAACAACTGCCCGTTTGCTCTGGGACCGCGAATTCCTTTATTTCCATGCCGATATGACCGATTCTGACCTTCTGACAGACATCACCACCCACGACGGCGCGCTCTGGAACAACGATGTCTTTGAACTATTCTTCAGGCCCGATGCCGACAAATCAGGGTATTACGAATTCCAAGCTTCCGCCGCAGGCGCTCGCTTCGATGCATTCTACCCAAAACACGATCCTCAAACAGCAACAACCGATGCCAAATCCGGCTCCTTCCGCTGGGAGGCCAAGGTCCGGCTGCGCGGCAACCTGAACTCCCCCGGTGGCCAAGCCAATGGCTGGAGCGTGGAAGGACGCATCCCATGGACCGACTTTATGCGCACCGGTGGCAGACCTGTGCCGGAGGAAATCTGGAAAATCAACCTCTGCCGGTACGATTACAACAAAAATTGGACCGTCCCTGAACTTTCATGCGTTGCCCCTATTCATTCAAAAAAGATCGGAGCATTCTTCCATCAGACCGAAGATTACGCTTCTATTGCCTTCAAAGGGCCGAACAATATTACCGCTGCTCCGTTCGGTATCGCCAAACGCGAGCCACTAACAACCTCGACCGTTATCGGTTTTCCAGATGCTCCTCCGCCTTACCGAAGCGCGCGCACCCTCGACGCACATCTCCCTGAATTTCCTATTTGTGCCCGAATGATTCCCGGCACCGACGAAATGCTACTGATCAGTCAACCCGCCGCTTATGCAAACTCCGCGGTTTTCAGACTAGGCACTAAGGGCATAAAAAACCCCGCTTCTGCTGTGAAACTCCTCGATACGCCCGGTGGTGGCACCGCCTACGACATCGCTTTCCATCCAAACTGGAAAAATAACGGTTTCGTTTACTTCGGCTGGAATGGCAAGATCCCCGGCAAAGAGGGGAAACACAGCGCCATTTCCCGCTACACCATGACCACCAAGCCGCCTTTTGTGATTGATCCTTCCACCAACACCACCATTATTGCTTGGCCCTCGGATGGACATAACGGTGCTGCTGTTTGCTTCGGGCGCAACGGATTGATGTTTGTCACCAGTGGAGACGGCACATCCGATTCCGATGGCAACCTGATGGGGCAACGTACCGACTCGCTTCTGGCCAAGGTATTGCGCATCGATGTCGATCATCCAGAACCGGGCAAAATGTATTCCATACCGAAGGACAATCCCTTTGTTGGCAACAAGGATTTTGTCGGCGAAACATGGGCCTATGGACTGCGGGCACCATGGCGCATCACTTATGATCACACAACAGACCAACTCTGGGTTTGTCAGAACGGACAAGACCTGTGGGAGCAGGCATACCTTGTTAGAAAAGGCGAGAATTACGGTTGGAGCGTGATGGAAGGCAGTCATCCATTTTACCCGAACCGAAAACCCGGGCCGACTCCCTTTACCAAGCCCACCGTTGAACATCATCATTCCGAAGCACGGTCGCTCACGGGCGGACTGGTTTACCATGGCAATGAATTATCCAACCTTAAGGGCGCATACATTTATGGTGATTACAGCACCGGTCATATTTGGGCCGTGAAGCACGACGGCGCACGTACGGAATGGCACAAAAAGATCGCCATCACCAATCTCAAAATAACTGGGTTTGCTATCGATTCCACAGGCGAACTGCTGGTTCTGCACCATGCCGCAGGCGGAGAAGGAGGGTTCTTCAAACTCGTACCCAACAAAACACAACAGACAGCACAATTCCCGCGTACCCTGAGTGCCAGCGGCTTGTTTGATTCCGTCAAGGATCACCGGATGAAACCGGGTGTGATTCCCTATTCTGTGAACGCCCCCTTCTGGTCGGATGGCCTCCACAAGGAGCGTTTTGTTGCTGTGCCAGAAGGTACGGTACCGTTCAACCGATCACGCTCGTGGGATTTTCCAGACAAGACCGTCCTTGTCAAAAGCTTCGCCTTGGAAATGCGCGCGGGCGACCCATCAAGCCGGAAATGGATCGAAACCCGGTTCATGACCCGGCAGGATGGTGAATGGTACGGCTATTCCTACCAGTGGAATCCGGAAGGAACCGATGCCACTCTGCTCGGAGCCAGTGGCACCGACGCCAGCTACCAGATTGCCAATCCATCGGGTGTTCGTGATTTCACATGGCACTATCCCAGCCGCGCTGAGTGCATGGTTTGCCATAGCCGAGCGGCGAATTTTGTTCTGGGGCTTTCCGAAGCCCAACTCAACAAGAACCATACCTACCCCGGCGGCTGCACCGACAACCAGTTGCGCGCCATGGAGCATATTGGCCTATTGAGCGTGAATTGGTCCGCTGAGGTGCCAGCACCCAAAGACGCCATTGAACGTCAGCAGCCCAACCAGCGAACTGCCAAATCCACCACGATGCTGCCGTTTCATCCCTCTGGACTGAAACGGTTGGCCAACCCCTACGACAAAGCAGAGCCACTCGACCAGCGCGCCAAGGCCTGGCTGCACACCAACTGCGCCACATGCCATGTTGAAGCGGGCGGAGGCAACGCGCAGTTCAAGCTCGATATCGACACCCCATGGGATCAGATGAGGCTGATCGACGTCAAACCACAGCATCAATCCTTCAATCTGCCTGAAGCACGGCTGATTGCACCGGGTTCACCCGAACGGAGCGTTCTGATCCACCGCATCGGCGCGCGCGGGCACAACAGCGGTCAGATGCCACCCATATCTTCGTCCCTGCCAGACACCGCCGGCGTGGCACTTATGACTGAATGGTGCAGGAGTTTGAAAAAGGCTGAGGCTGGGAAGCCTTGAGTAGTGGGGGCGACGGTCGTATTCTTGACACACAAAAAGCATCATTTAAAACCTTGCATCCCACATGCCAGATTGGTAGCAGAATGAAAGCTAATAGCATTTCAATCTGCTACCAATAATTTTTTGCCTATTTGCTTTTCATCCAGAATAAAACTAGGTTTCAGAATAGAGGCGAAAGCCTTCACGTCGTTTTTCTGAAACCATGCTCTCCCGAGCCACATCCCTCCGTTGTCGCGTGGGGACGAAAGGAGTTTCACATGCATCTGTACCATTCGAAGGCTCGTCGCGGCTTCACGCTGATCGAACTGCTTGTCGTCATTGCTATTATCGCTGTGCTTATCGGCCTACTGGTTCCCGCAGTGCAAAAGGTTCGAGAAGCCGCCAATAGGATGTCGTGCCAGAACGGCCTCAAGCAACTCGGCTTGGCATTTCATGGGTATGCAGGATCCAATGGAGATTCTTTTCCAAACTCCTACCAATTCGTGACCACGCCCGCACCTAATGCTCATGCATGGGGCGTTTACCTACTGCCTTACATCGAGCAGGAAAACCTTTTCAAGCAATATAACCTGAACCAGATTTTTGCAGTTGGCGCCAATGCAACCGTGGTGGCTACACCCGTCAAAACCTTTCAGTGCCCGTCTTATGCAGGTGCCACCCGTATTTACACCTGCCCGACAGCCCTTTCCGGGGCATACGGCTTACCAACCTTTCAGGCTGCTGTATCTGATTACCATGTCACCACGGGGGTAATGGGAAGCCTGTGGACTCTGGTGGCTGGCACTGTTTCCGGTTCATCGCGTTCAGGGGCGCTTTCGGCAAACGCCAAGACACCCATGGCAGCCTTGACGGATGGAACATCCAACACCGTTTTGTTGGGCGAGATAGCCGGTAAAAACGATATGTGGGCCCAAGGTAAGAAAGTTTCCGCCAACACCGAACAGGGAGGTGGTTGGGGCGATCCCTTCTCAGGAGAAAACTGGCTCAGCGGATCAGACACAACCGGCACCGTGAGTCCCGGAACATGTGTGATCGGTTGCACCAACTCTGAACCTCTAGGTAGCACAGGTCGCGGCCTTTACAGTTTTCATTCTGGTGGTGCCAATGTGCTGTTATGCGATGGGTCAGTTCGCTTTATGTCATCTAGCGTTGCCGCAAGCACGCTGTGCTTCATGATTACGAAGTCCAACGGCGAGGTGATTACCGATGCGAATTAACCTGCTGCTTTTGCCATTTCTGACCATAATTTTAGCCGCATCCGGATGCGCCAATGGGCGCACACCGGTATACCCAACCGAGGGAAAATTACTGATCAACGGGCAGCCTGCGGCGAATGTTTTTGTGCTGTTCCACCCAGTGGACAGCAAGCCAGATTCGCTTCGCCCCTCGGCCACCACTGATAATGAAGGTAAGTTTCGGCTGACAAGCCACGAGGCCTACGATGGCGGCCCTGCTGGCGATTACAAGGTCACCCTGCTGTACGAACCTGTGAATTCTCCCCTGATGAGACCGAAGGGAAAGCCTCCGCAAATTCCAGCAACTTATACCAAACCCCAATCGTCTCCCCTGCGGGCTAAAATCGAGGCGCAACCGAAAAACGAAATCGCTCCCTTGGCTATCCCCTGATTCAATCGACTTCGAAAACAAAAGGGCGGGATTGTGCCAAGCACAATCCCGCCCTTTAACTTTTTTAAGAACGCATTTACCATCAAAAGAAACAGTTCGCAACATCTAGCATTACGAACTGCAAAAATGGCACATCAACCTGCATCACTTGCCCTTGGGGCCGCCCTTCTCCGGCCGACCGGTCGATACGCTCTTCGATGGATCGCCGTACCCCTTGGGAGCATCCGGACTTTTATTCCATTCAACTGGAACACCAGGATTGGCTCCCTTACCAGCGTCGCCACCGCAACCAGCAACGACGGATATCAACACCACAATCATCATGAATCGTTTCACGTTTTCTCCAGATTCTGGTCAGGTTTACCAATCGGATCCTGCAACTTCGCCACCAATAGGAGTGAGGGCACTCCACCAAGTAGCACCTGTTACGCTCGCGTTCACACTGCGCACGCTGCCGTCACCCATACCCACCATAATGGCCGAAGTGTGAATCGACTGCGTCAGCGCTGGATTACAGGCCGTACTCCATTGTTGCATGGGAACCGACTGAAACTTTGAATTAGCGCCAACCACCCCAGCAAACACGCTGGAGTTGGTGTAACCAGTTGCTCCGTTGGCCGTTCCATAGGCAAAAATAGGCATGTAAGACACGTTCCAACGCCCATGGCCCCACAAGGGCGCATAGTTCTGGTTGCAGGTGCGGAATTTTTCGGCAAAGAAAACAGTATTGGATGTGCCATCAGTCACTGTGGACAGCTTGAGAGCCGAGTTCATGTTTCTAGTAACATCGTTACCTCCCGCAGGATTTCCAAACACCTGAAAGTTTCCCGCATAATTTCCGGGCATCCAAAGGCCGGCAGTATCTTCATTGCCAACCCAGCCTGGCTGCCAGATACCGGCTGTTGGCCATGTGGCATCGGTGGGACAGAAATAGGTTTTAATGGGGTACGTGTTGGCCATCCGAGTTAAGCCACCCGTGGTTGGAATCTGGAAGTAAGCATCGGAATTGGAAGTCTTGTAGAGGGCGTCCTGCTCGATGTAGGGCAAAATGAGGAAGAACAATGGCCCACGAGGCAAGGGGGTCTCCTGATACATGTCAGGCAACTTTCCCATGGCATCCTGAAAACCATGGCAGGCTAAACTGATCTGCTTGAGGTTATTGGTGCACTGCATACGGTTGGCTGCCTCACGAACCTTTTGCACAGCAGGCACGAGGAGGCCAATAAGAACTGCAATAATGGCGATCACCACAAGTAACTCTATAAGGGTGAACGCGCTTCGTTGTTGTGAGCGCATCATGAACCTCCTGTAAAAAAAATGAATGACCTTTCAACCTATTATCGTATTTGCGCAGTGTCAAGCAGACACAATCACCATCAACAGTTTGCACGCCAGCAAATTTGGCACCATGGCGATCAGTAGCCGTCGGACCAGAGTAGAACTGCTGTAATGGGTAAGAAGCAGATTCAGTATTTCCCAATTCGATTGTTCTGGATCGGGATCCCGCCCAGGTGACTGATAAACAAAAAAAGGGAACGCTTTGCAGCGTTCCCTTTTTTATTTAGTTGCGGCGGCAGGATTCGAACCTACGACCTCCAGGTTATGAGCCTGGCGAGCTGCCTCTGCTCCACGCCGCGTCCATGACTCCATTACAATAGCTGACTGCACCCCCATGAGCAAGGACACTCCGGGGGAATCGGTGCGGGTGACCGAGGTTTCCACCCGATCCATTGGTCGTGCTCATGACAATTCAGCCTGTGCGCGTGCCACCACCCTCCAACGCCACACGTCCCTACGCCCCTCGTATGTGGCATGGATGCAATGCCACGGCGTGGTGGAGCATGGTGATGAAGGCTCGGGGGCGGATTCACCCAAAGTATTGGGGAATCGCGGCCGTTGCTTCTGCTGTCAGCTGCACTCATTCTTTGCTCGGATTGGTTCAAAACGCATTTCTGGAACCACTCAGTGCAAAACCCACCATTGACCCACCACCGGTTTTTATTATTGGCCACTGGCGGACCGGGACAACTCTTTTGCACGAACTCCTCGTCGAAGATCCGCGCCACTCCTACCCGACAACCTACAGGTGCATGGACCCCAATCATTTCTTGATGACCGAAAAGCTATTCAAGCCTTATCTCGACTGGATGTTGCCCCAAAAACGTCCCATGGACGGCATGGAAACCGGCTGGGAAAAACCTCAAGAAGACGAATTTGCCTTACTGATGCTCGGGGCGCCATCTCCCTACCGAACGATCGCATTCCCCAATGAGGCATCTTGGGACCCGGCTGAATTGGAAATCGACTCTCTCCCCGTTCGCCTCCAGCGCCGGTGGACCAATCTGTTCTTGCAATTCCTCAGGCAGTGCCAAGTAGCCATGCCGGGAAGAATGGTTCTTAAATCGCCTACGCATACATGGCGCATACCATTGCTGCTGAAACTGTTTCCGGGAGCACGGTTCATTCACATGATCCGCGATCCTTACGATCTTTACCCTTCAACCGTTCACCTTTGGCGCTCATTGTCACGCGCCCACGGTTTGCAAAAGCCAAATCAGTCGGTTCTCGAAGACAGGGTCTTCTACATGTTTGAGCACATGCACACGCGCCTAGAGGCGACTGCACACTTGGTACCTGATAGCCAATGGGCAGAATGCCGCTATGAAGACCTGATGGCTCACCCCCTAAAAACAATAGAGGGTTTGTACACGAAGCTTGCGCTTGGAGATTTTGGGCTCATATCTTCGCGACTGTCCACCGTACTATCCCTTCGCAGCGGGTATAAGCGCAATCAATTCCAAGCTTTGCAGCCGCAACTGGCTGAGGAAATCACCCACCGATGGGGAGCCATCATCGATCGGCAAGGATATTCCCGAGGTTAAATTTCCCGGAAGTATTGTTAAAATAGCGTTACAGTTCAGAAAATATGTTTACTTGGACCGTGAATGATCCAAGAATAATACGGTTGTCTACTGTTTTTTGCGTATGATTAATTGTCTTCGAACGGTGATGTGAAAAATCCGTCTGCATTGAAAGGTTGCGATCATGAGCCATAACCCCAACTCTCTTTTTTCTCAATCTGGCTCAGAAGTAACGGAAGTTTCATTTCTGATTCCTGCTCCCAAGGCAGCGGCTCTTGAACGCCAAGCATCCCGCTCGGGACAAACCCTAGGCGAGCTACTGCGCCAGATGATTTCAAGTCATCCAACTTGCCAATCGTGCGACAAATTCCCAATGACCATGTGTCAAGACAATCAAAGCAGTTAGTTGCGGCACCCGTTGAGTTCCTTCAGACAATTAAAAAAATGCACCAACTCGGGCACCTCCAGAGAGGTGGCGTAACGCTGGAATTCCCTAGACTTAAGGAGTATCTAACTTACGTTCAGTTTCTGGAGTAATCGAACATGGTTATCAAGCGTACCGGTGAAGTTACATTCAAGAACAACCCCATTGCTCTTGTTGGCCCCAAACTGTCGCTGGGTGCCAAAGCGCCCGATTTCACCTGCCTCAAAGGACTCGACGCCGTCCGCTTGAACGATACCCCCGCCAAAGCACGGATTTTCAGCGTTGTACCATCACTCGACACGGGCGTTTGCAGCCAGCAAACCAAACGCTTCTCCGAAGATCTCAAGGCTTTGGGCGATAGCGTTGCCAGCTACACAGTGTCTTTGGACCTTCCTTTTGCCCAGGGGCGGTTTTGCACTGCAGAAGGCATTACCAACACCATCACCCTTTCCGATACCCACAACCATTCGTTTGGCCTGAACTACGGCGTTCTCATCGAAGGCCTTCCACTTCCACTTTTGACACGCGCTGTGTTTGTTGTGGCACAAGACGGAACCATCGCCCACGCTGAATATGTGCCAGAAGTCACGAATCACCCCAACTACGAAGCAGCGATCGCTGTTCTGAAAAAAATAACCATAGCTTGAGGAATTTTTTTCAATCGCACGGCTCGGAAGGGGAAAGAGGTCTCATTGTTCCGGTTATGACGGCCATGTTCATCATTAACGCTCATTTTTAGGGTTCCCCCGATTGTCAAATGAGGTTTCCGGGTTTTAACGTAAGGGTATGTGAAGCTTCTGAAGCGCGACGTCAGTTGATTGTCTTTGCTTGAGTTGCCTCGCAACCGTCACGGGAGCCCAATGATGAAATGTCTTTCCCCGACCTCGCTCCTTGCATGCGCGCTGGTTGTTTGGTCAGCCGGCAGCGCGGAGGCAGCTTGGAACAACGTGTTCCAAGTGACCTGTTGGAACTGCAAGTCCCAACAGTCGAGCACTTCCTATTACCAACCCCCAGTGGCTGCTGCACCCGCGCAAGTCTTAGCCGATGGCAACTCTTCGCAGCAATGCTCCACCAACTACGTTCAACGCAGTTACTACGAACCAGTAACCTCTTACGAACGTAAAAGTTACTACGAACCAGTAACCACGTACCGCACAAGCTACTACTACGAGCCGGTCACTCAGTGCCGGACCAGCTACTACTACGACCCCTGCTCGTGCAGTTATAAGCCTGTTTCAACCCAGCAAACGTCTTACGCACTGAAAGCACAGCAATCGCCTGTGACCTCGTATGTTGAGCGGTGCTACAATCAGCCCGTTACAAGTTACCGTTTGTCGTACTACTACCAGCCTGTAACAACTTGCTGCACAACGACGACCGGTGCTCCAATCCAGAACATTCCCCAAGCTGGTCCAGTAGCACCCGCCATCGCTGCTCCACCAGCCCCAATGGCTCCAGCAACCGCTCCTCCACCGCTGGCTCCAATTGCTCCATCCGTGGGCGAACAGCGTTCTATTCCCCCAATGGCGCCTGGAATTAACGAAACACGATCGCCCGGCGCCTCGTTCAACCGTGGCGCTGCGCCCCAACCAGCCCCATTACCACGCCCAGATCGAATCGCCTCGAACAATCTTCTTGTTCCGGTTCAGGGCCAACTGACGGGAACAAGCAATCGGCCGGTCAGCAACGCCAGCCTTTGGCTTGTCGGCAAAGGAAACGTTCAAGTTCCAGTTTCCACCGACGCTCTGGGTCGGTTCAGCGCTCAGGTGCCAGCAGGTACTTGGAACGTCTACCTATCCAGCCGTGAAGGCAATCGATTCGTCAGCACGGTAGCCGCAAACGGCTCATCTGAACCGGTCCGTTTGGCCCTTCGCTAACTCTTCATGAGGGCAAAGCGTGGAATTGGCCTCGCCGACAGTGCCTTGGTTCGCATAAGATATTTTTATATTTAGGTGAAGAGGCTTCACCCCCCCTTCGCTTCGGGTTGGCTTAAGCTGTCCCGGAGCGTTTTTTCATCACCCGGAGAGGCCGGTTTTCCGGCACCTGTAACGATCATGACCGTCAACACCCTCAGCAATGTACGCAACATCGGCATCATCGCGCACGTCGATGCCGGCAAGACGACCACAACCGAGCGTATTCTTTACTTCAGTGGTACCAAGCACAAAGTGGGTGACGTGGACTCCGGCGATACCACAACCGACTTCGATCCACTGGAACGCGCCAAGGGTATCACGATTAACTCGGCCGCCGTTTCGGTGGACTGGGGCATCAATCAGATCAACATTATCGATACCCCCGGTCACGTGGACTTCACCGCTGAAGTGGAGCGATCCCTGCGCGTTCTTGACGGTGCAGTGGGTGTGTTCTGCGCCGTTGGTGGTGTGGAAGTCCAGTCGGAAACCGTGTGGTTTCAGGCCAACAAGTACAAAGTTCCCCGCATCGCCTACATCAACAAACTCGACCGCACAGGTGCGGATTTCTACGGTTGCATCAGCCAGATGAAGGAAAAGCTTTTGGCTAAAACCGCCATTTGCTCCATTCCAGTTGGCGCCTACACCGATTTCAAAGGCATTATCGATCTGATTCGCATGAAATTTGTTCTGCGCAACACGGAAGATAAGCGCAACGTCGACTTTTCGCTGGTAGAAATCCCAGAAAGCCACCGCGCCGAAGCCGAGCAACGCCGCGCTGAACTTCTGGAAATGGCATCGCTTGCGAACGACGAGGTCGCTGAACTGATTCTCGATGAAAAGCCCGTTTCCGAAGAACTCCTGAAGGCCGCCTTGCGTGAAGGCACCCTGCGCAGCTTGTTCACCCCAGTGGTGTGCGGTTCCAGCAAGAACTTCCACGGCGTGCAGCAGTTGCTCGACCATGTCATCGACCTGTTGCCGGCTCCAAGCGACCGTCCTCCAGTTGAAGGCGTGATTCCACGTAGCAAGGAAAAGGAAAAAGTCCTGCGTAGCCCTGATCCAAAAGATCATTTTTCCGGCTTGGCCTTCAAAACGGTTTCCGAGCCAACTGGCGACCTCGTTTATGTGCGCGTGTATTCGGGCGAACTCCACCCCAGCGACACAGTGCTGAACACCACCAATGGTCGTCAGGAACGCATCGGTCGCATGTACCGCATGATGGGTAACAAGCGCGAAGAGTTGGAAGTCGCCGGACCCGGAATCATTGTTGCCGTGGTTGGTTTGAAATCCACCTACACGGGTAACACTCTTTGCTCGGTCGATGCTCCAGTGGCACTCGAATCGATCAACTTCCCCAAGCCTGTGATCAGCGTCGCCTTGATCCCCGATAAGGTCAACGACGAATCCAAGCTGGGTGACGCCCTTGGCCGCCTTCTGCGCGACGATCCAACCCTGAAAGCGCACACCGACCCAGAAACCAACCAGCTCATCATTTCAGGTATGGGTGAGCTTCACCTTGAAGTATCGGTGGATAAACTCCACAGGTTCCCTGGTGTGAAAGTGGCCACCGGCAAGCCGATGGTGGCTTACCGCCAGACTCTGGCCAAACCGATTGAAATGGAAACCCGCTACATCAAGCAGTCGGGTGGTCGTGGAAAGTTCGCCGTAATCACGGTGAAATACAAACCACTCACCAAGGAAGAGCTCGAAGTTTGGCAGAAGAAGATCGAAGATGAGGGCGAACCAGCCGATCCAAACAATATTTTCTTCGACGAAAATATCTTTGGTGGTGTGGTTCCGAAGGAATACATTCCTTCGGTCGAGCAGGGTATTCGCGAAAGCACCCTGAAGGGTGCCAAGTACGGGTTCCCTTGCGTGGATATCGAAGCCATTCTGGTCGATGGTAAGATTCACCCAGTTGATAGCTCGCAAGACGCCTTCAAACTGGCAGGCAAGGAAAACTTCCGCGACGCTCAGGAACGAGCAGGCATTATTCTTCTTGAGCCGATCATGAAGGTTGCTGTTGTTGCTCCTGAAAAGTACATGGGATCGCTCACAGGCGATGTTTCCCGTAGGCGTGGTATCATTCAGGAAACCATCACTGCGAACAACCGCGTGACCATCATGGCACAGGTTCCTCTCGCCGAACTGTTCGGGTACACCACCGACCTGCGCGGTTCAACAAGTGGTACGGCTTCCTTTACGATGGAACCAAGTCACTACCAGGAAGTCAAAGAAGAGTTGGCAGACCTGCCTGCCAAGAAATAATGGAACAGCGGCAGGGGCGGTTACACGCCGCCCCTGTGCCTTTTTCAATGGAGCGTCTGAAACCATGAAAAGCTTGGTACGTTTGTTGATTTGCAGCGCGGTCCTCGCGGGGCTTTCCCTCACTGCCCGCTCCGAAAATCCATCCAAAGAAGCCCTCTCGCAACTCCACGAGTTCATTGGCGAGTGGAATGGCAACGGCAACCCCGACGGCAAGAAGAACGCCGCTGGCTGGAAAGAAACCTTCGCTTGGGGCTGGCGCTTCAAGGGCGACGATGCTTGGCTTACCCTGAACGTAACCAATGGCAAATATCTGAAAAGCGGCGAACTCCGCTGGATCGACGATAAAAAGGCCTATGAATTCAACGCGACCATGAAAGATGGCACCAAGCAGGTATTTGAAGGCACCTATAAAAAAGACATCCTCACTCTCGAACGCATCGATGCCAAATCCAACGAGCGCCAGCAGTTCACCATGAACACGGCTGCTGAAGGCATCCGCTTTTTGGTGAAGTACAGGAAGGCTTCTGGCGGCGGCAAACTCTTCAGTTCCGTCTATTCCATCCAGGCCAACAAGGAAGGCGAAAGCCTTGCAGCCAAGGGAAGCAAGAATATTTGTGTGGTTTCCGGCGGCGCCGGTACCACAGCGGTTTCTTTCAAGGGCGAAACTTTCTATGTCTGCTGCGGCGGTTGCAAGGACGCCTTTGCGGAAAACCCCGAGAAATATGTCAAGGAATTCAAGGCCAAGAAGGCCGCCAACTAAGCGATACCGCTTTTAAACTCCCAGAAAAGGCCACAGTTTTTACTGTGGCCTTTTTTAATTGAATGGTTTTCCGATTTAAAAGACTCTTGCCAAAAACGCCTATATTTTTCTTAACATACTGTTATATATTACCCAAAAGTAAGATTCCGTATCATGATGAGGCATTTTCATTCGGAGGCACCCTTGAACCGTGAACACATCGCGATGGCTCCGCCTTTTCGCGATTTTTCCGCAGCAATCGTAGTCGTTCTTGTGGCCCTACCACTTTGTCTAGGTATTGCCCTTTCCTCCAACGCCCCTTTGACCTCCGGACTGGTTTCGGGAATAGTTGGTGGAATTGTGGTGGGCTTATTGAGTGGATCTCACACCAGTATAAGTGGACCGTCGGCTGGCTATACTGCCGTCGTGGCTACTCAGATCGCCATACTGGGTTCCTTTGAAGCATTCCTTGCGGCTCTATTTATTGCTGGCATCATTCAACTTTTTTTCGGAATCATTCGTGCTGGAATTATTGCCGAGTTTGTGCCAACAAGTGTCATTAATGGTCTACTAGGCGCCATTGGCGTAATTCTGATCCTAAAACAAGTTCCACATGTTTTTGGTCACGACATTGATCCAGAAGGAGATATGGCATTCTATCAGCCCGACAACCAGAACACTTTCTCGGAACTGTTGTTGGTTCTGAACGATTTCCAGGTCGGCGCGACAATTGTTGGCATTTTATCGGTGGTTATATTGATAATTTGGGAGCGA
Source organism: Candidatus Kuenenia stuttgartensis (assembly GCA_945875585.1). Classification (GTDB taxonomy): domain Bacteria; phylum Planctomycetota; class Planctomycetia; order Gemmatales; family Gemmataceae; genus REEB421. Next base: position 67,991 of record CAMCLK010000014.1, on the reverse strand, counting down.
ACAAAATGGCTGAAAAAATCCCCTTTTCCTGCGCCCTTAGTAGTTGTTGCTGCAGGAATTGCGCTAGGAATGTTATTCAAGGCGTTGAACGGCGCGCTAGCCATCGAACCAACCCACATGGTGCAGATTCCCGATTCAGGCAGCCTGTCGGATTTAAAGCAATATCTTATAAGTCCTGACTGGGCCCAATTAAACCAGCCTTCCATTTATTCATCCGCGTTAATGATTGCCCTTGTGACCTCACTGGAAGCTCTGCTTAACCTGGAAGCCGTCGATAAAATCGACCCACTGAAGCGCAAGTCTCCCCCCAATCGGGAACTTGTGGCACAGGGTTTTGGGAACATGATGTGTGGGCTGTTCGGCGGATTGCCGGTAACTTCTGTTATCGTTCGTAGTTCAGTAAACATCAATGCGGGCGGCCGCTCTCGATGGGTGGCTATCATTCATGGGCTTTTGCTGGTGTGCGCCATTGCCATTATGGCTTCATGGGTCAACCAAATACCTTTGGCATGTTTGGCAGCCATTTTGTTGGTGACGGGATTCAACCTTGTAAACCCTAAAGACATGTTGCGAATGTGGCGGCAGGGGCCTTATCAATTTGTCCCTTTTATTGTAACACTTGTAGCCATCGTTTTCACGGACCTATTGATCGGAACAATTCTTGGTTTGCTGGCAAGTATTACCTTTATTTTGTACAGCAATTTCAGGCGCCCAGTGCGACGAATCCTGGAAAGACATGCGGGCGGAGATCTGCTGCGTGTCGAATTAGCCAGTCAAATGAGCTTTTTTAATCGAGCAGGTCTCATGAACGCGCTTCGTGATGTGCCTGATGGCGGCAGCGTGCTGATCGACGCCTCGAATACTGTTTACATCGACCCGGATATTCAAGAAATGATCCGCATGTTCCGCGACGAGATTGCCCCGCTACATAATATACGAGTGAGCACTTCGGGTTTTCAGGACCATTACACTATTGACAATCAAACTCAATTCGTCGATTATGTTACCAAAGATCTTCAAGAAAGGCTGAATCCTCATCAGATTCTGGAGATACTTCAAGATGGAAATGAACGATTCAGGACAGGCAATCAGCTAAGACGTAATCTTGGACGCCAAATCGAAGCCACTAAGCTAGGCCAACATCCCTTGGCGATCATACTGTCGTGCATCGACTCCAGAACGCCAAGCGAATTGGTGTTCGATATGGGTCTGGGCGATATTTTCAGCGTTCGTATAGCAGGGAACATTATTGGTCGAAAAGTCATGGGGAGCCTTGAATTCGGGTGTGCTGTCGCGGGCGCAAAACTGATATTAGTAATGGGGCATACGAGCTGTGGGGCTGTGACCGCCGCGGTGAGGAACGCCTGCGGACTAGATGCCTCTGATATCGCTTCCACGTGCGAGCATTTGGGATTCGTGGCTGGAGAAATCACCCGATCAATGACGCCGGCTATTTGCCGTGAATTTATTGATGGAGACGATATCAGTCGTCAAGCCACAATCGACGCGGTCGCTCGAAACAATGTCAAACGGGTGGTTTCCGATCTAGTGGACCAAAGCTCAACCCTGCGCGCGCTTTTAAAACAAGGAAAAATAGCAATCGTTGGCGGAATGTACGATGTGTCTAGTGGCAAAATTGAAATAATAACAGTAGATCCAGCCGGATCGGACTTATAAGAAAATACAAGACTGTTGATGTTGATTTCATCTGGAGAAGTCAAACTTTCCGCGCTGTCCCCATTGTCAGTTGATAGACTTCTGGTAAATCTATCCGTTCTCCAGGATCAGTCCGACATTCATTGCGTCTTCTGAGTGCGTCAACCATATTCTTTTCAACACACTCAGCACATGACAAAGCATATGTTTTCAATTCACTGGTGTGATCATCAGTCCAGCGCGACGCAATCTTGTATACCGCCGGGGCGCAACACGATTGACAAACAACTTGATAGCGAAGCAACCTCATGGTCAATCACCCATGGTCAAAAGGCAAAGGAATCCCCTGCACTCGCGCCAACGCGTTCATGGCGGCACGTTGCTCGGCTTCTTTTTTGTTGCGGCCCCAAGCGCCTGGATACGTTTGAGGTCCGATCACGGCTGCTATCTTGAAACATTTACTGTGATCTGGCCCCTTTTCATCAAGAAGCACATAAAGGGGAGTCTGGCCAAAATCCCTCTGCCCCACCTGTTGCAGCAGCGATTTGGAGTTGCCAACTTCGCCATTCTCGAGAACGCTTGTGATTTCAGGTCCCAGTTGCTTCATAATGAACGAGCGCGCTGCCTCAAGGCCGCCATCCAGATAAATGGCAGCAACAAGAGACTCATAAACATCAGCAAGCATGTTGCTGGGCAGTGGAACGCCCCGCCCACTCAGGCCTTTTCCAGTAATCAAAAACCGTTCTAGGCCCATTTCTTGGGCAAATCGGGCACACGTGCGTCGGCTCACCAGCACAGATTTGACCTTAGTCAGGTCCCCTTCCTGATATTCAGGAAACCGACGAAACAACTCTTCGCATGCCACTAGGCCAAGAATACTATCGCCCAAGAATTCGAGGCGCTCATTAGAAGATAAGCGTGTATTGGCACCCGAAGCGTGGGTCAGCCCTCCACGCAAAAGGTCGGGGTTGGCGAATCGATAGCCCATCAATGCCTGACATTCTTCAAGAAAATCGACAGGCGAATCTACCGATCGAACGCTGGCTGGAAGTTCAGATGCCATTGTGTTTATTCAAATGCTGGCTTGGTCAGTGTCGGATCGACTCTGACGGGCGTTTGCACACTATCTGATACGCGCCAATTGTCAACCAACAGGGCCAGACGGATCGAGCCGAACCAGCATCGCTAAACATGCGTACGAACAATACCCGGAAATGTTGAGCTCTCTGTGTTTGGCACAACATTTCATGTTTCAAACCACAACCAGCTGCTCGGAGGCATACACATGAAACGATGGATGGTGGCAGGCGCGGGCCTTATGCTTTTGGTCTGCACGGGTTTATGGACGGTCCCTGGAGTGCTACAAGGTCAGGCGACGCCGGCTCCGGTACGCGATTTAGTGTCGTACCGTGACATTGTGAAAAAGGCCCTTCCTGCTGTGGTGAGTATTGAATCCCGCCAAACCCGTACCGAAATCAAACCATCTCGCCCTCGTCGGCTGCCATTTGATGCCCCCGGGGTTCCAGAAGAATTTCGCAAGCGCCTCGAAGAACTCATGCCCGAAGGAATTCCCGATGCGCCAGATGGTCGATTGGGATCAGGGTCTGGTGTTGTGATCGATGCCTCGGGTGTGGTGTTGACCAACCACCACGTTATTGATGGCGCCACAGAAGTGGTTATCACCTTTCAGGATGGCAAAAAAGTCACCGCCAAAAACATTATGTCGGACCCCAAGACCGACCTTGCCATTGTGAAGCTCGATTCATCGAAAGGGCCTTATGCCGCCCTTGAGCTTGGAGACAGTGACACCATGGAAATAGGCGACCGTGTGCTTGCCGTTGGCGCGCCATTTGGCTTGGCTGGCACGGTTACTCATGGTATTATTTCCGCCAAAAACAGGAATCTAAACGTCAATATGTACGAGGATTTCATTCAGACCGATGCGGCCATCAATCCAGGCAACAGCGGCGGGCCACTCATCAATGTCGATGGTCAGGTGATTGGAATCAACAGCGCCATCAAAAGCCGATCTGGTGGTTTTCAGGGAATCGGATTGGCTATTCCCAGCAATCAGGCCCGTCATATCAAGGACCAACTACTGGCCAATGGGAGTGTCAAACGGTCCTACATAGGCGTTGCCATGCAATCGGTACAGGACCCCGTTTTAGCGCAAAAATTGGGACTCAAGTCGCCTTATGGTGCCGTGGTCAATGACCTAATTGCATCAGGACCTGCCGAAAAAGCGGGTGTGCAACCGGGTGATGTTATCGTTGGAGTCAACGGTAAACCGGTAAAAGACAGCAAAGCCCTGCAGGCATTGATTGCCAGCCTACAGCCAGGTAAGGAAGTTGAACTCGATGTTGTGCGAGAGGGAAAAAATCAAAGCATCAAGGTCCAACTCGAAGAACAGCCAAAGACTTACGGGATGGCCGCAGGCAATGAGCCATCCGAGGGAAACATTCTGCCCACTCCACAACGCGGTCTGGGACTGTCTGTTGCCAACATGAGTCTGGAGGCTGGCCGCAAATACGGGTTCAAGTCGAAGAAAAACGGCGTAATGATCACGGAAGTCGATCCGCAATCGCACGCCCACGAAGCAGGGCTACGGCCAGGCATGCTCATCACACGCATTGAACGCCAAGCAGTGGCAGATGTGGCAGCCTTTGAAAAAATAGTCGGTTCACTGGATGCCAAATCCGATGTCCTTGTTCAGGTGGCAACTCCCGAAGGGGGCACTTTGCTGGTAGTCGTCAAGGCTGGCAGCTAATCCAAGAAGCTGTTGACATAGCAGTGCCGCGATTTACAAAGTTGCGGCACTGCTATTTGCTTCGTTAAGAAAAAAGTTGATTGGCGTATCAACCGCTTAGTTGAAACCGCTCCTGCGCATAGCTACTGTAACAATAAAACAGCTCTTCATTGGCATCGATTGACCGCGATGTCCGCAAGTAAACGGTTTCACCAACAATGACCTTTTCCATGTTCGCAATTTGTGATGAATGATTGACCATACCTGCATAACCAAACGGGACAAGCAACTGATCCCCCACCCTGAATTTGTAAGCATCCGCGTAACGCGTGCATTCGTCTTCGATCGAGCCCGATGCCAGCAGAAAGCCAACCACCAATAGCTCGTCGCCCACTGCCAGTGGTACCTTGGCAAAAAGTCCCATCCCAGCAGCCGGAATAGTCGAAGGCGCGGTATAAAACCTCAGATCCGTTTCGACAAGCACCATTTTCTTGGCACCGTTTTGATTTATCATGCTGGCTGTTCCATTTTCAAAAATCCAAGGGTCCTGTCATCTGGCTTGCCACCATAGTATTTGTCGATGATCTGGTGAAAAACCGATCCGGTTGGTTCTATTGCGGAAAATAGTGTCGCGCATGATCGCAATTTCAAATCGTCGGGTGTTCCAAAAATATCGTGCGCGGAACGATCGCTCACTTTCATAACTGCCTCGGCGCACGCTCGGAGTCTAACCCCGAGGACAGGGTGATCCAAGTAAGCGCGGGCTTCCGCGGCACTGGTTATCCCGTAGTGGCGGGCAATTTCACTGAATGCCAATCCTGCCATCTGCGGAAAGATATACCACATCCAATGTGTGCGCTTGCATCCTTCCGATATTTCAGCAAACGCATCGGCATAATTTTTGCTTTGCCCAATTAAAAAACGTTCCAGTTTAAAGGGATCGGATTCAAGGGTAGTGTCTGCCACAACCAACTCCTTTTGAGCAAATGGAAAAGTGCTGATCAATGCCAAACACCAATAACCAAACCAAACAGGCCAAACTGGGCCACATGGTAGCCGCCATCAATCGCCCAAAGTAGAAAACCTCGCTGTGAGAACTGGTAATTGATTCCCATGCTTGTGCACACAAACAGCAGCCCCACCACCACACCCTGATTGATAGCATGGGCTAGTTCCGGAGCTGGGCCAATCCATACCGCAAAAGCCCATGCGGAAATCACCGACATCACAAAACTTATGCCAAAAATCCGCAAAGGGCTGCCTTTCCCTTCCACAATTTTGTTTTCATTAATCCACAATTTGCCGAACATCAAGGGTGAATACCAAAGGCCTCCCAGCATAAAACTGGAAAAAGCGGCCAGTATCACCGCGTAAATATTCACTTGGAACATAACATTCACCCTTTGGCATTTCCTTAAAAAATTAACATTTCCCGCAACATGCACTAGCCCTGCGCGCGGGGTAAATTAAGTCTCCGCAGCAGGCACTTACTTTTTGACCATCGCCTCCAGAAGCAAGTCAGCGATCACCTGCATCCCCTTGTCGCCCGGGTGACCAAAGGCGCCATTCAGGTTGCCTTTTAATCTGTAGGCGGCCATATCGACATAGAACCTTCGTTCCGGGTCTTCCGCACAAACTTTTTTCTTGATTTCATCGAGTTCCTTCACTCTGCCCAGAATGGTGCCAGTCACGTAAATACGAGGATTGCCAGATGCCTTGATGTCATTCATCAAGGCTTTCAAGCCCGTGTGAAACAGGTCCGCCCTGAAACCGGGTCCCGGAACATTTTCGCCAAACTGCAAGATTACAGCGTCGGCCTTCCAATCAAGCTGCTTCCTGATCCGTGATGGCTCATAGCTTGCGTAGTTTCTTTCAAAAATATCAGCGATATTGATAATGTTTCCGGCAGATACCGGATCAATGGTCAGCTTGCTGCCGGTCTTCTTGTTGATAGCGGCCACGAGTAGATGGGCATAGTCGCTATTCAGCGACGACGCCGCCATCCCCCAATTGCCAGTCCAGCCTATTTCAGGTTTTGGACCATGCAGCGTGATGCTATTGCCTAGAAAGAGAATGCGTTCCACTTTGGCTCGGTCGTCCGTTGACTGCCCCACCCCCCTATTTGCCCACATACAACAGGCTAGGAGCACAACCATTACGAACCGCCGCATCTTCATAAAAGACTCCTCAAACAAAGCCATCAACCGTCTGAACGAAGTTTAAAACCTCTGAATCGCACTAAGCGCAATCGTCACCCAGTTAGCATGCTAACCTGTTATACATTGGTGTGATTGACCCGGAGAACCCAATTCACGGATACTAATTTTTATGTGCCAGAAGAGGAGAACAGCTTTGAAACCAGTGTGCCGGTTCCTCATGGTACTTGTCTGCCTCGCCATGCTGATTCCGCATAGGATCTGCCTGTGTTGCCCATGCATCGCGCACAAATCAAACCAAACATCCACGTATACAGACTGCCCACCCGGATCAGACAGCCTTGAAAGCGACGATTCCTGTCCATGCCATGGGCATACACGCCAAGCATCAATTGTCTTACCAGCAAAGCAATGCGATCAGTCTTGCCCAACTCACGATAATCATGCACCGGGCTGCCCGACAAAAAATCCTACTCCATCGATCATTCAACCCGACGACCCCGCGCCACCGTTTAACAATACCTGTTCTATGTTGTGCAGGCAGGGGTTCCTTGCCGCATCCAATTCAATCTGCAAACCATTACATTCAACCAAAATCTTGCCTTGGCACGACCATCGCAACGTAATCCAGTCGTACTGCAAACTGACTATTTAGGCCGATAATCCCGGAACATTATTCTCATGAGCCGACTACTCGGCTATCCCCCGATAATTCAATAACAATATAAGTCAAGAACGCGCATCATTGCGCGGAAACATGTGGAGAATCGCATGCGCGAACACCATGGTGAAGTCGCTGTTCCTCAAAAGGAGCCGAAATCCACCAGCACACAAACATCCAGCAAATTATGGATTTGGATTTCGCTGGGATTGATTCTAATCGTGGCAGGAACCTGCTTTTTGGCCCGCGACTATTGGATCGCCTCTATTTCTCCAGCATCAGAGGTTGAAATCGACATCGCGGCTGGATCACAAAATGCGGCGCCACCCTCGGAGCAGGTGACTTTGACAGCACAGGCGCAGAAGAATTTAGGCCTGACATCCAAACCACTCAAGGCAGACACCTTCTGGAAAACCATCACAGTCCCAGGCATGGTGATCGACCGACCTGGCTTCAGCGACAGGGGAATTGTGGCGCCCGTGACAGGCATCGTGAGCCGAATTCATCGGGTTGCCGGAGAAAATGTCAAGCCGGGAACCGCCTTGTTCACTCTCAAATTACTAAGCGAATCGATTCACCTCACGCAAAGCGAACTGTTCAAGGCAACACAGGACATCAAACTGGCACAATCCCAGCGCCAACGGCTTGTGGCTGCGGCAGGTGCCGTGGCAGAAGCCAGGGTCATTGAAGTCGAAAACCAGATCACTCGTCTGGAAGTGGGCGCCAAGGCTTACCGTCAGGAACTATTGAACCGTGGATTGCCTCCGGCGCAGATTCAAGGCGTGACAGAGGGCAACTTCATCAGTGAAATCACTATTGTTGTGCCAGAACGGACAACACAATCGGCACCAGCCAATGGGCCAACCGGCACCGATTTCGAAATTCAGGAACTGAAAGTTGAATTGGGGCAGCAGGTGCAGGCCGGCCAAACCATGTGTTTGCTATCCAACCACCAGATGCTTTCCATCGAAGGCCGCGCCTTTCGCGACGAATCAGCCTGCCTGGAACGAACAGTTAAGGAAAGATGGCCCGTCGAAGTTGATTTTTCAGAAGAAAACATACCCGATTGGCCAGTCATCCAACAAAACTTCCAAGTCTCATACATAGCCAATAATATCGACCCTGACAGCCGGACATTCCGGTTTTTATTACCACTGGACAATCAATCACGCGTTGTTGCCAATGGTGATAAATCGCAAACACTCTGGCGGTTTCGGCCGGGTCAGCGCGTGCGTTTGATGGTGCGCACCGATGCCATCAATAACGTGTTCATACTGCCAACAGACGCTGTGGCGCGCGATGGGGCAGAAGCTTATGTTTTTCGTCAAAACGGTGATGTGTTTGATCGAAAACCCGTTCGTGTAGTCTTTCAGGACAGACGGAACATCGTGATTGCCAACGACGGTAGCGTGCCGCCGGGAATTTTTGTTGTGCAATTGGGCGCTTCACAATTAAACCGCATGATCAAATCGCAGGACATCAGCATGCCCAAGGGATTCCACATTCATGCGGACGGAAGCGTCCACATGGGGAATCACTAATCTGGAGTTGGAATGCTCGATCTCGTGATCCGACTGTCGCTTCGCTACCGCACCATGGTGATGGTTGTAGCTTTGATTGTCATGGTATATGGCAGCTACCTTGCCACAACCTTGCCAGTGGATGTTTTTCCAGACCTAGACAGGCCGCGCGTTGTCTTACTGACAGAATGCCCAGGCTACTCACCCGAAGACATCGAAGCCTTGGTGGCACAACCCATAGAAACAGCCATTTTGGGAGCTCCGGGAGTTCAGGCTGTTCGCAGCCAATCAAGTCAGGGATTGGTTGTGACTTATGTGGAATTCAACTGGCAAATGGAGACGCGCTATGCCCGCCAGATTGTGCAGGAACGCCTAAACTCAATCTCATCGGTCATTCCACCCAATATCCGCCCGATGATGACGCCGCCCAGTTCGATCATGGGCCAAATCATGCACATCGGCCTGTATCGCCAAACAGGGCCACGCCTCGGGGTACTGGCAGCCATCGATCGCACAGGATTAATGGCCGAACGGGTGCAAAAAAACGGGGCCTTCATCCTCCATGTTTGGGAAATAGTCGATCGGCACAATCCGCAGTCGTGGAAACCCGTGGTTTACTCAAACCCGCAATGGAACGCCACAACCAACGGAAACACGGTTCAATTCAAAATTGGTAACATGTCACACACCGTTACATTCCGCTCTCCCGAGCAGATGCGGATGGATGTGCGGACCTTGGCGGATTGGGTTATTCGGCCACGCCTTCTGAAGGAACAGGGGGTTGCCGAAGTCATCATTTTGGGCGGTGACAGAAAACAGTATCAGGTGCTGGTGGATCCGACAACCATGCAGGAATACGGAGTCACCATTCAGGATATTGATCAAGCTATTTTAGATAACAACCTCAATGCCAGCGGCGGGTACACCGAAGAAGGCTTGGTTGAGCGCCCAGTTCGGGTGATCGCGCGCCTCGGCCCTCAATCCGAGAAAGTGCTGGATGACCTTCGCAAAATTCCGGTCAAGACCAACCCCCAACGAAATATTGTCCTCAGTCAGGTTGCCACGGTAACGGAGGGGCCGGCACCCAAACGCGGAGATGGCGCTATCGATGGCATGGATGCCGTTGTCATCACGGTGGTCAAGCAACCGCATGCCGATACTCGCGCCATCACATCAAAAATCAAAACAGTGCTGAATGATTCAGAATCGGTTTTAACTGCCGATTATGTGATCAACACACAACTGTTTCAGCTCAAGGATTTCATCGACCGTGGCATCTATTTTGTTGGCGAATCGCTTGTGATTGGCGCCGTTCTTGTTGTTTTCATTCTTTTTGCTTTTCTTCTGAATGTGCGCACGACATTCATCACACTCACAGCCATTCCATTGTCACTGGTCATGACCACCCTTGCCTTCCGGCTGATCGGATTACTGACGGGAACCGAACCATCGATCAATGTGATGACCTTGGGCGGCATCGCTGTCGCGATGGGCGAACTGGTTGACGATGCCATTGTAGATGTGGAAAATATCTTCCGACGACTCCGCGAAAACAGCCAGCTATTGCAACCTCAATCTTCCCTTTCCGTGATTTATTCGGCGAGCGTGGAAATCAGATCAGCCATCGTCTACGGAACTGCCGTGGTGGTTCTCGCGTTTCTGCCGCTGTTCGCGCTGTCCGGCGTGGAAGGGCGACTCTTTGCGCCACTTGGTTTGGCATACATCATATCTATTTTATCATCATTGCTGGTGTCGATGACCGTGACACCGGTATTGTCGTACTATTTGCTGGCGCGAACACACGCGGCCCATGGTCATATTGACGGGATGTTGCTGCGCATCCTGAAATGGTTCGCGCGTTTTCTGATTGGTTTGAGCATGCGAAGAACTGGCTGGTTATTACTAGCCACATGGGCCATCGTTGTTTATTGCGGCTGGAAGTTGTCACACATGGGAGCTGATTTTCTGCCTAAATTTGATGAGGGCTCCATTCAAATCAATGTCACCCTACCCGCTGGTTCCTCACTTCAGGCATCCAATAGCACTGCCCTGCTGATTGATTCGCGGTTGCGCTCCATGAAGTTCAGCCCGGAAAACCCATCCGGGCCCATTATTCATTTTGTCAGACGTACAGGCCGTGCTGAACTGGATGAACACGCGGAACCTGTGGGCAGGTCTGAGTATATCCTTTCCATGAATCCGCATGCGTCCCATAGCCGGGAAGCGATGCTTGCGACACTTCTGGCCACCCTGCGTGAAGAAGTGCCGTGGGTTGATTTTGAAGCAGAACAACCGATGGCACACCTGATATCCCACATGCTGTCAGGCGTGACAGCACAGATTGCCATTAAAGTATTTGGTGACGATCTCGACGAACTGAAAAAGTTGGCCACCCGGATCCGAAATGCCATCAGCGATGTGCCCGGACTAACAACCCCGGTGATTGATCCGCAGGAAACTGTGGATGAACTTCACATAATTCCACGAGCCGATGATCTTGCCAGGTACGGTCTCAGTCGCCGCACTGTGGCGCGGTTTATCGAAACAGCCATGAAAGGAGAAGTGATTTCCCAAGTGCTCGAAGGGCAGCGCCGATTTGATTTGATAGTGAAACTGAATGCCACACATCGCACCGATTACCACCTACTAGGCGAACTCCGTATCGAACTTCCAAACGGAAAAGGCCACGTCCGCCTCAAGGACATTGCAGATATACCACAAGGCGCTGGCGGGCAAAACCAGATCAATCGCGACAATGTACGCCGCCGAGCCGTCATTCGCTGCAATACACAAGGCCGAGATCTTGCCAGTGTTGTTTCTGATATACAAACCCGAACGAAACTACTTGTTCCCATGCCCGAAGGTTATTTCGTTGAATATGGCGGCCAGTTTGAGGCACAAAAATCGGCGACAATGCTTATTATGCTACTGGCCACCATCTCCGTTTGCGGTGTGTTTGCTGTGCTATATATGCTTTACCCATCCGTAAGAATTTGCCTGCAAATCCTCAACGCTGTGCCGACGGCTTTTATTGGCGGGGTATTTGCATTGCTGATAACCAACCAAACGCTCACTGTGGCAAGCCTCGTTGGATTTGTATCACTGGGGGGCATCGCCGTGCGGAACGGCATTTTACTGGTGACTCATTATTTTTACTTGATGCGCACAGATGGCAGACCGTTCAGCAAGGAAACCGTGATGCTTGGCAGCCTGGAACGACTGGCACCAGTTCTTATGACCGCGCTCACTGCCGGGATTGGTCTGGTTCCTCTTGTCGCGGGTGGCAATAAACCTGGGCTCGAAATACTGTATCCCGTTTCCACGGTGATTCTGGGCGGACTCGTGACCTCTACCCTTTGTGAGTTCCTGATTCACCCCGGGCTTTTCTGGCGATTCAGCGGCAATGATGCCGATCGGCTGGCTCGTGTCGAGTCAGCGCCTGATGATTTTTCCTAGGCAACCCAATCCATACAACATGGATGAAACCCATTACTGAAAGGATCGTTGAACATGACCATTACACGATTGACCGGAGCCGTATTATTGCTGGCAGCAGTAATGCTCGTGGGATGCGCCAAAGTTGGTGAATCGGCCAAAGGGAAATCCACCCAAAAAACAGACACTGACGCGGCGCATGAACATGGTAAGTCGCCCCATGGCGGTACCATTTTTGATTTTGGTAAGCATCATGCTGAATTTTGCGTCGATCATGCCAAAAAAGAAGCGACTGTTTACATTCTCAGCGGCAGCTTGAAAAAGAATGTTTCCATTTCAGCCAAGCAGTTGCTCCTCACCATTAAAACTCCAGCTTTCCAAGCGGACTTGGTTGCCGCCCCACAGCAGGGCGACCCGGAAGGCAAATCCTCGCGTTTTGTCGCCATTCACGAAAATCTGGGTAAGGTACAAGAATTCGAAGGCACCGTAAGCGGTGAATTCGATGGAAAACCATATCTTGGCGATTTCAAGGAAGAAGCGCATGATGAGCATCATCATGAAGCTAAAAAATAATCAAATCATTCATTGAATTTCAGGGAGTGAACGCCATGACGTTCGCTCCCTTATTATTGATCTCCCACTCTCGCAGGTCCCATCATTCCATGCCACACTCCGCCGCAACGGCCCTCCTATTGTTTTTCGCAACCGCGGCAGCAGCGCAGCAACTACCATTCACACCCGTGGCCATTCCAGAATGGGTTCAGGATACCGCAGGTGTTGGGTATACGCTTTCCACCATGAGTGGCGGTCAACGCGCGGAGGCAGCGAGGCATGGCGTCAGCATCAGCGAAATGAACTTCGTTGACCCGTACTATCCGTACTATAACAGCTCACTATTAAAAAAACGCAGTCCGCATGTCCCGCTCGATCATTTACCCCGTGAAATTGCCGAATACAAGAAACTGGGCGTTCGAATTCTCGCCGTATACCCCCCAACGCTTCAGGGCGAAGTCTACCAAAACCACCCAGATTGGCGGCGTATTCCCACCAACACAACAACCATACCACAAATCGACATGGTCAAATATGGGCATGGTGGTATGCTCTGCCCGCTTGGGCCCTATGGCGATTTTTTCATCGACATGCTCGCGGAGATTTTAGAAAAACACAGGGATGTCGATGCCTTTAGTTTCGATGGATTACATCACGGGGGCGGTTGCTATTGCCAGCATTGCCGTAAAAATTATCTAGCAGAGACAGGTAAATCCATTCCCGAATCCGACCTGAACAATCCTGAATTCCGCAGGTATCAATATTGGGCTGATAAAAGGCTGGAAGATCTGATTCGCCGCGCGCAAATCAAACTCAAGTCGATCAAACCAACTGTGGCACTGGTAACGTGGAGCACCAATGCCGGGCGATTCGGGCATTTCCTCAGTGTTCCGCGCAATATGCCGGCTCGAATGAACTTGCTGTTCGATGCTCCCGACCAAGAGCTTTGGCTCGACGAATCGAACCGCGGTAACAGTATCGTGCCTGCCTTTGGTGTGGCCTATGCTTGGGCGGTTACCAACCACCGGGTGGCTTTCAGCGAGCCATACCTAATGAGCCATGGCAATCCATATGGAAAAGACAGTTTTCCCGCACACGAAATCCTCCGTCGCATGATGCTTTGTATAACTTACGGCTGTTCGCCTAGCATCGCGGTCTCCCAACCCGCGCGCATGCAGCGCGATGTTTATACCTGCCTCGATGAAGTTCAAAAACGGAAACCATGGTTGACTCACAAGGCCCCTGAACCGTGGGCCGCTGTTGTGATGAGCGACACAACAAAAAACTTTTATGGCCGTTCGGCTGGGATGGTGGAAGACCGCTATCTGGCGCATGTGCTCGGCACTTTCCGCGCCTGTGTGGAGGAACACTTGCCAACCACTGTTATTGAAGATTGGAACTTGACGCCGGAAGAACTAAAAAAGCATGCCGTTGTCATCCTTCCCAATACAGCGTGCCTCAGCAGTAGCCAAATCAAGGCGCTCGACTCCTATGTGCGTAATGGAGGCGGCCTTGTCGCTTCTCTGGACACATCGCTATTCAATGAGTTCGGAGACCCACAGAACAACTTCGGCTGTGCCGATATTTTCGGTATCGATTATCGTGGGCTACCAGTGCAACCTACCGGCAACGACACTCTCGACGTTAATTTTGCCAAGTCGATAGGACCAGACTATTGGGAAAAGCGCCGCAATATCTTTTCGATCAAGCTGGCGCCCAATACGTTTCCGTTGACTAACCAAAAACTTGCGCAGCTTGTCGGTACCGATCTCGTCACATTCAAGGGGCCGGCGGTTCGAGTCAAACCACGCGATGGAACCAATGTCATTGGCACGTTTCACACGCATGGCACCGATCAAGGCACACTACCTGCCATCATGACTCGGACCCATGGCAAAGGCCGGGTTGTATATATGGCCGCAGGCCTCGACGCTGGCTATTATCAGTATTCCTATCCATATCAGCGCCTTGTTCTCAAGGAAGCCATCGAGTGGGCGGCAGGCAGCGTTGTCCAACCGGTTCGGGTAACAGCGCCCATGTGCGTTCATTCAAACACCATGCGGCAAACAACAGCGAGTGGTGAAAGGCTTATTGTTCACCTTTTCAATAATGTCAACACAACAGGCGGGCACGCCTTCCCCAACGACGATGTGCCACTGCGCGAAGAAACTATTCCTATTCACACCATCAAGGTTGTTTTCAGAAACGGGACCGCTATCAAATCGGTGAAACTACAACCTGAAGGCACTGTTTTGGAAACAACCCAAACGCCAGATGGTCTGACTGTGACCGTACCACGCCTAGACGTTCACGCCATGGTTGTAGCTGAGCTAGGACGCTAGCACTCGACTTTGTTCGCACAACGCCCGCTGGGGTCGCATGATTACAAAAGCCTGATCAAGGCCCTTGAAGCGAATCCGGTGGCCTCAGCCTCTGCTCATATTGCTCAACACAACGCGCCTGTTCGGGTGTTTCCACCGATCCCCGGCGCAAGGTGCGCAACCGGGTGATGGCATCGCGTGCCGTGCTGCCTTTGGCCACCATGTACGCCGCCAGAATGGTGCCGGTACGGCCAATGCCAGCACGGCAATGAATGGCGACTTTCAGGTTGGAATCCAGCGCCTTGCAGATGGCATCGATGCATCTGTTCAAAAGTTCCGGCGTAGGTGCTTCAAAGTCGTTGATCGGTTCATGAATAGCCAGAAGGCCCGATTGGTTGATCCAACCACGAGGCAAGGGATCTTCGGTCAATGTGATAACAAGGTCGATCCCTTGGGACCGAAGCCAGTGAAGGTCGTCCACATGCGATGGCCGGGCCAATCCTGCCACACGATCGGGATCTATCCATGAAAAGTTCTGGGGAGGCATGACTCATTCCTTACGGGAACTATCTCAGCACAGGCAAACCATGCCGCTGCCGCAGTTGCGCTGCTTCCTTCCATGCGTCTTCATCCTGACGCAAGAATTCAGCGATCAGTGCCGATCCAACACCAAGGCGGAGGGCACAGTCTGCAACCCGACCTTCCATTGCTTCAAGCATATCAAGCACAAGGGCAACGCCCGGAAGGAATCCAGCGGCCTTGGGGCCGGGCCATGGCTTTCCCGGCAATAAACCAAGCTCCGCAAGAGCTTCCAAAAGTTTTTCTGGTGGTGGCTCACGCAACGTCAAGTAGAGCGCGCGCTTCAACCGCCGCAGCGCACGCGCACGGTTCTCGTGCTGCGAGCGACTTTCTTCAGCAATCACCATGGAGCCACTCGGCAGGTGCCTAAGCCTTACTGCCGAGCTGGTTTTATTACGCTTCTGTCCACCTGGCCCACTGGCACGGTAAAGGTCGACGGCGCACTGCGCCATGAGTGCGTCGTCGTCCAGAACAGTCCATACCGCACGGCCGATCAGACTTCGAGCTTCCATGGTGCGCGCATCGCACGGGAAATAAGGCCGTTGGCCTCCGCGTCGTCGAACTTCCGATCCTTGGGGGACCAGTTAAGCTTGCGGCCCAACTGGAGGGCAATCACACCCAGATGGCAAATAATCACGGAACTGGCACCAACACCCACATGGCAGATCGGCTTTTTGCGCGACTGGGTGCAGCCCAAGAAGTTGGCCATATGGTTGGTAGAGACTTCCAGACGTGTCGCGCCATCACGCAGCGGCTCTGAAAGCAGCTTCGGATCGCTTGCGGTAATCTTACCGCGGTTCACAAACAGCCACTTGCCTTCTTCACCTACAAACAAAATGCCATTCGTATCCTTTTCGCCCTTCGTGTCAGGCAGCGTCGTGTCCGACGCGATCACCTTCACGCCATCAGCATAGGTATAGGTGACCTTGAAAGTAGGATGGCAGTTGTAGGAATTGGGTGCCGAGGCCGGTTTTGCGCCTTCAGCTTCCACCGAAATAGGGCCGTCTCCGTCGCGACCCAACGCCCATTGAGCGATATCGAGGTGGTGCGCGCCCCAGTCGGTCAGCTTGCCACCCGAATATTCGTACCACCAGCGGTACTGGTAGTGGCAACGCTCGGTAACATAATCAACATTCTGGCACGGCCCTTGCCAGAAATCCCAATCCAGCCCCTTGGGAGCAGGCGATGGTTTGAACGTGCCCACGGGATTCGCGCCGATTCGGCATTCCACGCGGGTCACTTTGCCAATGCGGCCATTGCGCACCAGTTCGCAGGCCAACCGGAAGCGGGAGTCAGAGCGCTGCTGGCTGCCCGTTGCCAAAACGCGGCCTGTTTTTGCCACCACCTTTTCAAGCGCAATCGCCTCGCCAATGGTCAGGGTGAGTGGCTTTTCCAGATAAACGTCTTTGCCCTTCTTCAGAGCATCGATCGCCACCAAGGCGTGCCACTGGTCTGGTGTGGCGATGGTGACTGCCTGAATATCTTTGCGGTCGAGCAGTTCACGAAAATCCTTGAACCCGGTCGCATTCATGTCACCCATTTTGGGCAGGTCTTTTTCAATGGCCACCTTCAGGTGATTGGCATCCACATCGCACGCCGCCACATAGCGCACGCCTTTTTGCCGACGGGCTTCGCCATAAATGGCCCGGCCACGACTCTGGGGAGAGCCAAGGCCAATCGCACCCATGGTTAGGTCGAGGGGTTTCGCGTCATCAGCCACAAGACTTGCCGCAATTTCCCGGGCATTCCATAAAGGCAGGCCCGTTGCTGCAAGACCAAGGGTTGCCTGTTGCAGGAAACCACGTCGAGAAAAGGAAAAATGTGACACGGGAAGAACTCCACCCAGAGGGAAAGGGACCAAGGGCTAGCACGGACTCGATCCGTGACCTGCGCACATCCTACCCACTTCAAGCCATGGAACAACAACGCGCCACCATGAATTTCAAACAGCATGACGCGAATACTCCCCATGGTCGGGGCGCGTCATCCTGACCTGATTGCACCGAGTCCGGAGTACTGTCTGTTAGGGCCTTGGTTGCCGGGCACGGCGATAACCACAGCCAGATGAATCATCGTAAAATCTATTTGTTTTTCACGGATAAATCGTCCTTCTCCGGATTCGGTGTTTTTACTTGGTGGCACCAAGCTCGCGGCGCCAACGCCTGATTAACGCCAGAGCAGACTCCGCATCCAGCGATGAGAGGTCGATGGAATTGATTTCTTCCAACACCGGATCCTGTGAACCCGCAAATAGGCTTGGTTGAATCAGCTTCGGCCGCTTGATGATGGCACCAGCTTCTGCTGGAGGAGCCTGAGCATGACGCGACTCCAATTCTGCCAAAAGGAAACGGGCCCGCTCTAACACAGTGGCTGGCACTCCAGCGCGGGCTGCCACATGAATGCCATAGCTGCGGTCACTGCTTCCCGGCACCACACGATGCAGAAGGGTAATGTCGCGATCCGTTTCCAAAACTTCAGCACGGCAAGCGCGTACTCCGGAAAGACGATCGGCCAGCTGCGCCAGCTCGTGGTAGTGTGTGGCAAACAGGGCGCGGCAGCGAATGCGGTCGTGCAAGTCCTCAGCTATAGCCCAAGCTAGGCTGACACCGTCGTAGGTGCTTGTTCCACGACCAATTTCGTCGAGAATCACCAAGCTGTTGGCAGTCGCATTATTCAGAATGGTGGCGGTTTCTACCATTTCCACCATGAAGGTACTTTGGGCACGCGCCAGATTGTCGCCCGCACCCACACGCGCGAAAAGCCGATCAACAAGCCCCCACCGGAAGGCCCGTGCCGGAACAAAGGCCCCAGCCTGAGCCATCACCGTTAGTAGTGCTGCCTGCCGGATAAATACGCTTTTGCCACCCATATTGGGACCAGCAACCAGATGAAGGGTTCCGTTGGACTCACCCAGCATCAGATCATTGGGAACGACTGTCCCTGTAGGAAGCGTCACATCGAGGACTGGATGCCTCCCCTCGAGAATGTCCAGTACAGCATGACGTGCGACAATTTCCGGCCGGCAGTGACTCCGATCCCTAGCCAGCTCGGCAAAAGCTGCCAGCACATCTAGTTCGCCCAATGCTTCACCAAGGGCACTTAAGCGCACCGATTCACGCGCTACGGCCTCTTTCAGTTGGCCAAAGAGTTCCTGTTCACGACGGGCAATACCCTCATCAGCACCCAGAGCTTTTTCTTGGAATGCCAGCAATTCGGGAGTGATAAATCGTTCAGCGTTTTTCAAAGTCTGTTTGCGTTGGTATTCGGCGGGAACACGCGACAGGTTGGACTGGGTGATTTCGATGTAGTACCCGAAGACCTGATTGAAGCCGACTTTCAGGCTGTTGATTCCCGATTGCGCAATCTGTTGCGCCTGATAACCCGCCAACCACGACGTGCCTTCCAACCGTACTTTTCGCCACTCATCAAAAGTCGGGTCGAACCCCGGCCGAATGACATGCCCCTCACCCACTGCCGCCGAAGGGTTTTCTGCCAGTGCTCGCCTTAACAGATCGGAAAGTTCCGGACATGCATCGGCCCGATCCGCCAGCCCCGCCAAATGCGCGGCCCTGTGCCTGCCTAGGTCTGCTGTTGCCGCACGAATCAGCGGAACCTGAATCAAAGCCTTGCTGAGCTGGGCCAAGTCACGGGGTGAAGCACGGAGTGTTGCCGCGCGCGCCACAACACGTTGCAAGTCGCCAATATCGGCCAAAAGATCGCGAATTCCACCGCGCGTCGCATCTTCGGCAAGCAATGCCTCAACAGCATCATGTCGGGAGGTGATAACACTGGCCCGCGCTTGCGGTTCAAGCAACCACTCGCGCAGTAAACGCGCTCCCATTCCGGTACGCGTTCGGTCAACGGCTGCCAAAAGTGACCCTTCGCGGCCACCATCGCGCTGATTACCCGCAATTTCAAGGCTGCGCCGAGTGGTTCCATCGATTCGGAGCAAACTTTCTTCTGAATGCGGACGCAGTTCCAAATGGGGCAACCCAGTGCGAACCGTTTCGCGGAGATAGGTAACCAGAGCTCCGGCGGCGCGTAAACAAGGCTGACGGTCGTCGAAACCAAACCCGGCCATGGTACCAGCGGCGAACTGGGTACACAGGACACGGGCCGCTTCACTTTCCTCAAAATGCCAGTCGGGCCGCGCCATCAGCCAAGGCTGGTCGCCGAGAAGTGCCAGCACTTCGACACGGTCAGTTCGCGCATCGGAATGAATAAGTTCTGCGGGTTCAAGGCGTGAAATAAGGTCGCGGGCAGCCTCTCGGCTCAAATCGGTGGCCAGTATCAACCCTCTACCCAGATCGCCCCAGGCGATGCCCATGACGTCTTTGGAACCCCGAACCAAAGCCACAAGTAGGCTTGGACGACGTGGATCCAGCAAATCTTCTTCTGTCAGAGTGCCGGGAGTTACTACCCGGGTAACTTCCCGACGCACCAATCCTTTGGCCTGAGCAGCGTCTTCGACTTGCTCACATACAGCAACACGTTTGCCGGCGACCAGCAATTTGCGCAGATGCCCTTCCAGCGCGCCATGCGGAAAACCCGCCATGGGCATGGCACCATCGCGGCTGGTAAGAGTTAGGTTGAGGATGGGAGCAATTGCTTGAGCGTCGTCTTCAAACAGCTCGTAAAAATCGCCCATGCGAAAAAGAACAACCATACCGGGATGGCGCTCTTTGGCTTCCCGATACTGCCGCATCATCGGCGTAGTCATGGTGATTGTTGCAAGGCTCAGGCTTGCTTGGGCTTGAAATCGCGGCGCATACGCAAGGAATTGCCCGGAGGATAATACTCGACGTCGCTCATGTAGTGGCGCATGAGCATAACGCCTCGCCCACATGGTCGTTCAAGGTTTTCGATTGCCGTTGGATCAGGCAGGTCGTCTGGGTCAAACCCTGGGCCTTGATCGGTGATACGAATTTCAAAGGAAAGGCGGAGAACCTGATAAGAGATGCTGACTGATTTAGAGAGATCAAGCTGGTTGCCATGCTTAATGGCATTCACAAGTGCTTCTTCTAAGGCAAGTTTAATACAAAAAATATCGCGCTCGGAAGCATCCGAAGCAGCCAGAGAAAGCTCGATACGGTCTTGAACCGACCGGGCTTCTGCAGGATCACTGGGGATAACGACTTCCACGGCTTCGAAGGCTGTGGTATCGGAGGCGGGATCGGTCATGACGCTTAAGCCGCCGTAGAACTCCGGGAATAAATCGCCACATCAAACTATAAGAAGCGGTAGGATGTCCCGCAATCATACAAAAAATGGTCAGCTTGCAGCCTGAAGAGCGGCCTGCTGGTCATCAACAATCTTGATCAGTTTGTCAAGACGGGTAATCGTGAAGACTTCCTTGATGTCTTCCTTGATTTTGCAGAGAACGAGCTTGCCGCCCTCTTTTTTAACCTTGTTGTTCAGGGCAATAATTTTGCCCAGAGCAGCAGAAGAGAGGTAATCGACATTGCTGAAGTCGAGCACAATCTTCTTTTTCTTGTCATTGTCTACGAGAGCAAACAGCTGCTCACCAATCAACTGAATGTTTTGTTCATCCAGGATTTTCTTGTCGAGGAAGTTGACGACTGCGATGTCGCCCAGCTCTTCCACTTCCAAGCGCTTGCGAGGCTGGCCGGACATGTGAAATCTCCCGTAGCAGACAGAAACGTGTTACTAACAACAAATCGTGATCAGTCTCTTGCTTAGATGCTAGGTAGGAGGCATACATTGTCAAGCATTTTTATGAATGGACCTCCACCGAAATATTCTCAAACCTTCCCCTTGGCCTCGCGCCGATCGAGTTTTGCAGCCAATGCCAGCTCTGCCGCCAAGCCTTCTGTTGCTGGCGGAGCCTCTGGTTTTCCAGCCAAACAGAACAGATCCCACAGTTCTCCCTTGTAGCCATGCTGCCTCACGTACCACGATCCATCCTTGTCTTTTTCCAACGGAAAAAGTGCGCACGCCTCCGGCTTATATTCCATGGTTTTTCCATCTTCCGCTCCCAGCGTGTGCAGCACACAGCCAGAGTTGAAGAAAACGCACCAACCTTTGGTCACACGAACCATCGGGTCACCAGCTTTGATCCGGCGACTGACCCACCCTTCGCGCTCAATCAGCGCGCGTGCCTCAGGTCTGAGTAGAGGCATCCAGCGGCGCTTGAGTTTTTCGATACGTGCCCTCTGCTCCTGATCCACTGGCGGTCTGCCTTGCTGGCAGCAAACACCTTCACACCCACGCCCGTAGGTACACTCATACCGGGCCGTTTCGGCATTAATCACCTGAAGGCTGAGACGTTTGTCGGCTCGTCTGGGTGCAGTCATGACGGGTTTCCCTGGGAAGATCTCTGAAGAACCAAGGTCAATGGGTTATCTTGTGCGGCAACGGATTGTAAAATCCAGTCAATGATCCAACCACCTGAAACCTCTGATAGCGAAGATGGCACCGAAGACGCCGGCATTTTGCTCGAATGGTTGTCTAAAACCATCGCGTGGAACTGTGCCGACTGCGGGGCATCCCTCTGTGGGCACGACCGACTGCTATCACGCGCGCTGATTGGCATTCATTCAACACGCTGCATCGCCTGTATGGCGCGCCGGACTCAATGCGAACCTGAGGAACTCGATTCCCGCCTTAATTCCTATATTTGCCGAAGGGCGTGTTATGCCGCCGCATGGGCCTCCATCGATTCCTCCGGCTGCACACATTCAAGCTCGCCCAAAGCCTCTCCCCCCATCGATTTACCCACAACGGCTTCCACTGCCGAATGGGATACCGCCACTGAAAAATGGGATGCCGCGGACCTAGGCTGTGGCGATCTCGTACTGCCTTTGCGTGGAAAGTTGCGCGGAATGCTCCCCGGCACCCGACTCCATTTGCGCGCAACCGATCCAGCCGCGCCTGTCGATCTAGCCGCTTGGTGCCGGCTGACGGGGCATCTGCTTGTGGCCAGCACCCCGCCCGAATACCTCATACAACGACGGTCCGGAGATTGATTCACATTCCACAATTGGAGTCGCCACTCATGTCCAAACGATTTGTTGTTTCCCTGACACGCGGTTGCGACGACACCGATCGCGCGACAGTAGCGCTAGTCGTGGCCAATGCGGCACTTGGATCAGACCGCGATACGGTTGTGTTTCTCAGCATTGAGGGTGTGAGGCTTTCTCAGCGGGGCGCAGCAAACGGAATTCACGAATCGGGATTCGCTGCTTTGAGCGACCTTCTGGCACAATTCGCCGCGGGTGGCGGACAGATTTTTGTTTGTTCGCCCTGCTTCAAAAAGCGCGGGCTCGACGAGTCTGCGCTTATTCCCGGAGCACAGATTGTGGGAGGCGCACGGCTGGTAGAATTCATGGCCGAAGGCGCGGCTTCGATTTCCTACTGATCAAATCAACGGAAACAGCACCATCATGAGCGAACCCGCCTGGACCTCAACACATCCCCATCTTCCCGATGCCGGATTTGATGGCGGTTCCATGGATTGCGGAAATGGGCTATTACTTGAAATCCGCCGGCATCTCAACGCGCTCGAAGCCGGCGGTCTTCTCGAAATCCGTTCGACAGAACCATCGGTTGCCGGTGATTTACCATCCTGGTCGAGGCTGACTGGGAACATGTTGGTTTCCCGTACCGGAACTCCTAATTCCGCCAGTTATATAGTTTGCAAAGGAGCGTTTAATTCTGATAGGCGTCATTCCGGCGCGGTGCGCTCCACGGTGGCCGCGCGATTACCCGGTCCCCGGCTTGCAGTGCCCAGTGGATCTCTAGTGCCCCTGAATTTGCCACCATTGGCAGTGACAGGAGTCGGCAGCTGGCCGCGCCCGGCGTGGATGCTTCATTTGCTGGCAGCCCATCTTGAAGACCGTTTGCCTCCGGGTGTCTTTGCCGCCGCCGCTGCCGACGCCACCCGTTTAGCCGTTGCCGATCAAATCGCTTGCGGTGTCGATCTTGTGACCGATGGCGAGCAGTCACGAGACACTTATGCCGGCTTTGTGGGATCGCGTTTGGGTGCTTGCCGGCTGATTCCTTTGGAAGACTTGGCGGCGCACGTTGAACATCCAGAGGAATTCCGCCGGGAATTGTCAGCACTCGATGTCCCGCCCGGCGCGCATCATCCGGTGGCACTTGGCCGATTGGTGCGAGATCGCGAGTTGGTGGTACCCGACTTGCGATCGGCCCGGGCATCGACGGCAATTCCAGTGAAGATCGCTCTACCCGGTCCATATTTGCTGGCACGCACCCTGTGGCTCGACTGCCTTCTGGAACGCCATTACAAGGACCGTGAAACACTGGCGGATGATGTCTGCACCGTCTTGCGCGATGAAATAACACATTTATTGGCCGAAGGCGCCGCGATCGTTCAGCTCGACGAACCCGTGTTAACGGAAGTGGTGCATGGCGCGCCCGCTGCCCGTCGAAGTTTCATGTGCGGCGCTCTGTCCGAGCGTCGGGAACCTGCGCAAGAACTGGCGTTTGCCTTAGACCTTTGGAGGCGGGTCACCGAGGGCCTGCCTCGTGATCATCTGGCACTGCACGTTTGCCGAGGCAACTGGTCGGCAGATGAGTCAGTCGCCTTGTCGGGCCCTTACACGCCGCTTCTTGAAACCTTGTCGCAAAGTCCGTTTGGCACCCTTTTTCTTGAGATGGCCACGCCGCGTGCGGGGGCATTGGAAGATCTAATTGGTCTTCCCAGCTGGATGCGTCTGGGAATCGGCCTGGTAAATCAAAAGCTTGACCAGCCTGAATCTGTACCTATGCTGTTAGGGCGGATTTGTCGTGCTGCCCAATTGTTTGGTCCGCACAGAATCTTGCTGAATCCCGATTGTGGTTTCGCGACATTTGCAACCTGCCCACTGGCCAGCCGCGAAGCTGCCA
The DNA here is from genome assembly GCA_945875585.1 of Candidatus Kuenenia stuttgartensis. Lineage (GTDB taxonomy): Bacteria > Planctomycetota > Planctomycetia > Gemmatales > Gemmataceae > REEB421. The sequence goes on along the minus strand of CAMCLK010000014.1, from coordinate 43,497 downwards.
TGCGACGGATGCAAATATTGACTGTATGCGCCCAAACGGTACGCAGGGAACTGGGGATCTGATAGTGCGACTGGCTCCCGCCAACGCGAACACCCTCCGTCGCCCCGGGCGCGACTTTCCAGGATTTTCCTGAACCGTCATCTCCTGAAACGGCGTGCCCGTTTCCACCTCCCCGCATGTGAAAACAGACAATCGCAGCCTGTGGCGCATTGAAAGCGTCAACAACTGCATTCACACCAGATCAGTTCCGTTACTTTTGGAGTTCCATCATGGTTCGAACCGCCCGGAATGCGTTCACGCTCATTGAGTTACTTGTTGTTATTGCCATCATTGCCATTCTGATTGGCCTGTTGGTTCCAGCCGTGCAGAAAGTGCGCGCCGCTGCCGCCAATATTCAATCGAAAAACAACCTCAAGCAGATCGGTTTGGCCGTTCACAGCGCCAACGATTCATTCGGCAAAGCGCCTCCCATGTACGGCAACTATTCCACGCCAACAGGTGGTTCATTCTGGTACAGCATTCTCCCGCACCTTGAACAAGATTCCTTGTTCAAGCAAGGGCCAGATGCAGCCAAAAGCGCCGTGATTAAAACCCTGCAAGCTCCGCTCGATGTCACATTGGGAACGGGCACATTTCAACTGACCGCTACCACCTACAACACCCATGCCAGCTCACCCATTCCAGCATGGTCCACCAATGGCAACACCACGTGGGGACTGACCAGCTATGCAGCCAACTGGATGGTTTTTGGCGATATGGCCATGCCACTCATGAACACCATGATGGATGGCACTTCACACACCATGATGGTTTCCGAGCATTACGCGGTTTGCAAACGCCCGTCAGGAACCCCAACGTCTGGAGCGATGCTGTGGGCTTACGGCTGGCAGGTTCCAACACCAACGCACCAATGGGTTAGGCAGGCAACCCAGTTGGCCACGCCAACCCTTGTTACTAACTCTCTTTACAACGCTCCCTATTGGGCCCGATCGTTATTTGTGAACAACCCCAACCCTGTTCCAACCGAATGGACAGGCACCAAGCCTTGGGAATTCCGCTGCCACAAGGCGCCACAATTCGCACCACCCATCGACAACAATCACCCTTACAAGGAGCAATCCTTTACGCCGGGTACCATCAACATTTTGATGGGTGATGGTAGCGTAGCCAGCCTCAACTCTTCGATTAACGACAAGAACTGGTACTTTATCGCCAGCCCCAACGAAGGCGACATGCCAGACGATCCCCAAGCACCTTGATGGAGTTCTTATTCATGAAGAACCGGCCCGCGTGGCTGCTTGGAGTTCTCGTTATTTGCTTGGCAACCATGGCGATCCCCTACTTCCAGCCTAAGGCGTTGGAGGGGATTGCCGTTGGTCTTCTGCCCCGCGATGGCGACCGCCTAGATCCGCAAGTCTTTGCTATTGGCGACTGGATTGCCGGTGCAAATGGCTTTGTTGGACTGAAATTTCATGTTCAAGGTCCTTCACTGGATCCTGAACAGTGGCTGAGATTCACCGAGGGTGCCGGTCGCGCCTCGGCCAGTATTGTTGTCCTCTGGACCGATGCTTCAGGGCTTGCCGTTGGTGTTCCCTTTGAAAAACCTTTCAAAGATGACTGCTGAAAAGGGTTTGACGACCCGTATGGAGCCTCGGTCGAGGTGCCCATACCGGAGAAAGCCCGCAAGGCAGAGCTGATAGTGACACTTGATTTTTCCGGTTACCCTGAAAAACTCGAGACCTTCAGTTTTGAAGTGCCGATCTCGAGCCCCTGATCAGGTCGTGTAATCCGCATTCAACCGAACGTAATCGTGGGTCAGGTCGCAGGTGTTGAAAACACACCCGGCCTGGCCGAGGGTGAACACAAGGCGGAATGTTAAAGTCCGGTTAGTGCGCATGTGGTTTGAAACCGTTGCGGCATCAAATGGCTGCGGTTCTCCCGACAGGTACAGGCAGTAATCGTCTAACCACAGTGTCAGATCGCTCTCCTCGAACGCCACCCCCGCATAGCCTGCGGCAGATACCACGCGCCCCCAGTTGGGATCGGCGCCAAACACGGCGGTTTTCACCAGCGGACTGTCGGCAACGGCACGCGCCACACGTCTGGCATCAGCTTCTGTTGGCATGCCTTCCACGCGCACAATAACCAAATGCGATGCGCCTTCGGCATCGGCGGCAATGGCACGGGCGAGATCGGCACACACCTCTTCCAATGCTTGGTTCCATGCCAGCAACTCCGGGCCGGCAAGTGAAGGACTGCCCTTGGGTATGGCAGCGCCATTGGCCAGAACAAGCACGGTATCGTTGGTGCTGGTATGTCCTTCAACGGAAACACAATGGAAACTTCTATCCACGGCAGGGCGCAACGCCGCATCAAGATCGACAGGATCCACTGCGGCATCGGTGATAACAAAAGCCAACATGGTGGCCATGTTCGGGCCAATCATGGCCGCACCTTTGGCAAACCCAGCTAAAGTGACATTGCCATGCGAGGTGGCAACAACGCGTGTTACCACTTTGGGCCGTGTATCGGTGGTGAGAATCGCCTGCGAAGCACGTTCAAGGGAATGGGCATCTGAAGCACGAGAATCGCCCGAAAGGCGAATTCCCCGTTCCACGCATTCCATGGGGAGGAGCCTGCCGATCACTCCAGTCGATGCCACAAGGAACGATTCAAGATCTTCGATAGCACAAACGCGTGCCGCCTCTTGGATCATAACTTTGGCATCAGCCTCACCCTGCTTGCCGGTGCAAGCATTAGCGTTTCCCGAACAGGCGACAAACCCCCTGAAGCCCCGACCACCACGCTGCTTGATGAGGTCGCGGCAAAGGTGAACAGGGGCAGCCTGAACGCGATTGGTTGTGAACATACCAGCGGCGGTGGCCTCACGGTCTGAGACCACCAAGGCAACATCAAGACGAGCGGCTTCATCGCCACGTATGCCAGAAGCCGCGGCACCATACGACCAGCCAACCGGCAGATTCCAGAATGCCATCTCAACAGACCCCGAGTCGTGTGCTTTCTGGATCAAACACCCATGACGTTGTAACCGCAATCCACATAAAGAATGTGGCCGGTGATGGCCGAAGCCAGCGGGCTAGCCAAAAAGGCCGTGGCAGCGCCGACTTCCTCAACCTCAATAGCCCGGGGAAGCGGAGATTTGGCAGCGGCATGGTTGATCATATCGTCGATGTCACCAATCGCGCGCGCGGCCCGCGAAGCGTAAGGCCCGGCAGAAACCAGGTTCACACGAATCTTTTTTGGGCCAAGATTCGATGCCAGTTGCTGGGCATCAATCTGCAGAGCGGCCTTCGCCGTGGACATGCCACCGCCGTAGTGAGGCACCACGCGGTCACCACCCAGATACGTGAGGGCAATGGCGTTGGGGTCGGGGCGCCCCTCCATGAGTGGGGTGAAGGCGCGCATCAGCGCCGTCAGTGAGTAGCTGCTAATACTAAGAGCCGTCAGGTAGGCTGCACGCGATGTGTCAACCATACGGTTCTTGATTTCCGGACTGAATGCTACCGCATGAACCACGATGTCCACATGGGGCGTGTAGGCCTTCACATTCTCAACCAATCCAGCAATGGAAAAGTCGCCGTGCTTGGCAAAGCGCTTGTCTTCGCGGGTCTTGGCATCCACATCTGCCATGGTGTCGAAATTCACATCGCAAGCAAAAACCTTTTCAACGTTGATCGATCCGGTGCCGTAAGGGAGCAAGCGGCTCTCGGCATCGGCCTCGCGTGTGAGAATGCTTTCAACAATGGTCACCAAGCGTGGGTGGCAGGCGAAAATCAGCCGGGCGCCAGCCGCCTGTAAGTACTTCGCAATGTGCCAAGCGAAGCCAATGTTGTCGCCTACTCCGGTAACCAGAGCCACTTTGCCGGAAAGATCCAAAGGAATCATGCGTACTACCTCAAGGGGGCCACCGGTCACATTCCGGCGACAAGTTCATCCTTGTCGAAATAGGAAGATGGCCGGACGATGCAAGGGTTAGCTGGTCTGGGGAATCGAAAGACCTTGGCACTGTGCCAAGGTCTGTGGCTTCTTATGACAGCCTTTGGATCAACGTCCTGTGGCGGATGTCAGTTTCAGAATGGCGTTATCAACTTCCAGACGCACACGCGCATCGGAATCTTGACGCTGCTGCCTGAGTGCCTGAACCACTTCCTCGCGGGTCACACCGAGGCGAGCCAGAGCACGCGCCGCGCTGCTGCGCACCGTGGCTGCCGGATCGGTCTGCAAGGCTGCCACAAGGCTGCTAATCACCACTGGATTGCTCGCATAGGAGCGGTTGGCCAGTTCCATCGCTGCGGCTTCGCGCTGCGATGGCAGCAACGCATCACGCAGGGTTGAGATTATGGCCTGAACATCCGCAACAGGTGTTGGTGCTGGAATCACCGCGGCAACTGAAGGTTGGTACGGCCTCGCCTGAGGCACCATGGCCACGGCTGGAGCTGGCTGGTAAGGATTCACGTAAGCTTGCGGTGGTTGGCCCTGGCCTGCTTCTTGAGCAATGGCAAAGGCATTGGCTTGATCCTGCGGCATTCCGAAATCTGCAGGAATGGGACGAAGCGGCGTTGGCACGGTAAAAGCATTGGCCATACCAGCGCCAAGCCCCTTGTCTGGCGTGTAGGGCCGAGGAGGAATCGGCCGAACTGCAGGGCCGTTGAACTGGGGTGCGGAAAGAGCTACCCCGGGAGGTACCGATGGCATACCTTCTGGCACTGGCGAAAAGGCGGGTGGCTGGAATCCTTCAAGCATAGTGGGATCCACACCAGCCGCAGCAACCGATCCCATCCCTGCCCGAGGGAACCGAACGCCACCGCTACCCATGTTGGCCAAAAAGCCATTTGGCCTCTTGGTCATAGTGCGAGAAGTTTCAGTTCCCACGACCTTCTTTTGACTTTCCTTAGCAATCCTTTCAGCCGCTGCCTCGCGTTTGGCAATTTGGCTTTGAGCAGCTTCGATCACCGTGGGCAGCGGATCGGGTTTTGTTCGGCTGGCCATGGGTAAAGGCTTGACAGACATCGCTGCGGCGTCTGGAGCAATGGGCTCCGACTTGCCCCATGACTGCCTCCAGTCGCCAGGCTTTCCAGCAGGCGAACTTGAGCTTGGAACAATCGCCACGCCTTTGCCGGAGGAACCTTTGGTTCCACTATCTGGATCACCCTTCATACCAGCACCCTTGGTGCCACTGTCGGGATCGCCATTACCAGCGCCCTTTGTACCAGCACCCTTGGTGCCACTGTCGGGATCGCCCATACCAGCGCCCTTCGTACCAGCACCCTTGGTGCCGCTGTCGGGATCGCCTTTACCAGCTCCCTTCATGCCAGCACCTTTGGTGCCGCTATCGGGATCGCCTTTGGCAGCGCCCTTTGTGCCTGTGTCTCCTTGGCCAGAAGAACCCTTGGTGCCTTTGCCGGAATCACCTTTTGTACCGGTAGCTGGAGCTGATTTAGCTTCAGGTACGGCTTTGCCTTCATCTACAGAAGGAAGTTGCTTAGGGGGAGCGGTAGCAGAAGCCTGCTGAATTGTGGATGGTGGAACGGGAACACCCAGCGGTGAACTGACAGATTTGTTCCAAGGGTAAACTTGAACCTCTGTCAGATTGCCAGAGCTGTACTTCTGAACGACTGTCATCCGGTCGCCACTGGCGGTTGCCTGAACCTGCAAGCAGCGCGAGCCCTCAGCATCGTTCCACGATTGAATAACACGGCAGCGAGTGGGTTTGCCGCCATCCAGCTCAAGTGTCACGAATCGTTCTTTAGAACCTGATGCAGCAGGGCTGGCCGTTTGAGCTACGAGCGCTTGCCCACCGCTGAGCGCGGCCAGGGCGGCGCTCAACCACATGGCGCGAATCGAGCGGTACATAACAGATAACTCCTCGTCGAGAGAAAGGGCAATCGACAGGTGATGCCGAATGTGCGGACCCTGATCTCGCTACGGGATGTATCGGCAATTCAGGTGCGTAGCTTCATGCTGATTCCGCCAATCGTGCCGATTCTGCGCACAACGCACTCTGCCCATTCAAACAGCATCCAGTCGATGACTCATTCAAATGGAAGGCGAATCCATTTAGCTGCCACTGGCCTGCTATCTAATCATTTCAATCAGATTGCGCATGGTCCATGCATGGAATAAGCTCCTCTGACCGAGTCCGTTTAGGTGAGGATTTCATGCGTTTACTTCAGGTGTTCATTACTTCTGCATGGATAACAGGTATCTTGGCTACCACCGGCCAAGCGTCACCTCCATTTCTTGATACTGCAGATCTTTTTCTTGCCAAAAGCAACGGGATCGCTCTGCATCGCATTCCTGGAATTGTTGTTACCCCCAAAGGAACCGTGCTGGCCTATTGTGAGGCTCGCAAAAACAGCGGCTCCGACTGGGGCGAAATCGCTGTTCACATGCGCCGTTCCACTGATGGCGGCAAAACATGGGACAAGGCGAGGCCAATTGCCCACATGGGAGACAGGGTCGAAGGAAATCCCACCAAGGCCAGAGGCGGCGAACGCGAGCAAACAGTGAACAATCCCGTGGCCATTGTGGATCGACAAACGGGTGCCATCGAGTTTCTCTACTGCATCAATTATGCCCGTTGCTTTTCCATGCGTAGTACCGACGACGGAGAGACATGGTCCAAACCCACCGAAATCACCTCAGCATTTGAACCATTCCGAACACACTACCCTTGGAATGTGATCGCCACTGGCCCTGGCCACGGAATTCAAACCAGCACTGGCCGGCTCGTGGTTCCCGTCTGGATCGCTTACGGAAAAAAAGGAAGCCATCATCCCTCCGCCGCGGGCACCATTTACAGCGACGACCATGGCAAGACTTGGAAAGCGGGCGACATAGCAGTTCCCAATACGCCTGCATTCGGCGATCCCAATGAAACAACTATTGCTCCGCTCTCCAATGGCAGCGTTGTGCTTATCACACGCAACGAGTCGAAAGCCAACCGCAAGATCATTACCATCAGCCCCGATGGCGCACACAACTGGAACAAGCCCGAGTTCCACAACCAACTCTGGGAGCCCATCTGCATGGCGGGGTTGATCGCGCACCCTTCCAAGCCCGGCACCCTGCTTTTTTCAAGTGCGCGCACCTTGGCAATCGATGCCTCGGGTAAAGAAGTTCCGGGAGGCCGTGGAAAACGCCAAAACCTATCCATTCAACTGAGCCGAGACGATGGCAAAACATGGCCTGTGAACAAAACAGTGGAACCGGGTGCCAGCGCTTATTCAGATCTTGCCGTCTTGCCGGATGGCAGCGTGATTTGCTTGTATGAGGCAAAAGACAAAATCAAGGTGGCGCGCTTCAACTTGGAATGGCTGACCGATTGAAGCCCTGACTCACTTCGGGCTGGCTCGCGGCCCAATGGCCAAGTGTCCCGCGATCGATCTTGCTGTTGTGCCGACGATCGACCGGAAAAGGCCCGTGAATCAGAACTGTGAAGATTGGTACATCCAGATCCACCTCGGCCGCACGACGGCGAATCTCAGCTTTCAGATTGGCTGAACTTATACGGGTATGCGGTTCAACCACCAATGCGGCACAGTCTGGCCCCGCCTGAACAAGGGCAACACGCGATACGCCGGGCAGATCGAGGAACACAGCTTCGCAGGCATCCGCTGGGTACGATTTCCCTCCCACCCGCACCGCCTGAGCCTGACGCCCCAGATACCAAAGGTCGCCTGACGAATCGAGATAACCAAGATCGCCTGTCCGGTGAATAACTTTGCCATCCACAGTCATTTTGTGACGCGAGTCAGCCTCCGGTCTTCGCCAATACGACCGTGTGACCTGAGGCCCAGTAACGGCAATTTCCCCATGAGCACCCGGTGGTAGGGAATCCGGTAAGGTACCCAAAGGCTCGTCACTTGCGGGGAGTATTGTTACACGAATACCCGGGACCGGCTTGCCAAGGTAAATTCCACCACCGCAACGAGTACGCCCCAGTGCATCTCCCAAAATTCCAGAATCGGAAGGGCAGGCGATAGGAAGTGCCTCAGTCATGCCATAGGGCGTATAAAGACTGGCACCGGGTCGCAACAAAGCCCTCACCCGCCTCACCAACGGCCATGGCACAGGAGCACCCGCGGAAACGATCCGCTTAAGACGGTCGAGACCGCCATGCTCCTCGGCTCGCTTCGCCAGACGGGCCAGAACCGCGGGCGAAGCAAACAAATTGTCCACCCGGTACCGGGCTGCCATGTCAAGCAGCATAGCTGCATCGACAGAAGCCGGGCGCGTAAAATCCATTATTGGGATAACGGCTGTCATGCGCAGTACTGGAGCATACAGGCCAAAGAGCGGAAATGTTGAAAGATCGACTTCGCCGGGCTGGATGTCCAGCATATCCCTTAACGCCACGACTTGGGCCGACAGCGTACCAGCGGAATAGACGGCGCCTTTGGCGGGCCCGGTGGATCCACTGGTGTAAAGAATGGCAGCCACGTCAGCGGGAGCAGCAGGATAAACAGGCGTACCACCTGAACGCGCCTCAACAAGCGCGCGGTATCCGGGCAACCAGCCATTGCCAATGTGCGCCACGATCCGCGCGCCTGGGCAAAGACCAAGAATCGCTCGGGCAATCATCGCCTTAGGAGAGCCGATAAAACCTTGACAGTCAGCTTCACCAAGGCAGAGTTTCAGCCCTTTGAGTCCCATACCGGGATCAACCATGACTGCCACGGCACCCAGCCGAAACAGGGCGAACAGGGTGGCGAACAAACGGGGGGATGGCGGCGCCATGACAGCTACGCGCATGCCGGCACCAACACCCATGGCCACGAGCGAGGCTGAAAGGCGGTCCGACGCGTCTAAAAGACGTTCATAAGACCATGTTTCTGAACGCGACCATCGAGAAGGAGCAACGATGGCAGCAAAGCCCGATCGGGCCTGAACGGCTTCTTCAAGCATGCGGGGGATCAACGTCGCCACGCCCGATCCCTCACGATCTCAAAAATGCTTCAATACGGCGGCAGCACTCTTCCGGTTCGTCTTCAAGCAACCAATGCCCGGCATCGGGTAGAACATGGGCATTGGCGCCAGGCCAAACCCGCCGCCATTGTTCCAAGTAGGGAGGCGTGAACACAAAATCACGCAAGCCCCATAACAGAAGAGCGGGCTTGCAGGCCAACGACTCAAGGCCGTCGCTGGTGCGCTGCACCAGATCCCACGTCGGGTGCCCCTTCGAAAGCGGGATATCCAGCACAAACCGATGAATCGCTTCGCGGTCTTCCCACGACGCGTACGGCGCGAGAAAACCTTGTCGGGCCGCTTCCGGGAGGGGTTTGGTAACCCCATGGCTGATGGCTCCCTTGACAAATCCGTTGAATCCACGCACCAAAAGTGAACCCAGTAACGGCGTCCGGGCCAATCGCAAAGACCACGGGATCGACGCGCCAGGAGGCAGACCAAATCCTGCCGTGTTCATCAGCACCAAGCGACGAACGCGCTCTGGGTGCGCGACGGCCCAAGCCAGACCGATCATCCCGCCCCAGTCGTGAGCGACAATATCGATAGGTCCATTATGTACCGTGATCGCCAGCAGATCATTGAGATCAGCAACGCGATCAGCCAAAGTGAATCGGTAACCCGAAGGCGGCATATCAGACAGTCCGCACCCCAAATGATCGGGAACAATCACACGGTGCGTTTTGGCCAAAGCAGGAATCACATTGCGGTACAGAAACGACCACGACGGATTGCCGTGCAGCATAATCACCGGAGGGCCGGAGCCCTCGTCGATGTGGTGCATCCGGCTACCGGAAGACAGAGTGGGCCACCGGCTGCAAAATGAATAGGAGCCGGGAGCTAGCCGGGGGAGAATCTGGGCCGCGCGAAAAGGGACCGGCGAGGTCACCATGTGGCACCCAGCATCAGGCAATTCAGGCCGCTGCCAATGCCCAGCAAACCGATTGGTTTTCCGGGTACAAGCAAGCGTCTTTCATCGGCAAGTGCCACAGTGGCAGGCAAGGCCGCAGTGCCCATGTTGCCCAAAAACGGATAGGTTGAGTACACTTGGCTACTCGATAAACCAAACGAAGCCAACATGGCATCCCGGTGAGCGGTACCCACCTGATGGCACACCACCTGATCAAAGTCGGGGGGCGCCATTCCCATAACAGACAGAAACGCGTCCCACGTACGCTTACCCAGTTCAAGGCCATGACGAAGCACTGCAACCGAGTCGGTTGCCATCGTCTGCACCACCGGGCCCAAGCCAGATGCGAGGTGAACTAGCGGATGCCCAGTAAGGGTGTCGGCAAGGCCCCAGCGGCAAAGGCTATTGAAACGGGTGTCGGAACGGCTGACGCCGCCATGCAAACGGGCACCCAAGCCGCGGCCCTGCCCTTCGCCTACAACCACAGCGGCCGCACCTGAACCACCGGTCAGCGTTGCCAATGTTTCGCGGTAATTTTCCATGGTGGGGTGTAGGGCCAGCTGAGTGATCGCCCGTTCGGTTATTTCCCGAGCCGATTCACAAGCAACCACCACGCCAGAGCGAATCTGTCCCAGTTCAATACGGTTTGCCAGATCGATAATGCCACTAAGTACACCCAGACATGCATTGGAAATATCATGAACCCAAGCGGCGTGGCGGGCGCCCAGTAAATCGGCGACACGGCAAGCTGTGGCAGGTTCAAAATGTTCGCGGCATACCGATGTGAACAAGACCGCGTCGATTTCCGCGGGGTCGCGGCCAGCGCGCTCCAGAGCCATAAGAGCGGCCTTAGCGGCACTTTCAGCCAACGGGGCACCTGGTTCCCACCAGCGGCGTTCACGGATTCCAGTCAACGCTTCGAGCTGCCCCCGGGGCACGCGCAAGGTTTTCAGAGCCGACTCCAAACGGTCGTCAAGCTCGTCGCTTGAAACCACCACGGGCGCCAGTGAACACGAAAACGCTTCGAGGTGGACTCGTTGGTAGCGCGGAACCATAACTGAGCGAAGGTTATCAAACATGATGTGAATCTAGCGGGCAGAAGCCGTTCCGGCTATGCCGGACGTCCAGCGCACCCGGAAACCTTCCATGCCGTAAATAATCTTGTCGCCCACACACAACCAACCTCGTCCTTCCAATTCGTGGGTGCTGGGGTCGCGCGAAATGATCTCGGCCAAGACAGTCACATGCCGAATTCCAGGGGTTACCTGCCCCCTATAAGTCCAGCGATGTTCCGTGCCATCGACCAGATCGATCGTTCCCGGGCCCCAATGGCTAAGGCAGTCGTAGTGCAGCAATTGCAAAAATGCTTCAAGCCCCAACGATCCCGGCCAGACCGGATCCTGATAAAAGTGAGCTTCAAAGAACCAAGCTTCTGGATCAACTTCCGTACGGCCTTCCAACCAACCAAGCCTATGCGGGCCACCCGCTGGTAGGTGTGCAAACAAATCAAGCATCTGCCAGCGATCGCGTGGCAAACCAGCTCCCGTCGGTACAGGTTGAAAAACCAAGACTTCAGATGGATCTGGGCGCCAAGGGCGCGCCTCGGCAATTCCCACCTGTCGCGCAAGGGCTTCCTTGGGAAAGAACCCGAACGAAGTTTGCCCCGTGTAGACCAAACCGCCATTCATCCGTGTATCGAGATCGTATTCAAGAATAATCATCCCGGCAGAACGCGATACCTTGGTCTGGGTAACCGTGGTGATAAGCGCACCCGATCCGGGCAGCACAGGCTGATGGCGCACCGCTTTGCCGCCAAGATTACGAAAGGAAACATCGGTGGGCGACAGCAAAGCCGCACCGCCATGTGCCGCCAACCAACCACACACTTGCAGGGCGACCTCAAGCAGCACAGCAAATGGCATGCCCGGCTGGCCCGCCTCGGCGCAGTACCAAGGAGCTTGGGGAACATCGTAGGCGCCCGTGGCGCGCGCATCTGCCAATAACTTCCAAGGGGTAGCGTCGACAGCTTCGATGCGGTCGAGAAACAGATAAGGTGGTCCGGGCAACCGAGCAATGATTCGCCCTTGATCGAAAATCCGGTAAGGCTCACCAAATGCTTCTGACGGTTTACCGATGCAATAAGCCAATATGCGATCATAATTGTAAGTGGAAGCAGGCCCGAACACACGACCAGACCATAGCCGATCGATCGATTCCGCCTCAAGCCCCACAAAGCTGATGGCCATGTTTTCGATCGAGACAACTGGCTTGCCGTCAACAAACAAAACAGCATCCGCCAAGGCGCGTGGGCAAGTTTCGTGAGATCGGCCAGTCACCGTGATCTCATAACGAAGAACCCGGCAACCGGGAATCACCTGTCCGCGGCAACGCAGGCTACTGGTCACGCCGGGTGTCGGTTCGGCACGCCACGTGCCTTCCTCTCCCAACCAACCCCAACGCCACATGAGAATACGCAAGGTTTGGGCACACGCCTCGTACATCAGCGTACCGGGCATCACTCGGTCATCCACAAAGTGGCAGACCATGTGCCAATCGTCGGCATGAATATCCAGTTCGGCAGCGATAAACCCAAGACCACAGGCACCACCGGTCGGATCGAACTCAGGTACGCGATCGAGTAGGGCGAGCTTCCCGCTCGGAAGGCATGGCGGATGCGCCAATGCAAGACCAGAGAATGACGAACCAAACGCCCCAGCAATATCGCCTCGGCGCAATGCGGCAACCCCACCGGCATCGAGCGAGCCAGCACCAGCAGGAGCTGGAATGGGTGCGCATTTCTCATCGGTCTTCACTCGCTGCGGGCGGGCAACAAGGCCTTTGCCATCCGCCAGCTCGCGCGGACTGAAGAACCCCGCGCACCCCTCGCGCATGCTCAGCAACAATTGGCCATTAACAGTGGCGTCGTAACGAAAACGGAACAGGTAGGTCTCGCCATGCCGGAAAAACCGATCAACCCGAATGTCGTACACAATGGTTGAGCCAGGGGTCGGCCGAGGACCATGGAAGGTGACCTCGGCGTCCAGAAGACGGTAATTTGCCAACCCTTTTGTGTGAAAATCGATCCCTAGCCAACCCGCCAGCAGCATATCTGCCTGCCCTGCTTCAACCGAGACAGCCAGTGGAATGGCTCCTTGATCCAGATACCAGGCATCTGCGCGCACATCATGTTCGGTGATCACCCGACCTGAAGTCATTGAACACGGTTCGCCCTCGATCCTGATGACTCGGTGAACCAATAGCAACGGTTCATCCGGCAGACGCACCCGGCTGGGATAGGTGTCGATTGGCGCGAAACGCGTGCCCATGGCATCCGCCACACTACCTTTGGCAAAACTCAGGCACTGCTCCCAGTTCATCGAATATCTGACATCCGGAATAAATTCTGTCGAAACCAAACCATTTGGCTCATTATTCGGCGATTCACCTTCAAGGGCTGCCAGTTCCTGAAGACGCGACAACCTTTCCAGCGCGGCTGCATGCGTGGTCAACCACGCTCCATGCGCATCGCGCGATGCCTCGAGCGCCTCGGGCCAACGGCCCAATTCCATTAGGCTAGTAGGTATATTATCGGGTGCGGCAGTTACAGGTGGAGCCACGGGTAGAACCGGTTGAACCATGGGAGCGTTAACCGGAGATACAATAGGTTTGACTACACTTACAGGGGGAATGACCAATGGCTTCGGCCCGCCAAATAGAACCCCGGGACTAGAACCAGATGCATGTGTGCGAACAGGTGCCGATTGCCCAACCGATTCAGGCGCCACAGACCAAGCCCAGTTGCCGCGTTCTGTTATGAGCAATGCCAAAGCCTGAGACAAAGCATCGAGGTCCTGTCGGCCAGGTGGGTGGATGGCGGCACAGGCATGAGGAATGCCGGCCAACGTCTTGCCAATCCAACGAGTCATGCCAATACCAGGTCCGGCTTCGAGGAAGATCCTCACCCCGTCGTCGTGCATACGCCTAACTACCCGGGGCAGGTTCAGCGGTTCCAGAATCCCGCGGACCAGAGCCGTGGCCAACGCCGCTGCTTCGTGTGGTTCCTTATTGCCAGTGGCGGAAAAGTAGATGTCCATACCCGGGCGAGGCTGGGCATGCCGATGGTGAAGTTGCCGATACGCTTCGGCACACGGTTTGGCCAAGGCGCAATGCCCTGCCGTGGAATCGGCGAGAAGCGTGAACCGGCCTGAAAGCGGCTTGAGCCACGCCATAACAGCGTGCTCATCTCCGCCAATCACGCATTCCCCCGGGGCCAAAGACGCCAGCAGGAAAACGCGTTCCTGACCAGACAAAGCGCGAACGGCCTCATGGGCATCAATCAGCAGCAGAGCGTTGACCCAGCGGAGATCGTCATCTGGTTTGAGGCGGAACGAAAGTCGCGCGGCACGCCATGGTGAAACAAGGTCGTGGGTAAAGAGACTCGACAGCAGCAGGTCCTGCCGCAGGCCTTCCAGATCGGGCCAGATGCTGGTAGCCACGAGCTGGGTCGATTCCCCAAGACTGTACCCAAGCGTAGCTGAAAAAGGCACATTCATCATTTCCAGCGCGCGGGTAGTCAGTCGGCCCAACGCCACCTGCGCCAATATTTTCTTACACGGGCTGGCCGATGCCACCGCCTCGGGCGTTCCTCGCCAAAAGATATCGGGCCTGACAACTTCCTGATCTAAATCCTCTCCAGCAAGTGCTGGAAATGCGGCGGCCAGAGCGCGCCCCATGCCGCCAAACGCACTACCCGATCCGGGGAATACCAAAGCTACCCGGCCTCTCACAGGAGATGCCGAACCACGCACACGACCTTCAAACCGATTCGACAATGTATCCAACGACGCATGTCCGCCGGATCGCAAGTGGCCGGCAACCAAACGGGATAACTCCCGCAACGATTCACCCGGACGCGGCATCAACGCTATGCCAAGCAAGGCCTCGGGCTGCGCGGGGCGCTCATGCAGGCCAGAAACCGTTCCAGATTCCAAAACCGACAGCAAGCCTTCAACGTCGTCTGCCTCGCACGCATGCAACGACATGCAGGCAGGGACATTCGTGCTTAAGGTTTCGGCTGCCAGCGCGCACTCCTCCAAAAACACAGCAGCGCAACCTGCCATGGGATCGAGCGCACACGCTGCCCCTGTGCGGGGTTCCATGGGCGAAGCACGCAGCCATGCATCACCTACCCCAGGATCTGCCAGCGGCGAGGGGCGTGTCCCTCCGGGACCAGCCTCCGGAAGTTTCTGCTCCTCAAGACATCCCATCAGTTCATGAACCAGAGCCAGGCCTGCGGTGTGATCCGGGATTCCTTGCGAAAAGACCCGTCGGGCGGAGATCACGCTGTCGCGCCGCGACCGGGGAGCCAATAGTTCAACCAATGCCGTTTCGGCTTCGTCGCCACCCGCCACAAGCCATGCCTGAACCTGCCCGGGATGATTTTCCGAAGGAGTGAGAGCAGCTTCTACGGTCTGGCAAAGATTAGCACCATCAGCAAACGGACCGCCTTCACAGGCAGCGGCGCGCAGAATGGCGCGCGGGTTGAAACCAGCACGCGCAGCCACCTGAAGCCGGGCTATCACCAGAAACACCGCATGGGGAGGCCCAACCGCTTCGTCTGCCTCCACCGCTCCCACCACTGCCAATTCAATTTCATCGCGTTCCAGCGCATCCATTGCCACCTGCAACGCGGCCAAGCCTGAAAGACTGCCTGCCGATAATGTGATAGCTGGCCCCGTGAATTTGAATTCGCGGGCGATACGGCTGGGAGCAAGGCTCACCAGGGCACCCAAAGTACGCCCAGCATCGAGGGGTGGATGCACATGGTCACGCCACGGCTCATCAACCAGATGCCTCAGGAAAAACCGGCTGGCGCGCGGGTCGAGCCCTGCCCCAAGAAATACACCGGTACGCTCCGGCAATGTGCCGACACTCTCAAGACGCGCAATAACCCGCGATGCTGCTTGCCATGCAATCATTTGCTGGGGCAACATCCCTTCCAGTTCTGTGGGGGGGATGGCCAGGTGAAACTGTTCGGGCCGCGCTGATGGGTCGGTCAATTGTACGAATTCCCGCTCCAGCACTGCCAATGTGGGTGGGGCAACCCGTTCAAATGAAACGACTGTGCGCGTATCCAGATACTCTTCAACGCAAATATGTGCGTTCACACCGCCAAAACCAAAACCGCTCAACGCCACGCGTCGGGGAATCGCTTGACCCCGACGGTGCCATGCCGATGCTTCCGTTGGTACTCGGAATGGGCTTCCAGTCAGTTCAATCCCATGGGCAGGTTGGGAAAATCCTGTCGCTGGAGGCAACACACCCTCAGCAAGGGCGCGCAGCATCTTGGCCAATGCCGGAGTGCCAGCGGCTGTCAGCATGTGGCCCACATTCGCCTTCACCGACCCCAGCACACACGATCCTGCCGGCGTGCCAGACCACACTTCGCACAGGCTGGCAAATTCCACCCGGTCACCCAGCGGAGTTCCAGGAGCATGGCACTCGACATAATCCACCATGTCCGGAGACCAACCCGATGCCGCGTGGGCGCGCCTCATCGCGTCGACCTGACCAATGCTTGATGGCGTCAACAAATGGCCGGAAGGGTCGTTACTCAGGCCCGTTCCGACAATCACTCCCAAAATGCGGTCACCCGCCGCCACGGCGTCGGATAATCGTCTCAAAGCGAAAACACCAGCACCCTCCCCCACGACCAAGCCGTCGGCACGCTGGTCGAAAGGGGAGCAGATTCCCGAGGGCGATAGCGCCTTCAGGCGTGAGAAGCCGGTCTGAGTGTACAGCGGATCCGGGCACGAGACGCCACCAGCCAACATCAGGTCGGCACGGCCACGGCGCAACTCACCCACTGCCAAAGCAATAGCGTAATACGTCGAGGCGCAGGCGGCATCCAGTGTGTAACACACGCCACGAGCGCCCACGGCCCCAGCCAACTCGCGAGCCGGGGCAAAAGACGGATTAACAAAATCTTCTTTATAAATTGATTCGCCAGCACTACGAACGCCAAGTCCCTGAAGGCGTGATTCCGCTTCAGCGCGCTGTCGAGCCATCGATGACCGCGTAGGCAGGGCGATATGCCCTAAAATCACTCCCATTTTTGTCGCATCAGGCAGTCTGACACCGGTAATGGCGGCTGTTCCCGCGCGTCTGGCTAAAGCGCTACCGGGGTCTTCAGAACCTGCTGGCAGTTCGGTCAACAGGCAAGCCCGAGTCGAAAGCACGCTATCGGGTCGAATACCTGAAGAATCAAGCAATGCGGACGGATCTGTTCCCCAACGGGATGGTGGCACGACAGCACTGGCCGACTCCCGGCCAAGCACCATGCGCCAAAGACCATCCACATCGACACCGGGCGGAAACCATCCACCCATGCCAACGATGGCAATCGGTTCCTGACGGGACTGTGTCATTACAAAATCTCAGGGGGTGCCGGCTGCCCGAGGACGCGAACGCTGAAAAGCGCGGGCCAGCGATGGATCAATAGTGCATTCCAGACCCGTCACCCGCGCGATTACCTTGTCGAACGCATCCAGAAATTCCGCATCGGCAACAAGGCCATGTTCGCCCGCGCGAACTACGCGCATCACCAGCAGGCAGCCTTCTTGGCCAAACTTGCCTGTTATTTCCATTCGCGCCACACGTGAGGGCAAACATCCCGCGTGGCCGCGTTCCTGTGAACACAGAATGGCGGCTTGAAATAAGCCATCGAGTGCCCACGGATCGATGATCCAGCGACCGCGCAGGGGAGAATCCATCAGGCGGGCGGGCGCGGGCGCGGGGCGAAGCTTGGCCACAATTCCGCCTAGACAAGCTACTTCCACCGTCTCGATCATCCGCCATTCCGCGCCATGGAACAACCGGCCACCGTACAGATGGTCCACGGCAAGGCCTGAACCCGTTGGCCGCTCAAGCGATGGCGCTGATCCCGCGGGCATGCCATCGCCCAGACGCACCGTCGCCCGGAACCGATCCATTCCTGGCCGATCTTGCTGCGACCGCAACGCGACGCTCACGCTATCGTTATCTAAACTTCTGGTTACCGCCTCGAGGTGGATGGTTTCACCCTCTTCAAGCACGACTCCCTTCAGCACCTGCAAATCTGATATTTCCACAATCGACTGCCCGGGCCGGGCATGCAGCGCCGTATGCGCCATCCATTCAACGGCAACGGCAAATGGAAGCACGGCGCGGCCATCAAGCATGTGGCCTTCGAGGAATCGGTGTGTTGCCATGGCGACGGGGCGTGTCCATTCCGCGCGATCACGAACTGGCACCACAACTGGTTGATGATCTTCAGGCAACCGTGAACCCGCTGCCAAAGCCATAACCTCGGCAGGGCCGTAACTGGCCAATTCGTTAGCCAAAAAGTCTCCACCCGACTCTGGTTCAATCAGCCCAACACCCTCGGCATCGAACAATCGGGCCAATGTGCCATCGACCATCCCGCCACGCCATGGGCCCCAATCGACAGCAACCACCCTGCACGCTGGATACCGCCGAGACAGCGACCGGGCACGGCACGCCAATGCCGCATTGGCCATGGCGTAGTCGAGTTGGCCGACCCGTCCTAACCGCCCCGTGATGGACCCGAACAGGACCAACGCTCCCAATCCTTCCGGTGGCACAAGGCGCAAGATGTTTTCAAGCCCCTTAATTTTGGGATTCCAGACCCGCTCCACCTCTGCCATGGTCTTCGACTCGATGCGGGCATCGGCCAGAACGCCGGCACCATGCACAACGGCACGCACAGGTTTGAGCGCGTCAAGTTTAGGGCAGAGCGCCAATGTCAACGCATTAAGATCGGAAATGTCAGCCGAGATGTACTCCGCCACGGAACCGGCCGCTTGTAGCCGAGCCATGGTGCGCGCCACTTCGCGGCCCGCCAACAACCGGGCCGCGCGGCTGCGCGCCGCGGGTAACGCTAAACCACTCGATATCAGGGCACGTACCAACGCGGGCTCATCGGCCAGCGTCGCGAATTCCACAGGTTCCACTTCCAGCGCGGTCCGACCTACCAACACAAAGCGGAGCGGCATAGTGCGAGCCATACCCAACGCCACTTCGGTGGTTACGCCACGTCCACCACCGGTGACCACCACCGTATCGCCACGTTCCAATGGCCAACGGCCATGTGCCGGCGACGGAACGACTCTCAATACTCCGGCAACATGACCTGATGACGATAAACCGACTTCCGCGGGGGTATTAGCCCGGCAAATGGTTTGAGCCAATAGCGCGGCAGACACTCCGGCAGCGCAATCGATCAATCGGGGAGACACTCCGGGCCATTCGCGCCCCGCTGTTTTTACAGCTCCAGCCAGCAGCCCAAGGTCGGTATCCGCGCCACCGTCGCCACCCCAAGCGCCATCGAGTTGCACCACGCCCGCAAGCAAGGCAGCGCCTCGGCGGCCAGCGTCGGTCAAACCGGCCCGCGCGGCCTGTAACCAACGGACGGTTTGGCAAGCCAAGTCCAGTCCAGGCATTTTGGGCAAAAACAAAATCAAACCGTCAAACGGCCCGTGAATTGCTGATGGATCCGTGACGATTTCCACACGCCAGTTCGACGCGGATTGTAATTCACGCACAAGGTCCGGATGGTCACCGGCCAGTAGAACGCGCGACCCGGCCGGCAGCAATATCGGCCCCGGAACCGGCGTCCATGGCTCGAAATTCAGCTCGTGGCGTTCCAATGTCGTTTTTTTTTCCGGGGTAACCGGCGCGGAAGCCACTGAAGTGCTTCCCGAAAGGTGCGTCGCGAGCTGACGGAGCGTTCTCAGCGTGCCCATCTGGTCAGGGCTCACTGTGGGTGCTTCCGGAAGCTGCTCCTGCACGCCTGCCAAAATCTCGACGCGCTTGATGGAATCGATGCCAAGATCCGCATCGAGGGCAAGGTCCTCGCCAAGGGCATCGGTGGGGTAACCGGTCTTGTCAGATATAACAGACCGCAATACCGCCATGATCGAGTCGGTTGATGATGCGGGAGCATTGGATGCGGCAACAGGCTGGGGCTGCGACTGTGCCGCGGGCGCATGCGCGGCACCTCCGGAAAGGTGATCCACCAACTGCCTTAAAGTGCGAAGTGTGCCCATCAGTTCCGGGCCAATCACCGGGGCGTCGGGAAGTCGCTCCTGCACACCCGCCATAATTTCCACGCGCTTGATGGAATCGATACCCAGATCTGCGTCAAGCGCCAAGTCTTCGCCCAAGGCCTCGACCGGATATCCGGTTTTGTCGGATATAACCAACCGGACAATTCCCAGAATATCGGGGCCGGCAGATTTGGCTGGTAAAGCCACAGGTGCGGGCGCCGTAACGAACGGGGCAACTGGAGCGGGCGCAACATACACTGGCTGCGCTGGAGCCATAGCCGCCACGGGTGCGGCAGGAATTGTCAACGGTGCCGCAGGCCGGGGCGAGGTGACCACCTGCGCCATTGCAGGCATCGCGCGCCCTTCCACCAGCGCCATCAGCGCCCGCTGCGCAGACTCCTGCGTTTCCAAAAATTGCCGATGAAGTCGGGCATTATCCTCGTGCATGCGGGCCAAAAGGCCCATCGCTTCGCGTGCCAGACTGGCATGGGCCGCTGGCGCAGAATGGGGTGCGGACATGGCGCGTGGTTCCTCGGGTCGCGCTGCGACCGGATTGGAGCGAGATTCATTCAGGGCAGGTAGTGGTGGGATCACAGGCCGGGGCTTTTTGTAATTGGCCCCGGACAATGGGACGGTCATCCCTGTGGCGACAGGAAGCTCTTCAGCAGGCGACTCCCACGCTTCGAGGCGCACGGGCAAGCCCAAAGCCGCAAGCTGGCAAAGGGCCCGAGCCAGCCTTAATAAACCTCCAGGCTGCTCGGGATCTGGATCGATGCACACTGTGGGAGCGTCGCAGACACGGCTAGAAAGGCCTGTCAGCACCTTTCCGGGTCCGCATTCGACGAAAAGATCGGCGCCGGCGTCGCGCAGCCACTCCAGGCACGACACAAAGCGGATCTCGCTATACGGTTGGCGCACCAGAAGCGCGGCGGAGGCGGTGGCATCAACGGGATAAGGGGCGCCCGAGCAACCGGATAGAACCACACGGTCTGAGCCACCATGAAGGGGTTCTGCCGCAAGGTGACTTCCCAAAACCGCCCCTACCGGAGCCAGTGCGGGATGATGGAACGCGCCGGCGACATCCAGCCGAACCACGCGGACACCACCGGCGGAAAGAACCCGCGACGCTGCCTCGATGGCCTTGACCGGGCCGGAAAGAACCATTTGGCCCGCGCTATTGTGGTTGGCTGCTGCCACTTCGGAAAGCGAGCGATCCGCGGCCAGCAAGCCCATTACCTTCTCGCGGGAATCCATGGCCGCAATCATGGCGCCGGCAAACGCTTGCCCCGCGTCGTGCATTGCACCGCCACGCAACGCCACCAATCGGTGCATAGAATCCGGGGTAATTCGGCCAGCCCAAGCCAAGGCTGGGAGTTCACCCAGACTGTGCCCACAGGCGGCCCAACCGTTCACGCCAAACCGTTCCAGTAAATGGGCAGAGCCCAAACCGATTGCTGCGAGTGCGGACTGGCAGGCGCGCGTGTCGCCCGACAGAATATCAGCACTTCCGGCACGCAACGGATCCACAATGCGGTCGAGAGCCGGCAGGGCTGGAAAACGAGCCGAAAACGCGGTGGCTGCGGCATCGCACGATTCCGCGATTTCGGGGAATACACATGCCAATTCACGGAACATGCCGGTTTTTTGCGAGCCTTGTCCCGGAAATAACAGAACCGGTTTTCGCGGGCCAGCACCCGTTCCTGCGCGCGCCGGGCCAACGACTGAACGGCCAGAACGCGCCGCCGCAAGGGCATCGCGGCACGCGGCCTGAAGCGCCGAGCGGTCGCCCGTAGACCAAGCCACAGCCAGACGGGCTGGGGCCTTGGGGTCGAATGACGAACGCGTTTGGCGGGCCAATCGTGAAAAATCGGCACTTTCCGGATCGGGCATTGAATCAATGACAGAATCGAGAGACGCAAGATCGCTACCCGACCACGCCAAAATCTCGACCGACCCGTCCCAAGCTGCTTCCCGGGAATGGGTTGTTTCCTCGAGTACCGCGTGGAAGTTGCTGCCACCAAAGCCAAAGGCGCTTACAGCGGCACGGCGCGGCCTGCCTCCGGTGGGAGCAGGCCAATGCCTTGCCCGGGCTGGCATGAAAAAGGCCGCATCGGCTGCCAACAGTTCAGGCCGCTCGTTGGCTGCTTTCAGGGTGGGCGGCAACACGCGGTGCTTGAGTGCCAAGGTGGCCTTCACAAGCCCGGCGGCGCCTGCGGCACCTTTCGCATGGCCGATTTGAGACTTTACCGAGCCCAATGCGCACCATGGACCAGCCGGTCCGGATGTGCCAAACAGCTCGAGCAGCGCGGCAAGCTCTACGCCATCGCCGGCCTTGGTACCCGTACCGTGCCCTTCCACCAAGCCGATATCGGTGGCGCCAACACCCGCCTGACTCCAAGCGCGCCTGACCGCGCGCAACTGCCCTTCGCGGCCGGGGGCATAAATAGCCTGACCGCGGCCATCGCTCGATGTGCCCAACCCGCGCAGCACCGCGTGAATGCGGTCGCCATCGCGTTGGGCATCCGCAAGGCGCTTCAGAACTACAAGGCCTATGCCCTCTCCCAAAATAGTGCCATCGGCATCGGCGGCGAACGGGCGCGCCTCGCCACGCTTCGACAAGGCGGGTGTCTTGCTGAAACACGCGTACATAAACACATCGGTAAATGTGTCGATGCCGCCTGTCACCACAATGTCGGCACGGCCCGATTGAAGCTCCATCGCTGCCTGGTGCACCGCCGCTAGGCTGCTGGCACACGCGGCATCGACCACACAATTGGTCCCGTGCAGGTCAAAACGGCTGGCTATGCGGCCTGCCACGACGTTGCCAAGCAGGCCGGGAAATGAATCTTCCGTCCACTCAGGGTAACTGGCCGCAATGCGGGAAAGCGCGTCGTTGATGCGGTCTTCAGGAACGCCGGCCTCGCGCATGGCCCGGCGCCAGCGTGGATGATCCAGTCTGGCACCTAGTGGAATCAGCAACTCAAGGGCACTGGTCACGCCCACGATCACCGATGCGCGATCACGCGGCAATGGCCGGCCCGCATCGCGTGGCAAGGCGGCGTAACCCGCATCCAGCAGAGCCTGACGCGCCACATGAAGGCCAAGCAACTGGGCGGTATCGGTCGCCTCGAGGCTTGAAGGGGTGATCCCGTATTCGGCAGGCGAGAACGGCACGGGAGACAAAAATGCTCCACGCGCGGCATAGACCATGTCTCGTTTCGACGGATCCGGGTCGAAGTGATCGGAAGGCCGCCACCGATCATCCGGTATTTCGCGGATCTGGTCTATCCCCTGAAGGACGGTATTCCAGAATCCACGCGTGCCGGGCTTCCCGGGGAAAAGACAACCAAGACCTGTTATAGCCAATGGCGTGAATGAATCGCGACTTGTCACGCCGATGCCCTCGCACTGGCGCTTCCCGCAGGCAACGCGCACCGCCTGTCGATCTCTTCAGGTTCAAGCGGTTCCACACGCGGGCTTTCGCCCGTGGCTCCACAAAGGACCGCAACCTCGGCGCGCTTGAGCACCGCCGCGCCGTACATCAGGTTGCGCGCCACCGTGGCCAGACATCGCCTTGAAGGATCTTCCAAAAATGTTCCACGCGTCCACTCGTTGAACGCGCCCATACCGGGGCCACACCACACTTGGAAATCGGTTTTCCGTTGGGCCTCTCCAGCCGTGGCCCAACGCGAGGCCTGAGAAAGGTACCAGCGGAACACAAGGGCCATGCGGTGCCGGGGATCCGCCGCTGCCCGGGGCAACTGCGACGGATCGCGGACCGTGAAGAATTTCTCGCAATCGGCCCATACGGCATCGAAAGGCCGGCCAAGAATCTGCCCTTCAAGCTGCTGCCTATCGGCGGCGGGCATCTGCTCGAAACCAGCATATTGGCGATACCAGTCGTAGAGCTTCTGGGCGCGCATGGCGAAGAGGGTTCCACGCTTCAGCACCTGAACCTTGACGCCCATTTCAAACATGTCGGCCGCCGGGGCCATGGCGCAATCAGCCTGTTCGGCTTGAGCCAGCATGCCGCGCACCAGATCCGATGTGCCCGATTCAACACATGCCTGATGGACCGTGCCCACCAGCACATAGGCAGCGCCCATGGCAAAAGCAGCGGCTACGGCATGCGGAGTGGCTATGCCTCCAGCCAACCCAACGCGCGGCAATCGGTCGTATCCGAACTCGCGAGCCATGCGGTCGCGCAACGCCATCAGACTTGGAAATAGTGTGAGTGCTGGGCGATTATCGGTGTGGCCGCCCGAGTCGGCTTCTGCCGTAATATCGTCGGCAAGTGGCAGCCTCGATGCCAGACGGGCCTGCAATTCGGTAATGGTTCCAGTGCGCACCAGTTCCGCGACCAATTTTTCGGGCGCGGGACTTAGAAATTTCCGCGCCACTTCCACACGGGAAACCTTGGCGATCACTTGGCAGGCAGCGACCGGGCGACCAGACGGATCAGCACGCAATCCAGACAACCGGTAACGCACCAATGGCAACGTCACATCCAAATAGGCCGACGCTTCAACCCGGCTCACACCGTGCCGTAAAATAGTGTCGGCGTGGGCCGACTCCAAAGCCGGGTCAGTAGGCGAGTGCAGCAGATTGCACCCCCACGAACCATTACTCAAATTATTTTTCAGGCGCACCAGTGCCTGCTCCACGCGCGCAGGGCTTTGACCCGCGGCACCGTAGAAACCCAAGCAACCAGCCCGCACCGCTGCCTCGACCAGATCTTCCGAGGCAATGCCATGCGCCATCGATCCGGCAACATAGGCCATGCGCAGACCGTGATCGCGGCGGAAACCCGCATCACCCAACGTTTCTGGCAATATGGCTGGAATATTCAGGCTGTTACCACGCGATTCCGTGGCTGCTTCGTCGGCATAACGCCATGCCGATCCACCGGGCCAAACCGCCAGCGGTCGCGCCAAATAAGCCAGAGCTTGGGTAAACGACGGCTGCATGAACCGGCCGCAACTCAATCGACAAGGGGAACGGAGGAACGCGAGACGCCAACCAGCCTCGAACTCCGTTCAGATAACAACCATGGTACGAAACCTTGGTTGCTCTGCCAGACACAACATTACCGTAACGCTGCTTCCGCTGCTTGCAAAAGTGATCCGGTCGAGGCTGTTCCCAGTCGGGTTGCTCCTGCTTCCACAAGCGCCATCGCCTGCTCCAAGGTACGAATGCCACCCGATGCCTTCACCTGAACTCCAGCCGGACTCGCGCCCCGCATCAGCCGGACATCGTCCACTGTGGCGCCGCCATCTCCATACCCTGTCGATGTTTTGACAAAATCCACACCCAACCGCCCCAGCGTTTCACAGGCCCCGATTTTCTCTTCCGCGCTTAGCATGGCGGTTTCCAGAATCACTTTGAGGATGCGTTTCTGGCGGCGAGTCATCTCCAGAATCGGCGCCACTTCGTCGGTCAGGTAGCTCCAAGAATTTTCACGTATTTTTCCCAGATTAGCCACCATATCAAGTTCACTGGCTCCATCCGCCAAGGCCTGCGCCGCTTCGGCAAGCTTGATGCGGGGGTGGTGACCTCCCTGCGGGAAGCCAATCACTGTGCCCACTTGCACCGAACTGCCCTTGAGTTCCTGCACTGCCAATCGCACCTCGCACGGGCGCACGCACACTGAAAACACATTCCAACCTGCTGCCTGAAGGCAGCCTTGCTTCAGATCAGCATCCGTTTGCATCGGTTTGAGCAGTGCATGATCGATCATCCGCGCCAAATCTTCCGGCCTCATGGATTGAATCTCTTGGGACGACGGCAAACAGGTCAGGCTTGCACCCAAACCCGTTGGTAGGTTACCCGGCAGCGTATTGATGCCGATATTGACAACAGTCTATGGCCATTAGGGGTCGAGGCAGGAGGATGTGCACATGATCATCGTGACGGCATGCCTGCTTGCCTTATGGCTGCCCGACCAAACCGCGGTGCGGTACACGGCGACCATCGCGGTTCCCGAAGCTGAACTGCGCGCTGGCCCATCGAACGACACCAAACTCTACACCACCAACAAGTTGCGTCAGGGTGACACCGTTGTTGTGGTGGAAGAACGACCAGATGGCTGGTTGGCAGTTCGCCCCCCCTCTGGTTCATTCAGCTGGATCAACGCACGCTACCTTCAACAAGTGACACCCACCCTGCCCAATTGGGTGGTCAATGCACCAGCGGGAACGAAGGTCACTGTTTTGGTGGGCAGTTCATCCGACACCACGGTGCGGCCATCCGTGGAAAGCGCGTCGCTGCAGCGGGGGGCCCAGGTACGTGCGATTGGCACGGTAGTGGGCAACGACGACCAAAAATGGCTACCTGTTGAACCGCCGGAATCTGAACGCCGTTACATGCGACGTGAAGCGATCGGCACGGCAAGCGTGGCGCACGCTCCTTCGCCCGCCGCCCCGGCAGCAGTTGCTGCCATGACTGTAGGTGGCAGCGGGGCATTGATATCGAACAATCCAACGGCGCGTTGGAACGAGGCGGTTTCCACGGAACTATCCGGGAACTGGACCGAAGCCATTCGGTTGTATTCGCTCATTGCGCAAGATTTTGGCGACAGCCAACCGAACATGGCCACCCAAGCAGCGAACAGGGCGATGGCACTGCGTGAAGGGCTACGCAACCCCGGTATGCGAATTAGCCCCCCGGAGCGGCCATGCCTTTCTGTTCTGCCAGTCCCCACAGGGAACAACATTCAACTAGCGCAACCAGTTATGCCCGCTTCAACACTTGTGCCCGGACAATTGATGTCATCCAGCGGCTCGAGTTCGGGCATCCTCAGGCGTTCGGGGCGAAGTGTCGACGACCGCCGCGCTTATATTCTGGAGCGTGACAACCGGATCATCGGGTACGTGGTACCGGTGCCAACGCTGAATCTGGAGCCTTTTTTGAACCAGCCGGTAATTCTGATAGGCACTACCGAATACCGTGGAGAAGTAAGAGCCAACGTGGTCCATGCCAGCACGGTGACTTTGGGACGGTGACCGGGCACCGGATCAGGTTAAATGGGAACACCATCAACCCCATCTGAAACATTTTTATTGCAGATAGCTTTTGTAGTTAAACAAATAGATCGCTCATAGAACTTACGTAATTAGCCTCCAGCCCGTTGTTGTATGCGACCTCCCTGATTTTATTCCTGCTCACTACTGATTGGTTC
The DNA here is from genome assembly GCA_945875585.1 of Candidatus Kuenenia stuttgartensis. Taxonomy (GTDB): domain Bacteria; phylum Planctomycetota; class Planctomycetia; order Gemmatales; family Gemmataceae; genus REEB421. The sequence goes on along the minus strand of CAMCLK010000014.1, from coordinate 16,319 downwards.
CAACGGTTCGGCAAGCATGCAATTCCGCCAAACCTTGCGCCAAGGTCACGATCGGCTGATACCCCAAGTCGCGGCGAGCCGCGGCAAGCGAGTACCAGTGCGACGCCGAAAGCTCTTCCACCACAAACCGTGTGGTGGGCGGTTCGCCAGGCAAGGGGAAACAAGCCCATAAACACTCCGATACTGCCGCCACTGTGCGCGCAAGGCTAACGGGTACCGCGCGCGATACCGGAGGCAGGCCTTCCGCCGCCAGCAAACGGTCAATCAATTCCCACAGCGGTGTCGGCTCGTCGTTGGCAATGAAATAAGCCTTACCGGCACATGCCGCACCCGGCGCCACAGCATCGAGCGCCAGCACATGCGCATGCGCGGCGTTGGCCACACAGGTGGTATCTACCATGCCACCTGACCCAAGTTTCACCAATCGGCCAGCACGGGCACGCGCGTACAACCGAGGCAACAGATGCGGATCTCCCGGCCCCCACACCAAATGGGGGCGCAATGCCGTTACCGCCAGACTTGGGCTGTTGGCCGCCAATGCCTCTTTTTCGGCGATGGCTTTAGTGCGAGAATAGAGCGAGCCGTGTTTGGCGGGATACGGCAGGTGTTCGTCGGCACCTTCGTGACCACCCGCATGGAAGACCACACTGGGAGACGACGTTACCACCAGCCGGGATATCCCTGTCTTTAGGCAAGCTGAAATCACAGAACGGGTGCCCAGCACATTGGGCCGCCAAAAGTCGCCCAGCGTGCCCCACACGCCTGCCCGCGCAGCCACATGCGACACGGAATCGCATCCGCGCATGGCGCGGGATAGGGCGTCAGTATCATCCAGTTCGCCCAAGGCTTGTTCGACACCCAATGCCGCAAGACTTCTATAGGCTCGGCGGGAGTAGTGCCGCACACGGTCTCCGCGCGCCACCAGCATGCGAGTCAGGGCCAGACCGACAAATCCACCAGCTCCGGTAACAAGAATAGTGCGTGGTGCGCGTGTCATTTTGGAAGTCCAGAACTGAGCGCGATAATGGCCCATGCGGTGGCAGTGGACGAAATCCACTGATCATTGCCATGGGGGAAACCCGTTTCGAAATATTTCTGAAACGGATCGGAACGCGACGCGACATGCCAAGAACCATCGGCAGCTTGCGAACGGAGCAGAAAATCCATTCCATGGCGATAGGTTTTATCGGTAGCTGGCATATCGATGCAGGCCTGAAGTGCCGCGAGCGCCGTGGCGGTGGCGTAGGCATCGGTAGCCATCGGCCAAGCCTGAGGCCACCCGCCGTCTTCTCGCTGAATGGCGATAAGGTCTTCAGCGGCAGCCTGAATATCCTCCGGTTTGGCGCCGCACACCTTCAAACCGCGCAAACGAAATACCAAATCTTCGGTATCGACAGGTTGAAACCGAACGAGCCAGTCGTGGGCCCGCAGCAGCGCGGAATCGACCTCGGTGCGCCGGTTGGTGCCGCCATAATTCCGTAATCCGGTTGCTGCAAGCCAAGTGGTGGCGGCATGACTGGCTTCCGAGGGCGGCCTTCTGGATGAACAGTTCCATGCGCCTGAAGCAGCCTGACGCTTAAGCAAGTAATCGACCACGGCATCTGTGTTGGCATCGGGTTTGTATCCAGCAGCAGCCAGACCAAGCAGAATGTTACCAGCGGTATCGACTTGGCCACCAGTACCTTTATTAGACAAAAAATGAGGTCGGTTAAGCTCAAGAAATGCTGTGGTGTGATCCACCTGCCGTTGCGCCATTTCCGGATCCAGACGCATTCCGGCGGCCTGCGCGGCAGCAAAAGCCACAAGTGGCATCGACTGCTGATGGCACGAAAAACATTGCCGCTGCGAGGTATGCCCTGTGGCGGATTTATCGAGAAGCGCAACAGCCTTTTGCACGGCAGGGCCGATGGCCGGCACAGGCTTGTCTTCCGCAAGGCCTGTGAATACCAGCAATAAAAGCACCGTGCCACAAACCAGATAGCGCATGAAGCAGCCCTTTTTTCTGTCATTTCCGGAGAATCAGTTCCACGGCGCGGATTTCAGCCACCTGCGAACCGGCAACGCGCGTGGCGCGCAGGTCCAGAACTGCGGGCCCAGCGGCCAATTCTGCCATGCCCAGCGACATTGTTTTGAAATCCTTGACCAGCGATTCTCCTTTGCGGGGCACGCGGTCGTTTTCCGCACCGCGCGCTTGCGGATCGTGTGCCACGGCAATGGTGCCATTCCATGCGGATTTGCCGCATGCAAGCTGGATTGCCGAACCGATGTCAACCGCGGGACAGGCATAATGCAGCACAGCCTCGAATTGGCCCGCCTCATGGATTTCCACCTGCCATGTCATGCTGTCGGCTGGTTGAGTCCACCGGGTGAAGTACGAGCAGTTGGGCGCCGGGGCGCTGCGCTTGATACCGCCATGCGGCACACCATCGCGCGCGGGCAGCACGGCGCGTGGAAGCGCCGAGTAACCTACCGTAAACGGGCGGATTTCAAGAAGCGGTGTTTCACGCAGCACAGTGCGCCTCCACTCTGTTACAGCATTGGTAAGCTGCTGGTGGGTATCTGGCTCACGGTCTTTGATATCGGTTTTCTGGCCCGGGTCGGTTGCCAAATGATACAGCCGCCCTTGGGAATCGAGTCGGTGGGTCTGATTGCGCGCCGAAGTCTTGCCAGCCCAATGCTGGTACAAAACCCTATTACGATCTGCTAGAGAATTAGCACCAAGGATGGCTGGGGCGAGGCTGATGCCATCCAGCGGTTTCTTGGAATCGACAGGTATACGGGCAAGTTCGGCCAGCGTGGGCAGAAGGTCGATGGCGGCTCCGACAGGCGTTACCACTGTACCGGCCGGAATATGACCCGGCCAGCGCACATGCAGTGCCGAGCGGGTACCGCCTTCATCGGTGGTGCCTTTGATTCCTCGCATGCCACCGTTGTAACGGATTCCGTTAGGTCCGTTGTCGCTGAAGTAAACCACGATGGTGTTGCTGTCGATGCCGCGCTTTGTCAATTCCGCAAGCAGACGGCCGACATTATCGTCGATGTTTTCCCCCATGGCGAGTGCAGCGCGGGAGTGCATGGCATCGGTTCCATCGACTGGCAAAAGCGTTTTGTTCTGGTAGCGTTTCCAGTAAGGTTCTGGCACCTGCATGGGCGAGTGCGGCGTGTTCAGTGCCAGATAACAGAAAAATGGTTTACCTGATTTGGTGTTTCTGCCCACAAAATCGATAGCCTTGCCGGTGATGTCGTCGGTGAGGTAGCCGTTTCCTTGGGTGGGTTGTCCATCGAGATCGAGCGGTGGGCTGAAGTAATCGCCCCAGTGACCGGAGGTGAAACCGTAGTAGGTATCGAATCCGCGCCCCAGCGGGTGATACGGATATTGCGAGCCGTTGTGCCACTTGCCGAAACATCCGGTTGCATAGCCGGCTTTTCTGAAGATGTCGGCAATGGTGCGCTCGTCGAGGTCGAGGCGTTCACCCCCTGTAGAAACACCATAGACTCCGCCGCGCGGATGCCATCGCCCAGTCAGGAACTCCGCGCGGGTCGGAGCGCAAACAGGCTGAACGAAAAAACGATCGAAGCGCGCACCCTGCCTTGCGAGGCTATCAATATGCGGCGTGCGCGCCGCCGAGTTGCCATTGATCCCGAGATCGCCCCAGCCTTGGTCATCGGCAAGAATAACCACCACATTGGGAGGCGTTTTGTTGGTTTGGGCGGCAAGCAACAACCAGACGGCAAGAAATGTCATTGCTTTGCACCTGAAACCGGGCGTTTCGGTTGAGGGGGTGACCATGTTGCCGACATGGGATTGGCCACCTCCAGAGGCAATCTGTCGCCGTGGGATCGCAGGTCGGTGGCCATTGTGACCATCAATTCCTTCACACGGTTGGCATGTTCGGCTTTGTCCGCGAGGTTGGACATTTCGTTCGGGTCGGCTTCCAGATCGAACAGTTGCTTCACGTTCACGTCAGGGTAAACGATGAGCTTCCAGCGGCCATCACGAACGGCGCGCTGCACTGTGCGGTAGCCGAAGGAAAGCCTAGGCCGCCCCGGTGTTTTGGGATTTTTCAAAACAGCGGTTAAGTCGATTCCCTCGCTGGTGGATGTTTTTGGTACACAACAAAGTGAACCCAGTGTGGGGAGAACATCGAACAGGTAGCACATCGCCTGTGTCCGTTCTCCTTTTGTGATGCCTGGGCCAGAGATCACCAACGGCACCCGCAGGGAATCTTCGTAGAGATTCTGCTTGCCGATCAAGCCATGTGCGCCCCGAGCCACACCGGAATCCGCCGCATAAACAACAATGGTGTTGGAGGCGTATGGAGATTTGTTGAGTGCATCGAGAATCCGTCCCACCTGAAAATCAAGGTAAGAGACGTACCTGTAATAGTCGGCGTTCATCCGCGACACGGCTTCACGCGTGCGTGGCCAAGGCAGCAGCAGTTCATCGCGTACCGTCATTTCGCCGTTATTGAACGGATGCACCGGCATGAAGTTGGCCATGGCTGGCATGGTTGCCGGGTCGTATTTGACGGGGAAATCGTCTGGCACGATATGCGGATCATGCGGCGCGTCGAATGGAACATAACAGAAAAAAGGGCCTTTTCCGTGCCCGCTGATGAAGTCGATCGCCTGATCGGCAAACATGGCGCAGGCATGCTTGGGAGCGAGTTTGGCAGGCCCGACCTTGCCGTTGTCGAGGTCGCTAAGGCGGGCCTTCATGGGATCTGTCATGCCGGCAAGCAGCATCGAGCGGGCTTGCTGGAACGCCAGCGGAAGCGATGCGGGGCCATTATGCCATTTGCCGCTGACAAACGTGGTGTAACCTGCTTTCCCGAAGGCAGCAGGCCATGTTGGATCGCGCAGCAGTTTTTCGTCGACACGAAACAACGGCAATCCCGAAAGCAGCATGGCACGCGACGGCACACAGGTGGCCCCCTGCAAGCCGCCCTGCATGTAGGCGCGGTCGAAGGAAACACCTGATTTCACTAGCTTGTCGATGTTAGGCGTTTTGATATGCGGATTACCCAACGCCCCGATGGTATCGGCACGTTGATCGTCGGCAAACAAGAACAAAATATTCGGCTTGTCCGCAGGTTGAGCCACCACGATTGCGGCCAGAACGTTCACCATGGCCAATACTGTTATCATGGGGTGACACCCCAAAGTTTCGCCAATAGTTCGGTCATGCGCGGATCGGCCTTGGCAAGCTCGGCCTTATCGAACGGAAAGAAGTCGTTGCGCGAGAAAAAGGCCTCGCTGGTTTCGGCGAAGTATTCCTTCGGGTTGACCATGGCATACGCTTTTTCACGGCCTTTGGACTTCACGCCCTGCCCATTGATCCGTTCCACAGAGTTGTAAGTGCCGGCAGCGCGTGCCGCCTCGTAGGCTGCTGCAACGTCCGCCCGTTCAAACCCCAACACACGGTCGTGGTAGGCGTGGGCCAATTCATGCAGCGCGAAGTTGGGCATACGCTTTGTTTCGGATTCAAAGATGCGGGTGTTGGTGAATTCCACGCATTTCACCATGGCTGGATTACGCCCCTGCGAACGAAGCCAATCGACACCCGGATGATATTCGGCGCGCGGAGGCACACCCTTGTATTCGGGAGAAAACCATAAAGGGACTTCACGCAATTGGCTGAGAGCCTTGGGTGGAACAACCCGGACAATTTCCTGCAATTGCGGTCGCAGCAACACGATGGCCTTGGCCATTTCATCGCCATTGCGGTCCAGCAGCACCGTGCTGGCATGCAGCTTCCAGCCTTCAATCAATAGGGTTCGATATCCGGTTGGGCCCGGTTGCCAGTCGATTTTGTCTGAAGCATCGGCGGCGATGGCCGATGAACCCGTTGCGAATGCCAGCAATAGTGTTGTCATCACTTCAAAAACCTCCTGATTGTGATGGATCATTTCTTGTTGATGGGTGTGCCGCCATTGGGGCTCAGCCTACGCCACCAGTCCGGACCTTCGCTCTCGATACCAGCATTCAGCGCCTTAAGGCGATCGCGCATAGACGCCGCGCGTTCGGGCTGCGAATCGTTGAGGTTGGTGGTTTCCGCCGGGTCTTTCGCAAGGTCATAAAGCTCAACGTTCTTGAAATCAGCGGATGCTAAAACCTTGAAGTCTCCATCGCGCATGGCCATGGTGGCCTTTTCACGCGGAGGCGCCATGTCGAGACGCCAAAAGAGCGGAACCTTGCGTTCAAGGACAGTTGCTTTCCCGGTAAGTGCCGGCAAAACGCTGATGCCGTCGATGATGCGGTCTGTTGGTGGTTTGGCGCCGCACATTTCAAGTATGGTTGGAAACAGGTCGCTGCCAACAACCGGGGTACTGCACACAGTTCCCGGCTTAATGGTTCCGGGCCAGCGCACCATTCCCGGCACGCGGATGCCGCCCTCGTGCATGGAGCGCTTGCGGCCACGCAGTCCACCGGTCACTCCGCGTGTGCGGCCTTTGGTACCATCGCCTTCGGGACCGTTGTCGGCTGTGAAGAAAACGGCTGTGTTATTGGTCAAGTGTCGGTCGTCCAAAGCGCGCATCAACGTGCCGAAAGCGTGGTCGAGTTGGGTGACGTTGCCATGGTGCTGGCGGAAATCTTCAGGTAAGTCCTTGTACGGTTCCTGAAACTTCGGATCACTTTCAATGGGCAGATGAGGTTCGTGTGTCCATACGGCCAAGAAGAATGGCTTGTTGGTGTCGCGGCTCTTGTCGAGCCAGCGGACCGCCTCATCGACCACCAATGGGGCCGAAAAGCCTTCCAATGCGCCGACTGCCTTGCCGTTGCGGACAAAATTAACTGGGTTTTTGTGGCTTGGAGCGGCATTGTTCTGGGTGGCCATCCAGTGGTCGTAACCGTGGTCGCCCGGCTGGGGTTGTTCTGGGCTGTTGAATTTACCATTCAGGTGCCACTTGCCAACATGCGCTGTGGCGTATCCTTCCGCCTTAAGCAGTTTGGGTAACGTGATTTCGCTGGTGCGCAAATGAACTTCGCTGCCCTCTGCGATCCATGTGTAAACCCCGTTGCGGTGGGGCGTGCGGCCTGTGAGTATGGCCGACCGAGACGGCGAGCACACCGCGCTGGCCGAGTAGCATGTCGTGAGCCGAACTCCCTGCTTGGCAAACGCATCGAGGTTGGGAGACTTGATACGTGGGTGCCCCTGACATCCGAGGTCACCATGGCCAAGGTCATCGGCCAGAAAAACAATGATATTGGGTTTGTCAGCCCCATAAAGGGCCGCTGGCAGCAGCAGAAACAACACGACGGCCAAGCGAATCATGGTGGCGTTTCCATTGTTGTGGATGCAAAATCATCGGCGAGGATACCCGAAGATGCATCCCCAGCCAAACAAGTACCGGTTCAACTCCCGGTTGAGTATGTGGCCAACCGTGGCCATTCCACTACCAAAGAACATATCCCGCCACGCTGAGGAATCGATGACATGAGCACCACCGCACCCGAAACAGGCAAGGTCAGTCTCACGACTTGGCTGGTTCTTACCGTTGCCGCCATTGGGTTTCTGTTCGATACCTACGAACTTCTCATGACTCCTCTGGTTCTGGCGCCAGCACTTTCAGACTTGCTGAATCTCCCAGCCAATCACCCAGAAGTGACCGCTTGGGTGGGCAGGGTGCTGTGGATGACCGCTCTTTGTGGCGGTGTTTTCGGTCTGCTGGGTGGATATCTCATTGATCAGTTTGGCCGCAAAACCGTAATGGTTGCCAGTATTTTCCTCTACTCGTTTTCTCCAGTTATGGCCGGCCTAAGCACAGACCTCGGCTGGTTGATCTTCTTCCGCTGCACCACGTTTGTGGGCGTGTGCGTTGAATTTGTCGCCGCTGTTACTTGGCTTGCTGAACTCTTCCCCGACAAGAAAATGAAGGAACTGGCGCTGGGATGGACTCAGGCGTTCGCTTCGGTGGGTGGTCTTCTGGTAACAGCAGTCAGCGCCGGGGTTGGATACATGGCCGTTAACAAGATGCTTCCCGCCATTCCCGGCATCGAAAACCCGGGCAACTGGCGTTACACGCTGATGACCGGCCTATTCCCTGCCATTCCTATCGCACTGTTACTGCCGTTTGTTCCTGAATCGCCCGTGTGGCGCGAACGTAAGCGCTCTGGCTCATTCAAACGGCCCAATTTCAGTGAGCTGTTTTCTCCAGCCCTGATCCGAACCACGCTGGTAGCAACCTTGTTGTCGGCATGCGCCTATGCGGCAGCCTTCGGCACGTTGCAAGTGACCGTGACCCAAGCAGTACCCGGCCTCAAAATCGAGCGCCTCGAAGAACCGCGCAAGGCACTGGGCGCCCTGACCAAGGAAGGCAAGCAGATCGAAGCCAAAATGAAAGCCGAAGGCACTTCCGAAGAGGATAAGGGCAAGCTCAATTCCGAATTCATCGCGCTGCTGAAAAAGCAGGGCAAAATTAACAAGGAAAGCGTTCAGCCAGTTCGCGAAGAAGTGCAGTTTTTGCAAGAACTTGGTGGTTTACTGGGCCGTATTTTGCTCGCGCTGGCATTGATGGTTATTGTCAGCCGCCGTGTGATTCTGTGGTTGTTTCAGGTACCCGGGCTCATTGCCATTCCGTTTGTGTGGTTCTGGGTCTATCAGCAGCAGCCCGAATGGTTTGCCTACGGGGTATTTGTTGCGGGCGTGATGACAGTGGCCCAGTTTAGCTACTTTGGAGAATACCTTCCTAAGGTTTATCCGGTTCATCTGCGCGGTACTGGAGGAGCATTTGCCACGAATGTTGGCGGGCGCATGATTGGAACATCCGCGGCGTTCCTAACCACGAACCTGATTGCTCCCTATGTTCCGGGCGCGAACCTGTTTGAAAAGGTGGCATTTGCCGCTGGAATTACAGGTACCGCCGTGTTTGCTATTGGCCTTTTGGGCAGTTTCTTCCTGCCTGAACCTCCGCGCGAAGAACATTGAGAACTGTGGGCGATCTATGCGCATTGTTTACATTACGGCGGGTGCCGCAGGCATGTACTGCGGTTCCTGCATGCGCGACAACACGCTGGTGCGTGCCCTTCATCAGCTAGGGCACGAAGCGCTCCTGATTCCGACCTACACACCCATTACCACGGACGAACCCGACGCTTCGTCTCGCACGGTGTTCATGGGTGGGTTGAATGTGTATCTGCAAGAATCCAGCGCTATTTTCCGCCACACACCACGCTGGCTCGACCGACTGCTGGATGCCCGTTGGCTGCTGAAGTGGGTCGGTCAGTTCGCAGGCTCCACTCCATACGACGAGCTCGCAGGTCTTACACTTTCGATGCTGCGCGGAACCCACGGTCACCAGCGCAAGGAGGTCGATCGGCTCGCTGCAAGTCTGGCGTCGGATATCCGCCCTGAGATTATTCACCTTACAAATGCCCTTCTTTCAGGCCTTGTTCCCGCATTGAAGCAACGGATGCCTGATGTACCCATTGTGGTTGAACTTCAAGGCGACGATATTTTTCTCAATGCCCTCCCATCAGACGCTCGCCATCAAGCCATCGAACTGATCCGTACCAATGGCGCTCAAGTTGCTGGTTTTCAAGCAACCTCGACGGCATATGCCGATGCTATGGCCAGTTATTTTGGCATCGCCCGGCAGCGGATCAGTGTAGTTCTGCCAGGAATCGAGCTCGCTAACTGGCCCACTCCACCTGTGCCGCCAGCCAGACCATTTACGGTGGGTTATTTTGCCCGCATCTGCCCAGAGAAAGGGTTTCACCATGCGGTGAGTGCTTTTCAGATACTCAAACGCCACTGCCCCGAGGCTGAATTGCACGTCGGGGGATGGTTGGGGCCAGCCAATAAGGCGTTTTTCAATGCGCAATGCGCACGCCTCAAGGAAGCAGGCGTCGCTGCCTCAATGAGGCATATCGAATGCCCCGGCCTTTCAGAAAAAAGAGCCTTCATGCTTGGCTGCGATATTCTCAGCGTTCCGACTGTTTACCACGAACCGAAGGGCCTCTACGTTCTGGAGGCTTGGGCGGCAGGCGTTCCGGTGGTACAACCCGCACACGGCTCATTTCCGGAACTAATCCAACGGGGAGGCGGAGGGATACTGGTTACGCCAGATAACCCCGAAGCCCTTGCAGATGGTTGGATTCAGTTGGCAACCAACCCGGAAATACGCCAGAATTTGGGGGTACAAGGCCGTCAATCGGTGGAGACTCGGTTTACTGCCCGCCGAATGGCGTCAGAAACAGCAAAATGGTACGGAGAAGTGATTGCCTCCCCTTGAGGCAGAGTTAATCCGATTAGAAAAGTTGTCCAATTGCTTGACATCGAAGTGGCAATCGATTCTCTTGATGTTATAAGTGCGACTGACGATGCCATAGTCAGGGGAACTTGAACGGCCTCTTCTGCGTCTTGAATAATGGACTACCGGGCCCCCCCAATAAAGCCTGGTAACGTATAACCGAACCGTTGCGAGGGTTGACACGATGAGCAGCACGATCCGTGGTACATGGAATGACGATCCGGCACACTTTATGCCCCGTCCAAGCCGTCGTAATTTCGTTCACGTCGGCGCCGTGGGTGCCATGGGTCTCACGCTCGATGGCCTGCTCCGTAACGAAGCCCGCGCTGTCGATTCCGTAGGTGGGCGGCCTAGTAAAGAAGGCAAAGCCAAATCCCTCATCCATATCTACCTGCCCGGTGGCATGGCTCATCAAGACAGCTTCGACCCAAAGCCATTGGCCCCTGTCGAATACCGCGGTGAAGTCGGTTACATCAACACCAAGGTTGAAGGTGTTCAACTGGGCGAATACTTCAAGCAAACCGCTCAGATCATGGACAAGATCACCATCTGTCGCGCTATGACACACGGTGAAGCCGCACACGAACGCGGTACCCACAACATGTTCACGGGCTATCGCCCCAGCCCTGCTCTGGTTTTCCCAAGCATGGGTAGCATTGTGAGCCATGAATTCGGCCCACGTAACAATCTGCCTCCCTATGTGTGCGTCCCATCGATGCCCACCAACTTTGCTGGTTCCGGCTACCTTTCCAGCGCCTATGCCCCTTTCAGCCTCGGTAGCGATCCAGCCAACGGTAACTTCACCGTGCAGGACCTCAACCTGCCTGGCGATGTGGACGTGAAGCGGTTTTCCGCTCGCCGCTCGATGCTCGATGCTGTTAACGACCATTTCGCAGCCAAGGAAAAGGCAGACGGCCTTGAGGCGATGGATACGTTCTACCAGCGCGCTTACGGTCTGATCAGTTCGCAGAAAGCACGCGAAGCGTTCAATATCAACGCAGAGCCTGCGGCACTTCGCGACGAATACGGCCGCAATGCAGCTGGACAACGCATGTTGCTGGCCCGCCGTCTAGTTGCTTCCGGTGTACGCCTTGTGTCCCTCACCTACGGCGGTTGGGACATGCACACTGGTATCAAGGGTGGAATGGCTGGACAGGCACCGGTTCTGGATCAGGCTTTTGCAGCCCTTATCCGCGACCTCGACCGTTCAGGTCACCTCGACTCCACCATGGTGATGATTTCTTCGGAGTTCGGCAGAACACCCAAGATCAACGCCACGGCTGGCCGCGACCACTGGCCAAAGGTTTTCAGCATCGTCCTCGCGGGCGGTGGCGTGAAGAAGGGTTATGTCCACGGCAAGTCGGACCCAACCGCCACAGAACCAGAAGATGACGCGCTATCTGTCGAAGACATGGCCATGACTGTCTACAACCAAATGGGAATCGATGGCGACAAGCGCCTGGTTTCTCCCGGTAACCGCCCCATCGACATCGTCCACGACGGTAAAGTTGTTAAAGAGATTCTGGCCTGACCATTACCCGCCATAGAATGAGTGGTGTAGGCACTGGTGCCTGCACCATCAGCAACCCTGCATGACTGACACCGCCGGAGAATACATGATGGTCCCTCCCTGCGCCGGGCGCGTCCGGCGGATGTTGATTGTTATCACATTGGCTTGCTTTGCAATTGGTTTGGCGCCCTCGGTGGCCATGGCTGTTGCTCCATCATTGGGTGTGATTGCGCCGCGCGGTGTTCAGCGTGGAATCGAAACTGAAATCGTTTTCAGCGGTGCGCGACTGACCGATGCCAAAGAGATCTTGTTCTACGCCCCTGGCATTCAGGTTGTCAAACTCGTGGTGGTGAACGACACCACGCTGAAAGCCACGCTAAAAATCCCGGCGGACTGCGCTCTTGGCGAACAAATAGTGCGCGTCCGAACCGATGGCGGCATAAGTGAAATGCGCACGTTCTGGGTGGGTGCCCTGCCTGTCGTCGCCGAAAAGGAACCTAATTCTGATTTCCTTGTCCCACAGAAAATCCCGCTGAATGTGACCGTTACGGGTGTTGCGGACAATGAAGATGTCGATTATTACGCTGTAGACCTCAAAAAAGGCCAGCGGCTTTCAGTTGAAGTGGAAGGCATGCGCCTAGGCAGCACCTTTTTCGATCCATATGTGGCCATTCTGGATGCCAAGCGTTTTGAAATGGCTGTCAGCGATGACAACCCCGCAATAGGCCAAGACGGAATGACAAGCATCGTGGCGCCCGCGGATGGTGTTTACGTGGTTCAAGTGCGTGAAACCAGTTATGCGGGCAACGGTGGATGCGCGTACCGGCTTCACATTGGTTCTTTCCCTCGTCCAACCGCGGTTGTTCCAGCGGGTGCGCGTCCGGGCGAAGAGCTAGATGTCACATTTTATGGAGACGCCACCGGCCGATTCATGCGCCGTGTGAAGGTCCCGGCAAATGCGGGTGTTGGTTACCGCCTGCATGCGGAAGACGCCGGCGGAATTGCCCCGTCTGGCTTGCCTTTCCGCGTGATCGATCTGGTCAATGCCGTGGAAAAAGAACCCAACGATACCCCGGCAACTGCCACACTCGCTACAGGCGCGCTAGCTTTCAATGGCGTGATCGAAAAACCTGGCGATGTGGATTGCTTCAAATTTGCTGGCAAAAAGGGTCAGGTTTTCGACGTACACTGTTATGCCCGCCGCATTGGTTCACAGCTCGACCCAGTGATGAGCCTTGCGGTTATGGGAGCCGGCGCTTTTGTGGCCAATGACGACGCCGTGGGCCCGGACAGCTTTTTCCGCGTGACTTTGCCAGACGACAAGGAATTTGTCCTGACAATTACCGATCACCTGAAAAAAGGTGGCGAGAACTACCACTACCGCGTTGAACTGACCGCAGTGGCCGCCAAGTCTACGCTCAGCATCCCCAAAGTGGCTCTTTACTCTCAGGAACGTCAAGCCATCGTTGTTCACAAAGGCAACCGCATGGCCAGCCTGATGACCGTATCCCGTGGCGACTGGGGTGGCGAAGCGGTGCTTGGCGCAGAAAACCTGCCAGCAGGCGTCACCATGACCGCCGAATCTATGCCCGCCAATCTGGACACGATTCCTGTTGTTTATGAGGCGGCCCCTCAAGCAACTCTCACCGGGACCATGGCGCGAATGCGCGCCAAACCGGTTGATCCAAAATTGGCCGCTATTCCTTCGCAGTTTTCGCAGATGGCTGAAATGGTGATCAACGCGCCCGGTCAGTCGATTTACTGGAAAACAGAAGTCGATTCTCTGGCCTGCGCCGTTGGCGATGAGGTCCCTTTCAAAATTTCGGTTGTGCAACCCAAGGTTCCCGTGGTGCAGAACGGCTCGATGCAGTTGAAGGTGATCTGCGAGCGCAAACCGGGTTTCACCGCACCAATCACTGTTTACCCGCTCTTCAATCCACCCGGTGTCAACACTGTGGGCTCTGCCACCATTCCTGAAAAGGGTTTGGAAACCACCATGGCGGTCAACGCTGCCGCCAACGCGCAGGTTCGGAAGTGGAAAACAGTGTTGATTGCCAGTGCCCCTGTCGCTGGTGGACCTGCTTGGGTTTCTTCCCAGTTGTTCGAACTGGAAGTGGCTGCCCCGTTTTTCGCATTCGCCATGGAAAGAGCCGCTGTCGAACAGGGCAAGGAAACAGAAATACCTTGCAAAATCACCATGACCACGCCTCTTCCCACTGCCGCCAAGGTGCGTTTAATGGGCCTTCCCCCCAAAGTAGTGGCCCCGGAACTCGATCTGGCGAAAGACACCAAGGAATTGGTTTTCAAGCTCCAGATCGACAAGTCCGCACCCGCTGGTCAGCACCGCAATATCTTCTGCCAAGCCATTGTTGCTATGAATGGCGAACCAGTCGTTCATAATGTTGGCACGACCGAACTTCGCATCGATGTGCCGCTCCCACCCAAAGTTGCCGTTGTAGCGCCTGCGCCAATGCCTAAACCGATGCCCATGCCTGTGGTGGCGGCGCCGGCGAAACCTGTTGAAAAGCGTTTGACCCGTCTCGAAAAACTCCGTCTGGAACAGGCGGAACGTGAAAAGAACATGAACAAGTGACGAGGATGATCACCATGCTGACGATTTCTCTGGCCCTCGCCGCCTTTATTCTGCCCGGACAGGCCCCCGCAACGGCACCCGCTGCTGCTACACCTGCCCGCCAGGTGACTGCACTGTCTATTTTTCCGCCCGACATCCAGGTTTCCACCAAACGTGGCAAACAGGTGGTGGTGGTGCAGGCATCGTACAGCGATGGAATCACTGAAGATGTATCCACCAAATGCAACCTAAGGCTTGAAAACCCAGCCCTCGGTCGGATCGATGGCCAAACCATTCTGCCAGTTGCAGATGGCAATTCTCGCGTGCTCGCGAACTTCGGCGGAGTCGCGGCAGCAGCACCTCTAGCCATGACCCAAGCCACAGTAGAGCGGCCCATCAGCTTCAAGCTCGATGTCATGCCTATCTTCATGCGCACAGGGTGCAATACCGGTGGTTGCCATGGCGCTGCTCGCGGCAAAGATGGCTTCCGGTTGTCTCTGTTCGGTTTTGATCCAGACGGTGACCATTATCGCCTTACCCGTGAACTCAACGGCAGACGTTTGAACATGGCCCTGCCCGCCGAGAGCATGCTGCTTGAAAAGGTGTGCGGCAAAGTTTCGCACACCGGCGGACAGCGTATGGCTGAAAACGATCAATACTGGCAGACCCTTGTGCGTTGGATCGAAGCCGATGCCCCGATCGATCCACCAACAGTCGCCACGTGTGTCGCTGTGGATATTTTCCCAAAGATCAGTGTTCTGAATGGCAAAGGTTCCACTCAGCGCATGACCGTGAAGGCTCGCTACAGCGACAACACCACCCGCGATGTCACCCACCTTGCACTTTTCCTCTCGAGCAACGACTCGAGTGCCAAAATTGCAGCCGATGGCCTCGTTACAGCAGGCGACCGTGGTGAAGCCTTTGTCATGGCAAGATTCAATACATTTACCGTTGGTAGTCCCATGGTGGTGCTGCCCAAGGATTATCAGTTTTCCTTCCCCGCGACAGTAGAGTCGAATTACGTTGACACGCTGGTCAATGCCAAGCTGAAAAAACTGCGAATTGCTCCTAGTGGCTTGTGCACCGACGAGGCGTTTCTCCGCCGCGTTTATGTCGATGTCATTGGTGTTCTTCCCACCGCGGAAGAATATACGCGGTACATGGCAAGCACTTCCCCCACCAAACGCGAAGAGCTTGTCGATGAGCTTCTTGGCCGCAAGGAATTTGCCGAGCTGTGGGTGCTGAAATGGGCAGAATTGCTACAGATTCGCAGTTCCAATCAGGTCAGTTACAAGTCAACGCTTCTGTATTACAACTGGCTTCAGGACAAGATCGCCCGCAACGTTCCCGTCAACGAGTGGGTGCAGGAACTGCTGGGTGCCAATGGTGGCACATTCAAGAACCCAGCCACCAACTACTATCAGAATGAAACCGATATCTTGAAAGTCACCGAAAACGTGGCTCAGGTGTTCATGGGCATGCGCGTTCAGTGCGCCCAGTGTCACAACCACCCGTTCGATCGTTGGACTATGGACGACTACTACGGGTTCGCGGCATTTTTCTCGCAGATCGGCCGCAAGGGAACCGATGACCCCCGCGAAACCATCGTCTTCAATTCAGGCGGCGGCGATGTACGCCATCCTTTGGGCAACCGCGTGATGGCTCCGAAATTCCTCGGCGGCGTCGCACCGGATGTTGTCGGCAAGGACAGGCGTCTGCTGATGTCCAACTGGCTGGCTTCCCCCGAAAACCCTTACTTTGCCACGAACCTTTCCAATATCGTTTGGGCTCATTTTTTTGGTTCAGGCATCATTAACGAAGTCGACGATGTGCGGGTGAGCAATCCACCTTCCAACGGTGAATTGCTGATCGAACTGGGCAAACGGTTCACCGACTACAAGTATGACTTCAAAAAGCTGGTGCGTGACATCTGTGTTTCCAAAACCTACCAGCGCTCCACCCAGACCAACGCCTCCAACGAGCA
>CAMCLK010000013.1 GCA_945875585.1 Candidatus Kuenenia stuttgartensis | reverse complement strand
GCGACAGCATTGGTCTGGTAGATACTGAAGCACCTATTCCCGCAGGGCTCGATTTCGATCTCTGGTGTGGGCCCGCTGAAAAGGTGGTTCCCAAGCGCAAGCGCCTGCATTACGACTGGCACTGGGTCAAGGAAACAGGTAACGGCGATTTAGGCAACCAGAATCCCCATGAACTCGACAAGGCTAGGTGGGGTCTGGGTAAGCAGGAGCTTCCCAAACGCGTTGTCAGCCTCGGTGGCCGTCTGGGCTACATCGACAATGGCAATGTCGCCAACAGCCAGATCACCATTTACCAGTGGGACGATGCGCTGCTTATTTCCGATGTTCGTGGCCTGCCCATCAAGACCCCGATCACGTTTGGCCTGAAGGGTGGCCCGTTCAACGGCGCGGCGAACATTTGGTTTGGCACCGAAGGCTACGCTGTTGGTCCGAATTACACCTCAGGTGTGGCGTTCGATTACAAGGGTAAACAGTTAGGCAAGTGGAGCGGTGGCGACTACCAGTTGCACTTCGCCAATTTTGTTCAGGGAATCCGGAGCCGGAACCACAAAGATCTGCATCTGGACATCGAAGACGGGCATCTTTCCAGCGCGCTTGCTCATTTGGGTAATGTTTCGCTGCAAGTGGGTAAGGCGGTACCCGCCGGCACCCGCCCCAGCCAGATGGCCGACAACAAACCGGTGAAGGAAACGCTCGACAGTTTCGAAGCGCACCTGAAGGACAACGGTGTCAATTTTGAAACCACCAAGTTCTATCTGGGCCGCGAGCTGACAATCGACCCCAAGACCGAGCTTTCCACCGACTCGGAAGCCAACCGCCTGTTCACCAGGCAGTACCGCAAGGGCTACGAACTCCCGGAACTGCCAAAGACTTGAAAATAATCACCTCCACATTGCACAGGAAGCCCCCCGCACAGCTTATTACGGGGGGCTTCTAGATTTTAGCTTGGTAAAAAGTTCTTACTATTCCGATAAAGTCTATTCACCACTCACTCAATCCCCAAATACTCGCGCATGTGGCGGTCGTATTCGGAGCTGGCTTTTTCGTCGGATAGGTCAAGACGCAGCTCGTTGATCACTTTGATGCTGTAGTCTTTCACCCAACTCGTCCAGCATTCCTGACACACGCGGGCAGCGATGGTTTGGCCAATTTCATCGGCCAAGGGGGCTATCGTGAGAGGTTGCGCTTTTTTGCCCGCCAAACACATGGGGCGCGAACAGCGGAAGCCCGTTTCAGGGCCATCAATCTCTGGGCGTTCCACCACCGGAGGCGCTTCACCGTTTTTCACCAACAGCATGGCAATAGCATCGCGCGGAATGCGGTCGCCACGCTCATCAGCCACCTTGTGGCCTTCTTTCCAAGTAGCAATAGCTTCGTCGCGACGGCCCAAAGCCACCTGCGATTCACCCAGCAGCTGATAAACCTTGCTGAACTGCGGACTCAGTTCCAGCGTCCGCCGGAACGAGCGGATAGCTTCGTCATGGCGGACGGCTTCAGCAAACAACTGGCCAAGCCGGTAATGACCCAGTTCATTATCTGGGTCTTCCTGCGTCATTTTGGTGAATTGCTGGATACGTTCATCGATCGATTGCATGGCAGGGTCCTTGACGGTCTACTGTCGTACTCACGGAGGCATTGTAGCGGGAGTAAGAACCAATGCATTGCCTTACATCCATCCAGAACGATTTGCACATGGGAGTTCAGCCAACATGGTACTGATGATGCTCTCGGCACTGGCCTTGGGAACGGTAGGCGCCGAACCCACCAATACCCCTCCCGCTGGATTTCGCTCATTGTTCAACGGGAAGGATCTCACCGGCTGGTACGGCCTGAATCCCCACAATGTGGTCAAGCTGAAAGATGACAAACTCAAAGCTGCCCTCGCCAAACAACGCGCTGAATTTTCGCATTTCTGGAAGGTGGAGTCGGGCGACTTGGTGAATGGTGGCGAAGGCCCCTATGCCACCACCGACGAGGAATTCGGCGATATTGAACTGCTGATCGATTACAAGACCGTGGCCAAAGCCGATAGCGGCATCTACCTGCGCGGCGCACCCCAAGTGCAGATCTGGGATATCAATCAGGTATTCGATCCTAAAAACCCGACCAGAAAACCGGGCTTGGGGTCGGGCGGTCTGTTCAACAACACACCCACGGCCGAAGGACGCGATCCTTTGGTTGTTGCTGATCGGGCCTTCGGCGAATGGAACCAGTTCCGTATCCGGCAAATTGGCAGTCGGACCTGGGTTTGGCTCAATGGCAAACCGGTGGTCGATGACGCGGTGATGGAAAATTACTGGGATCGCGCCAAGCCGTTGCCCGCCAAGGGGCCCATCATGTTGCAAACGCATGGCGGGGAAATCCGCTGGCGCAATATTTTTGTGCGCGCGATCGGAGCCGACGAAGCTAAACTCTCCACCAAATAGTCATAACGAATTCGAGGTTATCATGTTGCTGGTGTCGTTTCTTATTTCGCTGGCAGGTGCGGCTCCAAAGCCCAATATTGTTGTCATCGTTGGCGACGACATGGGCTATGCGGATGTGGGTTTCCACGGGTGCAAGGATATCCCAACCCCGCACCTGAACGCTCTTGCGGCTTCCGGAACCCGCTTTTCCAGCGGTTATGTTTCGGGCCCGTACTGCTCACCCACACGAGCCGGGTTGATGACTGGCAGGTATCAGCAGCGCTTTGGCCACGAGTTCAATCCATCAGGCAATGCGGGTAAGAACGGGTTGCCTCTGAAGGAAAAAACGTTGCCTCAACGGTTGAAAAATGCTGATTACGCCACAGGTATGGTGGGCAAATGGCATCTTGGAAACAGCGATGCCATGCAACCGGACCAGCGCGGTTTTGGATCGTTCTTCGGGTTTCTGGGTGGTGCCCACGATTACTTCAACCCTGCTGGTATTCTTCGTGGGAACACTCAGGCAGGCGACAGATCTTACTTGACCGATGCCTTTGGCCGCGAAGCTGTCAAATTCATTGACAACCACAAAAAGAATCCGTTTTTCCTGTATCTGGCATTCAACGCGGTGCACACACCCCTGCAAGCCGACGAGAAACGGTTGCAGCAATTCTCCGGCATTGCGAACAAGCAGAGGCGCACCTACGCGGCCATGATGAGCGCGATGGACGATGCCATAGGCAAGGTTCTGGCCAAGCTTAAGGAGGAAAAAATCGACGGGAACACGTTGATCTTCTTCATCAGTGACAACGGCGGACCGACCATGAATGGCGTTTCGGTCAATGGCGCATCCAACCTTCCTCTGCGCGGTTCCAAACGAACAACACTGGAAGGCGGGGTGCGTGTGCCATTCATTGTGTCATGGCCGGGCAAGATTCCCGCCGGGGTGGTGGACGACCGTCCTGTGATTCAAATCGATATATTGCCTACAGCGCTGGCAGCAGCTGGAGTCGGCGTTGGCGAAAAGGCCCATCTAGATGGAGTGAACCTACTTCCCTATCTGGATGGCAGAAACAAGGAGGCACCGCACGACGCGCTTTATTGGCGCTTTGGCAAGCAAAACGCTATCCGCCAAGGCGACTGGAAGCTGGTTCGTTACGACGAAGCTGCCGAGGGTGGCAAGGGCGTCTCGCCAGCCAGACTTTACAATCTAAAAAACGATATAGGTGAGTCGAAAGACTTGTCGCAAGCTCAACCCGACAAGGTACGCCAGTTGCAGTCCGCGTGGGACCGATGGAATGCCGGGAATGTGACGCCCCTATGGTCCGCAGAAGCCAAACTTCCGAAGAATTAGCACCAAGGAGACTGACAATGGGAATGAAACTGGGTTTGATCAACTCCGCGTGGGCGCAAGCTGGCCGTGACACGGCATTCGGCATCCGCATGACACGCGAAATCGGTTTCGACTGCATTGACCTGTTTGCGGATCCACTGGATATCGATGCGAAAGAGCGCCGCCTGCTGCGGACCGAATGCGCCCGCAACGACCTTCCTGTGATCTCGGTGGCGTGTGTCGCGGTTGGCCTGATCGACCCGGGTCCGTCTGTGCGTCGGTTTCATCAGGACCGCTGCCGCAAATATCTTGATCTTGTGTACGAAGTGGAGGGGCGCAATCTCCTATTGGTGCTGGGCGAGTACATTTGGGAACGGCAGGTCATTCCGCCAGCCGAGCAGTGGGCCTGCGCGGTGGACGAGGTCCGTCGACTGGGTGACCATGCGGCAGGTCTTGGACTCGAAATCGCTTTGGAACTCGAGCCGTTCAAGCTTTCATTATTAAACGACGTTGATAGCATGTGCCGGTTTCTTGACGCGGTGGCCCACCCTGCTGTGAAGGCGAATATCGATATTTCGCACCTTCAACTCTCGCGGGTGCCTGCTGAAGAGTTGCGCCGGTTGGCCGGACGGGCCTGCCATGTGCATCTTTCGGATTGCGATGGCAAGGTGCACGGCGACTTGCCACCCGGCAGGGGCGTGGTGGAGTTTGGTCCTTACATGCGCGAGATCCACGACTTGAAAATCGATGGAGCGATCAGCGTGGAACTTGAGTTCGCTCCCGATCCCGACCGCATTGTGGAATGGGTGCGCGAGGCCTATGAGGGTACGGCAAGCCTGATGCGCGCATCTGGTTTGCGCTCCTGAGCGGGAATTCAATCGGGATAGTTGCGTGTACGGTAAAGAGGCCATAAACTGCCTCTTGCCCATACATTCCATCATTACGCCTGATTTCGGAGACAACCGGATGGCCCGTCAGATGCATCGTCGCTCGTTTATTGGCACCTCTGCCGCCATTAGCGGTGGTTTCTTCACATTGGCGGGTGTTGACACCCGTCTGTCCGCCTACGAATCACCACTCGATAAGCTGCGCATCGCCGGTGTTGGCGTTGGTGGCAAGGGTTCTAGCGATATCGATCAGGGCGGGAACATCGGCGATGTGGTTGCTCTTTGCGACATCGACGAAGGCCACCTCGAATCCAAAGCCAAGAAATTCGCCAAGGCCAAGAAGTTCTTCGACTTCCGCAAGATGTACGAAGAAATGGGCAAGAGCATCGACGCTGTCATCATTTCCACCCCAGACCACACACACGCACCCGCCGCAGCAATGGCCATGCGCATGGGCAAGCACGTTTATGTGCAAAAGCCACTGACGCACACCATCAAGGAAGCTCGTGTTCTGCGCGAATTGGCCCGCGAAAAGAAACTGTGCACCCAGATGGGCAATCAGGGCACCGCTGAAAATGGCCTGCGTACGGCTGTTGAACTCGTGCGCGCCGGAGCCATTGGTCAGGTCCGCGAAGTCCACGTATGGACTAACCGTCCCGTGTGGCCACAAAGCCCAGTCATTAAGGCACGTTTCACCGAAAACGTCGCAACGCCTTCTTCTGTTCATTGGGATGAGTTCGTCGGCCCAAGCCCCGTCCGCTCGTACAACCCCGGCTACCACCCATTCAAGTGGCGTGGCTGGTGGGATTTCGGCACCGGCGCTCAGGGCGATATGGCTTGCCACACCGCCAACATGGCCTTCATGGCACTCAAGCTGGGCTACCCCACCAGTATCCTTGCCGAAAACGAGGAACTGAATCCTGAAACGTACCCAGCTTGGGCACACGTTGTCACGGAATACCCAGCCCGCGATAGCATGGCACCCGTTACTTTCCACTGGTACGAAGGTCGTCTCAACGGCAAGCTGGTCCACCCACCCGAAGCTCTTCAGAAGAAGGTTTTGGGCGAGAAGGGCAAGCTCGTCAACAGCGGCTCCATTCTTGTTGGTGACAAGGGCATTCTCTATTCACCCAACGACTACGGCGCGTCGTTCCGCATCACGGCTCCAGATGGCAGCCCGATGGAAGTCGCCAAGGTCGCTCAGGTGTTGCCACGTAACGGCAAGGGCGATCAGGGCATGAAGGACGAATGGGCCCGCGCGATCAAGGAAAACAAACCTGAAATCGCAATGTCCAACTTCGATTACGCCGGTGTGCTCACCGAAGCGGTCCTGCTTGGCAACGTCGCTATGCGCGCTGGCAAGAAAATCTTGTGGGATGGCAACGCCATGCGCATCACCAACCTTCCAGAAGCCAACGCCTTCCTGCACTTTGAATACCGCAAGGGCTGGACCCTGTGATATCGGCTTTCTGTTTTTGAAAACTGCCGAAGCCCGATCCGGCATGGGTCGGGCTTCTTTCTTGCTCCCTCTTCCCGTTTCCGCCGGAGTATTCCCCGATGCGCTTCACCCGCCTCTTCTGCACAACCAGCTTGCTTCTGCTGGTGTCCATGGCACTGCTAGCCGATGGCCCAGGCGACAACAGCGCCGATAAAGTGCGCCCCGTGCCACCGCCCGGGGTGGAAGTGCCAGATGAAACGCGCAAGGCACTGGAAGCCGAGCTGAAAACCCTTGCGGACGACATCACAAAAATCCGCGCCGCGCAGGCCAACAAACCCGCTCTTCGCTACCTGCCAGATGTGCAGGTCTTCCACGATGCCGTGAAGATCGCCTTGGAACACGGCGAATTTTTCGACGTGAAGGAATTCGATCAAGCCAAAAAACTGATCACCATGGGCCGCGAACGTGCCGCCCATCTGACTCAGGGCAAAACTCCATGGTTAACGGTGCCCGGCCTTGTGCCCCGTGGGTATCTCAGCGAAATCGATGGATCTGTGCAGCCTTACGGTTTGGTTGTGCCGGCAGGGTACCAGCCCGGAAGCCCTCATCGGTACCGGTTGGACCTTTGGTGCCACGGGCGCGGTGAAAAACTATCAGAATTATCGTTTCTTAGCCAACGCTCAACCAGCCCCGGAGAGTTTACCCCCCCCGGCGCCATCGTGCTGCACCTTTATGGCCGTTACTGCAATGCCAACAAATTTGCTGGTGAAGTAGATGCCTTCGAGGCCATGGCTGATGTCAAAAAAGATTATGCTATCGACTCCGACCGCATTGTGGTGCGCGGATTCAGCATGGGGGGAGCAGCGTGCTGGCAATTCGCCGTGCACTACCCCGGTGTGTTCTGCGCGGCAGCGCCGGGCGCGGGATTCGCTGAAACACCAGAGTTTCTGAAGATCTTCCAGAAGGAAACCATTACCCCCAACGCTTGGGAGAAGAAGCTTCTGGGCTGGTACGACTGCACCGAGTGGGCCGCCAATTTATCGATGCTTCCCACGGTGGCTTATTCAGGCGACAAGGACAGCCAGAAACAGGCAGCGGATATTATGGAAAAGGCGTGCGCCAAACATGGCCTGCGCCTGACCCATCTGATTGGGCCAAATACCGCCCACAGCTACCATGCCGGTACCAAGCTGTTGCTCAATGAACGGATCGACGCCATCGCTACCCGTGGCCGCGACCCATTACCGCGTATGGTGCTTTTCACCACCCGCACACTCCGCTATGCGGATTGCCGCTGGATACGCGTGACAGGCCTGAAGACTCACTGGGAAGAAGGCAAGGTTTTGGCAACCATCGCGGAGAATGATGCCTTGGTGGAAGTGCAATCACAGGGTATCACTGGACTCGAATTCCGGTTTGGTCCTGGTGAGGCACCTTTGGCCCTTGGCTCTCCCAAGGTAACCATTCAATTTGTCGAAGGTGAAACCAAATCTGAAGTTGACGTTCCGGGAGCCATGACCGATCGATCATGGAATGTTTCGTTCCACAAAAACAGCGAAGGCCACTGGACGGCTGGCGAACCAAAAGGCGATGGCCTTCGCAAGCAACCCGGCCTGCAAGGCCCTATCGACGACGCCTTCTGCTCTTCATTCATCGTGGTGCGGCCGACAGGCAAATCGAATAACCCGAAGGTGCAAGCTTGGGTTGATGCTGAACTCGCACGATTTTTGAAAGAATGGCGCAAGCAGTTCCGTGGCACGGCCCGGGTGGTGGACGACACCAAGCTCACCGAAGCAGACATTGCCAAGCATCATTTGGTGGTATGGGGTGACCCGACCAGCAATTCTGTTTTGGCCCGTTTGAAGGACAAGCTTGGGTTTGCCTGGACAGACGCATCGGTCAACCTTTCCGGTAAACCATTGCCCTCCGCCGGACATGTTCCGGTACTGATTCGTCCCAATCCGCTGAACCCGGTCAAATATATTGTGGTCAATTCAGGTCCGACCTATCGGGAGTACGATTACCTCAATAATGCCCGCCAAATCCCGCGCCTTCCCGACTGGGCTGTGATCGATCTGGCTACAGCACCCAACGCCCGCCGCCCCGGTGGCATTGCTGCAGCGGGTTTCTACGATGAGCGCTGGCAGTTGACCAAAGGAGAGTGACGCGTGCGCTTGATTGGCAGTGCTTGGTTACATCCCACGGCAACCGTGACAGGCCGAGTAATTCTGGGTCAGGGAACGAACCTTTGGCCTCAGGTGGTGGTTCGTGGCGACTTGGCCGAAATCCGCATTGGCGCCAATGTCAACTTGCAAGATGGTGTGATTGTCCATACCGATTTTGGCGTGGACATGGATATTGAAAACGATGTCGCGGTCGGGCATCGCGCTGTGTTGCACGGCACCCGCATCGGCCGCGGCACGCTGATTGGCATGGGCGCGATTCTGTTATCGGGATCGGTGATTGGCGAGGAGTGCATTGTTGCCGCCGGAAGCCTTGTCACGGAAGGCAAGGTGTTTCCAGCCAGATCGCTGATCATGGGAAGCCCCGCAAAAGTGGTACGCGAGGTCACCGAAGAACAACTGGAGCGGGTACGGATGATCTGTACTCGCTACCGCGATTTGGCGGCAGACTATGCCGCTGGTCGAATTCGCGCGTTCGGATCGGATATCAACAAGGAAACATGGGAGGCTGCGCTATGAGAATGACATTATTGATGGTATTGGCCACGGTTCTTGTTTTTGGCATATCGACACGGGCGGACGATGCCCCGAAAAGCCGATGGAAGGGCACGTGGTCGAGCGAGTCCACCGGACACAAAGGGCCGCTGAAAGCAACCATTCAACCCGATGGAACGGATAGTTACAAAGCCCGTTTTACCGGCCGATTCGCTGGAGTTGTACCATTTGTATACAGTTCGAAAATGCAAGTAACGGGTGTTGAAAACGGACGCGTGCACCTGGCGGCGGACCGCAAGCTTCCCCTGTTCGGCCAGTTCAATACCCGCGCGGTGATCGATGGCGACCAGTTCCATGCCACCTATCAGGCCAAGAAAGATCAGGGATCTTTCCAGATGGAAAAACGCTGACAATCGACGGGTGATTCCGCGGGGTAAACCATCTGACGGGGAGCATGATTTCATGTGGACGTTGTCGCGAACAAAGTGGGTTGTCGCCATGGCCATGCTTCAGGCTTTCATGGCCCGGGCGGAAAACTGGCCAGAGTTCCGAGGCCCCACCAGGCAGGGGCTTTCCTCCGAAAAGGACCTCCCATTAACGTGGAGCGCCACGGACAATGTCCTCTGGAAAACCACGGTTCCGGGCGTTTCATGGTCGACCCCGATCGTGTGGGACAATCGAGTCTTTCTTACCACGGCAACAGACGAGGGACAGTCGTGCCGGATCGTGGCTGTCGATGCCCGAAACGGCGCGGTTGTCTGGAATAAGGAAGTAATCAGGCAGGTTCCCCGCAAGAAGGAAACCAGAAACAGTTACGCGACGCCCACACCAGTTACCGATGGTGAGCGCGTTTATGCCTGTTTCAGCGATGGCAGTTTTGTGGCCGTCAATTTCAATGGAGATATTGTTTGGACTAACCGCGACTACCCGTTTTACAGCCAGCACGGTCTGGGTGCCTCTCCGGTGCTCAGTGGCGGCTTACTCATCATGACCATGGATGCCAGCAGCGAGGGCGAAGACAAGCTGATCGGTTGGCAGAAACCGTGGGACAAATCATTCGTGGTGGCACTCGATATCAAAACCGGTAAACAACGCTGGAAAACCATGCGTGGAGTCTCCCGGATATCGCACGGCACGCCTACCATCTGGACCGGACCGAATGGCAAACCCCAGATTGTCAGCGAGGCCGGCGACGTGGTGCAGGGATTCGACCGCGACACGGGCGAACGATTGTGGACAAGCGACGTGGCCGGTGAAGGCAAAGTTCCCTCCACTGTGGTTGCTGACGGGCTTGTATTCACATCGGGTGGTTACCGGGGCCGAGATAGCATCAAGGCATTTCGTCTAGGCGGCCAAGGAGACCTGAAAGAAACCAATCTCGTCTGGGAGCAAAAAAAGGGCATCAACAAGGTGCCGTCCCTGATACATATCAAATCGCATGTCTTTGCCGTTCAAGATACCGGAATGGCTAGCTGCTTCAAAGCAGACAGTGGCGATATTGTATGGCAGGAACGCCTGAACGGGAACTTTTCAGCGTCGCCAGTCGCCGCGGATGGTCGGCTCTATTTTCTCGATAGCAATGGCAACACCACCGTCATCGAAGCGGGTCCCGCCTTCAAGGTGCTGTCCAAAAATCCGCTGGGTGAGCCCGTGCAAGCATCGATGGCCATTTCCAATGGCCGCATTTATATACGCACGGAAAAACACCTCTATTGCATGGGCAAGGCCACACGGTAGGAAATAATTCCTAATTCATGCCCTTAAAATTGGGCATGTCGTTCGTTCGCCCGTAAATTTTCACGCGATGACTGCGAATAAACTCCAGAGGCACCAGGATTCACCCGGTTGCCTGTCACTGGAGTATGAAGATGTCCATAGCAACCTGGCTTGAGAATCTGAAAGTTTCCGCTCCCGTAACTGTTGGCGGGCTCACCATTTACGGCCTGACTGGAGCAACCCGTGGCCTCGTCGATTACACGACACTCGATGAGGCCATTGGCGCCAAAACCGCGGAGGTAACGGAAATCAGCGAGTCGGGTTCCGTGCCGGAATTAAGGTTCATCAACAAGAGCGATAAGCACATTTTACTGCTCGCAGGCGAACAGTTGGTAGGTGCCAAGCAAAATCGGGTATTGAATACCACCATGCTGGTTGAAGCAGGCAGCACCACCACCATTCCGGTTTCCTGCGTTGAACAAGGCAGGTGGAGCTACAAAATGCGCGGATTTGGCTCATCGGGCACAGGGGCGCATGTCAAGTTGCGTTGTGCCATGAGTGAAGATGTGTCTTTATCCTACCGCCAATCCGGCCGTGCCACAGCAAATCAGGGTAAGGTTTGGGCGGAGGTAAGCCGTAAACTCAGCTCTCTTGATGTGAAAAGTGGATCATCATCACTGGAAGATGTTTACGTTTCTCACCGACAAAAGATTGATTCTGACATGGCCGCGTTGAAACCAGCCGACGACTGGTGTGGTGTTGTCGTTTTCTGCCACGGACACCTGGCAGCTATCGACTGCTTCGACCGGCCCGAGTCACTGAAAAAATATTGGAACAAACTGGTGCGGGGACATGGGCTCGATGCTATTGAAGTTCCAGGTGATGCGGGCCCCGTTGCTGGTGAATTGGCTGTGGCATGGCTTGGGAGACTGACCTCGGCAAGCGGCACACCATTCAAACCGACGGGTGGAACGGGAACCGATTACCGCATCAAGGGAAGTGGGGTACACGGTAACGCGCTGCTGATGGACGAAATTCCGGTTCATCTCCAGGCTTTTGAAAGCACCAATTGATATTTTTTGGATCAGGCCCGCCGCGCGAAGTCCCCCGCGCGGCGGGCTCACTTAAAATCCATGAAACCACTTCTGGCTGAAACTCAACCAGATATCGTTTCGGGTTACTTTGCCAAATCGAACGCGGCAATTTCGGAATCGTTGCGAACGTAGATGCGCTTATTGGCAAATGCGGGCGCGCACCAAAGAACTTCGCGGCCAAAAGCATTGTTGGTTGGATCAAGTAGCTTCGCCCGGCTGGTTTCCTTGAAACCTTCCGGAGACAAGGTGCCGATCACCAAATGCCCCGTTTCGGTAAAGAAGAAATGCCGCTTGCCGTGCTGCACAATAAACGCCGTGCCCGAACCAACCTTCCGTTTGCCAATGGGCTCGGAGGTGGACCACAGACGTTTGCCACTTGGAAGCTCAACGCCCGACATATCGCCATCCTGATCGAATCCGTAAAGAACGCCATCCACAACCATGGGCTGGACATTCACTGGAGAAAAGGCATGCTTCGCTTTGTCCTGCCAAACCACCTCGGCACCCGGCTTGTCGGTTGCCAGCTTCAGCAACAAATTCTTGTTGCTGTATCCCGCAACGAATAGATAGTTACCAATTTTGAGGGGCGACATAATGATCGACCCATTCGAAGCCGCATATGGCACCGACCACAGCAATTTGCCTGTCTCAGGGTCGAGAGATGCCACAGCGTCGGGACGAGGAATGACGAGTTGGCGCACGCCAGCAGCTTCAATGATGGTGGGCGGGCTGTAGCCTTGCTCAGGTGCAGTTTGAGACCGCCAGAGTTCCTTACCCGTGGTCTTGTCGAAAGCAACCGTGTGGCTGCCCTTACCACCCACTAAGCATATGAATTTGTTGCCATCAATCAGAGGATGGCTGGCATACCCCCAAAGTGCTGACTTTGTGTCGTATTCTGTTTTCAGGTCCTTCGACCACACGATCTTGCCGGACGCGATATCGAAGCAGAAAAGATTCCCTTCGGCGCCAAGTGTGTAGACCAACTTTCCATCCACATTGGGTGTGCAGCGAGGTCCAGCAGGGTACGAGATCGCATACTTCACAGGGTACTCATGGTTCCACAGAACCTTGCCCGTGGCTTCGTCGAGGCAAAGAACCCGTTCGGTACCGCTGAATGAACCGCGTGAAAAATTGTCGACCTTCACATTGTCCTTGGTGACATAGTCTGTGATGAAAACCTTGCCGCCTGCAACAGCAGGGCCTGAGTAGCCGCCAGCGATAGAAGTCTTCCAGACTTTTTTGGGGCCACTGTCAGAAAACGACTCAACGATGCCTTCCTCGCGCCAGACATTGTCGCGTTGAGGTCCCATCCACTGAGGCCAGTCATCGGCATGCGCGAAAACAGCCACAACAGCTGACAAAAACAGCACTTGCAAACATTTCATGATCAACATCCCATGGGCCAGACTGCCAGTTATGCAGTCCGTTGAGGTGGCACTATAATCGTAGAGGGCCAAAGAAACCAAGAATTGATTGCGGCTCATCCGATAAGAGATTAGAATCTAGTAAGTATTGGGCTGGCTCTTCCCCACCCCTCATGCTCCCCGCATTGATCCCGCCTTGGGGCAACGCAATGAAGTCGCTCTGGTTGCCAAAACCAAAACTGCCGGGCGGCTCATCCGCGATCGCTCTACTTGGATGCATGTTGTTGTTCAGCGGTAGCAGCCATGCTCAATCCACCCCATCGGTTACTTTCGAAGCTGATATCCAGCCTCTCCTGACACGCTTTGGCTGCAATTCTGGCCCTTGCCATGGAAAGTCACGGGGACAGAACGGGTTCGCTCTCTCGTTGCTCGGTTTTGACTCCGACTTCGATTACGCGGCACTTATCCGTGAAGGCCGCGGCCGGCGGGTGCAGGTTGAATCCCCTAACAACAGTCTGCTGTTGCGGAAACCAACGGGCCAAATGCCACACGGTGGTGGTAAAAAGCTGGAGGCCAACGGCCCGCATTACAAAATGATCGAAGAGTGGATCCGATCTGGCGCTCCCCGCACACCCGCCAATGCTCCGCGTATCGTAAAGGTGATCTCGGATCCACCAAACCACAGTCTCAAGCCAGGATCCAGTATTGGCCTGAAAGTAGTGGCCATTTATTCCGATGGTACGAGGCGTGATGTTACCGACGGAAGTGCCTTCAGTTCCAACGAAAACACAGTCGCCACCGTTGGTGGCAATGGAGTCGTTAAAGCCGGTGTCCTACCGGGCGAGGCCGCCATCATGGCCCGCTACATGAATCACATCACTGTTACCGGAATTACCATTCCGCTGGCCGGAACACCCCCGGAAACCGCTTACAGCGTGCTTGCATCGGGCCACCCGATTGACGGCCATGTGCGCGACAAGCTCAAGGTTCTGGGGATTACTCCTTCACAACTGGCCAGCGAAACCACATGGCTTAGGCGCGCCTACGTTCGGCTGATTGGCACATTGCCCACGCCAGAGGAGGTACGCACTTTTCTAGCGGACAAATCTCCAGACAAGCACGCGAAAACACTCGACCAGCTTCTGGAACGACCCGAATATGCCGATTTCTGGGCCAACAAGTGGGCCGACTTGCTACGGCCCAACCCTTTTCGGGCCGGTATCAAGGCAACCCGAAGCATCGACGCTTGGTTGCGTGAAGCCTTTAGGTCCAACCTGCCTTACGACCAGTTCGTCACCTCATTGGTGACCGCGCAGGGAAGTTCGTGGCGCAACGGCGCCGCGGTTCTTTTCCGCGACCGTCCTGAACCCGTGGAAATCGCATCCTCGGTCAGTCAATTGTTTCTGGGGGTACGATTGGAATGCGCCAAGTGCCACCACCACCCTTTTGAAGTCTGGAGTCAGGACGACTTTTACGGATTTGCCGCTTTCTTCTCACGCATTGGCAGGAAGGGCCAAGGTCTGTCTCCACCCATATCCGGTGGAGAGGAAAGTATCTTCACGCGCGATTCGGGCACGCTTCTCCACGGGCGTACACTCGAACCCGTAGGGATTAAACTTCTGGCGGGTCCAGCCGTAACGGTAGCAGCGGGTGATGACCCTCGGGTTCCGTTGGCAGCGTGGATGACGGATCCTAAAAATCCATGGTTTGCCCGGGTGATGGCAAACCGGGTGTGGCGCGAACTGATGGGTCAGGGAATTGTTGAACCAGTCGATGATATCCGAGCCACCAACCCAGCAACCAATGCCGCCCTGCTCGACCAGCTTGCCGATCAATTCCGCCGCGACGGTTACGACATCAAAAAATTGATCCGCTTCATTGCCACATCACGCACATTTGCATTGGGTTCAACTCCGAATGATCGCAATGCGGGAGACCTGCGCAATTTTTCCCGTTATTACCGCGAGCGTTTTCGCGCCGAGACTTTGCTCGACGCGGTCAACGATATCTTGGATGTCGAAGAAACGTTTTCCGCCATGCCTCCGGGTTCCCGTGCTGTTGAATTGTGGACCTACCGCGCTTCGTCGCTGTTTCTGGATACCTACGGCAGGCCGGACCCCAATCAGGATCCACCCTGCGAACGGACTTCGGACAGCACCACCCCTCAAGTGCTGCACTTGATGAATTCGCCCGCACTGAACGGAAAGTTTTCACTCGACAATGCGCGTCCCGCGCGATTGGCTGCATCGAAAGAAACAGATGCAGCCATTGTGGATACTGCCTATCTGTTCATATATGGCCGACTGCCCTCTGCCGCCGAGGCAAAGACTGCCTTGGCAGCGTTTCCCGTAGATGGGAAGAATAGGCGGATGGCCGTGGAAGATCTTTTCTGGGCGCTGCTCAATACCCCGGAATTTGTGTTCATCGACTGACCTGGGAGGTTCCGATGTCGGTATATAGCAATTGTGAAGGGATCAGCCGGCGTGACAGCCTAAGCCTTGGGCTGGGTGCTTTGCTGGGTGGCGGGTTTGTTGGCGCGCTGCGCGCCCGACAGAACCCGGGCCAACCATCCACGCCTCCAACAAGCTGTATTCTTTTCTGGCTGGACGGCGGCCCCAGCCATATCGAAACATTCGATCCCAAGCCGGATGCCCCCGCGGAAATCCGCGGTGAGTTTAAGCCAATTGCCACCCGCGTGCCCGGCATGTTCTTTTCCGAAAACATGACCCGACTTGCCGCCATCAGCAACAAACTCACCATTGTTCGCTCGGTCCGACACGATCAAAACAACCATGGTGCCGGCAACCACTACATGATGACAGGTGCACCCACCCGCATTCCTGTGAGTTGCGGCGCTTTTGTGAGTTTCCATCCCAGCATGGGATCGGTGACTTCCGCGGAGCGTGGTGCACCCGGTGGATTGCCCGCCTATTTTTCGATTCCAAGCATGACACGGTCGGGTGGCCCGAATTTTCTGGGTTCACGCCACGCGCCTTTTGTGGTTTCAGACGACCCCAATCAATCGGTTTTTTCTGTCCGCGATGTCACTATTCCACGGGAACTGAACGACTCGCGTGTAACCGGCCGCCGGGAACTGCGCACGCGCCTTGATCAGCTCATGCGATTTCAGGACCGTGCCGCTGGCGACCCAGTGCGTGGAATGGACGAGAATTACACACAAGCCGTTTCACTCATGCGCTCCGCCGTGGCGCAGAGAGCCTTCGAAGTGCACCGGGAACCAGACCGTGTACGCGATGCCTTTGGCCGAAACTCACTCGGGCAGCGTGCCTTGCTGGCACGGCGTCTGGTGGAAGCCGGCGTACCTTTTGTGACCATCAACGATGGTGGTTGGGATCACCACTCCAATATCTTCCCGGCGTTCAAAAAACAGGGGCAGGCACTGGAATCGGTCGTGGCCACGCTAATTGAGGATCTCGATCAACGCGGGATGCTCGACACGACGCTGGTTTTGGTCATGGGCGAATTTGGTCGCACTCCCAAGATATCGACATTGCCTGGTTCCACCACTCCGGGCCGGGATCACTGGTCCAGTGCCATCTCGATTCTGGTTGCTGGTTGCGGCACGCCGCGCGGTCAGGTGGTGGGAGCAACCGACCGCAATGGTTATGCCGCTGTCGAAAAGATTTATGGGCCGGAAAACTTGGTTGCCAGTGTTTATACCAAGCTAGGTATCGACCCTAACAAGATTCTGTATGGCGCTAATGGTCGCCCTGCGCATATCGTTAGCGACCCCCGGACCATTGCGGAGCTGATGTGATCCGTTCCCTTGTAATCCTGCTCCTCTGCTCCGCAGGTGCGCAAGCCGCCCCCCCCACCCTCACGCACCTGTTTCCAGCGGGG
This sequence comes from Candidatus Kuenenia stuttgartensis, assembly GCA_945875585.1. Classification (GTDB taxonomy): domain Bacteria; phylum Planctomycetota; class Planctomycetia; order Gemmatales; family Gemmataceae; genus REEB421. Next base: position 80,734 of record CAMCLK010000013.1, on the reverse strand, counting down.
GGTGTGCGCGGTTCCAAAGTAATTGTCACCTGCAGTGGCACATTCTCTTGGGCCGACATCAAGATCTGGTCGCCCGGCATCAAAGCAACGCCCCTCAAGGATTCCGGAAAACTGGAGCTGGAAATCCCCGGCAATCTTGCAACTGATCGCTTCTGGCTCAGGCTTTACAACAGTGAGGGAGCTTCAGCGGTTGTGCCATTTCTGGTGGGCAATATCCCAGAAATCAACGAAACCGAGCCCAACAACAAACCTGCCGATACCAAGCCTGTCTCGCTGCCAGTGTTGATCAATGGGGCCCTCACCAAGGGTGAAGTGGATGGTTTCACGGTAAATATCAAAAAAGGTCAGACTCTGGTTGCCGCGCTGGATGCCAACAACCGGCTGGGTTCTCCCATGGATGCGGTTCTGCAAGTCGTCTCGCCCGCCGGAAAAGTTGTTGCCGAAAACCACGACGATCTGGGCCTCGACCCTCGTCTGGGATATACAGCCAAGGCAGATGGTAACCACATTGTCAGGGTGTTTGCCTTCCCATCAGCGCCAGACAGCAACATCGGATTTTTCGGTAATGCCACCTCTGTTTATCGTCTGACTCTGACAACAGGACCATATGCTACCCACGCTATTCCACTTGCCGTGCCTGCCGGACAAACCGCAACTGTGGAACCCCGGGGCTGGAATATCCCAATGGGTTCAAAGGCTCAGGTCATCAACCCGCCGATAACCGCACCTGCGGAACATTCAGAAGGAGAGGGCCTGTCATTGCCTGCTGGAACTCGCGCCTGCAGGGTAACTCTCTCCGGAATAGCCGGACAGGCCACGGTATGGTCCACACCACTTCCAACTTCAATACTTCTGGGCAAAGGCCCAGAGGCGCTTTCCATACCGGGGGCCGTAACGGGTCAATTGACAGTCCCATTGCAACGCAATGCCCACACTGTGGCTATGAAGAAGGGGCAGCGATTGCTGGTGATGGTTCAGGGTCGATCGCTCGGTTCAATCATTGATCCGGTAATCCGTTGGATCGATCCGATGGGCAAGGTCGTAACAGAAGTAGACGACTCGGGGTCGAATCCAGATCCAACCCTGACTGTTGCTGCGTCTGTGGATGGCAATTACACCCTGCAGGTAACGGACCGGTTTGGCCATGGGGGAGACAAGTATCGTTACCTCCTGACCGTACGCCCGGAGCCAGTGGAATTTCAGCTCGACGCCTCCGCCGATTCCGCGGTGACCACCAAGGACAAACCCGGCGAATTGACCGTGAAAATCGCCCGCAAAGGCCCGGTAGGCCCCATCACTATTAAGGCGGAAGGCCTTCCCGCCGGTGTGACTGCACCGGAAACCGTTTCGGATACAAAAGGGCCTACAGCGACTTCCGTCACGTTGAAATTCACCACCGATGGGAAGCCTTATTCCGGGCCAATAACCATCGTTGGGCGCGCAGCAACTCCCGCGCCACTGTCATCTGTGGCGCATGTTCCTGCCCGCATGGGTGTGGAACTGGAAACGATCTGGTTGATATCGGTAACGGCAGCATCCGGCAAAAAATAACCGGTTCCCGAATGCTATCGTTAATCTCGTTTCAAGACATCAAACAGTGACTAACGCCCCGTCCATAGCTGCGGATTTGACCAAGGCGTCGAGTATGCTTTGGGTCTTGATGGCGATGTCGCCCCAGAATGGATCCGGTTTGCCTGAGAGCGCAAGGGTTGAGAACGTGTGGATCATGCTCGTTTCCTGGCTATCGGGCGCTCCATCTGCTTGCTCGATCGCCGCGAAGCGGCGCGGATGTCCCTGCATGTGGAATGAACAGCCCGCGATATGGAAATGCGCGTTGTTCACCTCAAACGACGACTCGCATCCCTGATATGGCAATACAAAATCCGGGATGCTCAACCAACCCTTGTCGCCACTGATGTGAGCCCATTGCTGGTGTTGCGTGCGGAATGAATTGAAGAAAGATGCCGTCACCCCACCGTGGAAGAACAGTTCCGCGGAAAACTCCAGCGGCACCTGCTTACCTGCCGGGCCGTGGCCCAGAAGCAAACGGCCCGAAACCTTTTCAGGCATCTGATAATCCATCACGAACAATGTCAGCCGGGAGTTGTACCAACCCAAGTCTCCGAGGCACCCCAGCGGTTCCAGAGCATGATCTGCACGGATATTGCCCGTCAGAAACTCCGGCGGGGCCGCGAAGCTGAATTGGCTGGTAATGCGACGGATATTTCCTACCGAGGTACCGTCATCGAGTACCTGACGTACCAATGGCAACCTGCCGCTGTGCATGAACATCACGCCGTCCATGAACTGAACGTTGGCAGCCTTGCAGGCGGAAACCATTTCAAGAACTTCACCAAGGTTCGAACCGCACGGTTTTTCGCACAGCACATGCTTTCCAGCACGGGCAGCTTTTTGAACCCATTCCGCACGGATTCCGGTTGGAAGTGGGATATAAACAGCGTCAACGTCTTCACGCTTAAGCAGGTCTTCGTAGCTGACCGCTGCAACTGGGCCACCCGGAGGCACTTCTTCCGAGCATTCGTCGATAAATGCCTGAGCTTTAGCTGGTTGGCGGCTCGCCACGGCTGTCACGCATGCATTGTCTGAAAGTCGGATCGCTTTCCAATTCTTCCGGGCGATGGTGGCGGTACCCAGAATTCCGAATCGGCATATGGTCATGGTCTAATCCTCCAATGTCAGCTTACAATGCGTGCCCCTATGCGAACACCGGTCACATTTTCACTTGCTCCACCCGCGTGAATGGCTTGAGATGGTGATAGCCTGCCCACGCGCTTTGAAACAGATGCCCTCACTGCCGGAGTCGAAGCCCATGAACCCGCTGCTTATGATGCTGGCCTTGGCACTACCACAAGCAGATGCCCCCGCGCCTAACAAAGCAGACGAAAAAGCCGCCTTGGCTTTTGCGCCCGAACGCGTGGCAACGTTTCTAGACCAGATCAACCTAGCGTGGACTCGGCAGCGCAAATGCGGCACATGCCACACGAACTACCCCTACGTTGTGGCGCGCCCCCTGATCGGTAAACCGGGTGCCGAACATGCTGAAGTACTTGCCTTTTTTCAAGACAGGGCACGCAACTGGGACAAAAATGCCCCCCGTTGGCCCGCTGAGGTGGTTGCCACGGCTCAAGCCCTTGCCCTGCACGATCGGCTGACAGGTGCCAAGGAAACCAGTGAACCGGCGCGTATGGCGCTAGACCGGCAATGGAAGCTGCAGAGGCCAGACGGTGCTTGGGATTGGTTGAAGTGTGATTGGCCACCTTCGGAAAGCGACGACGGTTATGGTGCTGTTGCTGCGCTTTTGGCCACAACAGCTGCCCCGGGGTATCTGGAAAAGACGCCCGATGCGGTGTCGCGGTTGGACAGAATCACCGCCTATCTGAAAACCGTCAAAGACCTACCGTTGCACCATCGCCTACATCAAGTTTGGGCCGCTCATTACGACAAAAGGGCCATGGCGCAGGAAGATCGAGATGCAACGCTTGACACCTTGCTGAAACTGCAACGCCCCGATGGAGGCTGGAGCCTTTCATCGTTGGGAAAATGGAAGCGAAAAGATGGAACCCCGAATGAACCCGAAACAGCACCATCGGACGGATATGCCACAGGTTTGGCTGTGATGGTTCTTGTTCAATCCAAAGGTGCTAGCGATCCGACACGCAAAGGCGTTGCCTGGCTGCTGAAAGAACAAAAAGATTCAGGCCGATGGTTTGTAAGATCTCTCAACAATGACAAAGCACACTTTATCACCCATGCCGGAACAGCTTATGCCGTTTTGGGTCTCCATGCTGCAGGCGCACTCCCCACAATGGTGAAACCATGATTGAATTGTTGATTTCCTGCTGTATTGGATATGCAGATGCAAAACCAGCAGGCGCTGCTACGCGACGAGAAGCATCGTTGCCAAAATCAGAGCATCGATCTGCAAACTCTTCAGGTGAAAGCAGAATCGCTCCGCCACCAGGAATGGCTTCGCAACCACGCGCTTTGACTGGCCCGCCACTGCTGCCTATTTCGGGTCTGCCAGAAGCAAAAATCACGCCCAATCTATGCATTTATCGTTATCCAGTGGGAACCAATAATCCCGCATGCCAGAATCATCTGGATCAAGGATTAGGATATTTTTACTCCTATGTATGGATCGAAGCAGTCAGATCGATGGAAACAGCAACCCGATTAGACCCCGGTTGCGCTATGGCATGGTGGGGGTTGGGAAGGGCGTTGGAAAAACACGGCCCACTGGCAACCCAAGCACCGAAAGCATTCAAACAAGCAGGACTATTGCGAGCCTCCGCCGATGCCAGAGAACAAGCCCTCATCCGCGCCGCATTATTGGAACGAGGACTCGAACCAGGTGCGGGCGATGGCGACGCACGCAAGAAAGCCGCGATGCGCGCACTCGACGAACTTCTCGCGCAGTTCCCAGACGATGAAGAAGCCTGGTTTGCACGCGCCCAACTAGGAGGTGGAGCAGGGGGCTTTGGCGGTTCCGTTGGCGGTATACCGTTCTACCACGCACTACTACGCGTCAATCCGCTGCATCCGGGGGCCAACCACGAGCTTGTGCACTTTTATGAAACTTTCCGCCGACCTGCCCTCGGCTGGGATCACGCAAACCGGTACATCGAATCATCACCGGGGATTCCACACCCGTTCCACATGCAAGCGCATCTGGCAACACGACTGGGCCGATGGGAACGTACGGCAGACCTTTCAAGTAAGGCAATTGAACTCGAGCAGGCGTATCACAAAAACATGGCTGTCAAACCTGCTGATGACCACCAATACGCGCATCACATAGAAATTCTAATGATATCCCTCATTCATGAGGGAAGATTCTTAGAAACACGCAAAAAAATCGACGATTGCAAGAAAGACGGACTCAATAATCAAGCGGTTTGGTTGAAAATGGCCATCGCCACACGCGATGAAGTTATGGCGCGTGAAACAATCGATAAACTATACAAAACAGATCGATCACAAGCAGCTTATGGCGCGGGAATTTGGGCTTGGGTAAACGGAAATATCCCAGATATGAGAGCCCAAGTAGACGTGCTTCGTCAGATGCGCCAAACAAACAAGAATGATAAACCTACGGAATTACGCCTCCTTGAACTCATGGGATTGCTCGCATGCGAGGAAGGCGATTGCACCGAAGGCTTGGTTCTGCTCAAGCGCTGTGTTGACCGAACCAAGGACGATCATCAAGCGCATTCATGGGGAAATGGCGCCAAGCATATGGAGTCTTGGGGCCAAGGAGCCCTGAAAGCAGGGAACCATGCGCAAGCCCGCGAAGCCTTTTTAGAAGCCTTGGCGCACGATCCCGGTAGTGTAACAGCTGCGTTAGGATTAAAGATCCTGAGCGAAGCAGAAGGGAAAACAAGTCAGGCTGCTCGGTATGGCGATTTGGCGAACAGATCGTGGCGGCGCGCAGATCCCAAAGATCTGAAGTCACTCGAAGAATGGATGCGAGGGCGCAGCACTATCAAAGCTACCCGCTCGCAAATCGTGAATTCAGGAAACTAACAGTACTATTTGACATCCTGATCACACTCATCGATATCAAATTAACATACTAGAAGGTTCGACGTATACCAGAAAAAAAGAAAACCGTGAATAATCACGGTTTTCAAGGCGATCCAAAATCAGTCAACAGTAAGAGATCAAACTCGTGAGCTGACAGCCGGCACAGGAGGAAGCACGTCGTAATTACGAGTCATGTAATCGGTAAACAAGAATGTCAGTAGCACTGTCAAAATGAAAAGCGATGCGAAAATAACAAGCTTGGTGAGCGGAGTGCTTTCCCAAACATGCATGAAGAACAAGGCGACAAGTGCCGCTTTGATAACGGCAATTCCCAAGGCAATGGGAGTGCTCATAACACCCAGATCCTGACAGGCGGTGAACCAAGTCACTACCGTCAGGACGCACAGGGTAAGGAAGTTGGCCCAATACGTCCAGGCCGGGGCGGGGGGATGCAGCGACATCAGCGTTCTCCAGAATCTGCCTTGCCTTTTAGTGCCCGGCACTCAGGTGGGCACCGAGCAGGTACAAAAGGGGATACAAGAAGATCCAAACCAAGTCGACAAAGTGCCAGTACAGGCCTACAGATTCCACCGGAACGTAATAATTAGCCGTGTAAAACCCGTTCCAAGCATAAATCATGATCACAGCCATGATGCCAAAGCCTATGACCATGTGTGCGGCATGGAGACTGGTCATCATGAAATAAAGGAAGAAAAACAGACGCGCCTGTTTTGCTTCAGGGTTCTTCGAGTCTTTTTCGATGTAAGACTGTGGTACCTTGGGTGAATTAAACACCAAACCACGCATCTCAGGTTCGTGCGATTCGTGATGCTCATGTTCAGCGTGCTTTTCACGCGCCCAAGTCCAATTGAAGTCAGCCGTTGGGAATACATGAAGAGTGGCGTCATGCTTCCACTCAAAGTATTTGATTCCCAAAAACATGGAACCGAAAACAATGGTCGCTGCAAGCCAGGCAACGATTGCTTTCGATTTACCCTGTTGAGCGGAACGCACAGCAAAAGCCATGGTTACGCTGGAAAAAATCAGGACAATGGTGTTAATACCACCCAATAGTGGATCCAGAATGTTGCTAGCTTGCTCAAACACCTTTTCGAACTTGTATCGATAAATGGTATAAGCAGCGAACAAGCCACCAAAGAACAATACTTCTGTGGTGAGGAACATCCACATGCCCAGATTACCGGCATCGTGCTGTTGTTCCACATTGTCAAAATGATGGGCAAGATCATGGTCATGGCCATGGCTTGCGTCGTCATGCCCCTTGGTGGGGGCGTATTTTTCAGTGAGCGACAAGGGCGCCCTCCTTTTGAGTCACACGATAGTCGTAAGGATCTGCAGTCACTACAGGAGTTGACTCAAAATTGTGGGGTGAAGGCGGAGATTCGGTGTGAGTCCAATCAAGAGTGGTAGCACCCCATGGATTCGATGACGCCTTCTTTCCGAAGAACGCTGCATATGTCAGGTAAAATATTGGCATAATATATCCAATACCAAGAATTGTAGCTCCCGCTGTAGAAAAAACATTCAATACCTGAAATTCTGCTGGATACTCATGATACCTACGAGGCATTCCCATGTAACCCAGCAGGAACTGTGGGAAGAATGTCAGGTTGAACCCGACAAATACCAGAATCGCGGATATCTTGGCTGGGAATTCAGCATACATTCTGCCGAACATCTTGGGCCACCAGAAATGCAACGCACCCAAGTATCCAACAATGGTTCCACCCACCATCACGTAGTGGAAGTGAGCCACCACAAAGTATGTGTCGTGCATGTGAATGTCTGTTCCAAGGGTGGACAGGAACAAACCAGTCATGCCGCCAATGGTAAACAATCCAATGAAGCTGTAAGCAAAAAGCATCGGGGAATCAAAAGAAATCGATCCCTGAAACAGTGTTGCCAACCAACTGAAAACCTTGATACCCGATGGAATTGCCACAGAGAAGGTAAGCAGAGAAAAGAACATGGCCGCATAAGGCGAAAGGCCCGATGTGAACATGTGGTGAGCCCAAACAATGAAGCTGAAAACAGCAATCGCGATGCTGGAGCCAGCAATCATGGTGTAACCAAATACAGGCTTACGGCTAAATGTTGAAATTAGCTCGTTTGTCACACCCAAGGCTGGGAGAATCATGATGTACACAGCCGGATGGCTGTAGAACCAGAAAAGGTGTTGGTAAAGGATGGGGTCACCACCAAGACGCGGATCGAAAATTCCAACACCCAAAGCACGTTCAACACCAACCAAGGCCAAAGTAATGGCAATGACAGGAGTTCCGAGCAATTGGATAACACTGGTCGCGTAAATGGCCCATACGAAAAGAGGAAGTCTGAACCACGTGAGACCGGGTGACCGCATGCGGTGGATTGTCACAATAAAGTTGAGTCCAGTCAAAATCGACGCAAACCCGAGAATAAACAATCCGGTTGCTGTCGCCATAACATTGGAATTCAAATACGTGGTGCTCAAGGGCGTATAGAAGGTCCAACCTGAATCAACACCACCAGAAATAAGAGCGTAAAGCGTGAATGAGGCACCCGCCATGTACACATACCAACTGATCAAGTTGATACGGGGGAATGCAACATCCTTGGCACCGAGCATTAATGGAAGACAGAAGTTTCCAATAACGGAAGGAATGGCGGGAATGAGCACAAAAAACACCATGATCACGCCATGCGCCGTGAACGATTTATTGTAAAAATCGCTCGACACAAAGTCGCCTTTGGGGGTTATCAACTCTGCTCTGATAACCCCGGCATAGGCTCCACCCAGCACAAACATGAAGCTGGTGACCACCAGGTAAAGTAGAGCAATACGCTTGTGGTCCAAAGTCAGGAACCATGATGCAGCCGTGTTGACATGATTCAGGTAGTTAACCTTGGAATCATGGCCTACGGGAGCGTCTGATGCACCCAATCGCGTCTTAACATCCAACATCGTACTCATGGTCTTTCCTCCCAGATTCTTAAGTGCTTGATTACTTCCGCACCGCTGGCGCACCCAGCGCTGACGGAATTGTTGTCTGTTCAATACGTGTGGGGGTTTGCCCCTTTTTCAACGACTTAATATAAGCAATCAACTGAAACATTTCATCTTCACTCACAAGACTCTCGTCATAAGCCGGCATGATCGAGGGGTACTGGAACCCAGCGGCAATACGCGCACTTGGATAACGAATACTTTCACGCAGGTAGTTTTCGTCTGCAAGTACTGTCGTTCCCGGGGCGACAGCGCTGCCCTTATCGAAAGCCAAAGGAATACGCTTCATGTAAATTTCTTCAAGCGACGGTGCGCGTGCTTGAGATTCTCCCGCATGACAAGTGACACACTGAAGCTTGGAAAAGAGTTTTCTTCCCTGAAGAGCATCACCAAGTTCAGCTTTCTCACTCAACCACTTTTGGTGATCGGCTTCTTCCATCACAACAATCTTACCAATCATGCGTGAGTGTTCGGTTCCACAGTATTCCGTGCAGAACAAATGGTAGGTTCCAGGCTTGGTCGGTTGGAACCACATCGTTGTGTAACGCCCGGGAACAGCATCGCTTTTCACCCGAAACGCCGGAATGGAAAAACAGTGAAGCACATCTTCGCTGGTAATGGTTAGCTTGACAGGTTTGCCAACAGCAACATGCAACGCATTGATTTCACGTTGACCGGTAGGATACTGCGCTTTCCACATCCACTGTCTGCCAACAATATAGACATCGGTTGAATCAGCGGGCGGAACAATGATTTCCGCATACACCTTCACGCCCCAGATGAAAATCACCAGGCAGATAAGGCTCGGGATAATTGACCAACCAATTTCAAGAAGCATAGACCCATGATATTGGGGCGGAACTTCGCTTTCGCTCCGCCTTGCATACAAAAACGAAAATAGAATCAACAAAGCAAACACCAACACGGTGATGCCAATATTGATCGCCAAAATGAACAGACTCAATTGGTCAACCTCAGGGGCGACTGTTGAAGCCTGCTCAGGCACCAGCGGAAAATCCCACATGGTTGATCCGTTCCTTCCCGTCAGCTACCGGAAGCAGGGACTGGCGCAACACCACCCAGCTTCCGGCCGAAGAGCCTGTTACCAAAAATAATAAAGGCCAAGGCAATAATGGTTATGATCGCCCCAACCTGAACCAAACGAATAACCGCGATACTGTATTGGCCACTGTGCGGATCATATTTCATGCACACAAAAGCCAATTTATCAACCATAGTTCCAATGCCATTTTCAGATGCCATCTGAAGGTCTTTTTCAACATTGAAAGGCTGATAGTTCATTCCCATCCGGTAATGACTGACTTTGAGATCCGGTGTCAGGAAAACGATACCCATGCCGTGCAAAATTTCACCTGTTTCCGGATCACGAACAAAACGATATCCGATAGAATCACACAAACGATTGATGGCTTCTTCACCAGCCACGAGAAAACGCCAGTCAGCGACAGTCCTGTGATCGAAACGACCATCAAGGAAGCTGCCTTTTTTAACAGGACGCCCGGTTGTTTCCATCAGTTCGCCACGTTTTCGGGCGGCATCGGCTGGACCTTCTTCCCGATCGAAACTGAACACAACAACTTCAAAATCAACGCCCGGTTTGAACTTCACTCGCTTTAACGTGTCAAAAACACCAGCAAGCACCATGTTGCATTGCAATCTGCAACGATAGTAGGCAGGAACAAGTAAAACAGGCTTACCTTTGGGTATATCACCAAGTGTTATAGGTTTGCCTTCATAATCGAGAAACTGGAGATCTGCAGGTACTTGAGAACCCAATTGTTGGTCGATAGTCGCTTGTTCTTTAAGCTTAGTGTACCTGTTTTCCTTGACTTGCACGTCGCCGGGTCCACGTGGAAGAACAGAGATGCCTGGCGTGTCGTCGCACGGACTGGTTTGAACCAATCCAGCAAGCGCCATCATCACAAGCAAAACACGCTTCACGCTCATATACCCCTTAAAATACAACCGTACCAATTCAACCTATCAAACAATAAACGCGTCAGTTCCTACCACCATTGGTATCACTAGGAAGAGCCGGGTTACCGTTACCTTTACTCTTGGAATTTGCTGCGATAACAGCTGCAATCGCCTTATCAATACCTGCTCCCTTAAGAGCGTTGTTTCCTTTGCGAATATTTTCCTGACCAATCGTGAATGGATTAGGTTGTCCTCCCGAATGAAGTGGAGACAACACATCAACACCTTCAAGGGTTGGTTGAGGAGGATCAATAGGCCTTACAAATCCATTCACACTGATACGTGTCATGCTGATAGAAGCTTGATTCTTGGCTTCCTCAACATTGCCACCGAAAACCTCTTTGTACTGAGATTCAAGCGACTGCCTCATCTGCTCGTCATGCTTCTTGCGCATGGCTGCAAGTATCGGGTCTGAGCTGAATTTGGTTGCTGACTCAAAATTTGTCAGAAACGCAAACGTGCCCAGAACAATGAACACAGTCATGATTACAGAAACAACAATCAAACCAAAAAACAGATAGACAACAGAACTCTTAATGTCCGTTGTTTCAAACCCAGGTTTTTTGTTCTTATCCGCCATGGCCAACCTCGTTTCAGTGTGCTGTGTTCGGGATAATCACATCGTCAGCAACTGTGTGAACCGGTTCGGTATCTTTCCTTGGATCGTTTTCTGGGTAGAGACCATATTTGGAAACTTCCCTGAAGAAGAGACCGATCCAGATTCCCATTAAACCTGTAAACGATGCGAGATCCTGAACAGTCTCCAAGCCAATGTCCCAATGACCAGGATCAAATGCTGGGCGAATTTGCCAGTAAATATCCGCAAATCGCATTACCAGAATAAATACAGCAACCTTCCAAAGCACATCAGCGCGACGCTTGGCTTCGCGGAACAGCAGAACCAAGAATGGGATGAGGAAGTGCCCTAAGCCCAAAGCCCAAGTCAGGTATTCCCATCCACCCCGTGAACGAGCTAGGTAATAAGGAACTTCTTCTTTAAGGTTTGCGCTCCATATCAACAGGAATTGGGAAAAGGTGATGTATGTCCAGAAAACCGTGAATCCGAGCAAAAAGCTTCCCAAATCGCGCAGAATCTTCCTGTTACGAGAGTCATTCAAGTCTTCACCACCATCACGCAGGTAGATGAAAACAATCGAGTTCAATGCCATTGCTGACAGTATTTGGCCAAAACCAAAAATAACCGGGTACATCGTCGAGTACCAAATCGGTTGCAGAGACATTGACCAGTCTGTTGATATCAGCAGTATCACCAATGCATGAACCACAATCCCTGGGCCGGAAATGTATTGCATGCTTTGCTTCAGAGAAGGGCTCCAACCTTTGGAATCCTCAACTCGAGCCAATGCACTCAATCCAAGACCCATACCAATCCAAAGAGCAAAAGCGCCGACTGTCCTGATGATGAAGAAGTTATCGCTCAAGTAGCCTTTCTTGGCATCAAGAACAATTTTCTCATGATCTTCAATTTCAAGATCTGGGTCAGACCAAGCCCATAGTCTGTTGTCGCTATGTACATTCAGGTGAGCTTCAGGCGAATTGTGCTCGTGTTCCTTAGGAAAGAACTTGTAGACATCGGTCAAGCCAAGGAACAAAGGCAGAAACATGATGGCAACAAAAGGCAAAGTTCGGGCGCCAGCTTCACATGGACGGCGAACAACGTATCCCCAGTAACCACCAGAAACATGCTGAATCATCAACAGTGCCAAGCAACCAATGGCCAGTCCAGAAGGCAATATGTACGCCGTCAGGTACGATTGGAAAAATGCTTGGGATCCAGTGACAAAGAGCAATGAAATTGAAACCAACAGGCCTACAAGGCCTACTGTGAATGCCAAGCCAGATGCTTTCAGGGCGCGTTCTTTCACGCGTACCGTCAGGTTGCTCATCAGTGCGCCCCCTTCGGATGGCTGTTGTCTTGTGTTGATGGAATGCTGGCTTCTGTTGCACGTGCTTTTTGCAATGCGCGAATATATGCAACAATTGCCCATCGATCTCGAGGCGAAATTTGCGCTGAATAACTTCCCATGGCGCCATAACCATGCGTGATTACATGGAAAATGTAGCCGACAGGCGCCGATTCCAATGACAATTGACCAGCACCCTGATAGCGCAGTCCTCTGCTGTTGTGCGAGGTATTTCCGGGTGATTGTTCCCAAAACGCAGGTGGATGAAGAAAACCACGCATCACAATAGTGCCGTCGGCAGCACCTGTTTGGCCGTGGCAAACATTGCAGTAAATGTTGTATCGCTCCTTACCACGCAGAAGAAGCGACTCATTGACTTCCAAAGGAAATTCTGAAGTGTATTGGGCCAGGATCGATTTTGGATCAACCGGCGCGCCCGCTGTCACAACACCTAAGTCAGCTACTTTCCCAGTCGAGAAAACGGCGTCTTCTTGCAAAGTTCCCCTTGCCACGGTTCCAACAACTTGTGGTCGTGTGGATCTACCGTCTGCAAAAAACTGCGTGGGTGATTGTGGTTTCAATTTTGGTTGAATGGCCATCTTTTGGTGACAGCCGGGCAGCATTAGTGCCAGAACCACCAGTGGAAACCATTGAATCATGCTGTGGTGCTTCACTGTGGCACCTCCGACAAAGAGATCGGGTTGAGATGCTTCATAAATGCGTACGTTTCATCGATGTCAAAAAGCGGGTCGGTGGCTTCAATGCACAGGAAGAACCGATCCGAGCTTGCGCGCAGGAATTCCTTGACTTCAAACAGCGGATGGTGAAGTCGGGGATATCCGTTGAGCAGCAACATTCCGAAAAGTGCTGTGAACGCTGAAAACAAAATGGTCAATTCAAACATGGCTGGAACAAAAGCTGGCCATGAAAAGAAAGGTCGACCAGCGATATTCAACCTGTAATTGAACCACTGTGGAACATAAGCATCCCACTCCGTTGGATGCCCGCCGGACGTGAATGTTTGCAGCACGAAGGCTGTGAAACACCCGGTAAGACCACCGCAGAAGATCAGAACAGGCATCAGGGTTCGTGGTTTGCCAAGAGCTTCTCGAAGGCCTTCCACGGGGAATGGTGAGTAACCATCCATCACCTTGAAGCCTTTGACCCTGGCTGCATTTGCAGCATCCACCAGGGCTTGTGGAGTATCAAACTCCGCAAGCAAGCCAAACAGTGTTGGTTCTGGAGCGTGCATTAGTGTTTATCTCCCGCGTGCGTACCCGGGGCGTGCGTGTGCGATTCGGGCATCATGTGCTTCATTTCAAATGCCGAGATCATGGGCACAAGGCGCATGAACAGGAACAACAGAGTGAAGAAGAGGCCGAACGTTCCAACATAGGTCGTAATATCCCAAATCGTGGGCGAATATTGTCCCCATGTCGAGGATTGCCATGGAATGCGCTGGAGGCTCATCAAAATCACAAATCGCTCAAGCCACATACCGATGTTGATCACAATCGATATGGCAAACAACGATGGGATGTTGGTGCGGAAGAATTTGAACCACAGCAACTGGGGAATGATGCCATTGCACAGGATCAGCAACCAGTAAAACACCCCATATGGGCCAAAAGCACGATTCTTCAAGAACAGGCCCTGTTCATCAGGGCTACCCGAATAGTAGGCCATGAACGCTTCTACGCCGTACCCGTAAAACACCATCAGACCGGTAGCCAGCATCACTCTGGCCATGTTGTCTAGGTGCTTGTCGGTAATGAAGTCTTTCAAACCGTAAATCACGCGAACAGGAACAGCCAAGGTCACCACCATGGCAAATCCGCTGAAAACAGCGCCTGCCACGAAGTAAGGTGGGAAAATGGTGGCGTGCCAGCCGGGTACGTTTCCAACCGCAAAGTCGAATGAAACGATGGTGTGAACCGATAGAACCAGTGGCGTACTCAAGCCTGCAAGCAACAGGTAAATCGTCTCGTATCTGTGCCAGTGTGTCGCTGCTCCGCGCCAGCCGAGCGAGAGCACGCCGTAGATCATTCTGACCCAACGGTTTTTCGCCCGATCGCGCATACTGGAAAGGTCAGGAATCAAACCTGTGTACCAGAACAACAAAGACACAGTCAGGTATGTGGAAACTGCAAACACGTCCCAAATGAGCGGGCTACGGAATTGAGGCCACAACTGCATTGTTGACGGGTATGGCAGTAACCAGTAGAAGAACCACGGCCGACCCATGTGGGCTAGCGGGTAGATGCCGGCGCATGCCACTGCGAACAAAGTCATCGCTTCTGCAAAGCGGTTGATGGACGTCCGCCACTTTTGGTGAAACAGCAAGAGAATGGCGGAAATCAGTGTTCCGGCGTGACCGATACCGATCCACCAAACAAAGTTGATGATGTCAAAGCCCCAACCAACTGGGACGTTGACCCCCCATGTGCCAATACCCTCGTAGAGCAGCCACGTGAGGGCCATAAGCAGGGCTTGAAGCACCATGAACGAGGCCAAAAATCCAAAGACCCATCCCTTGGAGGTCGGCCCAAGCACGATATCGTTGATCTTTGATGTTACAGTCGTGAAGCTGTAAGTTCCCGTGAAGAGGCTTTCTTCATCAGGTTCCTTTTTCACGACTTCTTTGGTTGCCATGTTGGATCACCCCTGCGCCGATTCGATGTTGGGATTGGGGTTGCGCAGCCCCGCCAGGTATGTCGTGCGCGGGAAGGTGTTAAGACCTTCGAGAATCGTGTAATTCAAATGCTTGGCTGCTGATTTCAATCGCGCGATCCTGCTCTTCGGATCATTCATATCACCGAACACGATGGCATTGGCTGGGCATGCGCCCATGCAGGCCGTCACCACTTCGCCATCATTGATGCGAGCGGTAAGTTTGCCCGGTTCGCCATCTTTTTTACGCGTAATCGATTTCTTTTCAGCACCAGCTTGCTTCACCGTTCGCTTTTCAGCTTCAATTTCAGCATGCCTGATTCGTTGAACACAGTAAGTGCACTTTTCCATCACGCCACGTGTGCGAATGGTCACTTCGGGATTGTTCATCAACTTCAAGCTTGGCGTTGTGTAGTCGGTGTATTGAAAGAAGTTGAAACGCCTTACTTTGTATGGGCAGTTGTTGCTGCAATAGCGGGTGCCCACACAACGGTTGTAAACCATATCGTTCAAACCATCGTAGCTGTGAACGGTTGCTGCTACCGGACACACCTGTTCGCACGGTGCATTTTCACACTGCATGCATGGCACTGGCTGATGGTAGGTGCGTACCTTTGAAGGGTTTTCAAGTGTATCGTGGTAGGTTACCTGGAAATATCGATCCACTCGGATCCAATGCATTTCCCGGCCACGGCTGACTTCGTGTTTACCCACAATCGGGCTGTTATTTTCCGATTGGCAAGCAACAACACACGCCGAGCAACCTGTGCACCGGTTGAGGTCGATGACCATTCCCCAACGATGAACCTTTTCGGCGTATTCGTACCCTTCGATCGGATTGTTGTCATCTGCATTAGGAAGAAGGGTCAACGGGATGGCTTTGCCATGGCCGTGGCCTTCCTCTTTATGATCATGACCGTGATCGTGTCCTTTGTGATCATCTTTCTTTGCGTGCGAATCAGTTGCTTTGTCACCTTTGTGACCAGCCAATGATGGATCGTGCTCTACCCAATGTGGATTCGAAGCATTGGTGGCTACCGTTGCCACACGTACCAATGGCGCGGCGCGACCTTCAGCTTCCATGCTGTGGTGGCCTTGGGTGCAAGCCAAAAGATGGGTTCTACCATTCACTTTTGCTGTTGCTGATCGGGCACTGAACAACGAATCCTGCGTTCGGATAGCGTTGACATTCACCCCGACAACATCACCCGCTTTGCCGTTTCCTACCTTCGAAGGTTCTGCTTTGGCTTTACCAATAAGGTGACCGCCCACACGACCAGCCCGGGTACGACCGTAGCCGAGTTGCAGAACGATGGTGTTGTCAGCCACACCAGGAACAACCCATGCGGGAATGGAAACCGTTTTGCCATCGACAGTGATGTCCAGCACATCCACATAAGCCCGACCGTGTTCGCCGGCTGTGGTTCCAAATTCCTTGGCTGGCGCGACGTATTCACGTTCACTCAGGCCGGGGAGCTTGTTTTCCTTGGCCAATTTCATTCCCAGGGCATTGGCTGTCGCGTAATTGATGTACGCGGCATTGTCCCATGTGATTTTTGTGATCGGCTTTGGTGTTTCCTGCAACCAGCCATTATTGCCAAATCGACCGTCATAAACGGTGTCGTCTTGCGTGAAGACAACTTCAAGGCCTGAGCCAGAGGTTTTAAGCGTGGCGGCACGAGCGATCTTCGCTACTTCATCCGTCAATTTCAGGCCGGTTTGTTCCTTTGTTGTGTAGCCATGAACAAAACCATCATGCAGGCTTATTGTGTAAAACTCATCGAATGTCTTGAACTTCAAAAGGTCTGGTGAAGTTCCGCGGGCGCTTTCGTACCAATTTTTCCAATGCGATTTAACCAGATCGTGGCCTTCCCTCTCACTGGATGAACCAGCAGTGGCCATAGGATCCGATTCATGCGCCGTCAGGCCCGCAAGAAATTCTTCCGCAGATTTGCCATGGTAAAGAGGGGCGATCATCGGCTGGATAATCACAGCGCGGCCGTCATATGTTAGCGCATCGCCCCACTGTTCCAGATAGTGGGCAAGCGGTAGACGCCATTGGCATTGAATGGCTGTTTCATCTTCGTACTGAGCCACCGCGACAGTTGTCTTGCCCGGTTTCAGAGACATTGCTTCCAGAAGTGATTTGAAATCGATATCCCCGGTGGCGGAATAGACCGGGTTGGTATCGATTACCAAAAGAAGATCGACCTTGTCGGCTTTAATGTCTGCTGCCAGAACCGCCAAAGACTCTGTGGTTGCCAAGGGCCTATGCTGAGCCAGTGGCTCCAGATAACGCACTGTTTTACCAGTGTTCCCAAGCTTTTCATTGATTGCTGCGACAAGAGCGTGCACTTCTGGTGGTTGGCCAATGCCAACCGCGACAAGTGTTGCCTTGCGGGCCACCGGCTTTTCCAGTTTTTTCCCGTTTGTGTGGGTTGATTGTAGCAGATCGGCTGCTAATGCCTTGATAAAAGCAGCCTGATCGGCCGACAGACCTGTTTGTTCCGTTCCGCCAACAACACCTAATATTGCGGCCAGATGCTGAACCAATGCTGGTATTTCGCTAGGTTTGGCAGCCAGACGATGGTCGGCTTTCGCTCCAGTGACACTCAATGCCGACTCTATGGCATAAAGGCGAGTCATTTCTTCTGATTTTGTGATATCGCGCAATTCGGAGTATTGGCGTACCAGAGCAAGCGCTGCTGGCCCTTGATAGAGAAGATCGCAATCGAAGGTTGCGATCACCTCTGCCCGAACACCCTTACCATGAATTTGGTGGACCGTTTCCAGTGGCTTACCATAAGCCAATGCAGTTCCCACATAGTTGGGATCATTGGCAAGTGGCTCATATTGGTGCCAACGAGCGTTTGGAACTTCCTTGAGGAACCGACCAATCGATGATGCAAGGGTTGGCGATGTGATTTGACCCGTCAGCAATCTTACCGACGCGCCTTTTCCTGCCTTCTTTAATTCGCTGATTCTGGTGTTGAGTGCTCTAAAAGCGTCTTCCCAAGTTTGGGCAGCACCCTTGTTGTTGGGTGCAAATTGGCGATCTGGGTCGTACATACCCAAAATAGACGCCAAGGCGAACATATCGACGCCCGGGTTACTGTCGGGGTTCTCACCCTTGAATGATGGGTGCGTCGTGTTGGCCTCGATCTTGATCGGCCGACCTTCATAATTCTTGACAAGCACGGGTGTCGCATAGCCGGACAAAGTCATTGCGGATGCAAAGTAGAGCGGAAGGCCGGGCTGGCTTCCATCAGCTTCGCGTACGTTGGGCACAATCGTGCCCGATGGCTGCCGGCAACCGGACAAGCCTGCCAATGCCAATGATGCTCCCATCAGCGACAGGAAAGACCTTCGGCTCACTGGGTCGGTCCATTCGCCTGCTTGCGAAGGAAATTCCCGGTGAAGCATGTCCTGATAACCAGGAGTTTCCAACAACTCTTCCAAGCTACGCCATAGCGGAGCCTCAGCAGAAGTGATTGGAGCGGTTGGCGTTGTATTGATGCTCATGGAATCATCCTGGGCTTGTGCTTTGTGTCGCGGCCTTAGCGGTGACAGGTGGAGCACGTGATCAGGCTCCGGACATTCAGATCGCTTTTCAATTTTGCGCCAAGCTCTTCTTGGCTCCAAACCTTGTCGGGTTGCGCTGGATCGTGATACTGGTCAGCCGTCCAGGCCATATTCGTGATCTGATCCCTAGGGCGCAGGTGTTTTTCAGGCGCGCGGTGGCAGTCCAAGCACCATTCCATCAGGAGTGTGCCCTTTTGGTAAACCGCCTGCATGTGGTCGATGCGACCATGGCAACTGGCACACCCAATACCTTTGGTCACGTGAATGCTGTGGTCAAAATATGCGAAATCGGCAAGGCGGTGAAGCCTTTTCCATTCGATTGACTGGTCGTTCTTATAACTTTCACGCACTGGCTCGAGCATCGTGCTGCCCACCCAGATCTGTGAGTGGCAATTCATGCATGTTTTGGTGGGTGGTACATTGGAATGCGCCACTTCTTCAGCTGACGTGTGACAGTACCGGCAGTCAATACCGAGACCATTCACATGGTGCGCATGACTGAACTGAATCGGTTGCGTTGCCGCGTTTTCCGATCCAGTGGTGTAGGGTGAGCGAACAAAAATCAGGGCGGCTGCTGCCAACCCGTGAGCACCCAAAATAGCACCAACAATCCCTGCACGGATCAGGGTATTGGCGTAGCTTGGAAAGAGTTGGGCCATCTCCGCTTCCTCGACATGCGCTCAGTCTGAACGATTAAATCTTACTTTAGCCACGATCGCATTGGTTTCAAGGCGTCTCTTGGCACCTTCACCAAATCATCAATCTGCAACTTTTGTGCCAACTTCTGTAGCCGCAAGATCCCCCATCAATATCCAGAATTCTGCCAAAACTGTTTCCCTTAGTTTTTCAGTATTAGGAATACGCTTGTGGCACCATTCCAAGTTGTTGGAATGGTGGCCAAACCTTAATACCCGTTTCGATTCAAGAACTGATACATTGTCAGGAATAGTGCTGCCGAGATTGCTACCACGGCATTCATTGGCCATCGCTTATACTCACCTATTTGCTGGCGCACTGTATCTACGGCTTTCATTACTTTGTCTAATTCTTCCTTTGTTTGCATCGTTGTATTAGCTTGCAATGCAATTCCGCCCGTTATTTCTCCCAACTCTTTTAAATTTCGTCGCGCAACAGATGTTTTCTGGTTGGAATTTGAGGCTCTGGCCACTTCCAGACTGTGACATGGCACATTTAGAGCCTTGGCAACCTGACCTAATTGCTGCATGGTTTTTCCCGATTCAGGGGGCGTTGCGTTGTTTTCACCATCTGAAATCAGAAGAACCGCCCGAGCGGGAGCGTCGGAAGCCATTGCTGCTTCAAGTGCCACCACCAATCCTGATGATAAATCTGTTCCGCTCAAACCGGATTGTTGCTGTGGCCCAGCACCACGAATGAACGGTTCGAGGCTTGCCAAACCTTGAACCGGTAGGCACACCAGTTCCGCATGACCTGCACACAGAACCAAGCCGACGGTCCACTCCGTTCCATTGGCTCTATCCTGCAACACATTCATTAGCTCATTGGTGGCAACGTCCCATCGTTTCAGCAGTTGGTTTTCCAGACTCGGTACATCTACCTCAGCCATGCTTGCGCTGTTGTCGAGCACAACCATAAGTACTGCTCTGGTTGGCATTAATGTCGGAAGCACCAATGCGGGTACCGCTGCTGCCATAACCGCCAGAACAGACCCAATCACCAGAGCAACCGCGCTCCATGACATGCGCCATCCACGACTCGGGGGAAAGAAATGGGTAGCTGGCACATACACGGCGCGCCCGGGTTGCTTCGATCGAAACCATGCCGCTGCCAGCGCCAAAGGCACCAGAATGAGAATCAGTGGATATAACCATATGAGCATCATGTGCTATCGATGCTACCGGACGGGGTGTCCGTCGTCTTGTTCCGGTTCCTTGCGATTGATTCGCCATGCAAAGCTGCCCTAGTCTTTGCATTCATGAAATTGGGACGGTTTGTCTGGAGATGATGGCGTGACAGAAACAGGGGAAAATAATCACGAAGCTGCACGCTTGGCCAAGCTTCATGCAATCGAGGCTTTAGGCATTGATCCGTGGGGCGGTCGATTTGACAACCATATGGCTATTGCCCGTGTGCGCGAACTGCCCGTGAATCCGGAAGCTCCTTCTCCCGCACGGCTTGCAGGTCGTGTGGTGTTGCGTCGCGTGATGGGAAATGTTCATTTTTTGCATCTTCAAGATGCGAGTGGCCGCGTCCAAGTCATGCTTGGCAAGAAACAAATCGGAGAATTAGGCTGGAAATTGGCTCAAGAGTTGGATCTGGGTGATCTGGTCGCGGTCGATGGAACTTTTGGAAATACCAAGACCGGGGAACCGACCGTTTTTGCCCGGGAAATCCTCATTCAAGCAAAATCTTTGCTTCCGCATCCTGACAAACACTCCGGCATGTCAGACACGGAATTCCGTCTGCGTCATCGTTATCTGGACCTGACATACCATTCAGAGACCATGGAGCGAGCCAAGCAGCGGGTTCTGCTGGTGCGCACGATGCGCAGGCATCTCGACGATCAGGAATTCCTCGAAGTTGAGACCCCAACACTCCACGCGATTGCCGGTGGAGCAGCTGCCCGGCCGTTCACGACGCATCACAACGCTCTCGACATCCCCTTGGTGCTGCGCATCGCTTTGGAGTTGCCACTGAAGCGCCTTTTGGTGGGTGGCATGGAAAAGGTTTACGAGATTGGTCGGGTATTCCGCAATGAAGGGATCAGTCCGCGGCACAATCCTGAATTCACAATGCTTGAACTGTATCAGGCATATTCCGATTACCGCGGGATGATGGAGCTGACCGAAGGCCTCCTTCATGCGTGCGCCATGGCACTGCGTGGCTCTCCCAAAGTCACCTACGGCGGCGCAGAAGTTGATTTCACCCCTCCATTCGAACGCGCCACCTATGCCGAGTTGCTGGCAAGGCATGCAGGGGCCGACATGGCAGACCCCGCTTCCCTCGAGCAGGCCGCGGCCAAGCACGGCATCAACCCGGCTGGCAAGCATCCAGACGTACTGGCGCAGTTGTTGTTCGAACAGGAAGTAGAACACAGACTGATTGGACCCGTATTTGTACACGATTACCCAGCCAGCCTGTGTCCGTTAACACGTCGCAAGCGTGATAATCCCGCCATCGCAGAGCGATTTGAGCTTTTTGTGCGCGGCATGGAGTTGGCGAACGCCTACAGCGAGCTCAACGATCCTGTGCTTCAGGAAGCCACATTCCGCCAGCAATTGGCTGGATTGCCGGAAGACGATTCCATGGCGCGCATGGACGACGATTTCGTTCGCGCATTACGCCATGGCATGCCACCGGCAGGTGGCCTTGGAATTGGCGTGGATCGTTTGGCAATGCTTCTGACTGAAACAACGAGCATCCGCGATGTTATTTTGTTTCCGCTTCTCAGACCCGAGCGACCCTCCTAGGGAGCGTGCATGTACAAGCTGATTCTGTGTTGGCGTTACCTGAAGACCCGTTACCTTGCCATTGTGTGCGTGGTCAGCGTGATGCTGGGCGTTGCCACGCTGATTGTGGTGAACAGTGTCATGGGTGGCTTTTCAGCTAAGCTACGCGACCGGTTGCACGGGTTGCTGAGCGACGTAATGCTTGAGGCATACGATTTCGACGGGTTTGCCGATCCGGAAGGCAAAATGAAACGGATCAAAGATGATCCGTTGTTGGCGAAGGAGGTGGTGGCGATGTCGCCAACCCTCGAGATATTCGCCATGCTGCAGTTCCAGTTCCGCGACACACCTGTGACGAAGACGGTCAGATTGGTTGGAGTCGATCCCGCGAGCAGATCCGCTGTTGGCGGATTTTCCGAATATTTGACAGATCCGGAAAGGCGCGAGAAGCCCAATTTCCAGATGGATGCCACAGCCAAGGAACGGTTCGACCGCCAGAAACGCCCAGAGCCATTGGTGTTCACGCCTCTTGGGCACCCGGATGATCCACCGCCGCCAGAAGCTCCGAAGCCCACTCCACGCACCACCCAAGGGGCGATTCTCGGGTATGCCATCGCGCATTTCCGCGATAGGCAGGCGCGAGCGGAGGATGGATCGACCCGCGATCGGCGGACGCTTCAACCCGGGGACGAAGTGGTATTAACCACGGTTTCGGGAGCGAAACTCGCGCCAGTATATGACCGATTCGCAGTTGTAGACTACTTTAAGTCTGAGATGAGCGAATACGATTCCCAATTCATATTCGTTCCGCTTGAACACCTGCAAAAGCTGCGGTCCATGGAAGGCCGGGTAACGTCGATACAAATCCGCCTGCGCGACTACAACAAGGCGCCGGCTGTCGTGGCCCGACTGAAAGAGTTGTTTGTGCAGGACAGTCTTGATGTCCAGACCTGGGAAGAGAAACAAGGCGCCGTTCTCGCGGCCATCCGCGTTGAAAAGGGCATTCTCAACATCCTGCTGTTTCTCATCATCGCGGTGGCTGGATTCGGAATTCTTGCCATATTCTCGATGATTGTTGTTGAAAAAACACGTGATATCGGAATATTGAAGTCTCTTGGCGCCTCCAACATGGGCGTTTTGCAGATCTTCCTCACTTATGGCCTTCTTCTGGGCATGATCGGCGCCGGAATTGGCACGCTGATGGGCTTGGCGATCACCGTCAACATCAACGAGATCGAGCAGTTCCTGGCACGGTCCACCGGGCAGGATATCTTTCCTCGCGATGTCTACTATTTCGACCGTATCCCCACTGAAATCCAGCCCATGGCCATCGCCTTGGTCAACCTTGGTTCGGTTGGAATCGCGGTCCTCTTCAGCATCCTGCCAGCTTTGAGAGCAGCGTTCCTGCACCCTGTGCGGGCCCTGCGTTTCGAGTGATCAACAACACGGAGACGACGGGACATGCCAACCACAATCAACACGCCGGTTCTTCAAGCACGGCAGGTGCGGAAGACCTACATGCGTGGAGCCATTGCCACGGAAGTTCTCAAAGGTGTTGACCTGACCGTGGAAGCTGGAGAATTTCTTAGCGTTGTGGGCGCCTCGGGATCGGGCAAAAGCACCTTGCTTCACCTTCTGGGCACGCTCGACCAAGCGGATGCCGGAGAGGTTTGGCTGGATGGCGAACGGATTGATCAGGCGGGTGCGAGGCGACGCGACAAGTTGCGCAACAAGTCGTTCGGGTTCATTTTCCAGTTTTACCACCTGTTGCCGGAACTTTCGGCACTCGAGAACGTGCTCGCACCGCTTTACATTGCCTCGTCGATTTGGGCCTGGCCCTTCCGACGGGCCGATGCCATCCAGCGAGCCCGAGCACTACTCGAACGAGTAGGTCTGGGACATCGCCTCGACCACCGTCCTTGCGAGCTGTCTGGAGGTGAAATGCAACGGGCCGCTATTGCCCGGGCGCTCATCAACAATCCCAGGGTGCTTCTGGCTGATGAACCCACAGGTAACCTTGATGAAGATGCCGGAGCAGACATTGCCCGCCTGCTGCGCGCCTTGAACACCGAAGAAGGCCTGACTATCATCATGGTCACCCATAATCTGGAGATGGCCCGAACCACGGACCGGGTGGTCCGCCTGACCCATGGCCGGGTGGACCTATCCTCGCCGATTGTCGGATTGAAGTCCGTGGGTGGTGGTTATCATCTTCCGCATGGCGAAGACCAGTCTGTCCATCTGGACAGGCGCGACGCCTTGTTTGTTTCAAATGGCGCAGGGAGCTCAAATCCCGGGCGTCCGGAGGTGTTCGGTGTCGGCCATCTACCTCAACGGTGAGCGCGTCCCGCGTGAACGTGCTGTCATTTCTGTATACGATCACGGGTTCCTGTACGGGGACGGCGTATTCGAGGGATTGCGATTTTACTCTGGCCGCGTCTTCAAGTTGCGCGAGCATCTGGAACGGCTCGAGGAGAGCGCCCGCCATATTCATTTGGTTATTCCCGGCACGCTAGAGACTTTGGCCAACGATGTTGAAGCGACAGTGCTTGCCAGCGGAATGAGTGATGGTTACGTCCGGCTTATCGTGACCCGGGGTGTGGGAAATCTGGGGCTGGATCCTCGTTCCTGCCCAGTACCGCAAGTGATAATCATCGCGGATGGTATCAGCCTTTACCCTGTAGAAATGTACGAAAAAGGCATGGAGATCGTCACCGCGAGCACGATTCGCAACCATCCCAATGCTCTCAATCCGCGCATCAAGAGCCTGAACTACCTCAACAATATTCTCGCCAAGCTGGAGGCTATACAGGCAGGTGTTCCCGAAGCGATCATGCTCAACCACATGGGTGAAGTGGCTGAATGCACGGCCGATAACATTTTCGTGGTCGAGAAAGGGCGCTTGCGCACCCCGCCGCGCAACGCTGGTATTCTGGCAGGGATTACCCGAGCCACCGTATTGGATCTGGCACGCGCCTCAGGAATTGAGACCCTAGAAGAAACCCTAACCCGCCACGATGTCTATACTTCAGACGAAATGTTCCTGACAGGCACGGGAGCCGAGATTATTCCGGTAACGAAAGTAGATGGTCGTCCCATCGGAAATGGTTTGCCCGGACCGGTAACACGCAGCCTACGCGGGAAGTATCATGACCTTGTCAGGAATGCAGGGAATTCCTGAGTATCCACCAGGAGTCTGCCCATGGCGAGCATTCAACACATTCTCGTCGCCCTCGATTTTTCTGAATCTTCACGTCTCGCACTCGAATATGCAGAGCTTTTAGCTCGTCAATTTGGCGCAGCTGTGGATCTGGTGCATGTTGTAACACCCCTCGTCCCGCCCATGCCAGCAGGGTGCGCGCCGCCCTTTTTCTCGAACCCGGGCGAAGCACACTTGGTGGAAGCCCGGGCATGCCTAGAAAACCACGCCGATGAGTTGCGTTCACGTGGTTTGTCTGTAGCCACATTGCTGCTGGAAGGATCGCCGTTGGAGTCGATTCTGGGACAAGCACAGAAACGGCATTGCGATTTATTGGTACTAGGAACTCATGGCAGATCGGGCATGGCCCACATGCTGCTAGGGAGCGTTGCTGAAAAAATCCTGCGCATGGCGCCTTGCCCGGTTCTAACAGTTCGTCATCCCTCGTTCAATCACAAGGGATGACGGTTCAGCTTAATAATCATCGACTCAGAGCATCGCCAGCGGCAATGCGCTTGGCTGCACTTTGGACGGCTGCTGACTGAGCAGCACGGGCATTGAGGTTAGCAATATAAGCCGCATGGGCCGCTTGAGACGCCTGCACCGCACGCGCATTTTGCATGGCCATCATGTTTTGAGCAGCGATTGCATTATTTTGCATGCCGCCACCGGGCCCACCAAAGCCGCCACCGCCCATCTTCCCACCACCTTGACCACCGCCACCTGGGCCTCCCTGGCCGCCTCCCATTTTTCCGCCGCCGCCCATTTTCCCACCACCTTGGCCGCCACCACCTGGCCCACCTTGACCGCCAGGGCCACCGCCACCCATCTTTCCGCCACCTTTGCCGCCACCGCCGCCTTTATCGCATTGGCCGCCGCCGCCACCCATTTTACCTGAACCACCACCGCCGCCACCCATTTTTCCGCCGCCCTGGCCGCCACCACCGGGGCCACCGCCCCCTCCCCCTTGGCCACCAGCCATATGGTCGGCCTGGAGACCAACTCCATTCGCTGCCAGTAGGGCCATGACCACCCATCCGGCACATCGCAAGGATCGCATCATGACAAAACCCTCCCGTACACCATGAGAATCTTCTGACACAGGGGGCGTTTTAAGTCAGCCCTATAAAAACATTACGCTCGACCAACTGTCCGCAGTCGGTTGGAATTATGGAATTAATGATTATCGGGAAATGTGCACCAAGCGCTGGCCTGTAAGAAAGCTCTCGGCAATTATGGAATTTCCTGCTGGGCGAACTGTAATCGCGCCATGGGTATGGGTGTTCCACCAACCCGTTCCGTTGGGCCCACTTGCTGTTGCTCGGCGGCCATCTTGCTGGGCCACAATCAACCATGGCCGCGTCCAAGCTAGGAATGCACTGTTATTGGCAGCGGCGCCACCATGGTGTGGTGCCTGAAGTACCGTGACGTTTGGAATTGGCTGCAAGCGCAACATAGCGGACTGCCCGGCACCTTCGAGATCGCCCGTAAGCAGAACAGACCCAGCTGGACTTCGCAGCACAACCACAACACTCGCCTCATTCTGCGTTGTCGCCACAAATTGATGCCGTGGATGGAGAAACTCCAGAGAATTACCTTGGTGTTCAACAATGGCGCCCGCATCTACCGTTTCGATGGGAATATTGTTCCGCACTAAGCCATCGAGCACGTAATGCACCCCAGGCTGGTCCTTGCGGGCAAACCACGACGAAGTGATTACTTTTCCGACCGGAATACGTTCCACAAGATCGAGAACACCGTTGAAATGATCCAAATCAGCGTGGGAAAGTATCAGCTCATCGATCTTGTCGATGCCTCTGTACCACAAAAATGGAACAAGAACCCGACGGCCCACGCCTGGGCCTGCCAGAGAACCGGCATCGTAAACGGTGGTGGTGCCATCGGCCCATTCAATAACAGTGCAGCCGCCATGGCCAACCGACAAAAATGTGCAACGCCACGGATCTGTGCGCTTGGGTGGGGCCAGGGCTATTGCCAGCCCCAGTGCCAACCATGCGAGTGCTGGCGTAGCGGCACGCAGTCGTTCCGCACTACCTTGCGCCGCAATTATGGGAATGAGAAGCAGGTGCCAGACCACAAGCCAAGGAATTGTGATATCACCAACCCAAAGACTTCCGCCCGGCCAGGTAGACGCCCATGCCACCAGATGCGAACACCCTCCCAAAGCCATGGCAACGCACCAGCCCAAGCCAGCCGATACTAATGGAATACTGTTTCCTATCAATAGGAGAGGAAACCCTGGCAGAAGTGCCAAAGATCCAAGAATCGCCAAGGGCGGGCCAACCAGCAGTGCCGCCGGGCTGATCAGATGGGTGCGGGCAGCCACCATAGGTGCCAATCCAATCCAGATCACGAGGTTGGCACCATAAGCACCTGCGATTCCAAGCAGTACGGTACGTGTCCACCGCCAAGGTAACGACCGCCCCATGTCGCGGGCCCGAGCCAAGGCATCTTCCTGCTCAGTGGGTGGGGCGGACCAACCCGTTGTTGCCCAGTACAGAAGCATAGTCGCCAAAAACGACAAAAGGCATCCGGTGCTGAATAAATCACCCGGATCAATCAGTCCAACCACAATCCAGCTCAGCGCAATGGCTGAAGGCAAATGACGCGGACGCCTGAGCATGTCAGCAAACGCCAAGGCGCCAACAGTTGCTGCCGCACGCAATGCTGCCGGTCGGGCACCGGTCATTCCCGCATAGATCAGCACCGTGCACGCTACAGGAACTGCCAGTGCTGTTTTACGCCATCCGAAAACCCGCCCCGCCATGGCCAGAAACAGTGCCAACAACACCAGATGCTGCCCTGAAATGGCGAGAACATGAACCACCCCTGTACGTCGGTACTGATCCCAGTTTTCACGGGAAAGGCGATTCGTTTCGCCCAAAAGCAATGCCGCAGCCAGTGGTTCAATCGTCGGGTCCACAGCAGCAGCCAGTCTCGACGAGGCCCAGCGTCTCACACGTGATAACAGAATACGGAGATCCCAGTCATTCGATGGGCCTAGTGGAACCAGATCGCCCGGGCGATCCGCAACGCGTAATTCCCCATGCACTCCTTTGGCCCACCATGCCTCCCGAGAGTCTGTTTCACCCGGATTGGATGGAGCTTGTGGTAATTGCGCTTGCCCGACAGCGTCGATACAGTCTCCCGGAACAATCAAAGGCGCCATCCCGGAACCCGACACGTGCATGGTTCCTGAAGCTGGTGTTGGATCGCCCGCTATCCAGATTTTTTTTACAGCCACAATCGCCTCGTAACGGGGCGGAAGGGGCGATGTCCGCAAGGGATCGGTTTTTCCCGCAGGGGTTATGTCTGGCCCTTCCAGAACAACGGCCTCGATACGCATTGGAATAGGGTCATCGCCCAGTAGTGAAGCCAGATCGTGTTCCATGGTCCAAGAAACAGCAGCGCCGTTGCGGCCTGCCCCGACAAGTGCCACTAGTATCAGCAGCCACAACGGCCTGCCAGAAGCATGAAAGGCAGCAGATGTGATGACCGCCAGAAGCGCCAGCGCCACCATCCATGGCTGGGGAGCCAGCACCCTGTCTGCTGTTGCCCCAACAGTAAATGCAATGGCGGCCGGGGCCAAAGGCGCCGACCGCCAAACATTGTGTAATGAGCCAACAATAGCCAGCAAAGGCCCCGACAGGTTGGAAAACCCCGAACCTGCAGACACCTCAGGGTGCCTTTATTGTGCCGAAGCACTGATGGCCCACAGGTACTTAAACCCGCGCAGGTAGATTTTGCCATCAGCAACTGCAGGGGATGCCGCCAGCACATCGGGCACCGTGTTGTCGGAAACGCGGACAAATTTCTTGCCTGCCTTGACCACCGTTACTGTGCCCTTGTCGCG
Source organism: Candidatus Kuenenia stuttgartensis (assembly GCA_945875585.1). GTDB lineage: Bacteria > Planctomycetota > Planctomycetia > Gemmatales > Gemmataceae > REEB421. The sequence goes on along the minus strand of CAMCLK010000013.1, from coordinate 51,507 downwards.
GTTCGTCAGCAGCAGATGACCATCGAGAAGTACTGGCGATGCGCGGAAGCGCCCAGCAGTGGTGCGCTCTTGGTAATATTCTTCGCCCGTTACCGCATCGAGGCAGATCAGCGTGCCGTTTTCGCGGCAAAGGTAAACAAGGCCATCAGCCACAAGAGGAGAGGGGACATCGGGCGTATTGCTGGGCTTGCGCCACTGTTCGTGTTTGGAGCCCGGTCCAACCATTCCAGTAGCATCAGGTTTCAAGGCAACGACCTGCCCATTCTTTGCTGTAGGAACAACGATCAGATTGGGAGCAGCCACTGGCGAAGCAACAAACCGGAGCGTCTTATTATACTTATCCTTTGGGTTGAGGTTCCCTAGTCGCCATAATTCATGGCCATCTGCAAGATCGTGCGCCACAGCGTAATCATTTCCATGGGTGATGAGGTAAGCCTTTTCGCCAGCCTGCCAGAGTACTGGCGAAGCATAAGAATGGGGGCATTCGTCGGTTCCATCGCTGGTTCGGTTCACCTTCCACAATTCTTTGCCGGTGGCAGCTTCAAGAGAGATAACCAGTTGAGCCCCCGTGTGGAACAACTGGAGATACAGTTTGCCATCGTGCAGGATTGGCGTTGAATGCATGCCAAACTGGATGTTGAATTTTCCATATTTCTGCTGCAGGTTGAAGGCCCACACCTTGGCACCTGCCACGGTGTAACAGGCAATGTCGCCGGAACCCACATAAGCCCAAACATGTTTGCCATCGGTAACCGCCGACGCCGAGGCCCAGTTGCCTTCGTCTGTGCGAGCCGGAACGTTCCCCTCGCCCAGTTTGGCGCGCCATTTTTCCTTGCCTTTGGTATCGAGAGCCAGCAGCAGCAGATTCTGGTTTTCGACACATGTCAGGAAAATGGCATCGCCCCAAACAACAGGGGTCGAGCAACCCATACCCGGCAACGGTGCTTTCCACAGCAGGTTCTTGCTGTCGCTCCACATGGTAGGCAGGCCCTTTTCCGAGGAATGGCCATCGCCCTTCGGACCACGCCAAGTGGGCCAAGGCTCCGCCTGCACAGCCACCACCGCAAGCCCCATCGATACCATTACCAGCAATCCGCGCATCGTTGCCGCCCTCGAGAACCATAAAAGGAACCGCGTGGCCAAGTGTAACGGCTCTTGATCACCACGGCCAGAAGATACCAACCGGAACGTTTTCATCAAATCTTCCACTTCATGAAGCCCTTGTTCGTGTTGAATAGATTATCTGCCTACCGCAGTTACGGAGATTCATTCGATGCAACGACTAATGCTTTCACTAGTTTTATGCCTTGGTTCGTCTGCGGCGTACGCGCAAACCGCCGCCAATTTCCCAGGCCCCAAACCAGACGGATCGGTACAACTGCCCAACCAGTGGCGCCTGATGCCAACAGGAAAACACACCACCCTTGGCGACTTGCCAGTCACCCTCGCACTGCACCCGAAAGGCCCTTACGTTGTGGCCTTGCATTGCGGTTACGGCACGCACGAGGTTGTGGTCGCCAAAATCGAAGGCGACACCACACAAATCGTCAGCCGTGTCGCCATGCCTCAGGCATTCCACGGGCTCTCGTTCGACGCCGCGGGGGAAAACCTGTTCGTAAGCGGTGGCGAATTTGAAGTCGTCCGCTCCTATCCCTTCACGAATGGCCAATTAGGCAAACCCACCGAACTGAAAGTGGTGGACAAAGCCAAAACATTTGTACCAGCCGGTATTGCCATGCTGCCCGATGGCAAACGCTTGGCAACAGCCGGGATGCTGGGCAATGCCATGGCCGTCGTGGATTTGGCAGGCGGGAAGTCGGCCAGAGTTCTTGACCTCGGCGAAGGTTCCTATCCATTTGGGGTATTGGCACTCAATAATGGCAAGGTTCTGGTTTCCCTTTGGGGCAAGACATCTGTTGCACTGGTCGATGTCGACGCGATGAAGGTTGAAGCCACCTGGGACATGGGCCACGCACACCCCGCAGAAATGGCACTCACCAAGGATGGTTCCACTCTATTCGTGGCTTGCGCCAATTCCACCATGGTTGCCATCGTTGACATGGCAACAGGCAAGGTTCTCAAATCGCTCAACTGTGCCCTGTACCCAAAAGCGCCCAATGGGAACACTCCCGGTAGCCTTGCCTTGTCTTCCGATGGCAAATTGCTCGCCGTAGCCAATGCTGATGCGAACAATCTGGCGCTTTTCGGTCTGGAACAACCTCGAGAACCCAAAGCGCTCGGGTTCATTCCCACCGGTTGGTATCCCACCTCGGTCCGCTTTCATCCAGATGGCCGATTGCTGGTAACTAACGGCAAGGGAGTAAGCTCCCGTGCCAATCCTCAGGGTCCGAATCCACTGGTGAAAAACCAGCCCGTGCGTCAGTACATTGGCGGCCTGTTCCAAGGAACGCTTGAAGTCATTGACGCCCCCACCCCCGAGCGCCTCGCCGAGTGGACTCCCAAAGCCTACGCCTGCAGTCCACTGCGCGCAGACTTTGGCTCGATCCAGTCACAGCCGAAAGGCAACCCGATTCCCGCGCGTGTGGGTGATACATCACCTATCCGTCATTGCATTTACATTATCAAGGAAAACCGCACCTACGATCAGGTGTTCGGAGACATGGTTCCCGGTAACGGCGAAAAAAGCCTGTGCCTCTTCCCGGAGAAGATCACCCCCAACCACCATGCCTTGGCACGCGAATACGTGCAACTTGATAATTGTTATGTCGATGGCGAGGTTTCAGCCGACGGCCACGAATGGTCAATGGGCGCTTATGCGACAGACTTTGTCGAAAAGGTATGGCCCTTGGGCTACCGAGGCAGCCCCCTGAAAAAGTTCGGTTTCTATCCCGCTGAAGGTACCAAAGATCACGTGGCCCGTCCCGCGGGTGGTTATTTGTGGGATCGTGCCGCCGAAGCGGGTATCAGCTACCGCAGCTACGGCGAATGGGTTGAAGGCGGAGGTGCGGGCAAGCCGGCCAAGGCACGCGTCAAGGCACTCGAGGGCCATTTCGATCCGTTCTTCCCCTCTTACAACCTCGATGTGACAGACCAGAAACGCGCCGACCGCTTCCTTGAAGAGCTTGCAGGCTTCGAGAAAACAGGCGATTTCCCCCGTCTGACCATCCTGCGTTTACCCAATGACCACACCTCCGGAACCCGCCCAGGCAAGCCAACGCCCACCGCCATGGTGGCAGACAACGATCTGGCATTGGGTCGCGTGGTGGAAGGACTGAGCAAAAGCAAGTTCTGGAAAGAAACAGCGATTTTCGTTATTGAAGACGATGCCCAGAACGGCCCCGACCATGTGGATGCCCACAGGTCTGTTGCGCTCTGCATCAGCCCGTTCACGCGTGGTCGCGGGCTTGATTCCACACTTTATTCAACAAGCTCCATGCTGCGGACCATGGAACTGGTGCTTGGTCTGAAGCCAATGAGCCAGTTCGATGCCGCTGCACGGCCGATGTACAACGCATTCCTTCCGAAGGCCGATACGACACCTTACAAAGCCCGCGCAGCCGGTACTGACCTGGGTGAGCTGAATACAGCCAAAGCTTGGGGTGCGAAGCAATCGTTGGCCTTCGACCTATCAAAGGAAGATGCTGCCGATGACTTGGCCTTCAATGAAGTGATCTGGCGTTCGGTGAAGGGTGCGGAAAGCCCGATGCCAGCGCCTGTAAGGGCCGCATTCTTCTTGGCGCGATAAGGGTCGGAATATCAATCTGAAAACAAAGCGATCCAGACACTATCATGTCTGGATCGCTTTATTGATGTCGATGATTTTGCAGCAACCCTATCAGATAACCGTATGGAGGAATTGGGATTCGCGCCATTCAGCCGTATGCCGAAACGGCATACGGCTGAATGATTAAATCTTTACTTCAAATCACTCGGCACAGGTTCGGCAGCCGGCGGTGCCGGCACTTTCAAGAAATCCGCCAGAATGGCTGAACTGGCCAAGCATGAAACACGCTGATCGCGGCGGCCGGTTTTCACACCAGGACCATAAACCAGCAATGGCACATGGGTGTCGTAATGATAAGGCGTGCCGTGCGACGTGCCCGTCGCAGTCGGTGATGCGCCGAAGAGGCAACCATAGGCTGGAAGAACCACCAGATCGCCCGAACTGGCACGATGAAAACTCAGGCGCGCCTGACGTAGCAAACCATCGTCGGTAGCCGCCGTCGACTCAAGCTGATCGCGTGTGAACACACGGCCAATGCCTTCTTGGGTGCGCAGCCAACGTGCTGCTTCCTCCCGCGCGACTTCAACAGTGGTTCCCGCTGCCGCAAAAACCTTGGCATTGAGGTAAAGATTTTCATCCAGTGTGTTGATCAACGGTTTGGCTTTTTCGTCAAGCTTAAATGTTTTCCTCAGATGTGAAACCAAACCAAGCGACAGCTTCACGGCATCGACGCGCATGGCAGTCATTTCGCCCCGTGTTCGGGCCCGCTCCGGCAAAGGACAAACACCATGGTCCGCCGACAGCACCACAGCGTAGTTATCTTTGCCTACCAGAGAATCGAGATCCTTGAAAATTCGAGCCAACAAGAGATCGGTTCGCAAGGTTATATCCAGCACTTCATGGCTGTCTGGTCCCCATGTGTGACCAACCACATCGTTGGCGGAGAAACTGATGCAGAGCAGGTCGGACACATCCCTTTGACCCAGCTTTTCCCGACGAACCGCTTCCATGGCGAAGTCTGCCAGAAGTTCATTGGAAAATGGAGAGTTGTAAAGGGCACTGTAATACGACTTGTCGGGCGTTGCTTTCTCTGATGGGAAAGGGTGCGGGAAGGCCCGGCCCTGCTTCTTCAATGTTCCTGTTCCTTCACCAGGAGCATCGTCCGGGCCTGCCAGTTGGTTGTAATCCAGATCAGGCCGCAAACGCTCCCATGTCGTGCCAAACCAACGGTTGGCAGGCTTGCCAGCATTGAATTCTGATACCCAGCCAGCAACACTGTCGCGGTAGTAGTTAGACGTGACAAATTCACCCGTTTCGCTATCCCACCAGTAAATAATATTGCCATGAATCCCGCCCGGCAGAATGGCACCCCGATCCTTCAGCGAAAAAGACGCTATTTTTGACGGGCTGTCGGATTTAGGCCTAAGGGAATCACCCAAAGTTGGAGCCAGAAGCCGTTCAGGGCTGCCGGATCCGCTTCGCTTCTTCACCACCGCTCCAGTCACAGATGGCTTCTGTTCCACCACCGAAGCAGCGGGTACCCGTTGGTACCGTTCTGCTGTGGCGCAATAGACTTCTTCCCCGTTGACCGGATTGTGCCAGTCATTGGAAATAATGCCATGAACGGATGGGCTTGCACCCGCCACAAGGCTGGCATGGCCCGCACCGGTTACCGTGAGTGCATACGGATAGTGGGCGTTGGCATACCAAGCACCTTTGTCCAGAAAACGGTTCAGACCATCTGGCCCGAACTGGGCTTTCCAGCGCAGGGGGTAATCACCCCGAAACTGGTCGAACACCAGCAAAACAGCAAGCTTAACCGGCTTGTTGGCGGGTGCAGGTGTTTGCGCCATCGCAACCATTGGGGTCATCAACAGCAGAAACACAGTTACGGTTCGCGTGAAGTACAGCATTTGGGCCTCTGGCAGCCTAAGGTTGGTGATTCAGCATACCGAAACCACCAAGCAACATGATGAAATACTGAAGAAGATGAACTTCTCAACGGATTGGAGCCAAGCCCTGGTGATGTGACACACGAATGCGGCAACACTTATTTCTTCAAAGCATCCCCCAAAAACGCGAACAGTGCCTTGGTGGACGGATCGTCTGGCAACCCAAGATTGTCGTTGATCTTTGTGTGGTCTGTGCCCGTGGCACCAAAAACCGTCGCAGGAATACCGGCCTCCGAAAGCACCGCACCCAGTCGTTTCGCCTGGGCTGTGGTATCGGCATGAGCCGCCACGTGCAGCATTAAGAATGGACAAATACCTTTGTCTCGGGCCACATGGTTGACCGCAGAAAAGTCACGGTGTTTCACAGGATCGTTGCCGAATTTCTGGTAGTGGCCAAACTTCGGATCGGGCTGGCCCAATGCCTTGCGGCGTGCGGCGCTTGTCTCAATCATTAGCGGCACATCGTAGGTATCTCCATCCACGGACACACATCCTTTGGTGATGGCCAAGGAAAGACCTTCCGCTTTTAGGTAACGTTCGTCGGTGCAAATCAACGCTGCCAATTGAGCCCCGGCGGAATGCCCCATGACAAGAATCCGTTTCGGGTCGCCGCCAAATTCTGAAATGTGGTCATGAACCCAACGAATCGATTTTGCGATATCGCGCACAATGGTTCCCATATCGACCACGGGGAGAAAACGATAGTTTGTGGACACAAATACAAACCCATGGTCCACAAAAGCCTTTGGTTTGGCTTGCACGCTGGTCTTATCCCCTACCTGCCAACCACCACCATGAATCCAGAAAATCACTGGAAGGTTTTTGGCATTCTCCGGGGCAAAGATATCAACCATCTGCCGTTCGTTTTCAGGCTGGGCATACGGGATATTGCGCTTGACGGTTTGGGCCTCAGCCACAGACGCCAATACAGCAATAAGAGCAAAAATAGTGAAGAAACGGCATGAATGCTTCATGTGGGGAACCCCATTCACAATGGTTGACACAGGTAGGCACGAACCCGAATGTACCATCAATTCCTGAATGTCACGACCCAACAAGCCGGAAATGCCCCTACACGTCAGATCACCTTTCATCGGCGGAAATCAACATGCCATTTTTTCGTAGAATGATGCTCTGTTGCAGCTTCACCGTTCCAAAAGGGGGAATCGAGTCATGGGAGGTGTTCTGATCGGCCTGCTGGCCGCTGCCGGTTGCTTCGCTGTTATAGCGTTGATGGCTATTTCCATTTACAACAATCTGGTAAGCCGCCGGAATGAGTACAAGAACTCATTCGCCAAGGTTGATGTCCAGCTGAAACGCCGCTACGACCTGATCCCCAATCTGGTGGAAAGCGTTAAAGGTGCCATGGCACACGAACGCCAAACGCTCGACGCCGTCATTCAGGCGCGCAACACAGCCTTTGCCGTAAGCCAGAAGGCTGCCGACAACCCGGGCGACCCGGATGCCATGAAAAAGGTCGGCGAAGCCGAAGCAGTGCTGCGGGGCAGCATGGGCCGGATGTTCGCGCTTGCCGAAGCCTATCCAGACCTGAAGGCCAACCAAAACATGCTTCAGTTGCAGGGTGAGTTGGGCGAAACCGAAAACCGTATCGCCATGGCTCGGCAAGATTTCAACGACAAGGTAACCCTCTACAACACATCGCGTGAAACGTTCCCCGCCATCGCCTTTGCCGGAATGATGGGTTTCACGACAGCTTCGCTCTTTGAAATCGACAATCCGGAAGAGCGGCAAAATGTTCGGGTGAAGTTCTAACAGACACGTTGGAGTGGGCACCATGGCCATCACGTGGCTGTACTCCGGCCTGGGAACCGCATTCGCGCTTGTGGCCCTTTACTTCTGGGTAAGGGCCTTGCGGTTGCGTCGTTTGCTGCAAGACCTGCCCACTTCTAAAACCCGGGGCGTCTTTATTGGGCTGGTGGAACTGAAAGGAACCGCAGAAATAGAAGCCCCGCTCACCAGTTATCTGGCGGAAACCGTTTGCGTTCAATACTCTTGGAATGTTTCCGAACATTGGCAAAGAATTGTCACCTACACCGAAACAGACAAAGATGGCAACACTACTACCAAAACACGGATAGAAAGTGGTTGGATATCGGTAGCGTCCGGTGGCGACGCCTCACTGTTTTACCTGCAGGATGACACTGGCACGATCCTGATTCGTCCCAATGGCGCCAATATCGAGGGCGCCAGCGTCTTCAGCCAAAATGTCACTATGCTGAGTCCACTTTATTACGGCAAAGGGCCGGGCGGATCCATTCCGGATTCCACAGGCCAGCGGATGTTTACCGAAACCGCCATTCCGTTGCACGCACCGATCTTCATCATCGGCAGGGCGCGTCAACGCGAAGACATTGTCGCGCCCGAGATAGCCGCCAGCCCCGATGCGCCCCTCTACCTCATCAGCACGCGCACCGAAGAACAGGTGGCCAATGGACATGGGTGGATCATCTGGCTGACGGGTTTCCTGATACTGTCTCTGCCCGGCGGAGGCTGGGCTATCGACCGCAACCAGCAGGGAACCATGCTGCCTGCGGACTATCTTCCCGCCGGTTGGTTCATGCTCGGCTCGCTCGACATGATTTTGTTGGCGTGGTTGTACCAAGTCTTTAACAGCATGACAGAATTAAGAAACCGGGTCAGGCAAGCGGAATCGTTGGTGGACATCGAACTGAAGCGACGCAACGACCTGATCCCGGAACTGGTACGCGTGGTCGAAGCAGCAAGGGCGCACGAGGCTGATGTGAACCTGGAACTGGCGCACCTGCGGGCAGAAGCCTCTGCGGAGCAACTTTCAGGTATCACTGGTGATGTCCGGGCAATTGCCGAGGCCTATCCCAATCTCAAGGCCAATGAGATATTTTTGAAACTTCAACAGGAACTGGCCGACACGGAACAACGCATTGCCATGGCACGCGACTACCGCAACGATACCGTCACCTATGCCAATACCCGCACCGAGCGGTTTCCCGAAGGACTCATAGCCTGGCTTGCGGGCTTGAAACAGAAATCGTTATTGGTTACCGACGGAATCGAACGGGCAGCCGTCAAAGTGAATTTGGCCGACTGATCAGTTCCGCGCATATCCGGCGTCTTCAACCGACCGGTAACGCACTGCCATTTCCGGTGTGGCCACAGGCACTTGCCCGGCATGAAGCGAATCGACACCCGCAATCACCATGCCAGAGGTTAGAAGCGTGCGTTCGACGGGGTAAGGCGCTTTGCCTGTCAGCACCATTTCTTCGATATGACGTACCAATGGATTAAAGAAGTCTGCCGTGGTGGATCCTCTGTTGGGCATGGGCAGGTGCAGCAGGCAGGTGAATGGCGTGTCGCGCCCTTCAACATCTACCGCACATGTGAAATCACGTATGCCAGTCAGGAACGATGCCGAGCGGAAACCATCGCGATGTTCCACAAGGAAACCCGTTGTATCAGGCATGGTTTTCTTCAGCCATTCCCAAGTGACAGGTGCCGTTGGATATCCCGATTCCACAGGAAGAGTATGGCTGGTGCAGAGTGCGGCCAGGAAGAGTTCACGGGTTCGGGCACGGTCAGGTCGATCGAGAACTTTCCAGAGGTTGGCACCCCGCAAGGCATGCACCGACTTGATACCCACTTCGCCGCCTTTGCGGCGTTCAGCAAAACATTGAGCCGACTCAAAGGCATGGAAATCGTAACTGTCGACAAATCCGTAAGCCACGCAGACACTTTCGCGAATAGGGGCATCCAGAGGCAAATCTGCCTGCGGCATTCGCCATGTCACAGGCAATGACGATCCGGCCAGAAATGGAAATTTGAGACGCTTACTGTCCGCCACCATTTCCGCGCATTCATTCCATGTGGTGGACAGGTGCTTGTCGTTGAAAACAGGAACCGACCGGCCCGATTGCTCGAAGACTTTCACAATCCGCTTGAACCAAGCATGACGGGGATAAAGCGTTTGGCCTTTTTCGTTGACCGGATAGTTTCCATGCTCACCAATAATGACCACGCCATCGACAGCCAACGTGCCTGTACCCAGAGTTAGGGCGTCTTCCACCGAACGCTCCAGCTTGATTCCGTACTTGCCAGCGCGCTGACGGGCTATATCCGATTCCGGAAACTGATCGATGTAAACACCAGCTAATTCAACCCGTGGCTTTTGCCACTGGCCAGCCCAGGCATAACCCATGGCAAACCTGTCGAGAAAATGCTGGGAATGCGAAAGGTTTCGAACCACGGTGCCCAAAAAAGCAATCTTGGGGCGCCCCTGTTGGCCAGATCGGGCCGCACCAGCCATCGTTGCGGCCATTGACGAAACAAGGCATTCCCGGCGTGATAGCATAACAGAATCCCCGTGGCGACTGGTCAGGCCAGCAAGGCCTTGACCGGCTTGACAGACTCGACACCCGTCAGGCGAGCCTGAAGACCTAAATAGGGGTAGGTCAGGCGTTCGTGGTCGATGCCCATCAGGTGCAAAATGGTGGCATTCAGCTCGTTCACATGCACAGCACCCTCGAGGATGTTGTAGCAATAGTCATCAGTCACACCATGGGTGTAACCGCGCCGCACCCCGGCGCCAGCCATGAAAATCGAATAGCAGCGCGGGTGGTGGTCGCGGCCGTAATTGTCTGCCGATACGCCTCCCTGCGAATAGATGGTCCGGCCGAATTCACCGCCCCATACCACAAGCGTGTCTTCCAGCAACCCGCGTTGCCTTAAATCTGTTAGAAGTGCCGCGGTAGCCTGGTCGGTATCGCGGCACTGGCCACGGATTGCGTTGGGAAGGCCACCATGGTGGTCCCAGCCCATGTGAAATAACTGAATAAAGCGCACATCTCGTTCAGCTAGGCGACGGGCCAGCAGGCAGTTGGCCGCATAGCTTCCCGGGCGCTTCACATCCGCTCCGTACATGTCGAGGGTCGATTTCGATTCCTTGCTGGTATCCAGAAGATCAGGCACACTCGACTGCATGCGGAACGCCATTTCGTATTGGCTTACCCGGGTTTCAATTTCCGGATCGCCCACGGCACCAAAATGTTCGCGGTTCAGCACCGAAAGCCTATCGAGCGTGGCACGACGCGCCATCGCATCAACCCCGGGAGGATTGGAGAGATATAAGACCGCATCACCCTTGTTCCGGAACTTCACTCCCTGATGCACCGATGGCAGAAAACCCGATCCCCATAGGCGATCGTACAACGGCTGATCATCAGGTCGGCCACTACCAAAGGAAGTGAGCACAACGTAAGCAGGCAGGTCGCGATTGGGACTTCCCAGACCGTAACTCACCCACGACCCAATGCTCGGTCTGCCCGGAAGCTGGTTACCCGTCTGCACAAATGTGATGGCGGGATCGTGGTTGATTGCTTCGGTGTGCATGGTACGCACCATGCACAGTTCGTCGGCTACACGTGGCAGGTATTTCCAGAGTTCGCTCAACCATGTTCCAGAGTTTCCATGGCGCGCAAACTTGAACATCGAGGGTGCGATGGGAAACTTCGACTGGCCTGAAGTCATGGTGGTCAGGCGCTGGCCCTTGCGTATGGAATCGGGAAGGTCTTCGCCCAGATGCTTCACCATACCTGGCTTTGGATCAAACAGATCCATTTGCGAGGGAGCACCAGACTGAAACAGGTAAATCACCCGCTTGGCTTTGGGCGTCCCCGCCAGCCATGGCCGATCTGCACGGTCCGTAGCCACCATGTCAGCCAAGGCTGCTGAACCTGCCAAGCCTGCGGCAGAAGAGCCCAAAAACAGCCGCCTGTTCAGACGGTCGCCCATCGCCAGCAAAGATGAATTGTTCATCTATCGTCTCCCGTCATCACTCACGTGTTACGAATTCATCGAGGTTTAAAACCACATTGGCTGCAAGGGTGTAGGCAGCCACTTCAGCAGGATCGAGGCCTGCTCGCCGAGCTTTTTCACCTACCGATGCCAACCGGGTGGCCGATGCCACATCAGCACGAGACCTTTGAAGATCAGCTTTTAAGCCACTTTCAAGAATATCGAGTTCCCGATCCGTGGCTGGACGACCCAAGGCTAGGCGCACACCCCTGTCTAAACGTGAACGGATCTGATCACCACCCTCGACCATCATCCGTTCGGCAAGACCGCGCGCAGCCTCAACAAAGGTGATTTCATTCAGAAGCGCCAGAGCCTGAAGCGGGGTATTGGTGCGGCTACGGCGCACAGCGCACGTTTCCCGCGACGGGGCATCGAACAGCAGCATGGTGGGTGGCGCCGCGGTTCGCTTCCAAACTGTATACAGAGACCGTCGATACAATCCATCGCCTTTGTCGTGCTTGTAACCTCGCAGGTCACCGTAGACAGACGTCTCGTCCCACACACCATCAGGCATGTAAGGACGTGTGGAAGGACCACCTACCTTTTCCACCAGCAGCCCACCCACATAAAGCGCCTGATCGCGCAACACCTCCCCTGTCAGGCGGAACCGTGGTCCACGCGCCAACAGACGATTTTCCGGATCTTTCGACAGCAAATCAGACGTTACCTTTGCCTGTTGGCGATATGCCGTACTTGTCACCAGCAAGCGCTGCAACCGTTTCATGTCCCAGCCAGACTCGCGAAACTCCACAGCCAGCCAATCGAACAGTTGAGGATGCACAGGATACTCGGCTTGGGTTCCAAGGTTGCCCGAGTCGCGTGACAAGCCAACGCCAAAGAACCGCTCCCATGCGCGGTTCACCCATACCCGGGCAGTGAGTGGATTTTCCGGACTGACCATCCACCGGGCAAAAGCCAAACGATCGGGTTTGGCCGCAAGGCCGGGGTTGGGCAACATTGAGGGGTACGTTGCTGTTACCACTTCGCCCTTGCGATCATATTGACCTCGAATCAGCACATTCGCCGGGCGCACCGGGCCTTCCTTCATCACCATCACCGTGGGCAAATTGGCCTGAAATGAATCTACCGCTTTGCGCGCATTGACAACTGCCATATCCGCTTGTCGCAACGGACTATCGGCGGTAGCACGGAAATGTGTTTCAAGAGCTGACTTCTGTGCAGGCGACCTCTTCGCAGGCTCGGCCAGCAGAGCTTCCCGAACTTGGGCACTGATGACTTCGCCCTTGAGCGATGCGCGCCCTGGTTCAAACCGGCAAAGGGACAATCGGAACCGGCCAATATTGTGATTGCCAAGCGTGGCCTGCACCAAGCGAACCGCGACCGTGCTACCTTGCGGAACAGCGACCGCCTTTTCAGGCAAAAATATCGCCTTGACAGGCAGTTTGCGCGTGGGGCCATCCACCGCCCAGCCTTGGGCAGGGTTCCCGGCAACCGTGGCGGTAATCGGCCAGCCATTTTGCGAATAATCAGCTTCTGCCCGCACGAATTTCACGGGCGTCCGTTTGCCATCGGCACCAACAATATCGGCCTCCACTCGTGAGAGTACAAAATTGCCATTGGAAAACCGGCCAAGGCTGCCAACAGGAAGCGATGGATCAGGCAGGCATTCCAACTGAATACCACCCAAAGGCCCGGCAACCAGCGGCGCCACGATCTCCGTGGTTTCATGCACCGGGTTATTGCCAGAGGCCAACCATGTGCCATCGGCCTGTCTGGTATAGTGAGATCCTGATACTCCCTTCACCCGCGTGGGTTCCAAGTGCGCCCACAGCACCTCTCCCAACCGCACCTTTTCTCCCGCTTCCCATGCGGCCATCAGTTCGGGCAACCGCTTCGACTGTAAAGCGGCATCCGCTGTGGCCTTGGCAAGAACACCGTTCAGTCGGGCGAGTTCGGCATCGTGCTCAGGCCCGGGAACTTCAATCACCGGGTCGCTGTTGCCTCCTGTGCGATTGGATGTCAGCGTGCCCGATTCAGGAACGTTGTTGAATATGGCAAAAAGCCCGTAAAACTCTTTCTGCGTGAATGGATCATATTTGTGATCGTGGCACCGAGCACAACCAGCCGTCAGGCCCATCCATGTCAGCGACGTGGTTTCCACCCGATCGATGACCGTTTCAATACGCCACTCTTCAGCAATGAGCCCACCTTCTCCATTGAGCCGGTGGTTGCGCTGGAATCCGGTTGCCACGATCTGGTCACGGGTTGCCCCGGGAAGCATGTCACCGGCAATTTGTTCAATGGTAAAACGATCGAAAGGCATATTGTTCGTGAAAGCACGAATCACCCAGTCGCGCCATGGCCACATCTGCCGGCCGGTATCCGTCTGAAATCCATTGCTGTCGGCAAAACGTCCTAGATCGAGCCACTCTAGCGCCATCCGTTCCCCGTAACGAGGCGATGCAAGAAGACGATCCACCTGACGTTCGTAAGCGTCCGGGCGCGTGTCGGCCAGAAACGCTGCCATCTCTTCGGGAGTTGGCGGCAACCCGGTCAGGTCGAGACTGACGCGCCGCAACAACGTTGGCTTCCCCGCTTCCGGTGAAAATGCCAGACCTTCCCGTTCAAGGCGCGCAAGAATGAACGCATCAACAGGGTTGCGGCGACGCCCACCCACATCACGCACTTTGGGTTCCACGGGCCTCTGTGGGGGGATAAAGGCCCAGTGGGCCGCACCCTTGGCTCCTTCTTTCACCCAGGCGTCGAGTATGGCCACTTGAGCGGTTGAAAGCGGCTTACCATGCCGCGGAGGGGGCATAACCTTGTCGCGGCGGGTTTCCCGCACACGCACAAGCAGGTCCGAGGTATCTGTTTGCCCGGGTGCCACCAAACGCCCGGAAGAAGTAACAACCTTGGCCAGATCGATACCATCGAGCCGAAGATCGGCCTTGCGCGCCTTTTCATCGGGACCGTGGCAGGCTATGCAATGTTCAGTCAAAATAGGACGCACATCGCGGTTAAAATCCACGGTTGCCTGGGGCGCACCGCACGCAAGAAGCACGATTCCGAGCATGATGGGTGTTCCCCTGCCAATCCGGGTGCTGCCACAAACCGCAAGGGCGATTGCATCCCAGACCAATACTTTGCCGTTGTGGCTTTTATTCTCACCTGTTTGCTTGTCCAACGCCAGATGACGTCTGCAAACAGCACCGCGCCTGCCATATAGGTGCAGTGCCCTGAACTTTCACATGACGCCCTGTTGGGGAGTTGGCAATCATGGTTCAAGGTGCGCGCCATGGATTTGCGCTTTTTGCACCACCACATATGATCGTTCGATTTCGTTATGAAAGTTGGCTGGAACACATGCCCAGTCCACGATTTCCACCCGTATGGGCAGATTGCTTTCCACACATGCTTCGCGGATTTCGGCCATATTCAAGCCGGTAGGCTGACGAACCACCAGATCAAGATCACTGGCTTCATGGCCGTTGCCGTTGACACGGCTCCCGTAGGCCCAGACTTCGGCAAGGGGCAAGTGCTGTTGAAGCAGTGCACGCACCATTTGCAAGTGCTTAGGTCGTAAATTCAGCGTTTGCAGCGGTTGTTCGGGCATTAGTTGTTTCCCTCGTTGAAGCGTTGGCGCAGGATGGCTTCGACTTGCGACACATCATCAATGAAGCTTGGAATCAAACACAGCGTTTCCTTGGCGAAGTTTTCACCGTAGTCGTGGGCGGTGTTGTTGCGGTTGTCACGGTAAGCAAACCAGCGTTCCACGGCATCGATTGACATTATGAGCGACAAACACAAAGTTTCGATGCAACGTTTGAGGTGGTCAGTATTCAGATTCATTTTGGCCGGATCCGAGAAACCGGGTATGCAGCTCCACAACAACCCTATGAGGGTGATTATACAGGCACCTAGAGCGATGATCTAGGTGTTTTAATAACGAAATAGAAATAGACCTGATGAGGCGCAATTGGCCCAAGACACTTAGCCACCATTTGATCAAAGATACAAGCTCGAGGTTTGGAATCTGAAATTAAATGCAACCCAAACGAGTTTCAGCCGGAACGGCTCTGGCCTCATAGAACCACTGGAAGACCCTAGCGGATACTCACCATGCTCGATCAGTTGTTTTTACTCGGCCTTGCAGCTCTCACAGGCGTTTGCATTTCCATGCAGGCCTCGGCCAACGGTTCATTCCGACGGAACCTTGGCGACCCGGGCATTGCGGCGTTTTTCAGCATCTGCGGGACAATTGTGACCGCGGTAGCCCTCATGGTGCTGTTCAGGCCGACTTTTCCACCCCTAGCAGTGATCCGCGCCACGCCTTGGTGGAACTGGATCGGTGGGCCTTTGGGCGCCATGATCGTACTGGCAGGCGCCGCACTCACACCAAGACTGGGCGCTGCCGCATTCATTGCCGCCGTGGTAGGCGGTCAATTGCTGTCATCGGTGCTTTTGGACCATTTCGCCCTGCTTGGACTCGAACCGAGATCGATCACGCCGGGGCGGATTCTTGGAGCCCTGATGGTGATCGCCGGAGTGGCCTGCATCAAATTTTTGTAATGTCAGCCTTGGGCTTGGCGAAGAATCTCGCGAACGTCCATGAGTGCAAACCCTAGCAGGTTATCACCTTCCCATGTATCTGGATGGGTTGCGCCTTGGTCGTCTTCCTTCAAACCAATGCCCCAGACGCGGTCGTAAGGACTGGCTTCCACCAGAACAGCTGAACCCGTAGAGAGCAGAAAATCCTTCAGGGTTTCGTTCTGACTGAACTTAGCGACGTTTCCCTCGGTAACGATGCGCCTGCAAGCATCCTTCCATAGGTTTTCAACGTAATTCCGTACCCGCCGCCCCAATGCCTTGGCATCAGCAGGGTCTTTTGAGGCCACAATCCGCAAGCGGGTTTCGTCGTCATTGAAAAGATTCGCTTTGGAAGCCATCATCCAGTGTTCAGCCGTGGCGTAGGTGATTCCGTCAACGACAAATGGCGCGTCGAACCACTGGCTCAAGCAGGCTTTGGTCATAGCTGAACCTGGTTGCTTCGCATGGCCCCAGAAGTGGAGATAATCAAACACCTCACCTTGGGCGCAACGTTTTCGAAGCATATTGAGATCAAGCATGTGAAGATCTTTCATTATCATAACTCAGTCAGGCTAAAAAGAATCGCCCCGCAACCTTAACGATGCGAGGCGATTGAATCAGCCAGGAAGCTTATCGACACAGCATTTATGGTACATAGTAGTCCATAAATCCAATCATCATTTCCTGCCAAGTCATATCGCCCCAACGCACTTCCTTAGTGGCATCGGGGTTGGCGGGGTTGCCTGATGAGTTGTCAAAATGGGCGAGGCAATCGATTCTGCTGCCTGGAGGAACCTGCAGAGGCTTCACAAGCGTATAGGTTTCCTGCCAGTTGAAATCGTAATGCGGCACGCGCAACAACGGGACAGTTGGTTGGCCAGGAACCGTCAGGTCGAAGGCAAAATCCTTGCCACGCAGGTGCATGTGCGGGCTCATGGTAATTATGACTGCGCCTTTTTCAAAAACCTTGGACGACCTCACTTCGTGATTCGAGTCGCCGGCAGGAATGGCAAACCTGCGATTCATAACAGCACGGGTGCGAACCTCGTGCTTGACCGGGCCTTTGGCAAATTTCAGACCGACAGAAGAGCAATCTGTCACCGGGGTGCCGTTGGGCGTGTAGTGCACCTCAAACAGCAGCTTGGCACCCTTGGGTAGCTTTTTGGCTTGGCCTTCGGGGTAGATCACCGGCAGATCTCCCGGCACATAAGCGGAAAGCATGCCACCACCAATGCCATCGCTGTTGCCGCGCAAGAAGTCGGGGAACTTTTTCCCCTCTGGAATGATGTAAACAATGATGTGGTGAATCTGTGCCCGGCTTTGGGGTCGAACTTCAATTTCACTCACCCAGCGGTCTTCGTCCATGACGGTATCAGCCGGCACATACTGATAGGGCATGCCTGCCAAACCCAAGAGGAACTGGGCCGGTACATTCACGGGCTTGCCCATCTTGATGATTTTGTCGGGCTGGCCAATACGCCATCCTTCTACAAACGACCGTGGTTTGGGTTCACTGCCCGTGCCCTTGGGGCAACCAGCATCCAGCCAAGAGAGCAACGTTGCCTTGTCCTTGCTGTTCAAAATGCGCTCATTGGCAAAATGACCCGCAGGGGCATCGGCATGCCATGGTGGCATACGACCGGCATTGATGACTTCACGGATCATGTCGGCCCAGGCAGCAGCATCGTCGTGGGCAAGAAGTGAAAAGGGTGCTGCCTCTCCGGGGCGATGACAATCTTGGCAAGCACGTTGAACGATGCTAGCTACTTCGCCGTTCCAAGTAGGGGCATTAGCAGCAACAGGACCGGGACGCTGAGCGGGGAATGTCAGCAAGCAACCCAAGGTATCAGTCCATGAGCGAGCAACTTGTCGGTTATCTAGAACCGCAGTGACAGCATCCAGCAGGTCGCGGGTGGTGGGTTTCGACCGTGCCACACCCGGAGCAAATTGATCATCGATCCGCCCGCGGTAGCGCACTACAAACCCTTGGTCGAGAACAAGCACACACGGGAGTCGATCGACCGCCAACTTGCGGGCCCAAACTCCGCATTCGTCCCTCAAAACCGGGAAATTCAGTTTGGCGCGCAACGCATGCTGCGCGGCTTCCTCGAGCGTGTCTGCTGGGTGACTGTTGATTCCAACCAGTTGAAGGCCTTTTTCTTCGAACTCAAGCTTCAGTTTGTTCAAACCAGCAAGGTGGTTCTGGCAGACCGGGCATGAGCTGTCGATAAAAGCCAACACTGTGGCCTTGGCACCGTGCGCCTTGTCTGCCAAGCGCCATGGCTTGCCTGAGACAACCTCGGGCAGCATAAGATCGGTGAGCTGGGCACCAAGGGGCGCCTTGGTCTCGGCACATGGACTCAAAAAAAGACAAACAGCAGCAATAAGCGTGGGCGTCATGGCCGTCTCCTTTTCAATTCATCTACCTGACTTTAGGTGATGGGGTTTCCGAGTTACAAGGAACGAAGGGCATAATGGGCTCGAATTGCGACAATCTTCTTGGACTGCCAGTCGGTTTGCCTTCCACCACCCCCTCGATATTTAAGCCGAACTGTGTATTCTGAAGAGAACACCATGGATTCGGCACTTTTCCCAAGGCATCCACCATGTCCCAGTTTGCTGATTTCCCTCTCACACCACTCGATAACAAGGTTCTCGAAAATCTGGGCGACCGCGTGGTCATCAAAGCACTGGCGCGTCAGAACGCGCTGGACCGCCTGCCTCGGTATGTGAGCGAATACCTTGTGGCCAAGAAGGTTCGCCGCGATACCTGGAAGACGGACCTTGCAGAACTGCAGGAGCGAATCAAACTCCTACTGCCTTCCTTTGAAGAACGTGAATTACTAAAAGAGCGCCTACTAAGCAGCGGTGAACTCACAATAATCGACCAGATCGAGGTGCGCGTTGATCTGAACAAGGGCCAACGATGGGCAACCATTCCCGCGCTTAACGAAACCAAAGCGCGGATCGACGCCACTGTGCTTGAAAAGAACGTGGGTCTATTGCTGGGTGGGCTGTGGGGCACGGTGGTTGTGAAATACAACCCGGAGGCTGACAGCAAAGCTCCCAATGAAATTACAAAATTCACCCCGTTTCAGATTGGGCCACCCGACTTGGCGGCCCACCGTCAGGCACGCGCGCTGTTCGGCACCGATGAATGGATCGACCTGATCCTCACGTCATCAGGCTACAATCCGTCGGTATTCGCTTCGCGTCGCGTCAAATTGTTGTTGCTCACACGTCTGGTTCCACTGGTCGAAAAAAACATCAACCTTTTGGAGCTAGGACCGCGGCAAACGGGAAAGACATTCCTGCTGCGCAACCTGTCACCCCGCGTGTTCACTCTTTCCGAAGGAAAGACCACACCAGCCAATCTGTTCGTGAATCTGGCGACCCGTGCCGTTGGGATTCTCGGCACACGGAAGGTGGTTGTGTTCGACGAAATCGCCCACGCGGTCTTCCCGGAAGAGGACAGCACCGTCACCATGCTGAAAGATTACATGGAAAGCGGAACCTTCACGCGCGGATCACTCTCATTCGCTTCCGATGCGGGCGTGGTTTTCAGTGGCAATATTGATGTAACAGATGGAATGCCTCATATACGCTACAAAACTTATGTAGATCCGCTGCCTAATGTTTTGGAAGACACGGCATTTCTGGACCGCATCCATGCGTATCTTCCCGGCTGGGAAATACCAAAGATCGGTCCGGAATCGATGGCCACTGGCGCGGGATTCGTAACGGATCACTTCGGTGAAATCATGGTCAAGATGCGCGAGGAATCGTTCATCGACAAGATTCGTTCCCAGTCGTTCCACACCGGCATGACCAAACGCGACATGACCGCCATAGAACGTATTGGATCCGGGCTCATCAAAATTCTCTATCCCCACGGCGTGATGACGCAGGAGGAATTGGAGGAAGTCACGGATCTGGCCAGTGAAATGCGGCAGCGCATGCACAACCAGTTGGTAAAAATGGCGCCCGGTGAATTCAAACCGATCATCATCGGGCGGGCAGGCCTTGCCAGCCACACAGCAGCCGACATGGTAGTG
Source organism: Candidatus Kuenenia stuttgartensis (assembly GCA_945875585.1). Taxonomy (GTDB): domain Bacteria; phylum Planctomycetota; class Planctomycetia; order Gemmatales; family Gemmataceae; genus REEB421. The sequence continues at coordinate 31,420 of CAMCLK010000013.1, read as the reverse complement.
AAAACATCCACTGTCTGATCAGTTAAGCTGTCAGCAGCTTTGATAACTAAGGAATATAGTGCCGCCGCCAACAACCATTCACTCTTTTGTCATTTTCATGGCATCAGACGAACGACGAAGCGATCATATTCGAGAGATGTACCAGCCGCCATGGCGCCCGAGACCTCAAGTAATTGGTGAACAGGATACAGAATCCTTGGGTGTCCGGGTTCATCCACACCACGTTGCCCGACGATCCTGTGTGGCCAAAGACATTTCGGTCGAGAAGATCTCCCCAACTATCCGTTTGCCCCAGATGATTGAGTTTCCAGCCCAAACCCCACGGCTGCGTCCGCCGGATTGGTTCAGGCATATCCGGCATGTCGTTCATCCTGTTGGTAATCATCATTCGTGTTGTGGCCGGCGAGAGAAGTTGTAAGCCACGCGCCTTGCCAGCATTCAGCATCATCGCACATACCATAGCGAAATCGGATGGAGTACTGAACAAACCACCCGTGGGGGATCCGAATTCCTGCCAGTAGGTACTGTTCCAACCAAAATTTGAACCCACCTGATATTCCGGTACGGTGCAGCGCACAATTCGTTTGCGGTCAAACCCTTGGGAGCCAAGGCCGGTGGAATTCATGCCCAATGGACTTGTAAACTCTTTTTTGACAAACTCCCGGATACCCATACCAGAAATGCGCTGAATGATTTCAGCTGTAAGGATTGTGGCCAAACTGGAATAACTCTGACTGGTTCCGGGTGCGAATGCTGCGGGAGATTTTATGGCTTCCACAACAAAACGGCTCAATGGCGCATGTGCCTTGCGAAGCTCGGCGTTATTGGGCAGTTCGTCGGCCAATCCTGAGGTATGCGTGAACAAGTGCAGAATTTGAGTGGCATCCTTATTCTTGCCAGCAAACTCCGGCAGATAACGGGATACTCTGTCGGACAGGTTCAAAAGCCCTCGCTCCACCAGAATCATACCACATGCGTAGATGATCGGTTTGGTAACACTGGCCATGTAAAACATGGCATCGTTGCGAATAGGTTCCGCATCGGGTTCTGGGCCTTGCTTGCCGAAGAATCGCGGTGCCACTATTTTACCAAATCGGCCAACCAGAATGGCGCCACCAGGAATGGGAGCTTTGGCTCCTTCAGTCCATTGTTCCATCAGATCGTAGACCTTTTTCAGCCTTTTAGGATCTAGACCGATGTCCTCTGGATTCGAATCAGGCAAAAAATGTCCCGCATGACTGGACAGATTCGCGGAAACCGCAAGGGGCGCGCTCGCCGCGGTTGCCAGCAGATTTCTGCGCGACAGGTAATGGCACGTGGACATCGATAGTATTCCGTGGTGAACAATAAGGCTTTCCATCACAGAACACTATGCCCTAACGTAATCCCATCCGCTACCGGGAATGAATTCTGCTTGCAGGCCCATGAATCACCTCTTTCTTGACCCGGTGGCTGGTACGGGTTAGATTCTTTTGACCCTCCCTAAACGAATCGCTCGACCCCAACCGGCTCCGAGGTCATCCGCATGACGCCATCGCGTCGAGGTTGGTTAAAATCTGCACCGGCCATCGTTACGGCTTGGTGGGCTGGCAAATCACGTTCCGCAGAATCCGGTTCCAAGGGAACGGGTGCTAAAAGGGTCATTTGCATCTTCAACGCTGGCGCGCCCAGCCACATTGACCTGTTCGACCCCAAACCCGATGCCCCCGAAGACATTCGCGGTATCTTCAAACCCATCAGCACTGCCGTGCCGGGTATGCGATTCACCGAACTATTGCCCCGGTTGGCAGTTCGGGCCAAACACCTATCCCTGATCCGTACCCTGCACCACAAACACTCATCGCATAATTCCGGTATGACTTGGACCATTACGGGCCGTCCCTATCGCATGGACAGCACGCTGGTTAACCCCGGACCAACCGATAATCCGTCCTTGGGTACACTCGTTGGCTGGCTGGCGGCCCGGGAAGGTGCTACTGCGGTTCCTCCCTACGTGATTACGCCACACCCGCATTGCGACAGCTTTGCCTACTTGTCTCCCGGCCAGTTCGGTGGATGCCTTGGCAGGCGGTTCGACCCGCTCGTGGTGGGCGATGATCCGTCACGCCCGGGATTCCGTCTCAGGGCTCTTGAACCCGCCGAGGGCTTAAATACGGCCCGTCTTGCGGAGCGAAGCCAACTACTATCGCGTCTGGGTTCCCATGAACCTGCACAAACAGCCCTGCGTGAACGGGCCATGGGGCTGGTTTCCAGCCCTGCCCTGCGCGATGCGTTTCATTTGGATCAGGAACCGGAACGTGTGCGCGAACGTTATGGAAAACACCCATGGGGCCAGTCACACCTGCTGGCTAGACGGTTGATCGAAGCCGGTTGCCGGTTCGTCACTACTGTCAACGGCCCCAGCATCACGTGGGACACGCACAAAGATAATTTCAACAGCCTGAAAAACCGTCTGGTCCCACCCATGGAACAGGCTTTCGCTGCCTTGATCGACGATCTAGCCGACCGTGGCATGTTGGAAGACACCATCGTCCTTTGGCTGGGTGACTTTGGCCGCACACCCGTCATCAACAAAGATACTGGCCGAGACCATTGGCCCTATTGCTACACCGGCGTTCTGGCCGGAGGTGGCCTGCGCTCAGGTGCCATCATTGGAACTTCCGACCGCACCGGTGCCGCTCCCCGCGATTTCCCAGTCACGCCGGGCGACCTGAACGCTACCGTGCTTTCTGCACTTGGATACGATCCCCATGGCATCTTCTTCACGACCGCAGATGGCCGGCCAGCACCACTTGCTGAAGGTACGCCCATCAGGTCGCTGCTAGGTTGATATTCATCATCAGACAGTCAGACCATGCTTGCGGACATCAACGGTCCATGAGACAACATAAACTTCGTTGGCAGCACAAGCCGTCTATCGGGAGTTGAAGCATGAACGGTATCGCAAGTCCTATGGTTCGCGTTCCGCTTGCATTGGGTTTTCTGGCAGCAACACTCATGGTTGTGGTTTTCAACCAGCAGACAAAGGCCGCGGAAAACGGCTGGGTGCCATTATTCAACGGCATGAATCTCGATAACTTTGTGCAGCGCGGCGGCAAAGCCAAGTACCGTATTGAGGGCGACACCATTGTTGGGTCGTCGGTACCCAACACTCCCAACTCGTTCCTGTGCACCAAGAAGGAATATGGCGATTTCACGTTGGAACTGGAATTCAAAGTAGACCCAGCCCTCAATTCCGGTGTGCAAATCCGCAGCCAACATTTCGATGAGCCGAAACAGGTTGAAGCCTCTGGCAAAACCATCAAGATCCCCGCAGGCAGAGTTCACGGCTACCAGGTCGAAATCGATCCTTCGCCGCGCGCCTACAGTGGCGGCATCTACGATGAAAGCCGCCGCGGTTGGCTTGCAGACCTCAAAAACAACGAAGCGGGCCGCAAAGCCTTCAAGGCCAACGACTGGAACAAATTCAAAATCGTCTGCAAGGGCGATTCCATCAAGACATGGATCAACGATATTCCCGCGGTCGAACTAACCGACGCAATGACACCGAAGGGATTCATCGCCTTGCAGGTTCATGGCGTTGGTAAAAAGGAAGAACCCATGGAAGTGCGCTGGCGCAACATCCGCATTCAGGAAATCAAGTAACAATATTGAGCCCAGCAATTTCCAGCCAGCATTATGCTGGCTGGAAACAAACAGGATTTTAGTGACGCCACTCGAAATTATGCCAGTATTTTGCGGACAATGGTGCCGCTGACATCGGTCAGGCGCATATCGCGGCCACCATAGCGGTACGTCAGTTTTTCGTGGTCAAAACCCATCAAGTGAAGAATGGTGGCGTGCAGGTCATGCACGTGCACCTTGTCGTTTACCGAGCGAAATCCAAATTCATCGGTGGCGCCGTATGCCATACCGCCACGCACACCCCCACCCGCCATCCACGTGGTGAATCCCCACGGATTGTGATCGCGGCCATCGGCATTTTCGGTAGTAGGGGTGCGGCCGAATTCTCCTCCCCAAATCACCAGCGTGTCTTCTAGCAAACCTCTCTGCTTAAGATCAGTCAGCAAGGCAGCTACAGGTTGATCGATATCTTGGCACAGGTTGCGCGTGGAAGCCGTGTGGTTGGAATGCGTATCCCACGGTTGGCCATTGCCGTAGTAAACCTGAGTGAACCTCACACCGCGCTCAGCCAAACGACGGGCCAGCAGGCAACCGTTGGCAAAATGTCCTTGCCCATAACTTTCGCGCACCTTTAAAGGTTCGCGGCTGATATCAAAGGCGTCTGATGCCTCAATCTGCATGCGGTAGGCCGTTTCCATGGAACGAATGCGAGCTTCCAGATTAGGATCGCCCACCCGTTCCGCCTGATGCCCCTTGTTCAGCCGACGCATGAGTTCCAGTTGCTTACCCTGCCGCTCGGGAGAACGAGTGGTGTTTTCCAAAAACGGAATCATTTTTTGCGGGCTCAGGTTGGTGTGATTGACATACATCCCCTGATGTTCACCCGGCAGAAATCCATTCGACCAAAGTTCAGAGAAGCGGACCGGCCGACCCGGGCAGCAAACAACATAATTGGGTAGGTTGGCATTTTCCGACCCCAGACCGTACGAGAGCCACGCACCCAGCGTCGGGCGGTTGGGCGTCAGCGTACCGTTATTCATCATGAACAGCGCTGGCCCATGGTTGGGATTGTCCGTGTACATCGATCGTATAACGCACAAATCATCGGCGCACTTGGCCGTATTGGGCAACAATTCGCTGATTTCCAGACCACTGCGCCCATGCTTGGAAAATTTGAACGGCACCGCCATCAATTCGCCTGTAGGCCGTTCGGTGCGAAGGTCGGCAGCCGGGGGTCTTTGGCCAGCAAACTTGTTCAAATCCGGCTTCGGGTCGAACAGATCGCACTGGAACGGGCCACCGTTCATGAACAATTGGATGACACGTTTAGCCTTGGGGGCGTACTGCGGCGTACGCTCGGGCGCTGCTTGCAGCATGTCGGCCAGGGCCAGCAGGCCAAGCCCGCCACCAGTGGACTGGATCATCCGGCGGCGTGAAGGTTGCGGTTGAGTCTTCATGGGCCACCCGTGGCTGTTATTTAGTCGATGAACTGGAATTCGTTGCTTGCCAGTAGCACGTGGGCATAATCGCGCCATGTGCTGTCTTGATTACCACCCACGAAATCGAGACCTGTATTCCGCTCTTCCGGCGTAGGAATACGCCCAAAAAGAAGCCTGTATGCCAGATCAATACGCGCTGCTGGCGCTGCTCCTGCTTCCCGCTTCAGCCTTTGGGCCAAAAGGACGGCCTGCTGAGTCAGCAACGGACTGTTGAGAATGAACAGTTGCTGCAGTGGCGTGATGGTGGGCTGCCTAGATGGGCTGTGGGTCACGGGGTCTGGAAAATCGTGCAGGCGCAGCAAATCGGTCAGCTCCCGACGTTTCACGGTGCCATAGATAGTCCGCCTGCGGTTACTTTCAAGATTCAATTCCTGAGGTGGACCACCCACAGTGGCATCGAAGGTACCACCTACCATCAGCAACGCATCGCGCCATGCTTCAATATCGAGGCGGCGGCGGCCAAATCGGGTGTAATAACGCAACGACTCATCACCCGCTGGCGGTGTGCCGCTGGCTTGCTGGTATGTGGCGGAAAGCATGATTTCCCGGTGCAACCACTTGAGCGACCAACCATTGGACATGAAACGGGCAGCCAGATCTTCCAGAAGTTCCGGATGGCTGGGGCGCTCTCCCTGACTACCAAAATCGCTAGTGGTCTCCACAAGACCTGTTCCAAAGTGCGACTTCCAAACCCGATTGACCATCACTCGTGCCATCAAAGGACCAGCCTGATCCACCATGGCATTCGCCAAATCAACACGGCCACTTCCATGCTCAAACCGGCGGGGCTCGCCAGCCGACAGTACCGAAACAAATCGGCGAGGCACCAACGCACCGGGCTTGTTGGGATTTCCACGAATCTCAATCGGCATGTCCTGCGGTTTGTCTTGGTACACCACCTGACTGCCATGTGTCCCCTTGGCAGCAACCACGGTCAGGGTCGAATCGACTGCGCCAGGAACCAGCGGCGCATCGTAACCCGGGGTTTTCTTCAACTGAGCGACTTTCCTTTTCAGCTCTTCCATTTTGGCAGCAGAAGCAGCGGCCTTGTCGGCCGACAATTTCTTGATCTCCGCCTCCAGCTTGCCTACCTCTTCCCACGCCGTGGCGACAGCCAATCCATTCACCCCGGCTGAAAGAGCCTGATCGGCCTGTCTGGTGCTGGCGAAAACACCCAGAAGCGCGTAGTAGTCTTCCACCGTGATCGGATCGTTTTTGTGGTCATGGCAACGAGCGCACGCCATGTTCAAGCCTAAAAACGTGCTCGATAAAGTATGAATACGCTCCTCGTACTCGTCTGACACTATCGTCTTGATGATCTCCACCGGCAGTTGCAGCTCTTTCCAGTAGGTGGGACTCAAACCAATGAAACCAAGGGCTGCCCGGTCCTCGGGGCGCGCACCGTTCATCTGGTCGGCAGCCAGTTGCAGCCTGACGAATTGCTGATAAGGCATATCTTCATTGAGGGCACGAACAACCCAGTCGCGGTAGCGGTAAGGCAATCCTTTGGTTTCCATCCAAACTTCGCCAATATCGCAATAGCGCGCCAAATCCAGCCAATACCTACCCCATCTTTCTCCATAATGGGGCGATTTCAACCAGCCTTCGATGAGTTCCCCATAAGCATTCGGCCGGTTATTCAAAACGAACCGGTCCACCTCTTCTGGCGTGGGTGGAAGTCCCAACAGGTCGAATTTGGCCCGACGGATCAGCGTTGCCTTTGCCGCCGGACCAGTGGGAAGTAGGTTTCTCGACTCCATGGCCGCCAACGTGAAGTGGTCGATGCGCCTGATGGGCCAATCGTTGTGCTTCACTTGAGGCACAGCAGCTTCGCGCACAGGCTGAAACGACCAGAACTGTTTGCCTGCAACAATGTCGATACGACGCTCGCGCTTGGCAGTGCCTGCTGATTCAGGGTAGTAAAGTCCACGGCGAACCCATTCTGTCAGGGTTTCGATCTCCCGCTGAGCCAGTTTGCCCTTGGGCGGCATCTGCAAATCGGTGTTCGTGTAGTGCAGCGCCTGAACTATGAGGCTTTTGGACGGGTCACCCGCAACCGCGGCAGGGCCACTGTCGCCCCCAAGGAGAATGGCTGCACGGGAATCGAGAAGTAAACCACCCTTTTTCTTGTCGGAAGCCACGGAATGGCAGGCATGGCATCGCTCGATCAGCAATGGCCGAACTTTCTGTTCAAAGAAAGCCACATCAGCAGGCGAAGAAGCACGTCCTTGGGAAGCAAAAAGCCCCATACACGCAATAAGGATCAAACTTAAAATAGACTGAATCAAAAGCGGATTCTCCGCAGGAGGGTATGTTAGTTTACCTGTGCGAGAATCGATGCGCAAGAAATTCCGCAAGATGCGCCAGAAATCTGCGATATCTACCGGTTTATGCAACCGAAGTATTGCGATATGCCTTCAAGGATGCCGATAAGGCCTCTCGCTGGAAATCTTGGACCAAGCGGCATGCGCACCTTTGTTTTCAAACTACCCGGCTGCTTGATCTTAGCTTTTGCCATAGGGTGCGGAATCAGGCATGGGCATCCGCACGAAGCGGCACCAGCACCCGTTCGCAGCAGCACACCGGGCGGATTCTTGGTAACCAGCCCAGCATTTGAACATGGTGGATTGTTGCCAGTTGAATTCACCGGCGATGGCGACGGAATCTCGCCGCCCCTTGAGTGGAAGGAAGTTCCCGAAGGCACCCGCTGTTTCGCGTTGTCGGTTTGGCATGTCCCAGGACCGGGAACTGAAAAATCGTACTGGGTCGTTTACAACATCCCGTCCAATATCAGGAGCCTACCCAAGGCAGCCACGGGTATTGGCAGTCCAGGGTACAACGACCACAGAAAATCGGATTACATGCCTATGAAATCAAAAGGGCCGGGAATGAAGGAATACCACCTGACCCTTTATGCCCTATCCGCTGAACCCGCGTTCACACATGAGCACGTAACGCGGGTCGACCTCTTGAGAAGTATCAAAGACATCACTCTGGCGGAAAGCACGCTCAGCTGGAAATACCAGCGGTAAGCGCAGCACCCTCCATATAATTGGATACCAAATCATATCAATGAACTGCGTGGATGATTACACCACAAACACTTATGGTCAGTAACAACCATGCTGATTAACCTAAAATCCACAATAAACTAATACAATTTCTACATCTGCAAATCTGCATGTTGACGAAAAACCAAATGATGTTAATATAATTATTATTATTTCTCGAGGATTTTATAATGGCTTTTATATACAAATGCCCCTTCTGCCAAAACGAATATCAGTTGCGGACTGCCATTACGGTTACACAACGCAAATGCTCTATATGTAAAAATCCAATTGATGCAAGTGAAGCGCAAAGGCAAGAAAACTATTATTTCAAACAAATAGATGAACAAAAAAATATGTCATTATTTTACTCAGGCATTAAATGGCTTTTCATCCTTGCTATTCCATTTGCCTGCTGTTTCCCATTTATGTCAAAACCTACACCTATTAACAATTTACCCACAATCCCAATACAAGCACAACCAGAACCAAAACCAGAACCAAATATGGCTGCCAATCCAGCAAAAGAATTAAAAAATGAAATCATTGATCAAAAGCATGTGCAGCCCGTATTAAATAAAAATGATGCAGCGATATTAGAAGCCCGTGAAATTGTTGTAAATATTGGGAAATTGGATGGTTTTTTAAAGTCTCCAATAGTATAAGGAAAACCTACTGACCTTCAAATTGTAGCTCTTGGTGGAATAAAAGGTGGCATAAAAGAGCTCGACAATATTGCTCCCCGATTATCTGGCAAATTTGCACAAGACATTCTCGCCATCAGAAATCATTATGAAAAGAAATATTTGCCTTTGTTTGATTTATATTTGTCTAAGCCAAAAACAAATCCTGAAAAAAATATGGAACCTGAAAAAAGCAAGCCAAGCATTGAGGTCGATTCAATAAAAAAAATCGAAGTGATTGATGAAAAAAAGAAAGCACATGACGAATATATGGTAATTTTAGAAAAACTGGCATCACTGGAATCAACTTTTAAGAAAGCAATTTCCAGTGATGACCCAGAAAAACCTTCGCCTAACCAAACTGCTGCCAGAAATGGTATCAAACGGGCCCTTGTCGATTTGGCAAAGCTAACACCAAAACTATCTCCTGAAGATGTTGCAACAATTCCAAACTTAAAAACCGAATACGAGACTTTACTAAAACAATAACGACATCATAAACTATAAAAACAATGGCCAAAAATTTTAACAATATAACGCTTTTATAGTCTTACTGCCCGAGCGCCTTGAGCATTTCATCGGCCAGAAAGCGGTTACCTGCATCATTCAGGTGCACACGGTCAGATGTGAGAATGCCTGATTCCCTGTTGGTGGTATTGGCTTTCAGAAGGTGGTCTTGAAATGCCTTGCGAAGGTCGCACAGCCCTGTCTTTTTGGATTTCGCCAAAGCACGGGTGATGTCGGCATATTGGTCGAGCTTTTTATCGAGCTTGTTGCCACCATCCACCTTCTCACCAATAACGGTGGGTGTTGCCAGAATAACCCTGGCACCCGAAGCCTGAATGCGATCGACAATACCAGCCAATCCGCTTTCAAACCGGTCGGGCACGGTACCACGTGCCGGATCCGATTCTCCGTGCCAAACATCGTTGATGCCAATGTAAATAACAACCACAGTTGGCTTCTTAGACAGCACGTCGCGTTCAAGCCGCTTTTCCAGATCCGGCACCTTGTTGCCACTGATCCCAGCGCCCAGTACTTCTATGGATTTTGACTTTGGCGCGTCCCCGAGTTTCTTGTCGAGCTCCTGCCGCACCATCGTGACATAGCCCTTAGGTCCAGCGCCTGCCTGAGTGATGGAATCACCTAAAAACACAATGCGGTCACCAGCTTTAAGAGCAACAGGTGCCGACTGCCCATGCGCAGCGCCAACCAACAATCCTGATATCATAAACACACAAAAACCACGCGCTGCGTTCCACATAATGACTCTCCCTTTGAATTAATTTCCGTATTCCCGCGCCACTCACGGTCGACTGGAATGCGTCCTCACAAACCGTACCAGCTCTTCACACTGAAAAAAGCCAACCCACATGTTGTGGCCCTGACTCTTGGGCACGAGTAATTCCATGGAACCACCCATGGCTGCATAACGTTCCTTCATCAGCCCTGAATTGGCTTCGAGCGGCACAACCTTGTCGATATCGCCATGAATGGCAAACAACGGGACTTTGGCTTTTGCCAAACCCGTCAAACGATCGACGGGATTATGTTCGCTCAAACGGGCCTGTAACTGAGCAGAGCTAAGTCCGTAAGCACCCGCGGCATTTGCCACACCCGGGTAACTCGCCAAACTGCAAACCGGGTAGATTCCGGCAAATCCACCGACTTTATCAGGGTTTTCCGCCGCCCACGATAATGTCATCAAACCACCCCGGCTACGGCCAAGCAGCACCGGTTTGGTCGAATAACCCCGTCGCGACGTCATTTCATCATAAAGCGCCGTAAACTGGGCACGCCCCGCCGGGCTGCCGAATGATTCACCCACATCGATGCCTGCGATGGATATTCCCAAGGCAAGAAACTTCTCAAACATCCACCGTTCTTCTTTGCCAGGCAGGTTTGGCAACGTTGGCGCGTACCAGACCCAGCCTTTGACCTTGCCGGGTTCAACCTTGGCTGGAATCAGGAACGCCGTGCGCCCGCTGACACGAAAGACCTCGCCGGGCACCGGCAGGTTCTTCATGGGAGCAACAGGCTCGCCTGCTGAAGCCAATCCCGCTGAAACCAGCATTAGCCCGGCAATAACAAGCCACATACGAATCGTTGTGGTGACGAAGTTACTCATGCACACACCCTTCAAAAACTGACCATGGAAACCTACTTGGCAAAGTACGGACTTCCAGAATCGCCTTTGGAGAGCATGTATGCAAGCATGTCAAGAACCTCGTTCTGGTTCAACGTGTCGATCAGCTTGGCGGGCATGAGCGATACAGGTGAAGGTTTCACCTCAGCCACTTCCGACTTCTTGACTTCAACAACTTTGGTGGAATCTTCAGGATCGGTGACAACCACCAGCACGGTTGCTGTTTCACTCACAATTTTACCAGAGATCAGCTTACCCGAGTTGGTTTCAATGGTAGAGGCGCGGTACTGATCGGAAATAATCTTATTGGGATCAACAATAGATTCAGCCAGATCCTTCGGGCTGAATCGGCCCGAAACCTGACTGAGATCGGGACCGGTCGCGCCACCTTCGCCATTGAAGCGATGGCAGACAATACAACGCGAAGCCGCGAATGCTTTCTTCCCGTTGGCAAAGTTGCGGCCCTTGAAACCGTCTTTGGTAAGAGCAGCCAACTCATCGAGCGTCCACGCCTTGCCCGGACCGGTTGGTTTAGGCAACGCTGCCAGCTTCACGGGCTTGCGGAGCCCAAGAGCCTCGATGGCCAGTCGGTCTGTATCTTTCGCGTTATCGTAAGCTTCTTTTTCAATGTTATTCAGGAAGCCCTGGTAGCTGGCACCGCCAGACTTGGTCCGGGCATCGTTAAGCGCGACGAAGTACGCTTTTCTGGAATCATTGCCCCAATGGTCCTTGAGATTCCGAAGCGCGAAGAGATAGTGAATCTTCTGCGCATCCGGACGGTTGGCAATCACCTGAGAAACCGCTCCGCCATACCCACGGTTACGGGCCAGCAAATTATCCAATGGATCATCCTGTGCGGCAGCGGAAGGTGCCGCGAACAATTTTGCTGTTTTGGCTGCAATTGTAGGCGATTGGAGATACACGAGCAGGTTGATCAGCTCCCTGTTCACAAAATCCCCCGAGGCAGGAAACAGAGGATCGAGCAGTGCCAATACCTTCGCCGTATCGGCCTTGTCGGGCATTCCCATGCGAACAAACACCAATTGCATCGCGCGGAGCCAATCGAGCTTGGTAGCCTCGTCAAGCGATGAATAATCGATGCCCAGAAGGGCCGCAATTGTTTTACTTTCCAGCGACTTGTCTGCCTGATGAGCCAATGCGACAACACCCTGAATGGCTGCCAATGGCTTGCTGGAAGCAAGAGCGATATCCTGCCATTGCGTTACCGGTTGATGTTCAAGGGCAACACGCGCAGCATACCTGATAAAGCGGTCGGAATGGGACAGGTTGCTGATGATGAACTGGATATCTTCATTGCCTGCTTTAGTACCACCGTGGAAGACTTCGAGTTTCCGCCTCAATTGCCTCAGGGCAGAAGCTTCATCGGTTTTGTCGTTGCCCTGCACGGCAGGAGCGGTTGATTCTTTACCAACATACGTGACCCGGTACAGTTCCGATTGTGTACCGCGACCGCCAACGGTGAAGTACATGGCGCCATCTTTGCCGATCACGACATCGGTAAGAGGCAGCGGCGCGCGGGAAACAAACTCTTCCTTGGTCGCGGAATAGGTGCTTCCGGATGGCAATGTGTGGATGGCATACATGGTGCCAAAGGTCCAGTCGCAAATGAACAGGGCCTGCTGATATTTGGCTGGGAATTTGGCACCCGTTCCGAATTCAACACCCACAGGTGAACCAGGACCGATATTGACCATGGCAGGCAAACTGTCCACGTAGTAGGGTGGCCACTTGCCTGTACCACTGCGCCATCCAAGTTCGCTACCGCTGGTGGCGTGGTTCACACGTGTGGGGCGATACCATGGCATGCCAAAGTCCCACTCCATGTCAGCGTCATAGACAAACATTTCGCCTTCTGGGTTGAAAGCAAAGTCGTACTGGTTGCGGTACCCGATGCTGACAATTTCCCATTCCTTGCCTTCGGGATCGGTTTTAGCGATGTAACCGCCGGGTGCCAAAATACCACGGGCATGCCCATTGGCATCCCACTGGCGGGGCAGCAAATGGTCTTCATTCCAATTCGAAGGAACACGGCTTTTCTGGAATCCTTTGGGTGGCAATGTGTGGTTACCACAGGAAACCAGTATGCTTTTGCCGTCTGGCGAAAGCCTCAATGCATGGGGGCCATGTTCGCCGCCGCCCTGAAGATCCTTCAGTTTGGTGACTTCATCGAATTGATCATCGCCATTGGTATCGCGCAGGCGGTACAGGCCACTGCCGGGTCCACCATTGGCGCAGACATACAGGCTGCCAAACGCAAACAGCATACCTTGTGCGCTTGTCATTTTGACATTAAGTTTTTCAACCTTTGAAGGCTCCTTGGTACCTACAGCACCAGGAGTGATTCGGTAGAGGCCTTTGCCATCCTGATCGCTGGCAATCAGTCGGCCTTTGTTATCAGTGGTGATGCAAACCCACGATCCATGGGTTTCTTTGTTTACCGTGAAAAGCCGTTCCATCTGGAATCCATTGGGAAGCTGAAAGACCTGATTGCCGGTAGCACCGCCCGAATTGCTGAACACATTACCCCACGGGCCATCACCCATTTTGCCGATAATCTTTGGCTTTTGTACATTAGCAGGCTTCTTCAGTTCGGAAATGCTCCATGAGTCATCGGAAACAACAAACTGATTAGCACCTTTATCCGTGGACAAGATTAGCTTGAAAGCAAATCCGGCAGTACCACCTTCATTGGCGACTTCAGCGCGGATGGAATTCTTGCCGGTTTTCAGCAAGGATGAAATGTCCTTGGTAACCGGGGCTTGCCATTCCGAGCTGCGTCCGACTTCCTTGCCGTTGATGAACAATTTGACCTCGTTATCGCATGTGAATCTGCAAACAGCGGTTGCAGGCAAGGCAACATCGAAATCGCGTGTCATGGCGTACTGCAAGGCAGGGCTGGCACCCCAGATCCAGCGAGGCACTTCACCTTTGCCAAAATCTGCCTTGGTGTTTTTGGCGGCAGGCGCATCAGGCGCCTTGTCGGGAGATTGAGACTCTATAATTTCCGGAATTTGGGTGACCACACCCTGGGCGAAAGCATTTGTGGCAAGACCAGCCCATGCGCACGCAAGAATGGGGGTCACGATCCGGAAAAGTTTCATGGCTAACCCTTAGGAGGAGTGTCGGGATTTCCCGAATGATCAATGTATTGAAGACAATCGGTGGAAGGGAGTCTCCGTGCCACCGAGGTTGCTTGATTATTGCGCCGCGACCCATCAATTGACAGGGGCACCCCTAAAATGAGGTGCCCCTTGAATCAAGATGCGCGAACAGGCCCGAGAGTTGTGTTATTTCACAGCTTTTTTCGCCTGAACGTCTACCGCTGCAACACCAACGGTTTTCGCAGCCTTTTCTGAGACAATGTTGGCGATCAGACCGTTGGGTTCACAACCGGAAGCAATGGAAATGATCTTGCCGCCCTTTTCAATGAGGAAGTTCACGGGCATAGCTGATGTTTCAAAGACCTTCCAAGCAGAGCCTTTGGCATCGACGGAGTAAAGCATGTCGAGCTTTTTGTCGGCAGCATACTTAGCCATCTTGGCATCTGGTTCACGGAAGACCAGAACACTTGTCAGGCCCTGAGCCTTGTAGGCCTCATTGATCTTCTGGAAGTATGCCAATTCCTTGTCGCAACCCGAGCAGCCACAGGTCAACCGAACAAGGACAGGACCTTTGGCGGTGAGTTGAGCCAGATCCACTTCCTTGCCGGATGCATCGTTGAACTTGAAAACCGGAGCCTGCTTGCCGATATCGACGGTCTTGGCAGGGGCCGCATTAGCTTTCTTGGGAGCAGGTTGGTCTGCTGCCTGACAAATGCCCATGGAAGTAAACGCAAAGGCTACCGTAAGAATAAACCATTTCATAAGGAAATTCCTGAAGGCATGAACTAGCGGCTTCGATTAAGGGCAGAATTAAATTTTCCCATATGTCTTGTCACGAGTCAAGCATTCATCAAGATCCAGCAAGACCATCGGCTACTTCAAGCCAGCACTTCCTTGATAACCTCACCATAAGGCAGCAATGCGACTGGCCGATTCTGGCTATCAGGCAGCATGGTGTGCGGATCGAAACCGCACAGGTGGTACGTTGTTGCCAACACATCTTTGGCAGATAACGGCCGGTCGATAACTTCTGCTCCAATTTTGTCGGTCTTGCCAATGACACGTCCACTCGCAACACCTGCACCCGCCATGAGGTTGGTATAAGCTCTTCCCCAATGGCCTCGGCCGTTGCCTTCCATCCGCGGTGTACGGCCCATTTCACAAAGGACCAATACAAGGGTATCAGCCAGCATGCCGCGATCTTCAAGATCAATCACCAAACTTGAAAAAGCCGAGTCGAAGCCAGGCAACAATTCATTTTTCATACGATTGACATGGTCAACGTGGGTATCCCAACCAGTATTCAATTGTTTGAATTCGTCCCAGATAACAGTAACAAACTGGCATCCGCTTTCAACTAATCTCCGCGCCTGCAGGCAGCCCTGACCAAAGAGTGTCATGCCATAGGCATTGCGCAATCGATCCGGTTCGCGCCCCAGATCCAGCGCCGCGCGCACCCGGGGTGATTGCAGCAGGCCAAAACCGTGCGCCTGATTCGCCTCGTGGTTTCTGGCCAAACGAGTTTCTGCCCGGCGAGAGTTTGCATCAAACTGCTCCAGAAGCGATTTTCTGCCATTCAGCCGATCGAGAGTCATTTCAGAAGGCAACTCTGTATTCGGGGCAATCGAAAACCGACCAGATGGAGTGATGCCAAGGTAAGGGTCGCGTACCGATTCAGCAGGGCCATCAGACGTGCGCACGACTTCGCGGGTAGCCTCGCCTGCGAATTCACCCCACACGGGCTCGTAGGCACTGCCAAGCCAGGCGGCATGGGGGCGCGCATAGGGAATCTTGGTACGATTTTTACTCAACATCCAAGGAAGCATTACATTGTTGGGTATGCCTGATTGTTTATGCTGGGATAGCCGGTGAACAACAGATCCCACAAAAGGCCAATGGTCTGGCCGGAACTGCGTTTCCTCGTGCGGAATCGAACCGGCTGGCAAACCGGTGGTGGCCCACTGCATCCCATGAAAATTCCATGGATGGGTCAGTGAACGAAGTACCGTGACACGATCCATGATGCCAGCCGTGAGCGGTAAATACTCCGATATATTGCAACCTGGTAACCGTGACTGAATGGTCTTGAAACTGCCCCGGATCTCGGTAGGCGCATCCGGTTTTGTGTCAAAAGTATCGATATGGCTTGGGCCACCAAACGGATAAAGCAGGATGACATTCCGGGCGGCGCCAAATCCACGCTGGCGCACGGCAGGAGCAGCGGCCTTCAATGGGTTGGCAGAAATTCCAAGGGAGAGACTACTAGCCATCAGCCAGTCACGTCTCGTGATTCCATCGCATAGGCGTTTGGGAGAACCCAGAATTCGGATCATCCGAGTCCCCCATCTAGCCCTGAAAATTCAAAAATCAGTTAACCGAAACGACTGAAAAAGTGTGAGCCTTGGGTTTGGCCAATTCGTTCACCTTGGCCTGTGCTTCTGTAATCTGCTTCATCCGCTGTTCCAGTTCAACTGGCTTGCGTTCGCTAGCCACATCTGCGAGCCAATCCGGAATCTGCGCCAGATGTACGCCACGAAACCGGCCGTGCACCACCCGGTTTTTCGCGTCAATCGCTTGCAGCAGTGCTGTCCCATGCTTCCATACATTGCCGGAAGTCACATTGCCTAAATTAACGCCTTCGGCAAGCTGGCTGGCAGTGAAACGCGCCACTTCCTCACCATCAATTTTCACAGCATAATTGCCTTCCTTGAGACCAGCCACCTTCAATCCGTACCAATTGAGGTCTTTCAACTGATTTGTATAGGGCAACATGGGCAACCAATCCTTCTGAATGGGCCATGGCATAGCCGCGTCGAGTCGCTGAAACGAGACAGCGGTTTCATTGGCCTTAAGGTCTGTGATTTCGCAATCCTTGCCAATTGATTTTGCCTGTGCGGCATCGATAGTTGCTTCGCTTACAACGGCTGGAGAACCCAGACCCGTTAAAATGGCATGGGCCATCAACATGCCACCCGGTCCTGCCGTGTGGAAGCCGTCGGGGTAGGGTTTGGCTTTTTCAGCTTTCGGATCGTCCTTGGCCATCAGGTCCTGTGCGGCGCGGGTAATGGCGTACTGGTCTACAAACGGAACTCCAAACTCCTTGGCAGCACCCGCAAGTGGCGCGTAGAAAAGTTTCTGCGTTTCAACGTATTCAGCCCCATTGCTTTTATTGCGGGGATCGACGGCATTGGGCGAAACCAACGCAACCTTCACGCCAGCCTCTTTGGCCATGCGCAGCATGTCGCGAGTACGTTCGATGAACACTTTGTTGGCTTGTGGATTGAATTTGCCATAGCCACCATCGTTCATACCAAAATTGATCGTGACTTTGTTCGGTTTTTCGGCAAGGACCTGCGAGCGGAAACGGTTGGCTCCTCCTTGCGCCGTATCACCACCAATGCCAGCATTGAGGAAAAAGTAATCCGCCTTGGGGAACCGTGTAGTCAAGTAAAGCTCCATATAGGTGCTGTACTGGTACTGTTCGGTAATACTGTCACCCAAAAAGACGATGCGATCTTTGGGCTGGAAGAAATAGTCAGGTGCGGGTTCCGCAGCCAGAACCAGACGGGTTGCAGCCAAACAGGCCAACGAGGCAAAGACATATCGCATGCGTGTTCCTTGGGGTGGAAATGAGACAACAAACAGCAATTGGGGAGAATCTTTTCCAACAGCAACACAGACTACCGCTGGCCGGGTCGTCTTTCCAGCTTTTCGTTCAACCTGCCGCGTCACGACCCGAATTGATCAGCAGACGATTGTCTCGGCATCGGTTTTCAGCAACAATCAATCATCTTCAATCCAGAGGAATTCATGCCATGATAAGTCCGCAAGACCGCCGCCAATTCCATCAGCAAAGTTTACTGGCCGCAGCAACACTTCTTCAGCCACCCGCAAAGAAACGGCGCCTGTGCGTGATCGGCGCCACGGGCCGGGGTGACTACGGCCACGGCCTAGATACAGCGTTTGCCCACCGGACCGATGTCGAACTGGTTGCTGTGGCCGACGCCAATGCTGCGGGCTTGAAGAAGGCAACAGAGCGGCTAAAGTCTCCTAATTCATATTCAGATTATCGAAAAATGCTGGAAGTAGAAAAACCGGAACTTGTTGATGTGGCTGCCAGGCATTCGGACCAGCATTTTTCCATGGGCATGGCTGCGGTGAATGCTGGTGCTCACATTTACATGGAAAAGCCTTTCATGCCCACTTTGGTGGAAGCCGACGGCCTTCTAAAAGCAGCGCATGAAAAAGGCTTGAAAATTGCCGTGGCTCACCAGATGCGCATGGAACCCTCCGTGACAGCATTGAAGAAGGCCATCGGGGCTGGACAACTTGGTGACCTGCTTGAAATCCACGCCTGGGGCAAACAAGACAACGCGCGTGCTGGTGGTGAAGACATGATCGTTCTGGGAACCCACCTTTTTGACCTGATGCGATTGTTCGGCGGAAACGTGAAATGGTGCCAAGCCGGAGTAACCCAGAGTGGTAAGGAAATCACCAAGGCCAATGCCCGCCTCACCAAAGATCTGGTCGGGCCTGTTGCAGGCGATGAAGTGACCGCTCAATTTGGATTTGATCATGGCGTGGTTGGCACGTTCAATAGCCGGGCGAAACTTCGCGAGGCAGCAGGGCCATGGGGGTTGGAAATCATCGGCACCAAGGGATCAGCGCGTGTGCTAACGAACGTTCCTGCCCAAGTCTTCGTCAAGAATATAACGCCTTGGAATGCCGAAGGGCATACCGACACATGGAAGCGACCAGCAGGTCCTGTGGTACCCAGCTCATTCGCGTTGGCTAATGCGCGTTTGGTGGACGACCTGATTGTGGCGATCGAGGAACGCCGCGAACCGGAGTGTTCGGGCCAAAACGCCATGAAGGCCATAGAAATGGTGATGGGTGTGTACCAATCAGCGTTGTCACACAGCCGGGTGGTTTTTCCATTGATGGAACGCAGTCATCCTTTAATTGGTTGAGATAACAAACTCTGGAGATCGTGATGAATCGTTTAGCGCTTATTTGCTGCATGACATTGATAACTCCGTTGGCAGTGTATGCCGAACTGCCTCCGGGTAGTTACGATACGCTGCGCGCCGAAGCACCCGAGGTGCTGATCATTGAAGTGATGCAGGTGAAAACCAAGGCTGAAAAACAGAATCAGACAGAAGTCATGGTGATAGCCAAGGTGCTTTATGTGGAGCACACGGTGTCCAGATTGCGTGCTGGTTCCAACATCGAAATCATCTACACGCGGTCCAACACATCTGTTCCTGGCCCGCGTCCTATACCGGTATTGACAGACAGATCCATCGTGCCGGCATATCTGAAAAAATCACCCAGTGGACCCGCCTTTGAACCAGCGGCCCACGGGATGAGCTTTGTCATGAAACCCGAAAGGACCCGATGACATGTTGGCCATCCCATTGTTGCTGGGTTTGACATATTTTCCGGCATATGCTGAAAAAGCAGATATTGATATCGTCAAATCCAGCCGCAAGGCATGGGATGAAGCCAAGGGAAAACATGGCGACAGTTATCGTTATTCAGTGACTGTTGTGAGCGCGTTTGGTTTTGGTTCAGAAACGGTTATTGTCGTGCATAACGGCAAGGTTACCGAACGCCGGTATCGCTCGTGGATGCGGCCCATGGCGGTGACGCCTGGCGAAAAAACCGAACCAAAACCCGACTGGGTTGAAATGACAGATAGCATAGGCAAACACAAGGATGGAGCTCCAGCGCGGACGATGGAGCAACTGTACGACGAAGCGGAAAAGGCTGCGGAGCAAAAACTCCAGCCCTTTGAAAAACGATATGTGAAGACGGATAGCCGCGGGCTTCTAGAATATGCGTTTATTGTCGATAAACGAATCGCTGACGACGCTCCCAGAAAAGGGGTGAGCATCAGCAAACTGAAGCTAGGAAATGAAAAATAGGTTGGTGAAATCACGCTGGCAGTCGATCATCACATTCGATTGCCAGCCTCAGCTCAACCCTTTTTTCGCCCCGACAAAACCGTCAGCATTTCCGCTTGAACAGACCATGGACAAGACCAAACCAGAAAGAACAGGGCCTGTCTGGCCCAACGCCCGACCGGATGAGAATCAACAAAACCGGCACCTTTCGCAACCAACAAGGCCGCTTGAGTCGCCCGAAGTGCCAGATCTGTGCACTCGACACGCGCGGCAAGAACAGCCTCTGCTTGATGGACCGAGGCAACAGAAAGCTTGTGCAGGCCTTGCCGCGCAGCGACCCGTTCAACTTCAAAAATGTCGCCGATTTCTCTAATTTCAGGGCGCTGATTGGCCTGGTTTTTGATATGGTCGATTGCGGCACCGGCTAAACCCAAGGCAAGGGCTGACGTTTCAAGCCCTCCTCCCCCTGATTTGCCAAGAATGTGGTCAGCTGGCCCAGAAAGGATCAGTTCGAGTTCTATTTCCACTCCATCACAACGAACAGAACAAGTCCGCGAACCAAGCAATGCCTCAAGCTTCATGGGTGGATGAATGGTAATGCCCGGCCGATCAGTAGGAACAACCACTAGAATTTGCATACCATCAGCCAACGTAGCACCGACAATAATCGCCTGGGCCTGATCAGCAGCAGTCACCCATGGAACATCACCATCCAGTCGATAACCACTGGAAATCTGTGACGCTAGAAGCGCAGGACCACCATGCTGGCGGGAGGTGGTAAGCTGCGAAAGGCCTACCGTCAGAAATGTTGTGCCGAGTGCCAATAATGGAAGGTATTTTTCCTTCAAGCAGACCGGACCCGCCATCAGGCGGCGGACCGCGGCATCGCGTTGACTAAGAATGAACGCCGTTGTGAGACATCTAGCAGCCAGAAACTCTGCACCCTTCAGAAGATCGACTGGTGAATATCCCGCGCCGCCAAATTCCACAGGAACTGACCAAGCAAGAACCCCGGCTGCACGAAGAGCTTCCCACGAAGTTGCCGGCCAGTCAGGACTGATGTCTGCCACCCCGGCTCCAACCTGAAGGTTTGCCAGTTCAGCGTCCGGAAAAAAATCATCGATTCGGATCATCGAATTATGCCCGCTCTTGGCCTCTGCCAGACAGGTCCTACCCGTGACTCATTTTCAAAAACGATTACGGCCCACCAACAGGAATCTTATGACAACCGCTCATTAGGAACCCTCCGACTTGACAAACTGGCTTGCGATCTAGTGAATCCTCGAACGGTATGGTTCACTCCATTCAAAACAGTCCATATGTTACCAACATGACAAAGAAAGTGATGAATTGGTTGTGTAATCCATGATTTCCAGTTTCCAACTGGTTGATTGTTTTGGTATTTAGTTATCGCTATCATCTTCTGGGTTGGCCATGTGACAGGAGCCTAAAGTGAATCAGTCAATTGCACTTGGTCTGACGATGTCTCTTATGATCGTGCTTGCGCGCGCCGAAAATGTGGAGCATTGGCCTGCATGGCGGGGCGCCAATGGCGATGGCGTCGCACCTGCTCATGCGCGACCACCCATCAAATGGGATGAAAAAACCAATATCAAATGGAAAGTCGAATTGCCTGGCAAAGGAAGCGCCACACCGGTGGTTTGGGACGATCAGGTATTTGTGCTTACCGCCACGCCCACCAAACGCGAAGCCAAGCCAGAGGAATTGCCAGCTCGCGATACACGCTTTGAAACCAAAACAGAGGCTCCTAAGCGGTTTTACCAGTTCGAAGTCCTATCGTTTGATCGAACCACAGGCAAAGTAAAGTGGCGCCAGATCGCCAACGAAGCGGTACCCCACGAAGGACACCACCCCACCCACTCATATGCCGCTGGTTCACCTGCCACCGATGGTAAGCGGCTTTATGTATCATTCGGTTCATTTGGCACCTATGCCTACGACTTGACTGGCAAACTGCTGTGGAAGCGGGACCTCGGCCGTTTGCATACCCGCCTCGGCTGGGGCGAGGCCGTCACGCCCGTTGTCTATGGTGATAGTGTTATTCTGAATCTTGATCAGGAAACCGATTCCCGCCTGGTTGCCTTGGATGCCGCCACTGGAAACATCCGCTGGGAAGTCAAACGCGATGAAAAAACATCGTGGAACACGCCGATAGTTGTCAAGCATGGCGACTCGGTCCAGATAATTGTCAATGGCACCAACCGGGTGCGATCCTATGATCTGGCCACAGGTAAACCAATCTGGGAAGTGAGTGGTATGACGACCAATGCCATCCCTTCACCCCTCACTCATGGTGGCTTCGCTTATGTTACCAGCGGGTACAGAGGCGCGGCGGCGCTTGCTATACCGCTTGATTCAAAAGGTGATCTGGGCGACGGAACTGGAAAAGTTGCATGGAAATACAGCAAAGGTACACCCTACGTGCCATCGCCATTGTTGCTGAATGGCCGATTGTACATGACAAAAGGAAACACCCAATTGCTAACCGTACTCGATGCGAAATCCGGTAAGCCGATTCTCGAGGACGAACGCCTGCCAAAAGCGACCAGTTTCTACGCCTCTCCCGCCGCGGCAAACGGCCACGTGTATCTGGTGGATCGCAATGGGACCACCGTAGTGCTGAAAGATGGGGACAAACCGCTTGTTGTTTCGGTAAATTCTCTGAATGACCCGATTGACGCCTCACCTGTCTTCAGTGGGAAGACACTATTCCTGCGGGGCGAAAAGTATCTGTACGCCATTGCCGGCAGCAACTGATCATCAAACTAGCAATCAGTTCAGCTTCAATTCGTCGATGGACTTGGCATCGAGCGCCGTCTGGGCCATGGTCATCAATTGGTCTTCGGTGAGAAGTTCTAGCCGTTCCATGAGCTGTGGGGATACCACTCCAAACCGCTTCTCCAAAATTTTGGCCAACATACCCAAATAACCCGTTCGGGCACCAAGGCGCTTGCCCCGTTCTAGGCCCTTCTCCATTCCCCGTTCTAGGCCCTTCTCAAAAACGGTCTTGTTCATGGCTCGTACCCCCTGAAAATCGCTCCCCTGAATAATACGCTCAAAAACGGTTTGTTGCGAGTCATCCAGAGGAAGGTAGGCCTGAACGCATTCAGCCAGCAAAAACCGTTGATGGTCTGTTAGCGGAGCATCAACTAACCGCCGAAGTGCCTCAGCACCCAATTCCGCGGCACGCCCCGCGGGAATCTTCATCAACGCCGATAACGCCACCCCCAGCCAATTATTACCCGGTACGTATCGCTCGGCATCCAGCCCTGGAAGCCCCACGTACAAATATTTCATGGTGTGTATCGGGAATTCCCAGAACTTTTCGACGATTTCATCAACACCGATTCCATCCATCGCAACATTCAAATAAACCACTATCGGTAACACTGGTATTTTATGGCGACTACGAAGATGGATGTAATACTCTGGCAATCGGGGCTTGATACGTGTGGTTCTGTCAGGTGATTCAATTTCCACATGTATCAACGCCAGCCAATGATCAGTTGATCCGCCACCTTCCAGATCGATCGGCTCGGTGGCAGTGAGGCGCGCCAAGAGATCAATACGGAATCGAGGGCCAATTGGTGGTTCTGGTTGCAATTCCTGATCCAGCCAATCGATCCGCGTCAAATCAAATCGTTTCGCCCATTCCCCGAAAAACAAATGAAGAAAATCTGCGAAAAATTCGCGCAGCAATTCCTTGAACCGTTGATCATGGTCTACAAAAATGTCCATCTTTTAATTGTATGAACAGAAGCAACCCATGGATTGATGGTTCCTTGGCACTCCACCAGAAACCCGTTCGCAAATCGATGGCATCCGTGGTACAGAAGAACCAGCCCCTTATTTCACTACCGCGGAGCCAACCATGCGATTTGCGATCACAACTCTGGCAGCGTGCGCTTTCACGCTAGCCCTGTCCGCCCAAGACAAACCCGGCACTGGGCCCGGTTGGAAAAACCTTGGGCCTGCGGATTTCAAACGCGCTAACTGCGACGAAAACACCTTTGTCTGGAAGGAAAACGGACTTCTTCACTGCACCGGCACTCCCGTCGGCGTGCTCATGAGTGCCAAGACCTATACCAACTTTGAACTGGTACTCGAGTGGAAACACCTCAAGGCAGCAGGCAACTCAGGCGTTTTTGTCTGGGCACCTGAAAAACCACTGCTGGAACTCAAACGCAATGCCCTTCCTCATGGCATTGAAGTTCAGGTGCTCGATCTGGGCTACAAAACTAACTACGAAACCCAGACCAAGAAAAAGGCCGACTGGTTCACATGCCACGGCGACGTTTTCCCCGTGGGTTCCAGCAAAATGAAGCCCTTTGCACCAGTATCCCCCAACGGACAGCGTAGTTTCCCCAAAAATGAAACCACCAGACCTTTCGGTGAGTGGAACCACTACTACATCAAAGCAGTAGACGGCGAAATCCGGTTAACCGTGAATGGCGAAGAAGTATCCGGCGGAGCCCAGTGCGACCCGAAAACAGGCTACCTCTGCTTGGAATCGGAAGGCTCACCTATTGAATTCCGCAATATCAAGCTGCGCGAAATGCCCTGATTAGTTAGCCTTAGCGCTGATCAGCCAATCCATCCAAAAGCACGCTGGTGATCGATCCCATCATCACCAGCGCTGGATTGTCTATAGACCAATTCGTTTCTGGTATGTCATCAACAACAACCGCAATCGCCAGCTTTGCCTTGGGTGTGCTGACAATTCCCACTTCCGACCGCAATCGGTCCAACGCCCCAGGTTTACTGGCCAGACGCACATTCATGTTGTTGCGCGCCAGACCATCGCGGAATTGCTGGCGGCCCAGAACTTTCAGAATCTCTTGAGATTCTTCCTTGCCAACAAGGGTACCCGCATCGAGTTGCGACAGAATGTCCACCATTTCGCGGGCTGTTGACCTACCGATACCAAACGTTGAGCCATCTGGGCGTTTGTTGTCTGGCATGGAAAAGGCTTTGCTTTCTCCTACCCCGCCAATTTTGCGCATCAACCGGGTTTGCTTGAATCCCCACGACTCTAAATGGCCGTTGACGACATCCGCTCCCACTCGATCCAGAACCAGATTGGTCGCCGTGTTGTCGCTGACAACAATCATCAACCGCGCTGCATCACGCACCGTGAGCGACAGGCCTGACCCCAATTCGTGAAGTACTCCTGACCCCGATACCTTGGACTTTTCATGAAGCACCAGTTTCTCATCCCACTTAAGCCGGCCAACGCGAACCTCTTCATGTAAAGCCACAAAAACAGGGAGTTTGATAGTACTAGCTGTGCGGACCGGCAGATCGGCATGGATACCGTAACTGGATCCCGTCTTCAGGTTTCTGGCAAAAAGATACGTCTTTCCCCGGACCTCACCCACGATAGCCCGGACTCGCCTGTCCATTTCCGGAGAGGGCTCTTGATGTGCAATGACGCATGCAAGAACACCTGACAAGCCGATGATCATGGAAATGGCCTCTGGCGGGAAGCAAACGACCCGGTCTGGAACCCAAACGCAGGTCTGTGGCATGATCCGCCACGCTTGCTCGGATTGGAAGCCATGAACGCATCTGCTGGGGATTGATGTTGGTCGTTCGAACCTTGATTTTGGCTGCTTCTGCCGCACTCCTCGCACTGAGTGCAGAAGGCATTCGAGTATTCGTAGGTGGCAATTTCCACACCATTGACGCTCAACGGCTTTACCGTTGCTCGCAGCCCGGCCCAGAACGACTGCGTGGTTTGATCAAAACCTACGGCATCAAGACAGTGGTGAACCTGCGTGGATGTTGCGACCCAACTCCGTGGTACCGCGACGAAGCCACCATCTGCCAAGAAATGGGTGCCAATCTTGAAGATCTGGCGTTCTCGGCCAATAGGTTGCCTTCGAGCAAAGCCTTCAAACAATTGGCAGACGTTCTTGAGCAGGCTGAAGAACCACTGCTCATTCATTGCAACAGAGGAATCGACAGGACTGGCTTGGCTTCGGCAGTGTGGCAATTACTGAAAACCGACGCCACTCCCGCCAAAGCCTATTGGCAACTCAGCCCACGCTTTGGGCATTTCCGGTTCGGCCGCACCGCTCATATGGATGAAGCGATCGATATGTACATCGAGTGGTTAGCGGTAGAAAACCGCGTCCACTCCCCGGCACAGTTGCACGACTACATCGAACACCATTACTGTCCCGGAATCTTGCGAGCCAATCTTGCATGGGAATCTGATTGGCCTCCTCACCTGCAACCCAACCAACCCAAACTTATTTCCGTGCGCGCCACCAATACTTCATTGGCTCCATGGACTATGACTGCTGGCGATAACGCGGGCGTGCACCTTGCTTGGCGACTGATCGATGCAAAGGCCCAGTCCATCGGTGGCGGTATATCCGGATTGATGGACCGCATGGTGGAACCGGGAGAATCGTTGCGTATCGACGTGCCATTACCGGGACTTCCAACAGGTGGCCCATACAGACTGCAGGTCGATCTGGTCGATCCTCAACATGCAACCTTCCTTCAAGCAGGTGGTGAACTGCTGGAAGGAACGTTCATGGTGCGGGAGGCAAAGCCATGACTGGTCAAAACGGGACCCCAACGTCGGGACGCAGTCGATGGCTTCTCGTTGCACGATGGACCGGGACCTTGGGTCTTCTGGGCTATTTGGCGACTAGGGTCGATTGGCCGGGGCTTGGCCAAGCTTTCATGGGTATGGACCTGCGATTCTTTTTGGCGTCGATCGCTGTTTACATTCTTGCCCAAATTGCCAGCACATTACGGTGGCGCGCTTTGGCCCACGCTCAAGGCTTCCGCGACACCATCACATCGTTCTCTAAGTGGTACGCTGCGGGAATGTTCTGCAATCTGGCCCTACCCAGTTCGGTAGGTGGCGATGTCGTGCGTGCTTGGTATCTGGCACGCGATGGACGAGGTGCTGTATTGGCGCGTCGGCAAGCAGCGTTGGCCAGTGTTCTTCTGGATCGCGCGACTGGCTTGGGAGTTCTGATTGGTGTGGCAGGCGTAGCAGCTTGTGTTGCCCCCGAAGGATTGCCCTCCCGTGTGACAGCTCCCGTGTGGGTCGCTGTTTCTTCGATGCTGTGCGGGCTTATGTCTTGGCCGCTGATTTCTCGGGCTGGTCGCCGTATCGCCCCACGTTTCACACCGCTTATCGGGGGCGTTGACGGCGTGCTGATGGATCCGGTATTGCTTGTCACCACCACTGCTTGTTCCGTGGTGGTGCAATTGGGCGGAATCGCTCAGGTTGTATTGATCGGCATGGGACTGGGTATCGACCTACCGTGGACCTTCTACGGTTGCATCGTACCGCTTGTAAGTCTATTGACACTATTGCCCGTTAGCCTGAACGGTATGGGGTTACGGGAGGCTGGTTACGTGGGCCTGCTGGCCCCGTTGGGTGTTACAGCCACTCAGGCAGTTGCCCTGAGCCTGTTGGCGTTCACAGCGACATCGCTGGTAGCGCTGGTTGGTTTGCCGGTATTGCTGGTGGAAGGAATCCCCGGCAGCAGGAATGGATCGATCGGAGAAAGCGATGACGCAAGCACGGAAGCTGTCGGTAATCATTCCGATCAAAGAGGAGCAGGACAACCTGCGTCCGCTGCATGAGCGCCTTACTGCCGCGCTGGAACCATTAACTCGGCCGGGCGCCAGTCCAAGCCTTTCAGACTACGAAATTGTTCTGGTGGACGATGGCAGCCGGGACAGGTCGATGGAAGTCCTGCGTGACATCGCAGCGGCAGACCACCGCGTGAAAGTGATTCGCTTGCGCCGCAATTACGGACAAACCCCTGCCCTGAAAGCAGGTATCGATTACGCGTCTGGTGATCTTGTCGCCACCATGGATGGCGACCTTCAAAACGATCCGGCCGACCTGCCAGTGCTTCTGGGCCACCTCGACGAAGGACACGATGCTGTATTTGGCGAACGCGCCAGCCGGCAAGACGGCCTTTTCCTCCGTAAGGTTCCCAGCCTTATTGCCAACGGTCTAATCCGCCGAGTGACTGGTTGCACTATTCGCGACATGGGCTGCACCATCCGCGTGATGCGCGCCGACGTCGCTCGTGAACTGCCGTTGTATGGCGAATTGCATCGATTCATCCCGGTGCTGTGCCAGATGCACGGTGCTCGGATGATACAGGTACCCGTGCGCCACCATGCCCGTGTAGCCGGGGTTACCAAGTACAATCTGACACGCACATTCCGGGTTGTTCTAGACCTGATTACCGTACAGTTTTTGCACACGTATCTGGCCCGTCCCATGCACGCCATGGGCATGTTTGGTCTTGGCTGTATCGGCTTAGGAATGACCAGCCTTGCTGCCACAGTGATCATGAAATGGACATCGGGAATCTGGATGACAGGCAATCCATTCCTGCTGCTTTCAGCCCTTCTGGTGCTGATCGGGACTCAGTCCATTGGCATGGGACTCCTCGGAGAAGTGCTGTCGCGTACTTATTTTGAAAGCCAAGGCAAGCGCAGCTATGCCGTTTCTGAGGCCCTGAACGTAGAAGAAGCACCCAGCCGGCGTGCCGCGTAAAGAAAGCGAACGACGCCGGGGACAGGGAACGGCATCGCCCGAACCCTGTCCTGAGGTAACTCTTGGAAATCGCTGTCGTGCGTCTGTTGGTGAATAGTTCTCTTCCTTCAATCTCGATGTATTTCGCTTCAATCCATACCATTCAGCCGGATGTTTCTTGAAAAATCATTCTGATTCACATCCGATTTCTTGACTTGCCTCAAAAAATCGGCGATTCTAGCTCTGCCCACCTGATCTTCATCATTCTTTCTTTTCAATTCAGAGGTGCCGCATGCTTCGCAAGCGTTCAGGATTTACCCTGATTGAGCTATTGGTGGTTATTGCCATCATCGCTGTTCTTATTGGCCTACTGGTGCCAGCTGTCCAGAAAGTGCGCGAAGCCGCCAATCGCATGAGTTGCGGCAACAACGCCAAGCAACTCGCCATCGCCTGTCATTCCTACCACGACACCAATGGTGGACTACCAGCCGCTGTAATGATGCATTCCAGCGTGACCAATCCTGCGGACTATAACCAAAATGTAGGCCCGAACTGGATTGCACTTATACTGCCTTTCATTGAACAGGAAGCCCTATACAAGACGGCTTCCGCAAGCATGATGGCCTATCCCAGCACGGGAGATGCAACATGGCGTTCGATCCGATCCACGGAAATCAAAACCATCAAGTGTCCATCTGAAGCCAATGGCGCTCTTCAGTTTTCACGAATCGGTGGTAGTTGGGCTCGCGGGAATTACGGTGCCAATTCTGGAACCGGCATGTTCTGGACCAGTGGCGGTGGCGAACAGGGTTTAATGGTCTCGGGCGGAATAATAGTCGAAGCCGCATCCACTATTGGCGGTTACAGCTATGGCATGAATGGCGTCTCTTCCCTTGGCGTTATGTCTGCCAATAGCCGTACCCGTTTAACAGACATCACAGACGGCACCAGCAACACCGTGATGGTGGATGAATTGCGTGTAGGCACAACAGACACAGACCTCCGTGGCACATGGGCTTTGGGGCAGGTCGGCGCAAGCATTACGGCTGCCAGTGGCCGGGGCGATACACCAGGGCCCAACGTCGGCCTCAGTGGCTACGACGATATCCTCGGTTGCACAGACGACCCTGCCAAAGGAATGGGTTGTTGCTCAGGTTGCGGTTCTTGGCAAGTTACTTCCAAGAGCATGCATTCGGGCGGGGTGCAAACAGCATTGGCCGATGGAAGCATTCGTTTCATCAGCAACAGCATTTCCCAGCGCAATTACCAGCTCATTCATTCACGCGCTGACGCGCAAACCACGAACCTTGATTGACAAATCAGATCTGAAGGGAATCGGGATATGAACCGCTTGGGACTTGCCTTGGCATTGATAACGGCACATCTGATTGGTTGCGGATCAAATGCTACCACTTACAGAGGCCGACTTATGGTGGATGGCAAGCTATTCATTCCAACAGAAGGCCAAATGGTGCAAATCCAATTGCTTCCCAACAATTCCGCCGAAAGCCCTGTCATGCTTGGAGTCGACAAAAAAGGGTTGATCAGTCCGGTTTCAGCAGCAGGCACACTGCCTCCGGGAGACTACAAAGTTGCCATCATGGCAGCCGACCCGGCGGCTATGACCAAAGGCAAAATGACTGATCAGTTTAAGAACGTCTTTTCCAAAGACAAGACAACGCTCCGGCTGAACATCAAGCCCGGAGCGAACACCCACGATATTACGTTGACCACACCCTGAACGCGATCAGCGTACCCGCCATTCGATGCGCTCCATCCCTTGGGCGTCACGATAAATCATGTCCGTATCAGCTACCCGCTGAATACGCATGGAATACACCTGATTCACATCTTTTTTATCGGTACTGGCTGTGTAGCGTAAAGCGATAACGCCTTCGGACAAATTCCAGGTCCCGCTGCGCCTGTCTTCAATGTGAAAAACCTTCTGAAAACCGTTTTTGTAAGTAGTCAGCGCGCTGAACGTGCCGTCCGGGTTGAAGGTGGTGTACGAGATTTTCTGCTCATCCTGATGCCCCCAGGTACCCACGATTTTGTCCCGATTCAACATGACCGGTTCGGGCACAGGTACTACCGGAACCAAGGCAACCTGAGGTGGCGGTGGCTGGCGCACTGGTTGAGGTGCTGCAATAGCCGATGGTTGAACAAGAATTGGAGTCATGGGCGGGGTCAGATCTGGAACCCGGTGCAGCATGATCAACAATCGTTTGCTACCTACCGCTGCGGAAAACCGGTCGGGACGTGTGACGACATCAGGACTGCCAAAGCAAAGGGTCAGCATGTCGCCCTGAACGGAAAAAATGCCCTTAGTATTGACCCGTTCAGCACCAGCAAGGTCGATCGTGTTAGGGTTTTTGGTGGTATCCACCACACATGCCATTTCCTGCAAATCCTTGTGACCGGGGTTCTTGCAACGGATGACATTCCCTTTTACTGAAAGCCTGCCATCCTCGGCAAACTTCTCGAACACCACACGTGATGGCTGGACTTCGCCATTATCGATGACGGAAATGATTTCCCACGATCCTTCCAGCGGCCCGGTCGGATCCGCAGAAACCAAACAACTCAGCAATAAACCAGCCGCCATCCATGCGCACGTCATGTCAACCTCCATGTCTTGCCAAAATCCAGAGCCTATCGTCGAAACTTCGGGCAATCGGTGTCAAGGCAGGCCAATCCTGTCTGGATTTTCATCTCGCGATCAAGCACGGCCACGGGCCATGGTTTATGATAAGCCTCCCACCCGGTTTCAATTTTTTGGAGTATCGACTATGGCTCCACCCAATCCCAAAAACAGCCAATGGATGAGCGTTGTGGGGTGGATTAT
>CAMCLK010000012.1 GCA_945875585.1 Candidatus Kuenenia stuttgartensis | reverse complement strand
AAATAAGACGGAAACTGGAATCACGGGCCAGATGGCCAGGGGCACGGCATGGCTGGAAACACATGGGGTCGATTGCTGAAGGTTACAACCGCAGGCGTTAGCCACGGCCCAGGATACCTTTGCATTGTAGACGGTTGCCCAGCGGGTCTCGACCTTTCCATAGACGACTTACTGCCCGATTTGCGTAGGCGCAGGCCTGGGCAATCGAAGCTGACAACCCAGCGTCAAGAAGACGATGCACCTGAGATTATTTCGGGCATATACCAAGGCAAAACAGACGGCACTCCGATTGGCTTAGTGTTTCGCAACGCTGATCAGCGAAGTCAGGATTACGGCAATCTGGTGGATGCCTACCGACCAGGACATGCCGATTTCACATTCGATGCCAAATATGGCCGACGCGATCCGAGGGGTGGGGGACGCAGCAGCGCGCGTGAAACCATCTGCCGCGTTGCAGCCGGTGCCATAGCCCGCAAGCTTCTGGCCCGCATTGGAATCCGTGTGGTGGGTTACGTGACACAGATAGGAAATGTTATTGCAAAAATTCCTGACCCTACGAAAGTGACAATTGAACAGGTAGAGGCCCACCCAACACGCTGTCCCGATCCAGTGGCAGCCGATGCCATGGCCCAACTGATTGATTCTGTGCGCCGCGACCTCGACAGTATTGGCGGAGCCGCGGAAATCGTGGCAACAGGCGTTCCGCCCGGGTGGGGTGAACCGGTATTCGACAAGCTGAAAGCAGATCTTGGAAAAGCGCTGCTTTCGTTGCCAGCAGTCCTTGGTTTTGAATATGGAGCTGGTTTTGCGGCAGCCAACTGGCGCGGAAGCCAGAACAACGACCTGTTCGTACCTCGAAGTGAACGACCATGGGGTTTGGGAACCACAACAAACAACCATGGCGGAATGCTAGGGGGAATTTCGTCGGGAGAACCGATCGTCATGCGCGTGGCCGTTAAACCGACAAGCAGTTTGGCTAGGCCCCAGAAAACAGTGAACAGCGCGCGTGAACCTGTGGATCTTTCTACTAAGGGCCGTCACGACCCGTGTCTGCTCCCGCGATTCATTCCAATGGGTGAGGCGATGGTAATGTTAACCCTTGCGGATCATTGGTTGCGCCATCGCGCAGTTGCAGGACTTTTGGCAAATGACCAGCCGTGAATTCAATCTTCCGCTACGATAGAGTGATCAGACATTCCCCCGGGGCCGCCACGAGGTCTTCATGGACGCGACGGATCAGTGCGCCACGGAAACCAGCGACGAACTGCGCCACAATTGCGGTATCGCTGCCATCTATCACCTGCCAAGTGAAACCCCAGCGCGTTTGGCACCCAGTGCCGGCCCAGAACAGGTGTCCCGCCTGATTCCACGGATGTTGCTCGACTTGCAGAATCGTGGCCAGCTTGCTGCTGGAATGACAGCATTCAATCCGGCCCGCTCGCGCCTGCTTGATACGTTTAAGCAAATTGGAACGGTGATCGAAGCCTTTCGTCTGAACCATCAGGCAAAGTATGAATCGATCATGCAGGAACATTGTGGCCGTGCAGCAATAGGCCATGTCCGCTACGCCACGTGTGGCGCTAACGACCGCACCCATGCCCAGCCCTTCGAACGGGAACATGGTTGTCGGTGGAAATGGTTCAGCTTTGCATTCAACGGGCAGCTTGCAAACTATGCTGAATTGCGGGAAAAACTTCTCAGCCAAACCGATTACCACGTGGTGCGTGACACCGATACCGAAGTGATCATGCATTATCTCAGCCATGAGCTCAGCAGCCATGGCGATGCTAAACCGGATCTTGTGGAAGTATTTAGGCGCCTAGCCGAGCAATTTGACGGTGCTTACAACCTTGTATTTCTGAACGCCATGGGCGACATGGTGATCCTGCGCGATCCTCAGGGCTTTCACCCCCTGTGTTGGGCGCAGGATGGCCCATTGTTTGCTGCCGCCAGTGAGAGCGTGGCGCTGCTAAACCTTGGTTTCAAACAGGTGCAAAGTTTGGAACCTGGCCAGATGGTGCTGATTCAGGACGGTGTTGTTTCTTTCCATCGGTTTCACCCTCCCACTCGCGTATCTCACTGTTTCTTTGAGTGGGTCTACTTTGCCAATGCTGCAAGTAATCTGGATGGCCGAAGCGTTTACTTGGCGCGAAGTGCGCTTGGCCGCGAATTGGCCGCTCAAGAACGCGCCCAAAATATTGTGCCGCTCGACAAGGACACCGTCATTGTTCCTGTTCCCGATACCGCCAAGGCCGCGGCAGACGCGATGGCGCATGAACTTGGTTTGCCGTGTCTGGAAGGGTTGATGCGCAACCGCTACGTAGGTCGCACGTTTATTGAAGGTCAAAACCGGGCAGAGCGCGTTCAGCTGAAGTACACCCCCGTGCGAGAGGTGCTTGAAGGTAAACGAGTTTTGTTGATTGAAGACACTGTTGTGCGAAGCACCACACTCAAGACCTTGCTGCACGATCTTCGTTCACGTGGATTGGCCCGAGAAATCCATGTTCGGGTAGCATGCCCTCCGATCATGGCCCCATGTTTTTACGGCATCGATATGTCAACCGTCCGCGAGTTATTTGCCCCTCGGTTCATCAAGGGCCTCATCCCTACGCGGGAAGAAGAAAACGCCATGGCGCGGGAACTGGGCGCCGACAGCTTCCGTTACCTGCCCGTAAGCTCAATTGCCAGCGCTTTGGACAAGCCGGAATCGAGCCTTTGCCGCGCCTGTGTTACCGGAGAATACCCAACAGAAACCGGTGAACGCCTTTACCAGCTTTCTCTCATCCACAATAATGGTGGTTGCTCTCCCGGTGCTCGAACCTACGAAGTAGCTCCAAGCCCAGTCACCCCCTAAGTAAACCGCTTCAAAAACTCTGCTACCCAACAGACCGCACCTTAAATTCTTGCAAGGTACAATATGATTAAGGCCCCAGCTCAGCCCACGATCACTCTGGAACATCCGGTGCCAACACCGCAGCGCCCACTCAAGCGCAAGATGTATCTGGTTATTGTGCCGATCGTCATCATGCACCTGCTCGTGCCGCTCGCGTTCTTACCCTATACGTTCGTTTGGTGGGGTATCCCTGTCATCCTGATCGGAAACTTCATCTTTGGATCAATAGGCATCAATCTTGGCTATCACCGAATGCTGACGCACTCCGCCGCTAAGTTTCCTGAACTGCTTGAGCGGTTGTGGGTGCTGCTTGGGGTTTGCAGTTTTGAGGGATCTCCTCTGTTTTGGGTTTGCACTCACCGAATTCACCACCAACACAGTGACGATCACGGTGACCCGCACAGCCCCAAAGAGGACTTTTATTGGGGCCATCTGGAATGGATCTACACGGCAGACGATCGCCGGCAACGGCTCGAGACCTACGCGCGATACGTACCAGATCTGATGGGCGATAAGTTCCTTCGCTGGCTGCACCGCGGTAGTAAGTGGCTGTTAGTATGGGCAGCCCACGTAGTCGTTCTTACCGCACTTGGCTTCGGAGCAGGATTTCTGCTGTTTACTGAAAGTGCCAACGCCATTCAGTTTGGCGTGCAGTGGTTTCTTTGGGCCGTGGTAGTTCGCACCGTGTACGTCTGGCACATCACGTGGCTGGTAAACTCTGCAGCCCACCGGTGGGGTTACCGCAACTACACAACCACCGACCATAGCACGAACAATTGGATGGTAGCGCTGCTGACTAACGGAGAAGGGTGGCACAATAACCATCATGCGGCTCCGCGGGCATGCTCGCAGGGTCACCGGTGGTGGGAAATTGACCTAACCTACAGTTTTGTGCGCGGACTCCAGCTTGTGGGGCTTGCATGGGATGTGACTCCGGTGAAAGTTGCCACATACTTAAAAGAACAGAAGGGATTGAACGGTGGACCAAAGGTAGAAGACTGCGTGCTAGAATCGAAGTAGAATGCTCGCCAATTGGGGCAATGTGTGACATGCCGCGTACGTTTCCTTCATTCGGTATGACAGGCCCCATCAAAGTCATTTGGACATCGTTGAAGACAAAGGCGGATCGAGCCCTTGCCTTGTCGATTCCTAAAAGGTCGACAAATCGGAGAAGATGATGGGTGGTAAAAAAGGATCTGGTTCAAAGAAAAACAGCGAAGAGGAAACTATTGTCACTGTCTGCCGGAATCGCAAAGCAACTCACGACTTTGACATCACTGACAGCCTTGAATGTGGCATTGTGCTGGTGGGATCCGAAGTCAAAAGTCTGAGGGAAAACCCACCCGGTCTTGATCAGGCATTCGCTAGGGTAGAAGGTGGTGAAGTTTGGTTGTATGGGCTTGAAATACCTGAATACGTCCAAGCCAATCAGTTGAACCACAAACCCAAGCGACGCCGCAAAATGCTGCTCAACCGCGAGGAAATTGACCGCTTTGCAACCAAAACGACTCTGAAAGGAAGTACTCTGGTCCCACTGGAGATATACTTCCGAAAGGGTATCGCCAAAATCATGCTTGCGGTAGGCCATGGTAAGAAGCTCCATGACAAGCGTGAGACACTGAAAAAAAACGAGGCCAAACGAGAAATCCACAGGGCTATGTCGCGCAAACGGCGAGGCGATTGATTAACCTGTTCAACCTTCACAGTCACTCCCCAATCCGGAATGTGCCGTGCGTGTTATTACTCTGGTGGAAAGTCTGGACCATGTGTGCGCCCGCTACAGGGCTGGCGCATTCGTTAAACCACTCGCCGCATGTGGCATCGACCTACAACTACTCCCGCTACCCCGTGCGTTTCCAGCAAGGCAGCAGACACTATGGAATCTGAAAGGCGAAAGGGTCATTCTTCTCCGAAAACTGTTGCCATGGATTGACTGGAAAATAGTGCGTTCGCGAGCCTCATGGATCGCTTTTGACCTCGATGATGCCGTTTTTCTGCGCGATTCCTATTCCGGTAAAGGTTTCACCGATTCCCGAAGGCAGGCACGATTCCAGAGGATCTGCCTTGAAGCTGATGCCATCGCCGCTGGAAACACTTTTTTGGCCATTGCCGCACGCGAACGTGGTGCCCGTGGTTCTATTGAAGTCATCCCGACATGCGTTGATCCGAACGCCTACATTCCGCGACAGGCGCACGACTTATCTGACAGGCTCGATTTGGTTTGGATAGGCTCGGCAAGCACCCTACAGGGCCTCGATCGATTCCGCGAAACCCTCGAGACGATTGGGAAAAGAGTACAAGGGGTTCGATTCATTCAGATCTGCGATCGGTTCCTGCAATTCAAACACCTTGAGACAGTTCATGCCCCATGGTCTTCGGTAACGGAAGCGCGTGATCTGGCAAACGCAAACGTTGGAATATCATGGATTCCAGACGATCCGTGGAGCCAAGGTAAATGCGGGCTGAAACTACTCCAATCGATGGCAGCGGGGTTGCCCGTAGTCGCCAATCCGGTAGGTGTTCACCCCGAAATGATCACTCCGAACATCAACGGCTTTCTGGCAGGCGATACCGAAGAATGGGTCGAGGCAATTATTCGGCTTCGTGACGATCTTTCCCTGAGAACCAGATTTGGTCAGGCGGGAAGGGCGCTGGTCGAAAATCGATACAGCGTTTCTGTTGGGGCACGCCAGTGGAAGGAACTCCTCTCATGAGCCTTCCAATAAGGTGGACACTAAAGCCAACAGATACAATTCTGGCAGATTGGCTCGACTCAGCCTCAGCGGGCGATATGGCCAGCTCATGTGACACGATCGGCATCCGAATTAAAGACGGAGCACATCGAACCGTTTGGAGATTGGAAGGCCCATGGGGTTCCATTCATGTCAAACGAAATCCATTACATAATTTACGCGCCTGGGCCAGAAGGTGTTTCAGGAAACCGAAGGCAGCGTTGGAAGCACACAACGCTCAACGGCTTTCGAATCGTCAAGTTCCCACGGTAGAAGTCTTGGCGCTTGGCGAGGAATCCTCATGGCGCGGAGCTTCATGGATCGTAACACGGACACTATCGGGTGGAGTCGGCCTTGATCAGGTTTTAGTGACACCGGGGGCATTCAACCGTGTAAACATGGCGGTCCTTTTGGGACAAACCATTGCTCGCATGCACGGTGCCAGTGCCTTTCACCCCGACCTGCACCCGGGTAATTTGCTTCTGACCGTGGACGGAACCCTCCACATCCTTGACATTCACGACCTCGAATGGACTAATCCAACATTGGAATTGCGGATTCGCAATCTGGTGCTCCTCAACCGATGGTTTCAATTGCGGTGCCCGGCATGGGATCGATACCGTTTTCTGCGCGCCTATTTGAATGAATGGAAAAGATCAGACAATTTTCCAGATTTGGATCCACGGGCCATGGCGCGTGATATCGAAAAAAGGACATTCACCAGCAATCAAAAGCTTTGGAAAGGCAGAGATTTGCGCTGCCTTGGCAACAACCGTGATTTTGTCAGACGCACGAAACAAGGATGTTCCGTGATGCACCTGCGAGATTGTCCGGCCGAGGTAATCGATCTGCTACAGAATTCGGCACCGGAACAACGATTGGCGAGCATTTTCAAGAAATCTGCTTCGTCTACCGTTGGATTGGTACCGCTGTTCGCAAGTTCTACCCATCGATCTGTGGTTTTGAAAATCATCCCACACCGACGCCCGGTGATTGATTGGATCAGAAGTTGGTTTGAAACGCCCGGACAGAAAGCATGGAAATTGGGCCACGCTCTGCGAGCTAGAGGCTTGCCTACTCCAATTCCTATGGCCTACAGAAGCAAAATGGGTATTTGGGGAGGCGACGAACGACTGGTTGTGGAATTCCTTGCAGATTCGCGCCAGCTTGATCTTTGGTGGCGTGAAGCCCCCGTACCGTTTTTCCAAAAACGCGACCTGCTCAAGAGATTGGCACGGATCGTCGCCACCATGCATACACGCGGTGTTCGCCATCGCGACTTGAAGTCAGCCAACATCTTGATCGATTGCAAACACCAACCTTGGATCATCGACCTAGCTGGAGCATCTCTAAACCGATCGGTTTCACAGCGAACATGTGACAAAGATCTGGCGCGGATGGCTCGAAGTGGCCTCGCCATTGGGATGGCCTTGACCGGATACCTGATTTTCTTCAAAGCTTATTCTGGAAACCGGTTGTCCCCAGACTGGAAGAAACAGTGGCGGCAGATTTCAAGACTCGTGGAAAAGGCCATGGCTCTCCAGCAAAAGCGGGGGCGTCCTGCTGGGTAGTGCCCTTGGCGATTGCTTGCGTTGCAATTTGTGGCTGCAATTCCTTACCTGTTGCCCGTTTGGCTCAGCCAGATCCGGAACCTCCAGCAGTAGCCAGTGGAACAATACCTTCGCTTCCAGGTGCACATGAAGCGCGCGTGGCCCCCTTTTTATTCCGTTCCGACCGTCCACTGCCCGAGAAGCATCCAGCACTAACTACAGCTGCATCATTGCGTGATAGGGTAGCTAAGGAACTGAAAATTCCACCCGCACGAGGAGTGATTCTCGTCTACATTTTCGGCGAAAAAGGCTCGTTTGATCAATATCTGCGAAAACGTTATCCACAACTACCATCAAGACGGGCCTTTTTTGTCGCACAAGGCAGGCAAGGAGGCCGCGACGAAGACTTGATGGTGCTGACTTGGTGGTCCGATCGACTGGA
This sequence comes from Candidatus Kuenenia stuttgartensis, assembly GCA_945875585.1. Taxonomy (GTDB): domain Bacteria; phylum Planctomycetota; class Planctomycetia; order Gemmatales; family Gemmataceae; genus REEB421. The sequence continues at coordinate 94,814 of CAMCLK010000012.1, read as the reverse complement.
ACAAGACCTGCGACATGAATTGACACATGCACTGCTCCACTCAGCACTGCCCGATGTGCCACTGTGGCTTGATGAGGGGTTGGCAGAATATTTCGAGCTTGAAGATTTCCCGCTGGTTAGGAAGGAGCGCCTGACTCAGGTTCTTGCCGATTTCAACAAACCGGACCGGCCTGATATGTCACGACTCGAAGGTTTACGCGATATCCAGCAAATGGGTCGCGAAGAATACCGAGAATCTTGGGCTTGGGCCCACTGGATGCTCAAGGGACCACCGGAAGCACGAGCGGCACTATTAACCGCATTAGTTGACCTGCGGTCTGGACGAAAAATATCGCTTGTGGAGCGAATAGAAAAAGTATTACCCAACGCGCGACAGCAGATGGTTGCTCACATGCGTCAACTTGATGAAAGCCCGGCGCCATGAAACTGCTGGTGGTAACTGGCCCTGTGGATGTGGCCATCGATTCTGTCAGGCGATTGACCAATCGAGCCACTGGATCTACAGGGTGGTCGATTGCCGCGGAAGCTTCACTTCGCGGACACGAAGGGATATTGCTTACATCACGCCCCGGTGAATTGCCTGGAGTTGGTTGGTCCGTCGAACCTTTTGACGACTTTAATGACCTTTATATAAAATTAAAAATCAGCTTAGGTACATACAAGCCTGATGTGCTTGTTATGGCCGCGGCAGTGTGTGACTATTTGGTTGATGGATTCATTCGCGAGGAAGGCGGCCCTCTGCAGGCAATCCACGGTAAAATCGATGGTCACGCCCCACAATTGTGGCTAAAACTGGTCCCTGCACCACGCTTGGTGGATTTGTCCCGCTCACAGTGGGGTTTCACCGGTAAATTAGTAGTGTTCAAGCTAGAATCAGGCGTTGATCTTCCAACCCTTCTGATGCGAGCCGAAACTACCCGTACTCGTTGCGACGCGGATATTGCTGTTGCGAACCTCGTGGAAACAGCCAAAGATCAGGCATGGATTGGTCCAAATCGAGAAGGTCAGTACGAGTTAGTGATGCGCTCTGAATTACCATCGCGATTGCTCGACGCCCTCGATTTGCCTGGAAAGAGTTAAACCATGGCACGCATATTGCTGGGGGTAACTGCGTCGGTAGCAGCAGTCAAGGTACCGGAATTGTATCAAGCTCTAAAGCATGCAGGGCATGTTATCCGAATCGTCGCGACTGACCGATCATGCCATTTTTTTGATGTGCAATCTCCTGATGGGGTACCTCGGGCATCGAGAAATCCTGAAATTTGCACACTTGATGCCGATGAGTGGCAAGGCAGCGGCGCGGATGGCCGATACGTTCGAGGCGACACAGTACTTCACATTGAATTGCGCCGGTGGGCCGATCTGCTTCTCGTCGCGCCCCTCGATGCTAATACATTGGCCCGATTTGCGTTGGGTTTATGTGAAGGATGTCTTGGATCGGTTTGGCGGGCATGGGACCACCAAAAACCAATCGTTTTGGCGCCAGCGATGAATACCGTTATGTGGAATCACCCTGCCACGTGCCGCCATTTGTCCACGTTAGGTCAGGATCACGGTCTCGATCTGCCGGCCAGTCGGGAGAGTGCGCCACTGATTCAAGCAATCAACAATTCTGGAAGCGGCTTAACCGTTGTTGCTCCTGTGACCAAGTTATTGGCTTGCGGCGACGAGGGAATAGGCGGAATGGCAGGCATTAATGATCTTATCGAAGCCGTAAATAAAGCTCTTTCTTAGCGTTGAGCACGATCAGAAATCTGTCCCAATTCCCAAGACAGAATTATTGCGGCAGTCTCCATCCGCAGAATACGTGGCCCTAGGTCCACCAGCGTCCATCCCTGCTCAACAGCCAGACCTGCTTCAGCCTCAGTCAGTCCGCCTTCAGGGCCAACGGCACCCCAGATGCTTGATGGAGATTCAGTCAATACCGGCAAATTTTTTGCTGCAAAAGCAGGCCCGTGTGCAACACAACCAACCTCTCCGAGTGGTCGCAAAGCCAAATAGTGCTCCCAAGTTGAAACTGGCTCGATAGACATTAACTGGCTTCTACCGCACTGTTTACTGGCTTCAATGACATGGCGTGTAAGCCGCTCCAGCCGTTTAGGCTCGGGGTGGATAACACTTCTCTCGGTAGCAAGTGGAAAAAAACGGCTGACTCCAAGCTCCACGAGTTTCTCAATAAGAATCTGTTCGCGATCCCCCTTGGGGAGGGGTGCCGCGATAATGGTTGAGGTTTTCCGTTCGCACAGGTTAGGAATGCGCGCCTCAATTTCCAGAACGGCGTCCCGCCTGCCCAGTTGCACCAGAACTGCTGGATAATTGAAGCCGTCTCCATTGAAAAGAACGACCTTTTCACCAAGCCTAATGCGGGAAACAACAAGATGACGGGCTTCCTCCCCATCGAGGTCGAATCGGCCCAAGCCTAATGGCATGTTGATGTGGAATCGGTGCGCCATGGTGGGGTACTAATTCTCATGAGAATGTTGAATCTCCCCAATCAGATTAGGGAAATCACGGACCATGGGCATGCCGGCGGGATCTGCATCTGGAATGAACCGGGATGACTCCTCCAGAAATCTGGCAAGTATGGAAGCTATGCTTCAGCGCTTGATGGCGCTGCCAGCAGCGCCTGGTGAAGCCGCTTCTCAAGCACAAACCGCTCATCCGCAACGCCCCATGTCGGCTCCCGTAGACTCATGGTCTCCCTCCAGTTCCACTTGGGGACCATTGGCTGATGTCTGGAAATCTGGCGGGCAATCTGATCCGGTACAACACTCCCAAGCCGAATCAGTGGCAGCAAATCCTGTTCGTCCGTCTTCCTACACAGCGCCAGATGCGCCACGAAAGGATGCATCTGTTGCCATCATGGAACGGCGAACCTGGTTGACTTGGTTCAGTGACCTCCTCGATGACATGGCTTCTTCTTTGGGACCAGTAGGACGCTTTCTGGCAACAACATCGGGCCATTGGATTTTGGCTCTGGCTGGTATTGGCTTCTGGGGATTGGCTGCTTACATTCTCACTGGAGGCACAATAGCTTGGCCAACTCTCGGAAATTCCCTAGAATAACTGCTTGATTCCACACTTAGATTGGACCAATCGTCATGGCTGAGGCAACTGGGATTGTAGTGAATTCACGCATCCCGGGTCCCGGCCGCATTGATATCGGCGCAGGTATGGCATGTTTGTTGGTACCGGGGTTGGGGCAACTTCTACAAAGGCGCTACTTCAAAGCTGGCCTTTTTTGCTTCTGCGTTTACTTCCTGTTTTTCTACGGTTGGCATCTGGGAAACTACAGCAATGTGTATTTGCCCCGAGCCCACGAATGCGCCCCACGCGCCAAAAATTGGACCACTGTGACCGCAGGTCCGCTTTCGATTCCGTTTCCCAAGGCCATCTACTACCGGTTGCAATTTGCCGGACAATTGGGAACAGGAATCGTTGCATGGCCGGCCATTATTCAGTTTTGGGCTGTCGATGAAGAAGATCCCAATGCCAAACCACTCCCCCTGATTGGGCTTATCATGAGGGCGCCTCCAGAGCAAAAACTGAATTTAATGCAAACCCATGGCACCATTCTTTGGGAACTGGCTTGGGTATTCACAGTAGCTGCTGGATTGCTGAACATTCTTGTAGCTTACGATGCTTATGCAGGACCAGGTGGCCCCGAGGCTCGATCCAACTCATGATCTCATCTGTGACAGACTCAATTTTCTTCCATTTTCCAATGCTGGTGATGCCCATTGCGCTTGTTTATGGCGCCACGCGACACGAGCATCCATGGAATATTCTGGTTGAAGCTTGCCGTTGGCTATACCGGTTGCTGATGTTTCTGGGCACGATTGCCGCTGTTGTATTTCTGATGACTTGGCTGATCTAAAAACAAAAGGCCGAGCGTGTCTTCACGCCCGGCCTTCGATTGAGTTGCATGGGTGTTTAGATTCAAATCAATCAGCGTGAAGCCGTTGAATCGTTTTCGAAGTTAGCAACTGCGTCTTCGCCAGCGCGAACAACAAGCTTGGTGGTGCGGACGGTATTGTCTGCATTCACAACCTTGATGTCATAAAAGAAGGACGAACCCTGAGCCAAAGCTGGGGTTGAGAAAACGCGGCGAGCGCCGGTTGCTTCGGTTGCAACGCCGTCAACAAACAGCTTAGCATTTGCTTGCATTTCAACGACAACGCGAGCAGGAGCAGCCTGAGCGGCTGGCTTCTTCTTCATGTCGTCAGCATTCTTAGGTGCTGCTGGTGCAACGGGAGCAGCCTGAGGAGCGCCTTGAGCCTTACCCTTGTAGATCGGGGTGGCTGGAACAACTACAGAGCCATAGCAACCGTAGCAGGAGCCGTAGCAAGAACCATAGCAGCCGCCGTAGCAGGAGCCATAGCAAGAACCGTAGCAACCGCCGTAGCAGGAGCCGTAGCAAGAACCATAGCAACCATTGCAGCTACCATAGCAACCGTTGCAAGAGTAAACAACAACGGGCTTGCAGCAAACAACTGGTGCGCAGACAGGAGCGCAACGTGGCTTGCAGAAGAAATCAGGGGCGGTGGTTGAAGTAGCCATCGCCGCCATCAGGATAGCGGAAAACATGGTGGACCTCCTAGGAGAAACTCTAAATGGCTGGAAATGGAACCAACCAAGAAGAATAGTAAGGATAGGAAGTCTGAGTGTCAAAGCCGTCCGCGTGAATTATCGGAATAAATGCCCCTTTCTTCCCAATATTCGTGTCCACCTCGTTCTTTTTTCTTTAAGTTTACCGCCCGCTTCCTTTTTGTTAGGTTTGATTCATGATTATTCTTGACCACAATGCAACGACACCGGTTTTGCCGGAAATCCTCGACGCCATGATGCCCTACCTCAAAGAGGAATGGGGAAATCCATCCAGCCAGCATGCACTGGGGAGAAATGCCCGTGCCGCAGTTGAACGAGCAAGAGAACAAGTGGCGTCACTTATTGGAGCGAAACACGAAGAAATTATTTTCACATCTGGTGGGACCGAGGCCACCAATCTGGCATTGGCTGGAACAGCAGGCACTTCTTGGCCATTGGTTGGTCGCAGTGGCTGGCGTGGTACCGTCAGCTCTGTCATCGAACATCCTGCCACGCTGGAAACCCTTAAACGGCTTCGATCAACGGGCCATGGATTCAGATTATGCCGAGTCACCCCTGAGGGGCAAATTGACCTTACGCATATGGAACGCCTTATGTTTTGGCGGCCACGGCTGGTATCGGTCATTCACGCACACAACGAAACTGGAACAGTTCAACCCGTTCAAGAAGTTGGCAGAATTGCCCATCGGGCCGGGGCATTGCTTCATGCTGACGCCTCACAATCACCTGGAAAAATCAGCGTGAATGTTGACGAGATGGGTGTCGATTTACTTACCATTGCCGGACATAAACTGTACGCCCCTAAAGGAATTGGAGCCTTATACATCAGGGCTGGAACCAAACTCTTTCGACAGATCTCTGGCGGCGGCCAAGAACGTGGTTATCGGGGCGGAACTGAAAACGTCCCTTACATAGTGGGATTGGGTGCTGCTGCGGAACGTGCCTCCAAACTCCAAGGCCAAAATCTGGTTCGACTTCGCGACAGGCTATGGGAACAATTATCTTCTGCCTTGGGGCAAGATATTCAACGCTTCACCCATGCCACCTCCAACCTGCCAAACACCCTGTTTGTGGCCCTCAGAGGTATCAACACCTCAAACCTGCTTCAATCTCTGCCCGCGTTGGCAGCTTCAACAGGTTCTGCTTGTCATGACGGAAAATCCCATGCGTCGGCTGTGCTCAATGCTTTAAAAGTACCTATGGAATGGCATGCCGGCACACTCAGGCTGAGCTTGGGGCATGGCACCACCGAAAATGAAATCGATACAGCTTCGGAATGGATTATCGGTGCTGTCAAAAAACAAAATCAGGATTCAGTGGGCAACAATCATGAGCAACGTACCTAGTCCATTGAAAGCCGCATGGACCAGCATACATGGCCACAATCTACCGGTCTTTTCGCGCAACCAAACCAGACCACAAGCCAAGGGCAACAGGCCGGCAGGGCTAGGCCAAGCAAATGCATGAACAGCACTGAAAACCATCGCGCCAGCAACGGTAGAAGCTGCAAGATGTGAAAATCTGCCCGCCAACAAAATTAAAGCTGCTCCTATCAACAAGTAGGCTGCAATTTGAGCGTAAACAAACATTTTTGACGTTCCTTGTGTATCAGCTTGGGGCGAATAAATTTGATTCGGAATGAAACAAGCAACCAATGCCAAAGCCATACACCACCCTACAAGCGGCCCAAGACGAGCTGATATGATCCAAGCTTGAAAAAAGCCTCTGAACAATACTTCTTCCGTAACAGGCGCAATCACAACAACCAAAGCAATAACAATCCAAACATCTATTGTCCTACCACTGCGAAATAATTGAGTCAGTGGATGCTCCACCCCAGAATTTGACGCCATCAACTGAAAAATCGCCATCAGGGCATACGAACCAATTGTCACGATGGGTAGTACCAGACCCGCTAACTTCAGAGATTGCCATTCAGAAGTCCGAGACTCTAACCTTGGCCCCAATGTGCGTGCGAGCGTTGCCATGGGCAGGAATAATGGCAGCGCCAGTATTCTGGCCAATGCAGCCAAACGCATTTTCGCCAGGTCGCCATTTTCCGGCGTGATGAGAATACTGGCCAAGGGTAAAACCACAGAGCACGCAACAATCCAAATCGCATTGGCCGCAAGAAACATAAGGAATGGAAAGGAGTTACCTAATGGATGCTCGGGCTTTTTCGCGCATATACCTGTTTCATCTGTCATGGTTCGTCCCCAGAATCGATCGTTCCATACGATACCATCCACGGCTACGAGTGTGGGGAATCTGGTTATGAGCATTTTGGACCAAATCGTTGAAACCAAGCGTCGTGAAGTAGCGGCGCTTGCCGCCAGTGACATTCAGGCGCTGGAGCGAGCGGCTCGGCTTGCACCGCCAACGCGTGGTTTTCTGGCGCAACTCAAGCGCCCCGGCATGCAGGTTATCGCTGAGATCAAAAAAGCCTCGCCATCTGCGGGCGTTCTTCGTGATCCGTTTGATCCGGCTGCCATTGCGCTCTCCTATGCTTCCGCGGGCGCTGCCTGCCTGAGTGTCTTGACGGATATCGACTATTTTCAAGGATCGCTGGCGAATCTTCGTACTGCCCGGAATGCCGTCAACATTCCGGTTTTGCGCAAAGATTTCCTGATCGATCCGCTTCAGGTAATTGAATCGAGGGCCGCGGGCGCCGACGCAATTCTTTTAATTGCTGAAATACTCGATTCAGAGAGCCTGAAACAAATGCACGAATTGGCCCAGTCGTTTGGAATGGATGTGCTTGTAGAAATGCACGACGTGGCCAGTCTCGAGAAAATCAAAACCCTCAATCCACCACTGGCCGGAGTTAACAACCGCGATCTTAATACGTTTGTAACTCGTCTGGATCATTCACTTGAAATGCGGCCTCATCTACCTGCAGGCGCGCTTGTCGTGAGTGAAAGCGGCATAAGTGAACCATCTGACATCACCAAACTGATGGCCGGTGGAATCAAAGCAGTCTTGGTAGGCGAAACATTCATGCGTGCGCCAGATCCTGGTGCCCGCCTATCTTGCCTGTTGGGTCAATCCGCCTAAGGTTCTGCACAATGCTGCAATGCAAGGCGACCGAGTCTGTACGCACGTCACTGGCACAGTTCAATTGCTCCAATCGTCCTGTATTGGTTGCATGCAGTGGCGGCGGCGACAGTGTTGCCTTGGCTCTTTTAATTGCCCAAAATCATAACAATACTGTGATCCTTGGATGCGTTCAGCACCACCTTCGTGGGGATGAAAGCATTATCGATGCCGAATCCGTGATAGCGTTGGCGGATCTCCTTTCCAACAGGACCAATTGCAAAGTCACGGCACAAGTCGTCGAAGCCCCACTTCATGCCACGACAGGACTCGGAACAGAAGCGACGGCACGCATGCTACGTCGCACGCATCTGGCAACCATAGCACAATCCTACTCCGCTGCTGCGGTATTCATGGGGCATACACTTGACGATCAAGCCGAAACCTTGCTTTTGAGGCTTATTCGTGGGGCTGGGACATCAGCGCTGGGCTGCATTCGGAAAAAGTCTCGCCTTTCGCCAACAACACCAATTTCCAGACCACTTTTATCCACTTTGCGCAGTGAACTTCGCGCCATTCTTGTTCGGGAAGGAGTTCCATGGCGGGAAGATTCCAGCAATTTTTCCACAGCCTACACACGGAATCTCATCCGCCATCAGGTTCTCAAACCGCTAACCGAGCGCTTTGGGCCCGTTGTCGTTCAAAATATGGCACGCCACGCGAACTGGTTGGCGGAGCAGGGCAGAACGGAACGGCATCTGGTCAAGAGAATGCTGGCATTGTGCGAATTGCCCCGTGCTGGTCCCAAAATTGTTCTGAAACTAGATGTATTGTTGTCCTTCAAACCTTCCTTGATCGCATCACTGATGCACCATATCTGGTTTCGCGAGCAGTGGCCTGTTAGCGATTTGACGCGCCGTCATTTGATCGGATTGGCCAATCATGTGGTTAGCGACAGTTTACTCCCAGGCCTGCCGGGTGGAATTGAACTACGGCGCGATAGCCATGTGGTTTCCCTGGGCCCAATGTTTCCTAAAAGTCCAAACACGCCAAGCGGCAGCTAAATCCGTACAACAAAGTTTCATGGAAACTTCCCAAAACGGTCACGCATCATGAAACAACTCATCCCGCGCCGAGCCTTGATTTCTGTCAGCGACAAGGCTGGAATCGTTGATTTTGCCAGACAACTTTCCGCACTTGGCGTGGAGTTGGTATCCACAGGCGGCACTCACAAACTACTCCTTGAGGCGGGACTCCCCGCACTTGAAGTTGCGCAGGTGACGGGTTTTCCGGAAGGCCTCGATGGTCGTGTGAAAACACTGCATCCTGCCATACATGCTGGTCTGTTGGCATTGCGGGATGTACCCAGCCATGATTCGTTTCTTGCAAAGCACCAGTTGGCGCCCATTGATCTACTGATATGCAACCTTTATCCGTTCGAAAGCACGGTAGCCCGGCCCGGTGTGACCCACGAAGAGATCATTGAAAACATTGATATTGGCGGACCAGCCATGGTGCGCTCTGCTTGCAAAAACTATCACCATGTCGGGGTCGTAACAGATTCACGGCAATACACACAAGTACTTGCGGAACTGCGTGCTGGCGGCCTGACACCATCCACCTTGGAGCGGCTTGCACGTGAGGCATTTCTGTCCATTGCGCGGTACGATGCTTCGATTGCCAACTATTTTTGCGAGCGGGGCGGAGAATCTTTCCCCGCCGACTTGCCAGCCAATCTGGAACTGCGCACTTCATTGCGTTATGGCGAAAATCCGCATCAGCGTGCCGCTCTTTATCTCACACACGGTCATGGTGCAGCAGGAAGTCTCGCACGAGCGGAAATTCTGCACGGCAAAGAACTAAGTTACAACAACTGGCTCGACCTTGATGCCGCATGGTCTGTGGTGCGCGGACTTTCCCAACCAGCAGCCTGTGTGATCAAGCACACCAATCCTTGCGGAGCTGCGGTTGGCACCACATCCCTCGATGCTTTTACAAGTGCCTACGATGCCGATCCAATCAGTGCATTCGGGGGAATTGTAGGGCTCAATCGGGTGGTGGATGCGGAGACTGCGGAGAGTATGGCCAAACCGGGCCGCTTTCTCGAATGCATCGTGGCTCCTGAATTTTCCCCCGAAGCCATCGAAATCTTGACCACCAAACCGACATGGAAAAAAAGCATACGCTTGGTTCGGCCAAGTTCCATGGTTACGCCACAAAGTGGTATGGAATTCAGGAGCATTGACGGTGGCGTCTTAGTTCAGGACATCGATCGCATAGCTGAGGATACCTCAACTTGGAAAACAGCCAGCAAACGAGAAGCGACAGCAGTAGAACGCCAAGATCTGGAATTGGCATGGCATTTAGTGGCACGCGTGAAAAGTAATGCGATTGTCCTTGTAAAAAATGGGCAGTTGATCGGGGTTGGGCAGGGACAAACAAGCCGTGTTGAATCGGTAAGGCTGGCAGTAGCCAAAGCCGGAGAAGCCGCCAAAGGCGCTATTTTAGGCTCCGATGCGTTTTTCCCATTCCGCGACGGAGTGGATACGGCGCTGAATGCGGGTATAACAGCAATTGTGCAACCCGGCGGTTCGGTACGTGATGCTGACACCGTGGCGGCATGCGATGAACATGGAGCCGCTTTAATCCTAACGGGTGTGCGGCATTTCAGACACTAATTGCCTGCCTGGAGTCTTCCTAATGACGCTATCCAACCCGATCGATCGACGCACCTTTATGGCAGCAACTGTCACTGCGGTTGCAAGTACAGCAGTCCACGCATCCAAGGAATCCAGATCCATGATACCTGTTATCGATACACACCAGCACCTTTGGGACATCAAAAAGTTCAAACTACCATGGTTGCCAGCAGATGGTGTTCTGGCGCGCTCATACTCCATTAACGATTACAAAATGCATACGGCCGGTCTTGGTATTGCCAACACCGTGTACATGGAAGTGGATGTCGATCCCGCGCAGCAACTTGAAGAAGCTGAATTTGTCAACGCCCTATGCTCAGATGCCATGAGTGGCATGAAAGGGGCTGTTGTATCTGGCCGCCCTGCATCGGGCGATTTTGGCTCATATGTCGAAAAGATTGTAAAATTCCCCGGTGTTCGGGGTGTACGACAAGTCCTGCACGTACCCTCGACTCCATCTGGATTCTGCCTTTCCGACGATTTTGTCAGGGGGATTCGGCTGCTGGGTACAAAAAACCTTTCCTACGATCTATGTGTGAAACACAGCGAACTCGGAAACATTGCTGTCCTTCTTGATGCCTGCCCGGACACACAGTTTGTCTTGGATCATTGCGGCAATCCTGACCTAAAGGAAACGGATCATTCCTCATGGATGCGAGGCCTTGAAGCAGTAGCCAAGCGAAAAAACGTGGTATGCAAAGTATCGGGTTTTCTGGCCTCAGCGCCAGGCCGCGGAAAATGGACTATGGAGCAGATCACGCCAATCATCAACCACACGTTAGACACATTTGGCCCTAATCGTGTCATGTTCGCTGGTGACTGGCCCGTTGTTTTGCTGGCTGCTAGTTACGCAGAATGGCTGACGGCAGTTCGTCAGGTTGTATCCACCCGCCCAGAAACCGATCAGCGCAAATTGTTCCATGACAATGCTGTTAGCCACTACCGCTTGAAACTTTGATCCCCACCAAACTATTTGAATTACAGGAAGATTCACATGAAACAGTTCATTGCACTGTCAGTTTTAGTTCTGATATTGGGTTCTGCGCGTGCAGATGTCAAACCACATGCACTATTCAGTGACCATATGGTCTTGCAGCGAGGCAAACCCCTGAAAGTTTGGGGAAAGTGTGCCGAAGGTGAACAGGTTACTGTCGCAATTCAAGGACAAATAGCCAAAGCTGAAACCAAAGGCACGGAGTGGATCGCAACGCTGAATCCGCTTATGGCGGGTGGCCCACTTACCTTGATAATCAAAGGTAACAACACCATTGAAATCAATGATGTGCTCATAGGGGAAGTATGGATTGCCAGTGGACAATCCAACATGGAATGGCCGTTGGCAGCATCAGAAAATGGTAGTGATGTAGCAAAAAAGGCGGCGAATAAGCGATTGCGTCTATTCACGGTTCCCAAGCGAACCAGCCCCAAACCAGAATCAGACGTAGCTTCGAAATGGCTTGAATGCAATCCAGAAACAGTAACGAATTTTTCCGCAGTGGGTTACTTTTTTGGACGCGACCTTCAAAAAGCTCTGGATGTTCCTGTTGGTATCATCAATTCAAGTTGGGGCGGCACTCCTGCCCAAGCATGGACAACACGGGAGAAACTGCTAGGCAACAACAAGTTGAGTCACTACGTAAGCAATCTGGAAAAAGCATCAGAGCAGTTCGACAACAATAAAACCGCACTTTTCGACAAACACAAAAAAGCGCTTGAAATGCATAAAATTGCTGTCGAAAAAGCCAAGGCTGAGAAAAAAACGCCACCCCGCGCCCCCGCGATGCCAACAGATCCACGTTTGAGTCCGGGAAGCGCGTCGACATTATATAATGGCATGATTCACCCTCTTCGCCTCTACGGTATTTCAGGAGCAATTTGGTACCAAGGTGAAAGCAATGCCGGCAGCGCGTTTGAGTATCGAACTCTTTACCCTGCCATGATCACTTCGTGGCGTGAATCTTTCGCACAGGGTAACTTTCCTTTTCATGGTGTTCAGCTCGCTCCTTTCATGGCAATATCCAAGTCACCGCAGGACAGCGCTTGGGCAGAACTTAGAGAGGCCCAATTCATGGCCACCCGAGCCATACCGCATGTGGGTATGGCCGTTATCACTGATGTTGGTGACGAAAAAGACATTCATCCACGCAAAAAAGAACCTGTCGGTGCGCGCCTTGCCCTTCTAGCATTGAAAGATCCGTATGCCAAAGTAGAAGTCGCCAATGGACCAACCTTCAAATCCATGAAAGTTGTCGGAAATAAAGCCGTTATTTCGTTCGAAAACGTCGGATCTGGGCTCGAAGCCAGAGGAGACTCCCTTACGGGGTTCACCATCGCAAGCGCTGACCGGAAATTCCAGAACGCCGTCGCCACCATCGAAGGAAGCACCGTTGTTGTTGAATTGCCAACTGGTCAGGAGCTCGTTGCGGTACGTTTTGGATGGTCCAATTTTCCAGTGGTAAACCTGTGGAACAAGAATGGCCTCCCTGCCGTGCCATTCCGTACTGATAGCTTCAAGGGAATTACCGAACGGGAATAACCCTGTTGGATAAGGGATTCGATTATGTTTGTCGCAACTTTTGCGTTCATTGGCGCCATGTGTCTGGGCGCTATCGACATTCAACTTGCCCCGGGGTCAACAGATCGCTCGGGCTTACCTTGCTTCCTGCCTGTAGAATCTTCTTGGAATTTGAAGTCTGGCAATACTGGCACAATGATTGATGCTTCAGGCAATATTTGGGCCTCATGGCAAGCCATTCCAAGCCGGTTGTCATCTTCAGGCAACAACCGATCATTGGAAATTGTTTTTGTTCCACCCGCATTTCCCGCCGGTAACCCACAAAAATTAATACTAGATTTAGGAAAAACGCCAGCAACTGGATTGGTTTGGGATACCGATCCAGATGGCATGGCGCGATTGACACATAACAAAAAACCATTAGCGCTTTACTTTGCACCAAAATACGATGCTTCGAATGCTAAAACCTTGGAAGCCACCTACAAGGTTTTCCATCATTTGTTTGATCCCCAGACAGGCACGCGACTAACCAAGGGTTCAGGTGGCCAATTCACGCACCATCGCGGAATATTTTATGGATTTATGAAGGTCACATACGGCACCAATCAGGTTGTTGATATTTGGCACTGCAAAAACGAAACTCATCAATCGGCAATGAACGTTCTTTTGCAGGAAGCCGGGCCGGTTGCCGGCTTGCAACGCGTGACAATTGGCTGGCACGGCGAAAAGGGACGCCTGTTTGCGACAGAAACCCGTGAATTGATTTTTATTCCAACCCCCGCTGGCACATGGATTGAGTTTTCCAGTTCAGTTCGTCCCGCTGAAGGGACTATGAAGGTCGATGGCGACCCACAGCACGCGGGCTTCCATTTTCGTGCCGCCGGTGACGTTGCCGACAAAAATGCTGCCGAAACATACTACTTGCGTCCAGACGGGAATGACAATCCAAAAGCAACCCGCAATTGGCCAACCCAAAAGAACCACGTTAATCTCCCTTGGAATTGCATGTCTTTTGTTACTAGTGGATCCCGATACACCGCGGAATATATTGATTCACCAACCAATCCCAAAGAATCACGGTATTCAGAGCGCGACTATGGGCGGTTTGGCAGCTACTTTGTATCGGTTGCCACACCGGAGAAACCATTGAATGTTCGATATGGTTTGTTTTTGCAATCTGGCGAAACAACGGTAACAGAAGCTGCTCGCCGCGCTGCGGCATTTGTCGACCCTATCAATTCCAACCTTGGTGGACGCTGAAAATGAACGTGTACGAACGCGAAATCGAAACAGCACTTGCGGCTGCAGCGGATGCTGGCCGTCACATCATGGCCTTTTACGAGAAACTGGAACCGATCCTTGGTGCAACTTCCAGCATCACCACCCAGGCAGACAAAGATTCCCAAGATATTATCTTGGCTCGGTTGCACTCTGCTTTTCCAGACGACGGTTTAACTGGTGAAGAAAACACCCCGTTGTACCTCACACTTCCGCACACTGGTCGTCGCATTTGGATTGTTGATCCCATCGACGGGACCAAAGGTTTTGCCCTCAAGGTGGACCAATTTTGCATCATGATTGCTCTCGTCGAGAATGGTGAACCGTTGGTAGGGGTGGTTCATGATCCGGCCAACGGCCGAACAACCTATGCCGCAAAGGGGGCAGGTTGCTTTGCGATTGATACCGGCAAAGCTAAATACGCTTGCAAGGTAAGCCAAACCAACCGCCTCTCCGATGCCGTTGTCACAAAGACACATTCCAAAGCTAAGGGAAAAACGGAAGGCCTATCCAGTCACTTGGGTGCTAAAGGCTTGTACGAAACCTACTCTGCTGGCCTCAAATTGGCCCGGATTGCACGTGGTGAAGCCGACGTCTATGTCAATGACTATCCGACGTACCATGACTGGGACATTTGCGCCGGGCACATACTTGTTACCGAAGCCGGAGGCAAAGTAACCGATTTGCAAGACCGACCTATGGTATATGGCACACGTTCAGGCCCTTCCGATACTGGATTCATGGCCAGTAATGGCCTCATTCATTCCGAAGGACTCGCTCGTCTTAAAGGTCATTTCGGCTGAGCATTAGGGGTTATGCCCAGTCCGGGTGGCCCTTGAATCTGAGCCAAACGAGTTTGCGCTGTCATGGCATGGCGAGTCGTTGGAAATGCCTGCATGACTCGTTCTAAGAAATACACAGCCTGCTGGGGTTGGCCTTGCATCAGACAGGACTCTGCTGCCTGAAGCAACAACGTCGCTAAACGATCAGACTGTGCTTCCACCACCTGCTTAAGCAGTTCAGGATCCCGGACAATGTCATCGATAACCCGCTGTGCATCTGCCTCAATGGTTGAACCGGGGGCCAGCACTTTGATCTGTTCAGCAAGGTCATGAGCCCTGACAGCACGCCCAGCTTTTCGATCAGATAAAACACGGCCCAGCAACTCTGCACTCCACCCATCGGCCCCTTCTCGTGTTATTGGTCTCGATGCCAAGGCACCGGGCGCTCCGCCCATCGGTCGTTCTGCTGGAGAAGGCTCCTCTTTGGCAACGGCAGGTTCATTTCTGCCTTCCAATTCAGCTAGTAAATTAGCAGCACGTTTTGATACGGGGCTGGCATCCCCCTCCGCAACTATCCGTTTAAGGATCTGTTTGGCTTTGGCGATTTCACCTTCACCAGTGGCATTACTGGCTTCGGCAAACATCGCCTCAAGTTTCTCGGGGGAAACAAGTTTGGCTAAGGCACCCGCCATCAAATTTTGGAATTTATCGCGCGAAACATAACCTTCGGCACTGGCTAAAACCTGGCCCTGCGGGTCTGCAATAATGATAGTTGGATAGACTCGAACACCTAACCCGTTAACCAGTTCACGCTCTCGCGAACCATCCAGTTTCAACGGTACAAATCGGGAATTGATCATTTCAACAACGGCAGGATGCGAGAGGGTAGTCGCATCCATTTGCCGGCAGTACGTGCAATTGGGACCACCGACATCGATCAAGATCGGCAAATTTTTAACCTTAGCTTCACGGCGAGCCTCACGATAACCATCCACCCATGCTACACGCCCGGGTGTGGGGGATTGCGCTACGATTTCGCTGGCAAGCGTTGTAGCCAGTGCCAACATGCTAATCATTCGCATGATGCCCTCCTTACGTGAACTCATACTTCAGGCTCGGGGATGAGCCTTTCGGTATTCTTCCGTCAATTTCCGGGTTGTCAGGTGGGTATAAATCTGGGTGGTTGCCAAGCTTCTATGTCCGAGCAACTCCTGAACCGATCTGATATCGGCACCTGAATCAAGCATGTGCGTTGCAAAACTGTGGCGAAGGCTATGGGGAGACATGTCTTGCCGCATGCCTGCCCCGGCCAATCGACTGTGAAGCAATCGCCTGACAGAACGATCCGTTAAGCGCGTTCCGTTTTTGTTGAGAAAAAGGGCCTCTCCTGAGCGTGGCGTGGCTCGGCGATTTCGCTCCTCGATCCAATTGCGAATGGCGGTGACGGAAGGTGGCCCCAAGAGCACCAGACGTTCACGCTTGCCTTTGCCACGAACGACAGCAATACCGTCATTCAGATCGAGATCCGCAAGGTTCAATCCCACTAATTCACTGACACGAACACCTGCGGAGTAGGCGGTCTCAAACAACGCTTTGTCGCGGGCATCAAATCCTGATAGATCGGGAATCCCCGTCAAAAGGCCATTCATTTCATCGCGGGGCAAAAAACGCGGCAGCTTTCGCTCCTTGCGCGGCCCTCGTAGGCCATCTGCAGGATTATGCTCCAGGCCCCCCCTGCGACGGAGAAATCGAAACCATGCCCGCACAGAAGACAAATGGCGAGCCATGGTGGAACGCGCGTATCCTTGCTCCTGAAGCCAAGCCATCCAGGCACGCAAATGCCTTGGAGAAATGCGGTCGATGGTCGCCTGCTGCCCCACTTGGCTTGTTAAGTGCTCAATGGCCTGACATATATCTTCCCGATACGACTTGATCGTGTGGCTTGAAGCCTGTTTTTCGAGAGCAAGATATCTCAGAAATTCCGCCAGCTCTGCTTGCATGGCTTTCCCCGCAGTTGACGCGTCAGTTGGCTTGGCGAATGGCTTGAACTGCTTTGCCACGACCCGCAACTTGCTCCCGCATTTTTCCGGCAAGAATTGCTACATCGAAACCGTTCAACGCGCTGGAATCATCGGCCGCACGTTCTTGCAGCTCTTCTAACAGCATATCCGTCGACTCGAGGTCATAGACGTAAACAAACCGCTCCTGATTTTTTACGAGCGCCAGTACGAATACTTCCCGTTGCACGCGGCACCCCTTCCGGACATATCAACTATTCTCTCTTTCGACACGGGGAGGCCTCAGCTTGGCTAGCAAGGGGTGCAATTGATCATATTTGTTGAATGAACAGGCGGAGCAGGCGATCAATTCAACGCAACCGGCACAACCCGTCCCGCCATGTCGTGCGCTCGGACAATCAATCAACGGACTGCTGAAAGGTCGGAAAGCCCCAGCTCTTCTGGGGAATCCAAAGGCTCGCCGTATTTTGACCGAATAGTCACGCCCCACGCTCGCCCCATGGCCTCGATATCTTCCAAAGGTGTGGATGGGGAGGGGATGCGGCCTTGAATCAATTGGGATTCATAGCATTTCAGCGCTTGCATTTTGGTTGCAAAATGCGCTGAAACATCAATCACCATGCGGGCAGCAGGCATGGCTTTTAAGTGAATAGAAAAAAAATGAAGCAAAACGGGAGGATACCACGGATCACCTGGCAGGTCTGTTTTGCTGAGCTTGGCCCAGAACCGCGCCGCATCTGTCAGGGAACTTGCAGCGACATGATCGGGATGAGCATCACGGTGGTGGTGCGCCAAAATGACCCTTGGCCTCAACCGACGAAAAACCGATGCCAATGCAGATCGGGCCTCCAGATTACATTCAAGCCTGCGATTAGGAAGGCCCAGATTTTCTCGCCAAGTCAACCCTAGTACAGCAGTGGCTGCAGACGTTTCACGCGCTCGAATTTCAATGGTTCCATGCGGTGTTGGCTCACCGTCTGTCAGGTCCAAAACTCCCACTCTGGCTCCTCTAGCAATAAGGCCAGCCAATGTTCCTCCGAGACTGATTTCCGCATCATCAGGATGTGCCGCAACCACGAGGTATTCGATCGGTTCCATGGCCTTGTGCTCCCAATTCCCGTGCCCCTGAGTGCCCTAGTTGGTACCTTATCAATTGAGGCAATAAATCGCCTTGCCCAAGGCAGGAGGCCAAGCACTGTGCGCTGCATTATTGTCATTCCTTCGCGCTTCGCATCGACGCGCCTTCCGGGCAAACCACTTCTCAAAGAAACGGGCAAATACCTAGTCCAACACGTTTACGAACAAGCACTCTTAAGCAAGCGTGCTAATCACGTGGTAGTGGCCACGGACGACGATCGAATTGAAGCTGCCTGCATTTCATTCGGCGCTCCCGTGGAACGCACCGACATTGGCCACCCCAGCGGGACAGACCGCGTTGCAGAGGTAGCACAGAGAACACCGGGAGATCTTTTTCTCAATCTTCAAGGCGACGAGCCACTGATTAATCCTGATTCCCTCGATATGCTGTTCGACCTGCTGATCGAGCACCCGGATGCACCAATGGCCACGCTTGCCACTCCACTGGCTAGCTTGGAAGAATATTACAACCCAGCCGTGGTAAAAGTGGTTCGGGATCAAAACCAACGAGCCCTTTATTTCAGTCGCAGTCCCAGTCCTCATGTGCGCGATGGTTCACCAGATATCATCGGGGACAAAAGCCTGTTCCTGCGCCACCTCGGCTTATACTGCTACCGCAAAGATTTTTTGTTAGGGCTGGCCAAACTCCCGGTTCACCCGCTTGAACGGGTTGAAAAGCTTGAGCAACTCCGAGTGATTGGTATGGGATACCCTCTGCTTGTTGGGCTAACCAATGAACCAGGTGTTGGGGTGGATACGCCGGCAGACTACGAAGCGTTCGTAGCACGGATGGCTCTCAAAAAGAACAGTTAACTAGGGAGACTGCATTTTCGACATGACCAAGCACATCTTTGTCACCGGCGGCGTTGTTAGTTCATTGGGCAAGGGTTTGACCAGCGCCTCACTGGGAATGCTGCTTGAACACCGAGGCCTCAAGGTACGCCTGCAGAAGTTCGACCCTTACCTGAATGTCGATCCAGGTACGATGAGTCCTTACCAGCACGGCGAAGTTTACGTGCTGGACGACGGTGCGGAAACAGACCTCGATCTGGGACATTATGAACGCTTTACCAATGCCCCACTTTCTCGGGATTGCAATTTCACCACTGGGAAAATCTATCAATCCATCATTCAGAAAGAACGCCGCGGCGAATACCTGGGCCAAACCGTTCAGGTCATTCCACATGTCACCGACGAAATTAAGAACGCCATACGGAAGCTTTCAGGGCCCGATGTGGATGTCATCATCACCGAAATAGGTGGAACCGTTGGAGATATCGAAGGGCTACCGTACCTGGAAGCCATCCGACAGTTCGCGCTCGATATCGGCAAGAACAATTGCCTTTATATTCACTTGACTCTAGTGCCGTATCTCAAGGCAGCAGGGGAAGCCAAGACCAAGCCTACCCAAACAAGTGTTGGACAAATGCGTCAGATCGGTGTTCAGCCAGACATACTTGTCTGCAGAACGGAACGCGAAATGAGCGAAGAAATGAAGCAGAAAATCGCTCTTTTCTGTAATGTTGAACGCCGTGCCGTCATTGAAGAACGGGACAAGGAGTTCAGCATCTACGAGGTGCCTATTTCACTCAGTGAAAACAAACTGGATGAACTGATTGTCGAAAAGCTTGGACTGGCTGCTCAACCGCTCGACATCAGTGACTGGAAAGCCTTGCTGAACCGCCTGCTCAATCCGCGGCAGGAAGTAACCGTCGCAGTTGTTGGAAAATATATTAGCCATTCCGACGCCTATAAGTCCATTTACGAGGCGCTTGAGCACGCCGGAATCGCTCATCACTCCCGTGTCATTGTTCGGCGCATCGACAGTGAAGAAATCGAAGACGGGAAGGCGGAAGCCATCCTCGCGGGTGTCGATGGAATTCTCGTGCCCGGTGGTTTTGGATACCGCGGAATCCCAGGCAAACTTGAGGCGATCCGATACGCGCGTGAACGCGGCATACCGTTTTTCGGTATCTGCTTAGGTTTGCAATGCGCGGTGATTGAATACGCCAGGAATGTGATGGGACTGGCTGATGCGAACACCACGGAAATCGACCAGACCACCCGAAATCCGGTAGTCTGCCTGCTCGACGAGCAGTTCAGCATTACCGATATGGGGGGAACCATGCGCCTAGGACTTTACCCATGCAAGGTTGAAGAGGGCAGCTTGGCCCAGCGAAGCTACGGAACAACCGAGGCCAATGAAAGGCATCGGCACCGTTACGAATTCAATAGCGCATACCGGGCTCGTTTTGAGGAAAATGGATTCCGATTCAGTGGGACCAGCCCGGATGGGCAATTGGTCGAGATCGTTGAATTGCCGAGTCATCCGTGGTTTTTGGCTGTTCAGTGTCACCCGGAATTCCGTTCAAAACCCACGCGCGCCCATCCGCTTTTCGCGAGTTTCATATCCGCTGCCATCACTCATTCAGGGAACTAAACGCGACCTTTTCACAATCAATACGATCCAATAAAAAAAGCGCCCTTCTAGGGCGCCTTTTTTATTGTTGTTTCATAAAGCAGGCTTATTACTTTGCCGGCTTCAAGTCGATGGACAGCGGCTTGTTCTCGCCAGCGGCGATGGTGACGGGAACGCCCTTACGATCGCCAGTAACCCAACCTGTTTCTTCCTGCCAAACCACCAGATTCCACGATCCGGCGGGCGCGTTTTTCATTTCAAAATTACCATCCTCGTCGGTGACAGCGAAATAAGGATGCGAAAACACACGCACATAACCCATCATCCATGGGTGAATATCACACTTAACCAAAGTTGGCGGAACCGCGGCGACCCAACCTTCAACCTTGACCGCGCGTCCTGGGGGTACAATTTCGTTCTTCGATGGATTTTTACCAACGCTTACCAGATTCACGTTGTGGGGCACCGGTGAGCTGTTCTTGGCCACCAAAATTTGACCTTCACGTAAACCAAGCACGTGCGGTTCAAATTTGCAGCACGGTTGGTCGATCACAACTTCTTTCTGGGAAGGTTCAGCAAGTGACGGATGCACTGGGATCTTGGCTTTGGCATCTTTGGGATCGACAAGCCAAACAAACACCCAACGCACGCCCTTGTTCTTGGAATTCACGACGTATTTTTCAGAAGCGATATCACCCTTAGAGAGGCAATGGTCTTGATCCTTGTCAACCTTCACCTTTTCAACCGCAGGAGCATCGCCTCCCGCCCACACCACGCGTCCCTTCAAAGTGCCCCACTCCTGGGCCCCGACTACTGGAACTGCGATTGCAAGCAGCATGGCCGCCAGAAAAATTCGAATCATGTGCATCTCCTAGCCAAAAATCTGTTCGAGGGCTTCGGCCCGACAGTGAGCCTATCGCCTATTCATCTTATGGAACAAGCCAGTCATGACAGCCCCGGCTGCCACACTCCACCCAAGTGCTTAGCGATCGAGGCAACAGATGGACGTTCAACAATTCCCCGTTCCGTAATAATACCCGTGATCAACTCAGCAGGGGTCACATCAAATGCGGGGTTGTATACGGGAATATTTTGGGGAGCAGTGTAGCGACCAAAACCGCAGGTAATTTCTTCAGCCTTGCGCTCTTCAATTGGAATCCCTGATCCATCCGCCAACGCCAGATCAAAGCTCGAAGACGGGGCCACCACATAAAATGGCACGCCATGGTAGTGTGCCATTACCGCCAATCCGTATGTGCCAATCTTGTTCGCAGTATCGCCATTGGCAGCAATTCGGTCCGCACCAACCAGAACCAGATCCACACGTTTTTGCTTCATGAGCATGGCAGCCATCCCGTCACACAACAAAGTGACGTCGATACCCGCCCGTTGCAACTCCCAAGCGGTCAGACGTGCTCCTTGAAGCAAAGGACGGGTTTCGTCGGCATAGGCTCGAAATGGCACACCCCCACGGTGCGCAGCATACATTACTGCCAACGCAGTTCCGTCTCCAGCAGTTGCCAGTACCCCTGTATTGCAATGCGTCAATACTCCCGCCCCCGAAGCAATGAGCGGCGCGCCATGGACTCCCATGGAAGCGCACATGGCACGGTCTTCAGCAACGATGGTATGGGCTTCGGCCAGTAGGCGTTCAAGGCGCTGGGTACGGGTAAATCCCACCGGACACGTCGAATCGTGCCGGACCAAGCGTCCCAACGCCCATGAAAGATTGACCGCAGTAGGGCGCGCACGGTTGAGCCAATCAGCCTGTTGGGCCAAACCAGGCGACCAAGCCTCATCATCAAGTGGTAGATCACGCGCTGCCAGAATCAGTGCATACGCGCCAGCAACCCCAATCGCGGGGGCCCCACGCACACGCAGACTGACAATTGCCTCGCGCACATCGCTGGCTATGGTCAAAGGCAGAACGCGTTCTTCCGATGGCAACAAAGTCTGGTCGAGGAGGTCCAATCTCCCAGACAAGGCATCCCCCACCCACCGGGTCGAAAAAACCGTGGTCACTTGTTGCCCCCAAGGGATTTGACCAAATGGGCATGAATGTTGCCGTTGGAAGCAATAATATCCGGCTTGAATAAATCCCAACCGCCATCCCAATTAGTCATTTTGCCACCAGCTTCCTCAATGATCGGCTTGCAGGCGGCAACATCCCAAGCATGAACACCGTGATCGATCATGGCCTCGCCAGCGCCTTGGGCCACCAGCATAAAACCGAAATAGTCGCCGAATCCTCGCTGCCGTTCGGTTTCGCGAACCAGGTCAAGAAATGCCTGCGCTTTGCCCTGCCTGTCGAAATAAGTAATACTTGAATAGTAAATATGACTTTTTGACAGGTCCGTAAAATCACTCACGCGGATCCGCCTGTCTCCCAAATAGGCCCCAGCGCCCGACATGGCATGCCATGTCTGGCCAGTGCCCGGACAGGCACAAACCCCCGCGATAAGATCCCCTTGATACTCAAGCCCGATGATGGTCCCCCATAAGGGAACTCCACGCACAAAATTGCGCGTGCCATCGATCGGGTCAGCGATCCAGCGATATCCAGATGATCCGGGCTGATCACCAAACTCCTCACCCAAGAAACCATCGTTGGGGAAAAGGCCGCCCAATTCCTCGCGCAAAATGGACTCGGCTTCGCGATCGGCAACGGTTACTGGAGTGGAATCTGCCTTGGTTTCAACGGCGACACCATTCTGAAAATGAATCCAGGCTGCATTCGATGCTTTTTTCACCGCTGCAAGTGCTGCGTGATAACGATCCTTGATACCGGCTTGCATTGAATCGAAACCTCGTGGTGACAGGATTAACGAACAGGTTCAACAAAGGAGACTGTGTTGGGGGTTTTCAACGGCGGTTGCTCATAGGGAAGACTTTTCATGAAAGCGACTAGGTCGTTCAGTTCACGGGAGCCAAGGTGACGCGTGCGCCCATGAAGATTATCCTTATTGGCGGTTGTCAACACATCCATAAGAGTGGCAGCTTTACCATGATGAAGGTACGGAGCCGTTTTATAAACACCCAAAAGGGTTGGAGTATCGTACGTTGGTCCAATCTTTTCGGAGGGATCGTCTTTACCTGTACCGACATCGTGGAGCTTGAATGGCTTTTGCAACGAACTATCGGAGTAGTACGGCCCCGAATGGCAGGTTGCGCATCCAACCTTGTCGTCATTGAACAAAATCTTGCCGCGCTCTGCTTCTTTCGAAAGTTTACCCGGACCTTCAATATGCGGAGAGAGGGTGAAAGTGAATGAATTTGTATAGAGTGCCAGAGCGTCAAGATCGGCGGATTTACCGGATGTCGTTACTTCAAGCTCCGTCGGCTTGAAAGGCTCTTTGGCTGGGAGCCGACCGGGAAGCAAACCGGATCCCTGCATCAGGCGACTGCGAATGGTGAATTCAAAATCTTGGCTTTCGTCGCGGTCTGCTGAAAAATGCAAAGGATGGGTATGCGCCAGTCCGGAAAGGGAAGGGGTCTTGCGCATACCTTCAGGGTTGTGCCAAATTCGCCCGTCTGGCTGTCCGTCCGGGTGACACGAAGCACAGGCAACCCAGAGGCGTCCACTCATGGGAGTTCGAGCAGTACTGAATAGTACCTTCCCCCTGATCCATGCATCACTCTTGGTCGGCTTGGAAACCTTCGCAGTTCCTGTAACACGCATGGTGGCGGCATCCAGTCGTCGAACCTGAAAATCCATGAAGTCAAACACAAAGACCGACTTGCTGTCAGCCGCCACACGCACAGCACGGGGGTTGTGACCGACCCGCACCGCACCGCCAACCAACTGAATTTCCTTGTAATCATCATCCAATACATCGGAGACATTCATGTCATCCGTCCCGGCATAAAGCGTGTACAGTCGCTTGCCATCTGGCGAAATATCCGCTTCCCATGGGTTGGTCACGACATAAACACCGTTGTAAGTGTCCATACCGAACGACCGGGAACGTTTATTCGATCTGGGTGGCACTAAGTCGTGAATCGTTAGTTGGGGAAAAATCGAACCACCGCCATCAATGATTTTGATGCGCGAACGGACATGGGAAAGATAGGCCTTGGGACGGCGTGGATGCAGCAATACATGGCGGGCCAGATTATCGGTGGAATGCCCCGTCCACGTATCGGTGACCGATCCCGAACCGAGGTCGATGGCGACCAAACGGCCCGTATGAAATTCGGACACATAGAGTGCTTTTTCATCGGCAGCCAATGCGATTCCGCGATTTCGGGCACCACCCTTCATGGTTCGCAGCAATCGCATACCAGATGGATCGATTTCTGTTACAAGTCCCGGATAATCGTGGCTGATATATAAGCGCGTTCCCGCCGAATTGCTGACAACGCCATACGGTTCATCAGGCAAGGCGAGCCTACCTGACTGAATTCCAGATTGGGAGTTGAGCAATACGAGCGCATCTTCGTCGTAGAGCGTCACAGCAACAAGCGACTGATTGCCAACAAATGTCACAGATTCAGGGCGCTTGCCAATGTGCGTTTCCCAAACCTGTTCCATGGCGGGAAGGCTAATTCCGCACACGGTCCCAGCATCGGTACAGGCGACAGCGAGCATTTTCCCGTCGGGGGACAATGCCATCAAGCTATTGCCATGGTATCCCTGATTTGGGGAGAGTGTGGCCACAAGAAGAACAAGCAAAAGGTTCATATTGTTCTTTCTTACCAGTAGAAACTGATTTGTTCAGGTCGCTGTCAGCATTTCTTCAAGCACACCAATCGTGCGAGCCCAATCATCTGGCCAAACTGAGTTATCAACAAGTTGTTTTTTCTCGCCCTTGAGTTGCAGCCGATCCCCCTGAAGCATGATACCCAAGCGCTGCTGTTCATTGAAAACAAGTTCAGGAAACCCGTGGTTTCCATCTGCGATGATGTCAATGGGCTGAAAAAGGCCACGTTCGCGAAACTGCTGAGCGATCCAGATATCACGATTTTTTTCAGACATATATTCAAACGCCATTCGCCCTTCGGCGACTTCGGGCGCAAGCAATCTGCTCAGAAGCTGAAATTCATCCTTCAAGCTGTTACGGTGACCGACAAAGATCCAACTGAGTCGCAACGCTTCACGGGCCAGAATACCCTCGAGGCGGCTCCAAAGTGTGAGCAGACATGACATCACAAGTGTCATTCTTTGAAATGGAAGATTCTTTGGCTTATTCCGAGATGCACTCAGGCTTCCATCAACAATAAAGGCGATATGCCTCAATCTCTGATGTAATCGATTATCTTGCCGACTGTAGTACAGCAACTCCTGACGCTCATGTTTGACAGCAAAAAGTGTTGAGTCCCCTATACTAATATCAAGCCACACCAATTGCGAAGGCACCAGACTTTCAAGCCTGCCCCGCGTGGTGATAGCGTTGTAACCCCCAAGCGGCACATCTCCGCTAGCACGCTGACTGCTTGGTATCTCACGCAAAGTATCGATTGAATGAGGAATGATTGGCCCGAGTACATTTGTTAATTGCAAGCGAGCCTTGATGAGTTGAGCCATTTGCACACGTGGGGCTCTGTCCATGGTGGCCAAGCCGCGTTCGATCAGATCGACAACCTCCGGGTTTACCATTTGGCGCATGGAACCAAATAAGCGATTGGTTTCTCGCACCAGTTCCAGAATCGGTTCTGGCCAAACTTCCATATCCGAAAGTTGGCGGGCGAGTTCGTGTGAAGCCTCGCTAGCCGGCAATCCCGCTGCCAACAAACCAGCATTGGCCCGCAACCCGGGCAGCACACCGGAAATAATCCACGATTCAAGCAGGTAGAGCAAGCCATCTCTTCGCTCTGGCAAAGAGCGGCCTAACAAAGCGCGTCGCACACGCATCATCTCAGGATCACGACGCCACCGTTCCAGAACAACATCTTGGTAGCGTAAAAACACTGGGTGAGATGCGAGGTCTCGCCGCAATCCAATGTTCAGGTCTTCTCCCCCGTGTTCAACCCAAGCTTCCAAATCCACCAAAAAACCAAGCCAAGGCAGAAGTTCCCCCTGGCTCACCAATAGCTTGCTCAGGGCGACTACCTGACTTAACCAATCTAAGTTTCGAGGCTGATAGCATCGGAAACGCAGCCCTGCCATCAGTAATTGCTGGGTCCAGCTGGTTGCTTCCATAAAATATTCTTGCCTCAGCGACCTTAAATCATAGCCTTTTTACCGATTTATTCCGCTTATGCAGAAGAAAACTCAGCTTCGACCCAATCAGACTCCGAAGAAAAGAGAGCAGAATCAAACCATCACCGATTTTAGTCCATCGGTATTGGTTTGTCGCATGATCGCAGTCTTCGAGGGTGATTGGCATGAGTACCCAGCAGGCCTTCCTGTTCGTCTTGGCAGGCACGGCAATTTTGGCAGGGGGCGGCAGAGCCCAAGACTTACCAACACTGCCGTATTCAACTCCCAATCCAGTTCCATTGCGCGATGATTTGGTCGATGGGGTTGATAACCCCGTACAAATCAACAAACGATTGGCATCTGACTGGATCGTACGGCCTTCTCCCGCAGGGTGTTGTGGCCCAACCGGAAAGAGTGGCCCGATTGCTTGGGAAACATACGTTCGCACGGGTGTGGCTTTCCCACTCAGTGGCAACATTTTTGGTGACAACCTCCAGCCCGGATGGAATATCAGCGGCGGTGGTAGAGCGCTGTTTTTCAATCCTGAGGCAGACAAGGCATGGGTTATCGATGTCGGGATTTCGAACACACACTTCAATAGCAGAAACCGCAATAATGTGGTCACCTTGCTGAACATGCCCGACCCACGCAATAACAATGCCACTGAAGTTCAAAGAAACGGCGGGCGTCCGTTTCCCACAATTCCTTCGCTTGATACAGGCATAAATAGCTTCAACCTTACAAGTGCCAACCTGTCATTGGGCCGCGAGATTTACCTTCTTGGCAATGCTGAACAAGAAGAAAACAATTGGCGTGCCGGCTGGGATTTTGGAGGAAGGTGGGGTAACTGCAAAATCCAGCCGACCAATTACCCCCATCTGGACGATGTTTTTGGCTCGGTATTCTTGGCAGCGCATACCGACATTGAAATTCCGTGGGGAGCCTGTGTGCTGCAGTTCGGTACCAGATTCGAGTGGGACTACACTTGGACTGATATCTTGCAGCCACAAAACAATGGCGACATCACCATGTTCAACTTGCTGTTCACGGGCGGTATTCGCTTCTAACCCTTGATCTGCCTTTTCTTTCCTACCATCGCAACAATCTCAACAGCCGCCCGGTCGCATGCACCCGGGCGCGCTGTTTTGTTCCATAAATCAATTAATTTTGTCCTCAACACACGCATTTCATCGGGATGAGCCAACCACTGACAAGCACGATTTGCCAATGCTTCGCCCAAGGGCGTATGACCAATAAATTCCGGAAACAGCTCTTCATCGGCTATCAGATTCGGCAGGCTGATAAACTTGCAGCGCATCAACGTACGCGCGATCAGCATCATGTGCCACTTGCCTTGGTAAATCATGATCGACGGAACACCGGCTTGCAGCAGTTCGAGGCTGACAGAACCCGAAACGCAAATGGTCATATCTGCCGCTGCAATCACTTCTGGTGTTTTGCCGCTGTGAATCGTCACGGGTAACGTTGAAAACGGGCCATTTAATTGCTCTGCAACATGGGCGGCGTGTTCCGCATGAAAACAGGCCACATGGAATTGTGCCGATGGGAATTTGGATGAAATCCTTCTGGCAGCATCCAATTGGCTACCCAGATTGTATTCCAATTCCTGATCGCGCGAACCGGGCAATATGCCTACAACGGGTCCACCATTTGATTGAATGGTTTTAACCTGATCCTGATCTACCTGCCTCGATTTCAATTCATCGAAGTAAGGGTGTCCAATCAGAATGGCATCGACGCCTTGCTGACGGTACCAAGCTTCTTCGAATGGAAAATTACACAACACCCGATCCACAAGGCGACGCATTTTGGCCACACGCCAACTTCCCCAAGCCCAAAGCTGGGGAGGAACGAAGTACACAACAGGAATGCCAAATTCACGCGCCTTAGCCGCAACCCACCAGTTAAAACCTGGGAAATCGATCAATACAACAACATCTGGTCTGTGTTTGTAGAAAAACCGCCGAACCTTATCGAGATATCGAGTAAGGTCAAAGAACCTCTGCGCCACCATCAAGAAACCAACAACAGACAATTCACGGATATGAACCAACGGTTCAATTCCCGTGGCCACCATGCGATCACCACCAAGCCCCGACAAATTGATGGCAGGATCCAACAGCTTCAGGGCTTTTGCAAGATTTGCGCCATGAAGGTCACCGCTTGGTTCGCCTGCACTTATGAAAACATGCAACGGTCGGGCCTCCGTGCCCCAGTATGACTGGTTGACTTGAACAGCCGATAGACTGCCATGGAACACCGAACGCCGGCAAGTTCATTCCTGTCGGGCAACGGTTAATGCTCGATTTGCCACCAGTCTGGTGCAACCGCTTCATAACGGGAGTACGTGTCATCAGGGTCTACCGGCATCAAATCGATGCCGGCATCTGCGAGTTGTTCTAGTAAAAACGCCACAACCGCAGGATCGACGGCATACTGCCGTGTTGGCTTCTGGCCTTGGGAACCAAATTCTGAAGCTTCCGCGTAAATTCCTTCAAATTGCTCGGGATGCTTGCGAAGAATGGCTGTCCAGAACTCGGAAAGTCGCGCTGAAAACCGCGATTCCGGCTCGTTCTCTTGTCCAACAACCACAATTCCTTGATATTCTTCCAACCGACAATCCCCCTTATTCAACAGTTGAATACACATATTTTGATTATCATCTTGCAGAACTTCGGCGACTCCAGAGGCCATTTCATATGTCACAGGCACGCTTGTCGGTATTCGTTTTCTTATCAGCCCTACTTATTTGGGCTCCGCTCCATTCGGCTTGGAATCTTCCCCCACGGGGCGACCTTCCGGTCCATACTTTTTCGATCGTCGCATTCGATCCAGAAACCAAAAGCTTAGGAATTGCCGTCGCAAGTAAATATTTGGCCGTGGGTTCGGCTGTACCGTGGGCAAAAGCGGGTGTTGGGGCCGTTGCCACACAAAGTTATGTGAATGTCACCTTGGGAGCTTCAGGCCTCGACCTGCTCAAGTCTGGAAACAACGCCAAAACCACCCTCGACTCGCTACTGAAGGAAGATAAAGGGCGGGATTGGCGTCAGGTTGGAATTGTCGATGCGCAAGGCGAAGTCGCTGCCTTCACTGGCCCACGTTGCGTTGCCTGGGCAGGATCAAAACAGGCAAAAAACGTCACCGCCCAAGGCAACCTTCTTACCGGCCCAGAGGTAATCGACGCGATGATTGTTGCGTATGAAAAAACAAAGGGCACCTTACCATCCAGGCTTTTTGCTGCCCTCGACGCAGGTGATCAAGCAGGGGGCGACAAGCGTGGCAAGCAATCTGCCGCAATTCTTATTGTCAGGGAAAAGGGCGGGCCCAACGGATTGGGTGACCGGGCCGTCGATTTGCGTGTGGATGATCATGCCCAACCAGTAGCGGAACTCGGCAGGTTGCTCAAACTTCAAGGCATTCCAATCCGTTGATCAATTCACCTTGTACGGCGCTTGTTCCGGAGGTTATGCACTCCTTTTGATTCTGCAAAAGGGCAGGAGGGTGCATCGATGGCTCGAACGGGCGGCGGAATGGGCCGGTGGGTTTTGGCAGGTATTTTGTCTACCTTGGCCCATGGTTTGTTGATTCTTGCCATTGTCGTCGTCTGGTCCGTCTTTTCACTTCCCACCACGGTGCCAGGTGGCCAGGTGACCAATGATAGGGGCAGGAACGCTTCTGTCTTTTGGGATCAACCTGCGGCTTCCGTTCAACCTAAGTCCTCTTCTGCAAACGAATCCAAGCCTTTGGATGTTGTGCCGTTCACTGCTCAACTAAGCCCTTTGGCAATGGTTTCTGTTGAAACAAAACACGTCGAACCTGTGCGAAAAATGCTTCGCAATTTGCGTGGATCCAACAACGCCGGCCTTGGCCAAAATGAAGTCAACAAGCCAACTGTCGATGCCGCGGGAGGTCGATCTGCTGGCTGGTTCGCCACCGAAGCGCCAGCCGAGCACTTGGCAGTTGTGATCGATCGCTCATTGAGCATGGGGCTTGGTGGTGGCTGGAACGCGGCCCGCCGAGAGGCCAATTTGGTTTTTGCCAATGTTCCGCACGATTGCCTTATGCGCGTATGGCTATTTGACAAAACTGTTGACGAAATAGCCTCCGAAGGCGACTGGAAACCGTGGTCCCGCACGCGTTGCCAGCGCGCGTTGGAACGGCTGGAAGACGCGCGCCCGGGTGGTTCAACCGATCTGGGAAACGCCCTGCGAACCGCTGCATTACGCGGCGCTACTCGAATTGTTGTCATCAGCGACGATGCTGACCTGCATTCTGGAGATTGGGGCGCCATTGCCACAACACTGCGGCGCATCGGCAGGCCACTACCAAAATTATGCGCCATCCGGCTCGGCCAGCAGATGCGCGAGGACAATCTCGGCGATTTATGCCGTCAATCAGGCGGTTGGTGCCGGTTCGAATCGGTCCGCTGATTTCGGTACTATCCAGCCATTTCCCTCAGCGCGGATCAATGCTTCAACCGCGTCAATCCAGCGGGGATGATCGTTCAAGCATGGGCAAAGGCGCAGGTCTTCTCCACCAGCATGATGGAACTCTTCTAGGAACTCCCGACCGATTTCGTCGATCGTTTCGAGGCAGTCGGCTGAAAAGCCCGGGGCCACAACAAACACCTTGCGAACTCCCTCTTCAGCAATTTCCTTCAAGTAGTCGTCTGTATACGGCTTGAGCCACGTTTCCGGTCCAAAACGCGACTGGAATGTCTGCCGCCACTCTCCACGCTTCCACCCAAGTCGCTCAACCAATTTTAAAGTGGTCTGCTTGACATGCGTCGCGTAGATGTCGCCCTGCTGGCAGTACCGTTTCGGTATGCCATGGAAGCTGATCACAAAACGCTCAGGCTTCCATGGGAGCTTGGCAAGGTCTTCTTCCACAGAAACCGCCAACGCTTCGATATAACCCGGGTCCGTGGGATGAGCGGGAACGGTCCTCACATCGGGAACGCGTTTTACTGAATGTCGCGACAAACTGTGGAAAAGCGCATCAGTGGCAGCTGCAGTCGTTGTCGCGGAGTATTGCGGGAACATCGGCACGGCAATGATGCGATCGACTCCCTTTTCACGTAATGAATCGATCGCCGAGTCGACTGAGGGATTTCCGTAGGTCATTCCCAACACCACAATGGCTTCTGGGAAGCGTTCCTGAAGCAGTTCCACCTGCCGTTTTGAGTGCATCATCAACGGAGAGCCGGTTGTATCGTCCCAGATCAGTTTGTACTTGGCCGCAGATTTGGCGGGGCGGAAAGTCAGGATGATGGCGTTGAGCACTGGGCGCCAAATCCACTTGGGCCAGTCAACCACGCGCGGGTCCGACAAAAACTGGCCCAGATACCGCCTGACGGCCCAAGCAGTGGGGGCATCGGGCGTTCCCAGTTGTAACAGCAAGATGCCAACTTTACCGGCCACAGTTTCTTCCTTGCCAAGTATAAAAAAAACCCACCCGGCAATCGGATGGGTTTCCTACAGTGTAGGTTGCGCACTCAGGCAAACATCAAGAACCCTTGCAATTCGGGCCCTTCATCGGAGGCTGCTTCTTGCTGAGTTGCTTGCCTTGGCCCTTCAGAACGCCAGCGCGTTCGAGATTGATGTTGATGTATCCCTGCCACTGCGAAGGCACACTGCTTTCGGAGTAAATCGCCTCAACAGGACAAGCAGGAATGCATGCACCGCAGTCGATGCAATCATTGGGATCAATCACCAGCATGTCGCCATCCTGGTAAAAGCACTCGACAGGACACTCAGTAACGCAGTCGGTGTACTTGCAATCCCGGCACGGCTCGGTCACGACATGTGGCATGTTTCATTACCTCGGTTCGATTCAACCCTGAACGATTCAGTCCCTCTACACCATCGGCACAAACCGAACGGCTTCCTTAGCATTCTAATGGTACACATGGCGCTTGGGTCGTCCAATAAATTGAGGGCCTGTTACCGGCAACAAGAGGATCTGGCGGCCAAACAACCGGAATGAACCTTGGTAATTGACCGTCTGTTCCCCAAAAACCGGGCCATGCAAATGTCTGGCAGATTCCAAAGATGTGCGATTGTTTGGCTTGCAAGTCGTCCCGATTCCGCACAAGATCGAGGCTCTAATTGGTTCCAGTCTATGGTGGACAGGAATCCACAACTTCAATTCCAGGATGGAGTCTTCAGCAATGGCAGAATGGCGCAAGGTGGCCAAGGCGTTGGCATTGGGCGACGGATATATCGACGAAAAAGAAGTCGGCATTCTCCGCAAGGAACTGTTCGCCGATGGAAAGATCGACAAAAGCGAGCTGGATTTCCTTTACGAAATCAAGCGTGGCGCAGCCACGGCAGTGAAGGCTCTCGACAAGCTGATTGAAGACTGCGAAAAAGCCCGCACCTGACGCAGCAATCGATTACATACTGTCGAAAAAACAGGTGAAATTGGTGTTAGATGCCGATGTTTGGCGCGTAGCCCCGCACGGAGTAAGGGGCTCTTCGTCGCGGCCAAGGGTCGCGCCCCAATCGTCAGGGCCGAAGAGCCCCGAACGGAGTAAGGGGCCACGTTGCCCCTCGATCCACCCGCCTTACTCCCCAAACGGAACAGCAACAAGACGGAATCCGATGTATTTGCTGCAATCCTCTTGGCCGAATTCGTTCCGGGACGACGCGGTACAACGGGTCACATTGCTGCCCCAACTTCCGCCACAGTCTACGCGGTCCGAGCCCACTTCGGAAGACGTCCACTCCCAAACATTGCCATGCATATCGAAAATCCCCAACGGGTTAGGAAGGTAATTCCCGACGGCGCTGGTACATTCAAAATTGTTCCAGGAAGAGTTTTCATTGCTGGCCACCATCGTTAGGTCAAACTTACTACTGGCAAAATAGGTATGGTATTGGCTATGTTTTTTTGAAATTGGTCCACCCCGAATAATGTATTCCCATTCATCGGCCGTCGGCAAGCAATATAAAAAACCACTTCGGCTGTTGGCGGTATTCAGCTTCTGCAAAAACTCCTGCACATCGTTCCACGATACCTGTTCCACAGGATTCTTGGGTTTGCCGTTAAAATGGCTCGGATTATTACCCATCACCGCATACCACTGTTCCTGCGTGACCGGGTAAATACCACACCATAGCCCCTTTTTAAGTATGAAAGGCCGGGTGCCTTCATTACCACCACCACCGCCCAACCAGCTTTGGCCCGGTGGCACCCAACCCATGGTGATGGACTGCGTTTCCGTCAGCGGCAATACCGCCCGGTCGCCAATTCCCAACACCAAATCTGAAAATGGTGCCACCAAGCGGGCTTCCATTGCTGACAGCGTTTGCCATGTGGTTGCGTCGTCCCGTAAAATAGGATCTCGCCTGAAAAAACAGCACATCAACCGACCTTCTTCTGCGCCATAACGCTCCACCCAATCGGCAAGAATCTGGCGGTGCAAAGGCTCTTCGCGGTTAGCTCGCGCCAAACGCAAGAGATCGGTGGGGATTTTACCTTCGAACCAGGGCGGTAGCGGCACTTTCTTTACCGAAACATCCATATCATTTGACTTTATTGTGAAAAAATTCACACACGCTGCCAACCAAGTTGGTAGTTCCACGGTTTAAGGACTCCAATTTGCATCGATGCTGTTTGCACCTCTATACACCCATGCAAATCACCATTCATCAAATATTTTGCCATTAATTGTTGACGTACGAAATTACCCATTACAGAAAACCAATCTCATTCAACGGACAACACGCCAGATGCCGCTTCTTGCCACGTGGCCTTTCAGTCATCTGTGTGCGGGGGGCTCTTCGGCATACCATGGTCGAGTCAAACTATGTTCGCACCATGCGCACAAACCGGTCATGGCCCAACGATAATTCCTCCACCATTTTTCCGCGCCAGGCATTGGTAAGTAGGGATCTTCCTTCTCCACCAAATGAAGACCGGGATTGCGCGCCTCCTACCAGAATTGGTGCCTGATAGAGGTGCAATTCATCGACGGCATCCTCATCGAGGAATGCTCCCAACAGGGAACCGCCCCCCTCGATAAGCACCCTGGTCCAACCGCGTCGGCCCGCCTCGTTCAGAAATTCTGTGATGTTGTTGCGACCCAAAACCCAAACATCCACGCCTAAACCAGTTAACTGATTGCGCCAATCTTCTTGGCTCTCCGCGGAGGTGACTACCACCACTGGAACTTCCCGGGCAGTAAGAACCATTGTGCTGGTGAGTGGCAGCTTGCCGGTGCGGTCAAAAACAACCCGGTTGGCCACACGCGGCCCCGATGGCCGGGCCGTCAGCATCGGATCATCGGCCAATGCCGTGCCGATGCCAACAGCAATGGCATCCACACGGCCCCGCCACTCATGGACATGGCTGCGGGCTCTATCTCCGGTAATCCAACGCGATTGCCCGGTGGATGTGGCAATCTTGCCATCCAAGGTGGTAGCTGATTTGGCGATCACCCACGGGCACCCGGTTTTGACACGTTTCAAATAAGGAGCCAAAAGGCTGGAAGCCTCTTCCACAGCCACATCTTCCCAAACGTCTATGCCCGCGGCACGCAGTTGGTTGATGCCGCCACCATCGACCTTGGGAAATGGATCCCTTACGCCGATATAAACTGTTCGAATACCGGCGCGGATCAGCGCGTCGGTGCAGGGGGGAGTCTTTCCGAAATGGCAGCACGGTTCCAGGGTGACATAAAGTGTGGAACCCGCTGGATTTTCCTGAACAGATCGCAGCGCCAGAATCTCGGCATGCGGTCCGCCGAAGCGTTCGTGCCAGCCCTCGCCAATGAGGCGACCATCTCGTACCAGCACGGCTCCCACCATGGGGTTGGGTTCCACAGCTCCAAGGCCTCGGTACGCCAATCGCAATGATCTGCGCATCCAGTCGCTATCGGCGTGAGAGATCATGACTGTTGTCGTCCATCCTGCGTGATGACGTGGTATGGTAATGGAACGAGTTCCGCCGTGACGTGCGCGGCGTACAATTCCGCTTAATTCTTTGGATTTGAGTGTAGCATGGATCCTGTCATTGCGATCGTTGGTGCAACCGGTGCCGTGGGCGAATTGATGTGCCGGGTAGTGATAGAGCGCCGCCTGCCATTCCGCGAGATTCGGTTTTTGGCCTCTGAACGCAGTGCGGGAAAACCGATTCGGTTTGGGGACCAGACTCACACGGTTCTTGCACTCTCCAACGAGGCCTTCAGGGATGTTGATCTGGTCCTTGCCAGCACACCTGCAACCATCAGCCGAATCTGGAGCCCAGTAGCCGCTGAAGCGGGCGCAACAGTTGTGGACAATTCCAGCGCTTGGCGTATGGACCCGGAAGTGCCGTTGGTGGTGCCCGAAGTCAATCCTGAAGCCCTCGATCGCATCCCCAAGGGGATTGTGGCTAACCCCAATTGCTCCACCATCCAGATGGTTGTGGCTTTGAAGCCTCTGCACGATTTGGCGGGCATTAAGCGCGTGGTGGTGAGCACTTATCAAGCAAGTTCAGGCAAGGGTGCCACGGGGTTGGCCGACCTCGATGCGCAGGTTCGGGCTTTGGGGGCAGGGCACCCCGTACCTGCTGCTGCTGCCCACATTGATCGATTGGCTGGTAATGTTCTGGCCCACGACTGGAAACCCGGTGAAGACGACAACAGTGAAGAAGAGTGGAAAATGATTCGGGAAACCAGAAAAATCATGGGTGACGACTCGATTCAGGTCAGCGCCACAACGGTTCGCGTGCCCGTGCGCACGGGGCATTCCGAGTCGATCAATGTCGAGTTCCACAGGCCAATCACCGTGGCAGAAGCCCGTCGGGCGCTTGCTGCTGCTCCTGGAATCATTCTTGCAGATGCACCTGGAACGCAGTCGGCACCAACACCGTTGGGCTGCGAAGGGCGCGATGAAGTGTTTGTTGGCCGTCTGCGCGCAGACCCAACCGTACCGTATGGCCTCAATATGTGGGTTGTTGCCGACAACCTGCGAAAAGGGGCCGCTACCAATGCCGTTCAGATAGCGGATTTGTTGATCCGTTCCGGCAATATCAAAAGGCGATGAAACCGGTTCCATGAGAACCCTGAGACTGGTTCTTGGCTACGACGGAACGGACTTTGCTGGATGGCAATTCCAGCCGGGCTTCCGTACGGTTCAGGGTGCCGTGAACGATGCCTTTGCGCTGTTGGGAGATCCGGGAAGATCGTCCAAAGGTAGCGGGCGAACGGATAAAGGCGTGCATGCCCGCGGCCAAGTGGCCAGCATGCGCACAACGGTGGAAATACCGGCCAGACAACTGCTGAAAGCACTGAGAGCGCACCTTCCCGACGACATCGACCTGCACCGTATCGATGACATGCCCGAAGAATTTGATGCCATTCGCCATGCCAGTCGGAAGACTTACCGGTACTCCATTCTGCATGGTGGCGCGATCGATGTTTTCACCAAACGGTACCACCATCAGGTTCCATTCCGCCTCGATGTTGACTCCATGCGCAAAGCGTTGCCTCCCCTCTTGGGAACGCACGATTTTCGCGCATTTGAAACACGCTGGCCTAACCGACAACACAGCATCCGAACCATCTACCGGATTGAGCTTTTAGAGAACGGCCCGCACCTGTGGCTCGAAATTGAGTCGGGTGGTTTTCTCTACAATATGGTTCGGGCCATAACCGGCACCCTGATCGACATTGGCCGGGGTTTTCGCCCTGTGTCGTCGCTGAACGATGCCCTGACGGCAGGTTCTAGGTGCTTGGCAGGGCCAACAGCACCCGCCAAAGGTTTATGCCTGATGAGTGTGGTTTATCCGCCCCCTTTTGAGTTCACATCATGAATCCAGCATTAAAAATCCACACCACAACCCAGGCCCCCGGACCGCTAAATGGCGTCTGCCAAATTCCCGGCAGCAAGAGCTTGACCAATCGGGCTTTGGTACTGGCCGCGTTGGCATCGAGGCGCGGGCCGTGCAGGCTTAACCATGCCTTGGCCAGTGAAGATACCGAAGTCATGGTTGCAGGCTTGCAAGCCTTGGGCTGGCACGTTGATGCCCAGTGGAATACCGGCGAAATCACGGTTCAAAGGTCGCCAAAGGCGCCGCTCGATCGCCTTATACCGGCATCGCAAGCCAGTATTCATGTTGTGAATTCCGGCACCACCATGCGTTTTCTGACAGGGCTTTGCTCGCTGGGAACAGGGTGTTTTACTCTGGATGGCATTGAACGCATGCGGGAACGGCCACTGGCAGACATGATTGAAGCGTTGAAAAAACTGGGTGTGGATGTGCAATGCCCCATGAAACCCGGGTGCCCACCCGTTGTGATTACATCCACAGGCTGGAATGCTACCGAAGTCTCCGTCGGCGGAGAAGTTTCGAGTCAGTTTGTTTCAGGACTACTGTTGGCGGCCCCATGGTGCGGAAAATCGATCCGAATTGTGATTGAAGGGTCGCTTGTTTCCGAACCATATGTTGACATGACGATCGCGTTGATTCGCCAATGGGGTGCGAACGTCACGGTGGAAGCCCCGGGCCGCTATCGTGTTGAACCGTCGGACATGGCATACAGGGAAGAGTATTCCGTGGAGCCAGATGCCTCGGCTGCCAGCTATTTCTGGGGCGCCGCAGCCATTACTGGTGGAAGCATTACTATTCCCGGGCTTGGTCGCTCAAGCCTTCAGGGAGACGTGGCATTTGTTGATGTGCTTGAGAAAATGGGTTGCGACGTTCGTTTTGACCATTCAGGAATCACGGTATCCGGGCGCGCAAGCCGGGGCGTTCATGTCGACATGAACGCCATCAGCGACACCGTGATGACCCTCGCCGTGGTGGCGCTATTTGCTGAAGGGCCGACAACCATGCACGGCATTGGCCACATTCGCCACAAGGAAACAGACCGGATTTCGGCGGTGGCGAAAGAATTAACACGCCTCGGGGCGCGGGTCGAGGAAAAGGAAAGCTCGCTCACCATATACCCGGGCAGTTTGAAAAAGGCGCGCGTTCACACTTACAACGATCACCGCATGGCCATGAGTCTGGCCCTTGTCGGCTTGCGGATTCCAGACATCGAAATAGAAAACCCGGGGTGTGTCAGCAAAACATACCCCGGGTTCTTCACCGATTTAGACGCTCTTATAAAGCGATCGATCTAAAGTCACTTCTTTTTGAATTCGCCTTCAACCAGCTTACGCGCGTCGTCGCTGACGTTGGTGCCGCGCAATTCCGATACTGTCACACTCTTTCCCGAAACCTTGGCATTGAATGTGAACAGTTCGCCCTTATCGCCACCGCCCGCGATTCCATCTTCAGTCACAACCGCGACGCGACCGAAAACTCGGCCATCGCGGCTGACGGCCACATCGGAATCAAGAATCAGCTTGTCTGAACCACGCTTGAGCGAGATGGCAAGTTTTTCGCCCTTGAAGGCAAATTCCACTTCAAACTCGCCAGCCTGCTTCGACCAGGTTCCGCTCAGACTCTTCAACTCTGGTGCCTCGTCAGCAACCAGCGTCGCAACGCAAACAAATGCGGCAACAAACACAGCAACCCATTGTTTCATGATTTGAAACTCTCTTCTGGCCTCGTGAACTCACCCCAAGACACGATAAGATCCTGCAAGGAAATGGTCAGGGTTTCCAGACTATCTTCTCAGACTCCTCATACGCGCATCAAACGGACGGTGTCATGGAACTTTATTGGGGCGACGAAACACTCAACCTGAAACTGGATTCAAGCAAAACCGTTTCCCAACTTCCCGATGGCAACGTCCCATGGACGGGGAAAGGCTTTGCCGAGGCGTTGGAGTTTCCTTTCAACTTTCCGCCACTCGATCAATGCGCCACCCCCGACGATAGGGTTGTTGTGGCTTTAGATCCAGGCACATTGGCCCTTGGGTTCTCCTTCGCGATACTTCTTGAACGCTTGCAGAAAGCCGGGATCGCGGCAGGACAAGTAACCATCCTTCTGCCTTCCCAGACTTCAGACACATCCCTTGCCAAAATCTTGCAAGAAGCAGCCGGTTGCAGTGTGGAAAGGCATAACCCTGCCGATGCCATGGCACGGATGATTCTGGGAGGCACACGCGACGGCCGGCAGATCTACTTGAACCGCCGCTTGGTTGAAGCCGACCTGACCATTGTGGTGAGTGGAGTACGCCTTGGCGGTGGGAACCAAAGCCCTGCCAGCCTGATTTATCCAGGCATGGCGTGCGATGTGTTGTCTGGAGTCGAAGCCGGTACTGTACTGAATCTTTTGGGGGCACCTTACCTGATCACAGCGGTTCCGGGTCCAAATGGCAAAGCCCCCCACTGGTTTGCCGGGAGGATGGAAGCTTTTCGTGCCGCCCGGGATCTGCACCGGAGTATCTGGAATCTTGATTTGGAGGAACCGGTAGAATTAATCGTTCTGAATTGGCCCAAATCGAGTGGCCCACGCGAATTTGCCAATTTGGCCACAGCGTTGGAACGGTTTCGCCCATGCTTGGAACCGGGTGGCCGCTTTGTCATCGTTTGTCCTGAAATTTCAGACACAGACGATTGGCAGGCGATGGCATCCACCTACCTAGATGCCGTGGAGTCTTCAGAAACTAGCCATTCTGCAGGATCATTTACCAAGACATTCAAGCGCTGGTCGCGCGCTTTAAGGCAAGGCTCCATTTTTATTCTGAGTTCACTCGAAACAGATACATGCGAGGACCTGCAGGCGCATCGACTTGATCGGTTGTCCAATATCCAACGCCTAGCCAGTGCGGCGACAACAATATTGTTGATAGGTGATGCAGACCGCGCCATGGCCAAACCGGCCTGGCAAACTTTGGGAGATTCATGATGAACCCACGATCGCCTTTAGCTGGCATGATTTTAGCCAGTGGTTTGGTGCCGGTAGAGCAGCAAGGCGTTGAAGTGCTGGAAACCTCCGACAACAATTCCAACGCTGCCAAAGCATGGCTTGAGGGCGCAGTTGTTTTTGATCAATCATTACGCGGCAAAGTTGAAGTAACGGGACCGGAAGCAGCACTTTTTCTGCACAATCTCT
Organism: Candidatus Kuenenia stuttgartensis; assembly: GCA_945875585.1. Classification (GTDB taxonomy): domain Bacteria; phylum Planctomycetota; class Planctomycetia; order Gemmatales; family Gemmataceae; genus REEB421. The sequence continues at coordinate 54,173 of CAMCLK010000012.1, read as the reverse complement.
GCACCAATGACATGGTAGGAATGCCTGTCGGTGCCGGTTGCGAAGCTTTTTTTGCCAACGCGCGTGCGCGCTCCGTCGCTTGGGCCAACATTTACCATATTGTTCTGAGCAGAGGCCGTGAAGGATTCTGGATCGACCTCCCAGCCGGCCTGGAAGACACGCTGTTGAGGCATTTGGACAGGCACCTGATCAGTGAACAAGCAGAATTCTGCGACCGCACGTCTGATTTGGCCCAGCTACATTTGACAGGTCCGCGAGCCCGGGCAATTCTCGCTTCCGCGCTTAAAACCGACATACCAGACCTCGATTTGTGGCAACACATGGAGCGCACAATCGGCCATGACGCCGTCTGCCATATCCGTCGCATCGATTTGCTGGGAAAGCCCGGTTACGATATCGCGTTTCTTGTCAAACATGCCAAAACAGTCTGGGAGACAATCAATCAATCTGGAGCAACTCCAGGTGGTTTTAGCATGTGGCAAAACCTTAGGGTTGCCGCGGGCCTTCCTGAACAGGGCAAGGAAATTGACGAAAACGTTTTCATACCGGAATTGGGACGAAATGCTGTGGCGGTGAGCGGGTCTAAAGGTTGCTACTTGGGGCAGGAGCCTATCGTTATGGCGCGGGACCGTGGCCAAATCAACCGGCGCCTCGCCATGCTTACACATTGCCCAGCCACGTGCGCTTCGGGAGACACTTTGTGGTCTGCGGACCGCGAAGTGGGTCGAATAACATCTGTTACGGGGCACGAGCTTACAGGCGGCAGGATCGGTTTGGCGTTCACCCGCCGTGGATTCTGGGAAGCAGGCACCGTTTTGGCTGTACGCGGAAAAGATGGCCAAGTCGGTGAGACGGTGGTTAAGGCAGGACCGGAAGCCGAAACCACACCAACACAATGATGAACCTGGTTTTATTGGTTCAGGAAATGATTATTTTCTGGACCACAATGCCCGCTGCTCTCGCCTTTACTAGTGGGTGGGGTGTTTGATTACCCACCCGAACGTCCCGGTAATGAACGAAGCTCCAGAAATCCTGAAAAATGGCGTCAGTTGGTTCCGGGGAGCATGACACGGATGCTCCCCGGAACTTTTTCTTTGGTTCAAGACGCGGTTCCACCGCGCGGATGAAACTTCGCGTGCAACTGCCGTAGTCGATCTCGATCGACATGGGTGTATTTCTGAGTGGTGGCAATTCCAGCGTGCCCCAGCATTTCCTGAACAGCACGCAACTCCGCGCCACCCGTAAGGAGATGGGTGGCAAAACTATGTCTCAGTGTATGTGGACTGACTCGGCCATGGATGCCTTGGCGCACGACATACTTTTTGACAACTCTCCAAACCGTTGTTCGTTCCAGCGGAATTCCACGGCCAGAAACAAACACATGGCCAACTGGTGGTTTATCAGCCATGATGCGAGGACGCAGTCCTTCCAAATAGGCTCGAAGTGCCGCAACGGCGCGACTTCCCAAAGGAATAACTCGTTGCTTGTTTCCTTTGCCGTGGCACCGACAATAACCACCATCAAGATTCAAATCACTGATCAGCAGCCCGGAAGATTCTGAAGCCCTGCAGCCGCTGGCATACAAGGTTTCCAGCAAGGCGCGATCCCGTATTGCTAACCGATCGAGTGGTATAGGGCCCAACAGCAATCGGTCAACAGCCTCTGGACTCAAGACATGCGGCACGCGATCCCACAGGGCAGGGGCGGCCAGCAAATCAACTGCCGTGTCACGGACACGTTCATCGAGTTTCAGAAAACGGTAAAAAGAACGCAGTGATGCCAGATGCCGCGCGACACTGGGCGGTTGCAGTCCTAATCCCTGCAGGTATTCAACAAAGTCGAGCAGTTCTTGGGACCTTGGATGAAGATGATCCATCCGATGAGCAACAGACCATTCTGAAAAACGGTCGAGGTCCCGACGGTACGCCATCTGGGTATGGGGAGACAAAGCCCTCTCCCCACGTACGTAATTCAGAAATGCCGCAACGTCTTCAGCTAAAGCAACAGGGTCTGGGCCACCGCGTGGAGGCATGGTTCACTCAGGCAAGGACCGGAGGTTGCTTGTCCGGATGAAGGTAAACGAAACTCTTTCCAAGTCTACCACCATAATTGCCCGCCGAGATGCGAAGCAGGCCCGGAGTTTCACGAGAAGCAGCAATCGCAGCCTGCGTGGCTGTTATTAATGTCGGAAGGTCACGGCCATTGATGATGATCTCCATCACCGAAGCAACTCCTTCGGGCAAGCGGGTTTCTACCCCGGGCTTGTCGCGCAGTGTTGGACAGTACTCGGCAAAAGTACTGGCAATGGCAAACTTATACCGGCTACCAGCCTTGGAACCACTGGCTGCCACACCACCCGGAAATGGGCAGATAACGCCCGGCGTTGCAGCAGCAGCGGCATGTGCCCGTTCGGCGGCCAACAAGGCCGCGTCGGTTGATGCGCCCATGAACCAAAGATTTCCACCCATCAAGCCATCGCGATAATAAAACCTGCGGTCGATGGTAAACTCGCCGCCCAAGATGGGAATGACCCAAACCGGACGACCAAAACGGGTATCACGAAATTGATGGCCATCACCAAAGTAGGCAATTTTTCGTCCCAAAGGGACCCATCCTTCAGTGGGATCCGTTGAAAACACTGCGGCCGTTGCGCACGTCAGCACGTTTTGGCTGATACGTACCAGCAACGAACGTTCAATGGCTTCAACCCGGTCCTTGCGGAACCGCGGCACATGAAACTGAACCAATGCGCCGGGTCGCCCATCTGGAACCGTAAAGGAAGTATCTCCGCCCGGACCGACATAGCGGTCTATTCCTGCCTCGCAATCGCACAATATTGTGCTCGATGCATTTCCCGTTGCTGCCCGCACCGCATGGTCAAGCCACGTGCGGTCGCGCGCAGTGATCAACACCTCCGCGAATATGCTGCGGAAGGCTTCGGCATAGGTATCGTCTACAATCGCAGACATTTCTCGGCACTCCGGGAATCAGGCCACAGGGAGGGGGTATGCCGCTGATTCTGTCAAAACACGGGTCATGAAAACGTCGTGGGGCGCGGCGGGAATTTCATTGAAAATCTGGCAATCAAATGCCAAGGCGATCAGTGGAATTCCTGGACGGACGTGTTCCAGCAGCTTGTCGTAATAACCAAATCCATGCCCCATGCGCGCGCCACGGCGGTCGAAACCAACTCCAGGCACCACAACAAGATCAATGGTTGATGGATCGATGCGTTTCTGCGGAAGATCACGCAGTTCAACCTTAGGCTCAAGAATTCGATACTTGCCCAAATCGAGTTCGTTCATGTCTACAAGGTGAAACAGGTGCAGGAATCCATCAACGCAGTAGGGAACAACAATTGTCTTGCCCTGTTCCAGTGCTTTGGGGAAATGCTGTCTAGTTCTGACTTCACTACGAACATCGACGTACCAAAGTACCGTGCTGGCTGCCTGATATTCAGGCGTGTCCATCAGCTTGTCGCAGATGCGCTCACTCAGGGCATCTTTGTCCTGCTGGGCATTGCGGCGCTCGTGCGCCTGCTCCCGTAGAACCTTTTTTTGTTCGCGAATGGAATCAAGATCGGCCTGTGACATCGTGGCGCCTTCCCAAGGTGACTGAACCCATGTCATGGTAGCGAGAATGCCACCGTAAAACTTGCCAAGATCCGGTCAGATGCATCAGTTCTGATCGAAAATCCGGCAAGCTCACACGGAACAATCGTCAAGGCCGAACTCGCCTTCCGCAGTTTTCCGGATTTTTCCTCAAGAACGCGATGTCAAGACATGGGCCGCCGGACGTAGCATAAATGTAGTGATGAGGACTACGACAATGATTCGCTATCTTTCGCTTACCATGTGCTTGGGGTTACTGGCTACAGGTTGCCAGTCCACCAGTCCAACTGCATGCGCACCCGGCCAGAAACCTCCCAAAGCCCCTTTGGGTCAGAGGCTATTTGGCACCACGCAAAAACCATCCAACTGCCCAACCTGCCCACCACCAGGTGCTTTGCCTGGCCCAGGCCCGCAACCACCTGTGCTTGGCGCTCAGCCACCAGCATTTGGCCCACCTCCCGTTGGCGCAGGCCCTGCATACCCGGGAAATGCCTCAGGTATGGCTCCACCTGCCTTTCAGAATGGCCCCGGGCTGGGCATGAATCCACCACCAATCGGCGCATCTGGCCCAGGCCTTGGTATGGCCCCACCTCCACCCGCCCCCGTCACAGCGAACAAGGTACCCGTTCCCTCAACCATTATTCTTGGTCCACCCGAAACGACGCCAACTCCAACGCAAACACGTTCGGCAGGCAGCGCATCTTCATTTCCAGTTGATATTCCTGGATATGCTGTGTTGGCCGACAAGATCGCCGGAGGTCAGCAGCCATTTCCTGATGGAATCAACTGGCTGAAAGAGGCTGGATTTTCCACGGTCATTCAACTGCGCCAACCTTCGGAAGACATCTCCGCGTGTAGGCAACTGGTCGAACGCCAAAACATGACTTACAAATCTCTTGAAGTTTCGGCGCAGTCACTCGACGCGACACTTCTTGCAGCCTTGGACCGCGACATTCAAGCCGCCAATGGTAGGCCTGTATTCCTATTTGATCGGGACGGTACCCGCACAGGCGCCATTTGGATTGCTTACGCCACACGGTACCTCACCCTGAGCGAAACTCAGGCACGCGAGCAGGCCGCCAGACTTGGCTATCGACGCGAAAATGCCGACCCGGCTTGGGAGCAGGCTATTTCACGTTTATCCAACAGTCGTTGAAACCATGCCTTCTCAATCTAGACCGACCATGAACGGAACACACAGGCCACTGGCCCCTTCAATCCACCCGTCCAGCGTTTTCAACTTCACAGATCTTGATGATCTTGAGTCGTATTTTACCGGGTCGGACCAAGTATACCTTTACGCCCGGGACGGCCACCCTAATGCGGACGATCTGGCCAGTCGGCTTGCACGACTCGAGCACGCCGACTGGGCAAGTATTACTTCCTCGGGCATGTCTTCGATCGCAGCGGTTTTCCTTGGACTATTGGGACCTGGCCGGCGGATAGTCGCCAGCCGGTGGCTTTACGGGAAAACCATTGTCCTCATCAGGGATTTAGAGTCACGCGGCACTCAGGTATCGTGGTTCACTCCTGATTGCCCAGAAGATCTGGAACGCGAACTGGAACAACCTGCCCATTTGGTTTTGGTTGAAACAGTCTCAAATCCACTGGTCCGCGTGGCCGATATTGGCCGCCTCGGGAATATATGCCAGACCGCTGGTGTACCACTCGCGGTGGACAATACATTTGCAACCCCCATTTTTGCTCGTCCCCTTGAAATGGGTGCTTCCATTGTTATTGAAAGCCTCACAAAGCTGGCTAACGGCCATAGTGATGCCACACTGGGCTTAGTGGCGGGCCACAGCAGCTTGAAGGCGCGAATTCATCCCTTCATCAGCCTTTATGGGCTCAACAGCTCACCTTTCGATTGCTGGCTGACATCTCGTGGGTTGGAAACCCTTGAATTACGCGTGAAGGCGGCCGAATCGAATGCATGCCAGTTAGCCACATTCCTTGCAGGGCAGCAGGGAGTCGAGGCTGTTCACCATCCATCACTTCCCGGACATCCAGATCATTCTCTCACGGTTCGAACCATGCCAATGGGAAGCTGCAATATTGTGGCCTTTGAGTTAGCAGGTGGCCGCGGCGGAGCCCAAGCTTTCATCCGCGGTTGCCAAGAATTCACCCTCAGCCCATCCTTGGGCCATACTGGAACCACGCTGAGTTATCCAGCTGGTACGTCTCATCGTGGATTATCAGCCAGCGAACGAGAAGCTGAGGGAATTGGCCCCGGATTGCTCCGGGTATCCACTGGGATCGAATCGTTTGAAATCATTCAAGCCGGGTTCGCCAAAGGCATGCTCGCCGTCAATCAGGCCCGATGAGCCTCGCGTTTAAGCTTTTCCAAATACGAATCTTTCAATTTCTCAGTTAATTCAGCAAGGCGATCCATCAACCTGCGTGGTGTGCGCTTTCCTTTACGAGCAACAGCATAAGTTGCCAGAAGGGGAAGAGCGACCGTGGTGTCGAGGTAGCAGGTGACCGTATCAGGCAGTTGCTCCGGATCGACTTTCCCCCACGTCATGGCTTCCTGAGGAGTTGCTCCGCTCAAACCACCCGTATCTGGGCGGGCATCAGTCACCTGAAGGAAATAGTCGTGACCGCTTTCCTCCAATCCCAAAACTTCCTGAATTTGGGGTTCCGTCTGAAGAATAAAGTTCTTTGGCGAACCACCACCCAGAATCATGACAGCACTTTTTCCAGCCTGTTTCGCGGACCAAACGATCGCAGCCGATTGATTCACATCACGCAATGGATCGATCTGCAAGGCGCCCCCTTCAAGTTGAAGTGCCGCCAGATTCATGCCAATGGAACTGTCACCCGGAGAGGATGTAAAAACCGGGACCCCATGCCTGTAGGCTGCTGCCAGAAAACTTTTGCCCGAAAGCCCAAGCTCCCGTTCGCGAGCATCTAGAAATTTTCCGGCAAGGTGATGAAATTCGGCAGTGCCCATGGTGTGCTGGAACGGTTCCTTCCGCGCCATGGCCCGGAAGAACGCATCTGTACCCAACAAGTTTTCATAATCAAAAACGATGTCATAAATACGTATAACTTGGTTGTCACGCAACTGGTGATCGTCCATTCCGGGACGTCCCTGATGCAACTCCATGCCCAATGCGAAGTGGGCATCATGGTAGACGTTGGCCCCAGTCGAAACGATCCAGTCAATAAGTCCGTGCTCGATCAAAGGCACTAGGCATGAGATACCCAGACCCGCTGGGGTTAATGCCCCAGACAAAGAAACTCCAAGGGTCACATTGTCGGCGAGCATTTTGCCCGCCAACAGTTGTGCCGCCTCGCGCAGTCTGCCTGCGTTGTAAGACAAAAAAATCGTGTCCAGCAGCTCCGAAATCGACATGTCAGCCGAAACCGCAGGCGGGTCGATACGCTTGTGGGTAATGGCAGCGATAGTAGCGCCGGGGCCCTTGGGGCACGGACGGTTATGTTCATGGTGTTTCATGCTGAAGGATTAGCCGAATGAAAGCAAACTGGCAACCCTCTGTGTGCCAACATCACGTTTTAAACAAAAGCCCGTTGGCACTTGGGCAGATTCAGGCGCTGATATTCAACGGCTTGAATACCAGCGCCAATAACTAATGAAACCATTTGGCTCGATGAGCAACAAAAAATCAGACGCAACCTAATCCACACGATCCCATGCCGCGATACCAGCTTCGACTGGTTTGCGGCAGAGCAGGATTCCATGAAAAAATGCAGCGCCAGCAAGAGAGCCAATAAATTGCGGCGCGGAATCAACTCAGGGCTTGGTTGAAGTATCCTCAAAATCGGCTGCAAACGCCTCGGGATTCAACCGTTTGCCAGTAGCAGACAGCGTTAAGTCGTTCCAGGATAGCCTTCGCCCGTGGCTGAAAATCTTTTCCTGAAAAAAGCGCCCAACACGGCTGTCACCGCAGTAAATGACCTCACCAATCTTTTTGTCGGGGTACAGTTCCCGACAAAGAGCATGGTGCACCTGAGAGGCAAAAAGCTCTCCCATCATGTAGTTGTGGTAATAAACAGGGGCGCTCACAATGTGAATCTTGCTAGCAAAATCAGGTGCATTCCTTCCTTCCGGCCTTTTCAGCCCCTGATACCGCTCCACCAGATCCCACCAAAGCGCATTCAAATCCTGATCGGGGTTTTCATACATGGCTTTTTCAAAACGCAGCATCACCTGACACCACCTTGAAAAAATCAACAACCGGAGTTTCAACGATCGGGATGCTGCCGATTCAAATGCCACCGGGTCTGCCAAATGAACACCCATGCGCTCCAGAAACGCGCTTTTACGCGAGAATCTTTCAAAAAGCATGGCAATTCCTTCAGTCGTGAGAATGTGCGCCTCCCCACGAAGGGGGTAGGGTAGATCTTGAGACATGTTCAAACTTGAGTAAACCGCGTGCCCCAATTCATGGAGCATGGTTGAAGCCCAATATTCATTGGGAGCGATATTGGCCAGAACCCTAACATCGCCTGACCTATCGATATCCGTACAAAATGCATGCGGGCTTTTACCGGGTTTTTCATACAAGTCGCTTCGCGCCAGAACCTTGTCGATAGGCAACCCGATTCCCTTATAGAAGTCGCGGCAAAGCGCCAAAATATCAGCCTTTCGAAAAGGAGCATCTAGATCCGCAGGGTAGATGGCCGGACTTTCCTGAAAAAAGGGATCGTGGTAGTGCCATGGGCGCAATTCATCGACGCCAATCTGGCATTTTTTTGCCAATATAGCATCCATTTCACCCTTGGCCTTGAGGAAAGGAGCACGCGTAAGGCGGTCTAGGTCGTCAAACAATTTCAGGAGTTCAACGCCGTCTTGCTCATTGAGATACAGTTGCATAGCGTGAAACGACGAGAATCCCAATGATTTTGCAGCCGCATTGCGAAGTTTTACAAGCTCGCGCAAATCCGCTTCCAACAAACGCCCCACATCTTTGCTTGCTTCCCACACCTGCTTGCGCCGACCAGTATCAGTTGAATTTTTAAGTACGGAACGGACTTCATTTTCAGTCATTTCCTTGCCATCAACTTTGGCACGAAATGTGTTAAAATTCTTTTCGACACGGTTTGAAATCGCGACCATCTTTTTGAGGATTTCCGGGTCCACCTGCTTTTCAAGATATTGCAGATATAATAATTCGACACAACGTTTCAGGTCTTTGTCATCAATCTCGGACTTCTGGGCACGCAACCGTTTGAGCCTTTCAAACCGCACGGTGTTTCCCATAGCCTGATCAATACGATTCTGAGCAGCTTCCTTCCGTGCAAAAGCCTCAGGTTTGCCAGTGGTATTCGCCTCCCACCAAGCTAGACCAGATTCGATCTCCAAAGCTTTTATCTGGGCCTCGTGCTCTCGAACAACCAAGCGCGCCTCATCTGTCACAGCAGAAGATGCCATTAACGCTCCCCCCAACCAACGTGCCAGCAAAACCCCAGCCATCTGTTTGTATTTCATGAACGGGTCCCTCACTGTTTGGATCGCCCTGATTGTGCAGATTCCGCCCATGTACCGCAACCACGGTTCGGGTTGCTTTTGCGAACGTGTGAACCTATCGTTCGCCGCCATCTCCTTGGGTTGGGATTCCGATTCCAATCTTTGCCCGCAGGGAAGCGTGGCGCGGAGATCCATGCCACGGTCAGGCACGGAAGCAGGACCGTGGCATTTTCCCTAAGGAAACACCATCGCATGTGGCGCATTATCTGCATTTCAGCGATCTTCATGACGATATCTTTTAGCATCAATCATTCAATTATTGCTCAAGACCCTGCTGATAGCGCCTTCATGCGCCGAATGCTCATTGAAAAAACGTTGATGGAAGCACGCGGCCATCTGGAACAGAGCGACTACAACCGTGCCGTTGCAACACTCGAAAAGAACCTAGGAATCATCAAGGGCGACAAACCATACCTAGAGACGCTGCGCTTGGCATATTCAGGCTTGGTTCGCGAACTTGAATCCAAAGGCGAATCTTTCGACCTGGCAACCTATCAACGACGATTGGCATTTCTCGACCCAACAACCGCTCGTTCTGGTCAGAAAACTCAACCGTTACCAACACAAGAACCTGCCAAGCCAGCTAAGAACAGCGCAGCAGAACTTCCTGTCGTGAACGTGGGAGTCATCACACCAGTTGCGGCAACAACGGTAACGCAATCTGGTCTTACAGCTCGCGGGAAAATTGAAGACGCTCCTAATGCTTTGCAGAATCCGTTTTCATGGAACAATTCAGAACAAAAGTACCAAGGCCGCGCTCAAAGGCAATCTGCTGAAGCCTCTTTCTCACGAAAAGACTACAAAGCTGCCTCAGCGGCATTTGCCAAGGCTTGGCAAGAGGATCCTTCTCTCGACCGCGCGGCCCAAGAACGCTGGGCTTATAGCCGCTTGCACACGATCTCACAATCAGGCATCACTGGTATGCCTGCCGCCGAAACACTCAAAGAACTACAATCCATTGCCACAATGGCTCCTCGCCTTAAACCTCAAACTGATGAACTCAAAATCATTTTATCGCGAACTAACATCGTTGAGTCTGCGCCGACACATCAGGAAACCAATGGATGGACTACCACGGCAACTCCATCTTTCCGAGTACACCACCACCTTGAAAGAATGGTAGGCGAAGCACTAGCTCGGCAACTGGAATCAACGCGAACTGCACAAATTGAAAAGTGGTTTGGCACCGCAGCGGAACCATGGAATCCGCCATGCGAGGTCGTTATCTATGCGACAGCAGCACAATACGCCACAGCTACAGGAGTTCCTGCGACGTCACCGGGCCACAGCACTGTCAAGGTCGAAGGAGGACGAATTGTTCTCCGCCGAATCGACCTTCATGCTGACGACCCGAATATGAGTATTGGAGTTCTTCCTCACGAGGCAACACATACGGTCCTCGCAGGGCGTTTTGGAAATCACATGGTTCCGAGATGGGCCGATGAGGGCATGGCTGTACTTGCTGAACCTTCCGATCGAATTGACCGGCATATCTCAGACCTGCCCAGACTATCGGGCCAAACAGGTCTTTTCCCTATCAGAACGCTCATGATGCAGCAAGAATATCCAGAACCACGGCTTATGGGAACGTTTTATGCCCAAAGTGTGTCTGTTGTTCAATACATGACAGCACTACGGGGCCCACGGGTGTTTGCTGCTTTTCTTGCAGATGGACTTAACCATAGTTATGACCAATCGCTGTCGAAGCATTATCAAACATCGTGGGAACAGCTTGAATCCGGATGGCGCTCACAGGGTAGCACCGCAAAAATAGCGGTTACGGCTTCCCGGTGATGGCTAATGGGTCGGGGCTTGATGATTCTTTTTCATGTTTCAAGTGCGGCAAGACTACAAAACCAAGCAGTGCCAAGCCGAACAAGCCTCCTATTGCGAAAACCCCCAGCATGGCTAAGCGAGCTCTTCCTTGAAAGAGGCCAAGCATTCCCAGCACAATCTGGGCGCCAAGGCTCAGGGCAACGAGCCCACCTGTTCCCATGATTCCCTGAGCAAAAAGCGGACCCAGCGGTGCATCGAGGCGCGCAAGCCACCAAAATGAAATATCCACAACCTGTAAAAGAAGCGGGGCAGGTGCCAAAATAATCCGCATCCACAACGGGTAGGCGGAAAGGGCAAACGATAGACCTGTCAAACCATAGAGCACCGAAAATCCAAGAAGATGAACGTGTGTGCTAAGGGCCAATTTGGCCAACGATTTTCCCTTTTCAGCGCCCAAGTCTTCTTCCAGATAAACACGCACATGCTCATATCTAGATAATGGATAAGATTTAACCGATTTCCCGGTATCGTGGCACCGTACACATCGTTCATCGAGTATTCCACGCACACGGGACGAAACACCAACGCCATCCTCTTCGAGTTCAAGCAGATCGTTGAGGGAAAGCTGTGCTGGATCGACAGAGTCTCCAGGTGGAACGGGCCTCAACGGCGTTAATCGTTCAACCAGCTTCTTGCGAAAGTCCCGGTAATCTTTTGCAAGAGACTCCGGCAGGTCGTAGTGGTCTTCCTGATACGATTTTTGATCGTGCCCAGTCGTGGCCCAAGCCAGAAGCGCCAATCTCTCAAAATCAAAAAAAGTACGAGTGGCTTCCCGTATAATCCCGGATAAGGCAGGATCATCCTTGTAACCACCATCCTTGAGTTGCGCTAAAAGTTCTTCTGCTCCCGTTTTTATGGCACCCGGGTTACGCTTTTCTGTGAATGCCCCACGCATACTTCCGGCACCGTTGAACGGCATGGAGTCCGGTGCGACAAGCAACCTCGCAATTTGATTCGATGCTGAATCACCGTGGTAAGCACGGATCACGTCCGCGGCATCAGGGAGAGGATTCCCGGGGCTGGCCTCCTGAAAATGAAGATTTACAAGAGCCGAAAAATAACCAATCCCCACGCTTGCCAAAAATACGGCGACAACCAACCGTAGCGGCATCGATGCGGAAGCCAAAGAAAATGCCGGAGAATCCTTGGATGTATTCATCGCGTAACCCTCGCATCTTGATCCAATACTGAAACCAAGTCAGCCATCAGAATTTCTTCTGCCCTGTCTGGTGATACCGATAGTGTGCATCCAGCGGCAGGACGATGCCCACCGCCACCATGGGTTGCGCAAATAGTGGCAACATCCACAGTGCCATCGCTACGCAAACTAGCTCTGGTTCCACCATCCGAATGCTCATACAGGGCTACGGCAACCCGTACGCCTGCAACCTGCCTTGGTAAATCAACCATTCCCCCCAACGCCTCTTCAGCATTGGCCCCCATTCGAGCAAGGTCTGATTGCAGTACTTTGAAGACACCCACTCGGCCATCAGCAAGAACTTTCATGGTTGAAAGAATATGCCCTTTAACCCGCTGCCGAGCCAGCGATTCGCCTGAGTAGAGCTTTTCATGAATAGCGGACGGATTAGCTCCCGCCCGCATCAGGCGCGCTGCCATTTCAAAAGAGGTTGAAACACAATTAGGATGCCTAAACCAGCCAGTGTCACTGGCAAGACCCACAAAAAGCGCCGTTGCCGCATCTGGCGAAGGAACACGTTCAACTGCTCCATAAAAACGGGCCACAAGAACTGCAGCAGCTTCTGCTGTAACGTCCAGAATGCGATCCCCGCCCAAATCGTCCTGGGTGCGGTGGTGGTCAATCACAACAATCTTGCGACCGGGAGTTCGAAGGATGGGTGCGGCAGTCCCCACCTGATTCCAGGTACCGGTATCTACAACAACAATTCCACTTGCCTCGGCTACGACAAGTTCAGAGACAGAACTGATGAAATCCTGTGGTTGGAGAAATTGGAGATTGGCTGGACAAGGGCCATCGAGCCCAATCTTCACACGGCATCCCATTTCCTGAAGAAGGAGTGCCAAGGCAACGCATGAACCCACAGCATCGCCATCAGGCCTCATGTGCGTGAGCACCAGAATGTCTGAGCATTCCGCGATTAACTTCCGGAGAGGAGACCAATCAAGCACCATAGCGACCATCCAGGGCAGATCTTGAAGGCGGGCTTGAACCTCCTGCCGACAGGAAGGTTATTACTAGCAAAAGGAGTGAGCTCATTGTCATGGCAGCTCCGGCAATTGCTGGATGCACATCCAAAACAGCCACCAAAGGTAGGGCTACGATATTATAACCGAAGGCAAGAACCAGATTTAAACGAATTCTGCCAATCAGCCAGCGTCCCAAGAGGATTGCTTCTGCTAAGGCCCCTAGATCCTTGCGCATCAAGAGAATGTCGGCACTGGTTGTTGCAAGGTCGCTACCACCAATCAAGGCAATACCAGCATCCGCTTGCGCCATGGCGGCAGCATCATTGGCCCCATCGCCCACCAGAATAACCGGACCACCGGATATTTGTCGCGCTTTCGTGACCCAATCCCGTTTTTGGTCTGGGGTCATTTGGGCTTCAATGCGAGTAATGCCGACCCTGCGCGCCACTGTTTCCACGGTAAGTCTGTTGTCGCCTGAAATAAGCGTTGGTACGACCCCGAGCCTTTGTACCGCGGTCATGGCAGACTGCGACGTGCTTCTTATTGGATCTTCTACTGCTACCAATCCAAGCGGATGATCATTTCTTGATACAAAAAACACGGTGCGGCCGACACGACGCAAGTCGATCGCTCCTTGTGTCAGACGATCCGGCCAATTTGTTTGGCATGCCTCTCGAATCCACTCCAATGTTCCCAGCCGAATTAGGTTCTCCTCGACTCTTCCCTGAACCCCTTTACCGGGAACCATCACAATTTCTTCAGCTTCGGGCACAACTGTGCCTTTAACCGCAATTACTTTTTCGAATGCACGCGCTAATGGGTGCGCGCTTCCTTTTTCAACAGCACCTGCCAAACGCAAAACATCACCTTCAGCTACTCCATCTGCAACCATCATTTCTTCGATGTGCGGCTGGCCAATCGTCAATGTTCCAGTTTTATCGATGCCCATTACTTTCGATCGGCCCAAGTGCTCGAGTGCAGCCGGGTTTTTCACATAAATCCCACGACGCGCCCCCTTACCCAGTGCCAAGACCACGGCAAGTGGGGTGGCAAGGCCCAACGCGCAAGGACAAGCCACCACAAGGACCGCTATTGCCCTTGTTAATGCATGGGGAATTCCTTCTGGAATCCCTTCCAACGCCAACCACACCATTCCAGTGAGCATCGCTAAGACAACCACCAACGGGGTAAACCATGCGGCAATCTTATCGACTGTATTCTGAAGAGGCAGGCGTGAAGACCGAGCCTGATTAACAAGTGATTGCAATCGTGCCAGGGCACTAGAATCTCCAGACCGTTCAACGCGTACCAACAAGGCCCCGGCCTGATTGACAGTACCAGCAAGCAGATTGAAGCCCACAGATTTTTCAACAGGCAATGGTTCTCCCGTCAGCAGAGACTCGTCTACTGACGAAAAACCTTCGACCACCGTACCGTCTACCGGTACAACATCACCCGGTCTCAAACGAATAAAATCACCAATATTCAAATCTGAAATCAAAACCGATCGGTCTGGTCCACCAGATTCAACACGCAAGGCGTTGCCAGGAACATTCCCCAACAGGTCTTGAAGTGACAAACGACTGGAAAATCTGGCTCCCGACTCAAGGACCTGCCCCACCAGCACCAAGGACATGATCATGGCTGCCGTATCAAATTGAGCAATCGTGCCCCACAATTGCGGATTTAATATCGTGCCAATCCCTTGAAATATGGCGACAAGAACAGAAAGCGTAATCAATCCAAACATATTGGCACGAAGGCTCAAAAGGCTTGACATTCCACGGACCAATACGGGCATGCCTAGAACAAAGACAACGAATCCTGAGTTGATGGCCTCTACAAAAACCAGCAAATTATGAACAGAATGCGGTATGAATCCGTGGAACAAATGTGCGATCATCATCGGAGCAGTCGCAGCTAACGCTAGGCCCGCTCGCGCCCATGTCCAAGGACCGCTGGAATGCTTGCCTAGATCTGGGCTATTCGACTCAAGGTCCATTCCACAGCGCGGACATGCGCCAGGAACCGCCTGAAAAACTTCAGGGCACATCGGGCAATAATACCCCTTAACATCATGCGGAATTTTGATGTCCGGAAGGACTGGCGCGCGGGACAAATCCTCATATTTGGCAGGATCCTGAAGAAATCGTTCCCGGCAGAATGTCGCACAAAAATAAATGGTTCTGCCAGCATGAGTGGCCGTGATTGCCGCTGGCACAACCTTTACATTCATTCCACAAACCGGGTCTTTGACAGTCTGGTTGGTCGCAGTGGGTTCCATACCTCCACAGCAACCAGCGCTTTCGTTGTGCATCACTCATCCCTCGCCAAGCAGTTCACACATTATCTTATGGTGAATGCTCGGGAGCGCACGGAATTCGGATAGAGTCACTGCGGCGGCGGGTTGGTCCCGTAGAGCAAATCCCAAGGTGTCGGACAGGCACGGCCGGGCACACACGATTCTCCAAAAAATGCGCGGCACGAGCCAAACAGGAATGTCGCTTCCGTACGGAAGTTGCCGCAACCCAATCCATTCATGTCTGCATCACAGCCCTGCTTTTTGCCAAAAAGGCCGCGCTTATGACCACACGTGCCGTTGGCACAACCATTACCAACGGGCTCCATACGCCCCTGATAAACAAGGAACGATGGAACTGGAGAGCTCAGGTCAGAAGGAGGCATGACGGGACCGTAAAGTGACGTTGGCCACCCTACCTGACGCGATGGACCAGATGCTGATGCGTAGTACGAGGTGGTTGTGGGTGGTGGCAATGAAAAGATTGGGGCCGCTGGTGGCACCGCTGGTGTTTTTGGCTGGGGAAGGGTGCTTTGCGAAACCATCAACAACGCTATTGCGGATGCCATGCCATTCATGGGTTGTATCTCCGTGGTGTCAGACCTTGGTGCAATCGTTGTTTCGGTTCATCAGTTCTCCTTTCCAAATCATTTGCCAGAAATTTACCTTTGCTGCAGTGCCACACGGTTACAGATCTCCCGAAGGCGCAGGTTAGCCGCCCCCTTCGCCTTTCCGTTTGGGCACAAACGCTCTAATGTCAACACCATCAGCCCAACAGGCCAAGGACTGGCAATCATGAGCAGTACTGTTCCAGGATTTCGCGAAACCTCACTACGTTATGTTTTCAAAGCCCATCCATGGCATGGGGTTTCACTTGGGCCAGAAGTACCCAAAATTGTCACGGCGTACATAGAGATCGTCCCAACCGACACCGTGAAATACGAGCTCGACAAAGAAACAGGCCTGCTACTAGTTGACAGGCCTCAACGTTATTCCAATGTATGCCCAGCCCTTTATGGACTCTTACCACAAACGTATTGCGGGAATCGAGTTGCTGAATATTGCATGAAACACACCGGACTGACTGGTTTGTCAGGCGATGGCGACCCGTTGGATGTTTGCGTCTTTACTGAGAAAACCATTACCCATGGCGATCTCCTCATGCGCGCCAGACCCATAGGTGGCTTGCGGTTACTCGACGGGAACGAAGCTGACGATAAAATTCTGGCAGTCATGGCAAATGATGCCGCTTATGGCCATTGGCGCGACGTTTCTGACATTCCTACCCAACTGCTCCAACGCCTCCAACATTATTTTCTGACGTACAAAGATGCACCAGGTGCTCAAGAGCCCAGATGTACGCACGGCGAATCATATGGGGTTGCCGAGGCATACGAAGTCATCCGCCGCAGCCAAGAAGATTATTTCGATTACTTCTGCAATCTAACTAGCTCGCTGCCGTTTTAATCGACACCGCCGCCACAATTGTTTCAAGATCCCTTCAACCCTGAACCGATAATGAAAGATGTATGGGCTAGTACAGCCCGAGAGGCGCTGTAGCGTACACACCCGTGGAGGATCGGCCATGTTGCAAGCGTTCACTGGACCGATCGCTGGTCTGCTGATGCTGGCTCTGGCCGATGACGGGGAAAAACACCTATCGGTTCCAAGGTTCACAATCCCAGTCTCACTTGCTCCTGAACGTCAAGCAGATGTCAAAGAAGTGTTGCTTTTCGTTTCGCGAAATAAAGGCAAATCTTGGGACCTTCATAGCCGAATCAAACCAAATCAGGATGGTTTTCCTTTTCTGGCAACCAATGATGGCTCTTATTGGTTCAGCGTGGCAGTCATCGATTCCAAGGGCGCCATGGAACCACGCGATATTTACCGGGCTCGGGTAGACCAGAAGATTGTTGTCGATACGAGTAAGCCAGAACTTCAATTGGATTGCGAGCAACGAGGGCAAATTGTGCACCTGACGTGGAATGGTCAGGATGAGCATCCCGATTTAGCCAACATGCGCATGGAACTACAGGTTGAAGGCACAGATGCTGCCATCCCCATTCAAATTATTCCTGGATTGAAAGGTTCTGGGCATTTCCCATTACCGGCTAATTCCACAGGCGTGGTGAGACTGATCATTCAAGATAAGGCAGGCAATCAAACCGTAGCCATCCGTGACGTAGGTAAGTCACTCGTTCAATCACAGCCTATTTTGCCTGCTATTCCAGCGAACGCTTCGCCAGTTGCCCTGACTCGCAACGATCAGCCGTCCCCGTCGCAACCACCACCACCGGACCCAACACCGAACATTGCTGGTATTCCACCGCTTCCGCCTGCATCCGCTTCGATTCCTAGCGTTCCAAACGCTGCGACAGCCTTAGCGTCCCCCACCATGATGCCCGTTCCAAATCTTCCAGCAGGTGTTCCTGCCAATAACACCGACGTATCACGCGGTATCCCTGCCATGCCTGTACCAAACGTACCTGTTCAGGTCGCTCCCACACCAGCTGCCTCTTCCAATGCCCCAATCCAATACCGTGGGCCACTTCCAGTCGTGCAAGTCGTTGGTAAACGCCCAATACGAGCAGATATTGAAGTGACGCGGATGGGCCCCTCAGGAATCGGTTCTATTGAAGTCTGGGCTACCCATGACGATGGCTTGACATGGTCTCTGGCAGGAACAGAAACACCAACACCCGGCAATGGCCCTGGCCAGAAAATGTCCGTTAACTTGCCAGTAAGCCAAGAAGGTTTGGTTCATGGATTCACGTTGATTGTGAAAAGTCGAGCAGGCCTTGGTAGACCTGCTCCTCAACGAGGCGATATTCCCAACCTACGATTGGAACTTGATTCCACTTATCCAGAAGCCACACTGTTCAGCCCGCAACCCGACCCTGTCCGGCGTGACAATCTTATTCTCACATGGAAGGCCGGTGACAGAAACCTTACTAACCAGCCGATAGTACTTGAATGGGCAGAACAAAGGGATGGCCCATGGACCAACGTGGCGGGTGCAGATCTCCCCAATACGGGTCGCTATCTTTGGCAGGTGCCAGCAAACGTTCCGCCAGCAGTTTTTCTGAAATTGACTGTCAAGGACCAAGCAGGAAACATTGCTGTGGCTCAAACACAAGATGCTTTGTTGGTCGACTTAAACATACCAGAGTTCCAGGTCATTGGGCTTCAAGGCCGCTAACTTGCAAAATTGCTCATTTCTTTGGTTTCAACGTTTCCTGATACTTGCATAAACAGCAACAGGGTTGCCTCATGAACGAGCAAATAACAACCATTGGTCAAATCACAAAGCAACTCGACCAATGGTTCCCCCGTCACTTGGCAGCTTCTTGGGACAACACAGGCCTACTAATTGGTAATCAGATCAATCCGGCTAAGCGTGTATTGTGCTGCCTTACTGTCACTCTGCCAGTTGTGGATGAAGCAATTGAAATGGGTGCCGATTTGGTTATCAGCCACCATCCCGTCATGTTCAAAGCCATCCAAAACCTAACCTATGATTCTCTCGAAGGAAAATCACTTTTAGGATTATGCCAGAACAATATTGCTGTTTATTCTCCCCATACATCCCATGACGGAGCACATGGCGGTATCAATGAGCAACTTGCCAATCATCTAGATTTGACAAATATCCGTCCATTGATTTCCACAGTTGGCACTCGCCTTGCAAAGCTTGTGGTTTTTGTTCCTTCAACACACGTAGATTCCCTTTCACACGCTCTATTTTCTAAGGGCGCGGGAAACATCGGAAATTACAGCGGCTGCAGCTTTCGCTCGACAGGCACTGGAACATTTTTGGGTGGTTTAGGAACCAACCCAACCATTGGTACAGCAGGTCGTGCGGAAATTGTTGATGAAATACGCCTTGAAGTCGTAATTAGCCTGTCAGATCAGAAAATAATGGAATCGACAATACGCGCATTCCATCCCTACGAAGAACCTGCTTTCGATATTTATCCCCTCTCGACTGCTGCTGGCCTGGAGGGTGATGGCAGAATAGGGGCGTTACCTGCCCCTGAAAGTTTAGGAACCGTGGCTAACAGTATAGCGTCTCGATTACCGTACGAAGCGATACAAGTAATGGGATCTCTTGATTCCCCCATCCGAACCATAGCCATTGGCTGCGGAGCAGCTGGCGATTGGGTCAAGGAAGCCCACAAGCAAGGTGCGGACCTCTTTCTAACTGGGGAAATGCGCTACCATGATCAACTTTGGGCGCACCAAGCCGGGATTTCAATTGTTGTTGCAGGCCATCACGCTACTGAAGCCGGGGCCATTCCCGTTTTGGCACATAGGATTCGCCAAGCCTTTTCTGCCGTTGATGTCGCCGTTTCCAAGCGCGATCACGCTACAAGCCATTGGATAATTTACCCGGAAAAAAGTACAACCCGTTTGTAAAAATGTAGCTTTGTGACTTGGTTTCTAATTCTACGAAACTGCGCAACACCCACTCAACCTGTTCTCCAAGTTAGGGTTACAGTAAATCATCAACATTGAAGCTTTCTTGGCACAATAACTGCTTATGATTCCTCCAGTCGATTCTGGAGGAATGCAAATGGTGGCTCATTTCTGCTGGCTTGCTTTAACTTTGACTGCTGGTCTGTGCGGTTGGGCAACAGTTCAAGGGTTCACAAACCCGCCAACGTCTGGAAAAATCACTGCTGTTATTGAAGACCGCGACCACCTGAATAGCGCTGCAGGTCATCGGTATTTGGAAAGCCGCGCATCCCATTGGCGTGGCGCTATTCTTGCACGCTAACGATTGTCCTACCGAACACTGCCTTGGCGAGCGGCAGAAAGAACCTGCACAGACTCTGTGGTCGTTGCCGCACTTGCTCCGCCAACAACAACGTCTGCTTTGATTTGGCCCTTGCTGGGACCTGCAGGAACTCCAGTCACTTGAAACTGATACTCACGGCCGGGGTCAATTGCAGGAACCTGTGCAAATGTCAGTGTTGTGCCCACAACAGTTGCAACCCCTGAACTTCCCCTTCCAGAAGCGTTCTTCCAATCTTGAGGCAAGGTTACCTGCAAGGAAGATGCGGCAACGGGAGCAGTTCCCAAATTAACGACCTTGATGGTGTATGTCGCGTTTTCACCAACCTCGACCGGATCTACCGTTTTATCGATTTCTATGACCAACGCTTTTTTCTGTTCAAATACTGTATTTTTCTCGCCTTGAATCCCGGTCCCAAGCCTCTCGGCAATACACTCGGCACGGCTGATCAATTCGCCTGGCTTCGTTGCGCGAACAACCAACTGCAATGTCTTGCGCTGGTTTGGATCAAGGTAAGGGATATCCCAAACAACCTCGCCTCCAGCAACACGACCACCACCGCTTGCCGCTAACATTACAAAAGTTGGATCGATTTTGCTTGAAACGCGAATATTCTTGACCTGCGTGGCTCCGTCATTTTCCAAGGTGATGTGGTATGTTGCCGGGCGACCAACTGCCCGACGATCAGGCCCTGATTTGTACATGCGCAACTTCGATTCGCCCACCACTGTTCGGCACGTTGCATCGCGGGAAATACCTCCAGCCGCTGTTAATTTTACTGGTGTTTCATATTCTCCCGCTTTTTTAGCGGCTACTTGATACTCAATGCGTTTTGACTGTCCGGCTTCAATCTTGCCGATCGACCAAGTCAAGGGGTTTTCACCTTTTGTAGATGGATTACTTGTCAGGAATTCCAAACCTTCAGGAACGGTATCCACAACAACAACGTCGGGTATTGCAGCGGCGCCAGTATTGAACACATCAATCGTGTAAGTCCATGAATCGAATACCAATGCGCGCTCGGGAGCTTTTTTGGTAATGCGCACAGCGGATGCCACACGGGTCCGCGTGGTTTGGCCATGCTCAAATCCCACCCTAGCGGTACTCTCGAGATCACCCATCCCATCGGCTTGCAGCACCATCGTAATCACACGCTGCTCGCCGGGTTTCATTGAACCGAATAACCAAACAAGTTCTTGGCCCTCGACCTCGGGCTTCGGGTCTGCACTGACAAACTTTGCATGGGCTGGAATTGGGTTACGAACCCGAACCCGGTGCGCCATTGCTGATGAAACGTTATCGACATGGATTTTGAAAATCGCCTCCCCACCCGGAGAAACCGCAGCAGGAACGCGCACCCGAACAGTAACCACCGGGGCGGGTGGATCCTGCGGATTGTATGTGCCCTGAGATTCTATTCCGGGTTCTAACGCACCGGGAGCAGATGGAATGGCAGTTTTTGCTGGTTCACGCGGGACCGGTGTACCCATTGGTGGAGCGGCAAGTGGCGGCTCCCCACCCGATTGCGAATGGGCAAAAGCCACAAAAAATATAAGAACACCAACTGTTCGAACCCCAGCAATCATCGGAACAACCCCGGACAGGCTTGACTGACAAGGTTATCTTCGTGTTTTTGCCACTGTCGAGCAACCCTTCAGTGGCGTAATTACATCAATCCTTGACCGCTTTGGTATTTGCACCCTACCATCTGTTGATGAATCAAAGGCTAGATGAGAGGGAACCACTGATGAAATGTTCATATATTTTCACTCCTTCGGCCTTGTTGATTGCCTGCTTGGTTGCTGCAGCAGAGGAACCTAAATCGGTTGCGGTCTCAAACAAAGTGGCACACATTCAAATTTCGGGCGAGGTTTATCATGGGCCTGCGCACCCAGAGCAAGGGCGAATCGACAAAAAGCTTGGGTCAATTCTTGGACGTCTAGAAAAAGCAGCGAAAGATCCTGCCATCAATTGCGTTTTTCTTGAACTGAGAGGCGTCGATTGCGGTCACGCAACAGCAGAAGAATTACGCCATGCCTTGGCGTCAATCCGAGCGGGCGGAAAAAGCATCGTCGCATTTACGAACGAAGGAAGTTCTGACGACGTCTTGATTGGTTTAGCAGCCAACCAATTATGGATGCCGGAATCAGCTTGGATGATGCTTGTAGGGGTTCGTTCACAAGTTTTCATGTACCGCGATTTATTCGAACTCGTGGGTATTCGGGCAGACTTTCTTAAAGTTGGCGATTTCAAATCTGCCGTAGAACCATACACCCGCAACACTCTTAGTGAGCCTGCGCGTCGTCAAATGAATGAAATGCTGGATGACATATTCAACAACACAATCGTAGCTGCACTGACAGAATCCGCTAAAAGCAAAGGAATAAAAACCGAAAATGCCAAGGCTATCATCGACAAGGCCCCAATGTCTGCCCGTGCAGCCAAACAAGAAGGGCTCATTCATGACATTGGTTACAAAGAAAAGGCCAAGAGCGCTGCTTTGGCTTTAGCAGGTAAAGACTCGATTATGGTCCCAGACTATGCCAAACCCAATTCAGAAGAATTAGATCTGTCTAATCCTTTTGCGCTTCTTAAAGCGTTGTCTGGGCCGAAAACCAAATCTTCCAAAGATGCAAAAATTGCGATTATTCATGTTCATGGTGCGATTGATACGGGAAAAAGTAGCTCTGGTCTCAATGGACCCGTTGCTGGAAGCGAAACAATTATTGAAGCCATCACTCAAGCTGAAGAAGACGCAACTGTAAAAGGTTTTGTACTACGCATCAACAGTCCCGGTGGAAGTGCAAGTGCAAGCGATTTCATTTGGGAACGCCTTAATAGATGCAAGAAACCTTGGGCTGTAAGCATGTCCGATGTTGCAGCAAGTGGAGGGTATTATATTGCCGCCCCATCGGCACGAATTTTTGCAGAACCATCAAGTATCACAGGATCAATCGGTGTATTTGGAGGCAAGCTTGTCATTGGCGATGCCCTTGCCAAAGTTGGCCTTAAAAGCGAAGTGATTT
This sequence comes from Candidatus Kuenenia stuttgartensis, assembly GCA_945875585.1. Lineage (GTDB taxonomy): Bacteria > Planctomycetota > Planctomycetia > Gemmatales > Gemmataceae > REEB421. The sequence continues at coordinate 30,946 of CAMCLK010000012.1, read as the reverse complement.
CCCGAGGGGCCAATGCGGGAGTTCTATCAACAGACCGCATCTTTTCGCCATCGGAACGTCTGGCCATGGAATTGCTGATCGATGAAACATACAAGCAATTTATTGACAAGGTTTTGGCAGGAAGGCAAGCTGCTGGGCGTAAAGACATGAACCGTGAATCACTACTGAAAATCGCGGGCGGAAGAGTTTGGACAGGTAGGCAAGCATTGACACAAGGACTTGTTGATGAATTGGGCGACCTCAAAAATGCTGTCGCTTGGGTGCGCGAAAAAGCCAATCTTCCACGTGATAAAAACATTGAGACTCTGGATTTACCCAAATCTCGGCCATTGCTGGACGAACTAATGGATGGTGCGTTTGGGCTTCCTTTTTCGTTTCAAAATGTTATGGAACGCCTCTTATTTCAGGGAAAGCCTCCTGCTGCATTGTTGCAAGCATTGCAATTGACCACACTCAAAGGGGGACCTGTATTCATGCTTCCCTTGGAACCTTTTAACATTCGCTAGGGTGGACAAAATCATGGGCCTTGCCGATGAGGTGAAGCGTTTTTTCGCCTCGGATGGCCCACTGTCAAAGGCACTGGATGGTCATGAACCAAGGCTAGGGCAGCTTGAATTGGCTCTCAAGGTTTCAGAATCTTTGGAATCTGGGGGAAATCTAGTTGCAGAAGCTGGCACCGGCACTGGGAAAACCCTGGCTTACCTTGTTCCAGCCGTTTTATTTGCCGAAGCTAATCCCAATCGACATATCTTCATCGCCACAAAAACTATTGTACTTCAGGACCAACTGCTCAAAAAAGATATCCCTCTGGTCAGAGAACTGCTGAATCCCAAACGCGCGATTGTTTCCCTGAAAGGAAGAAGCAATTATCTCAGCTTACGTCGCCTCAAACTGGCCATCGAACAACCCCAGCTTTTTCACGAGGCTGGAAAGGCCCGCAACGACTTGAAAAACCTGCGCACATGGGCTTCAACCACTCAGACCGGCGAACGCGCCGATCTTATGTTTGAAACAGGAGACACTGCTTGGGAATTGGCTCAAAGCGATTGGCAGAACTGCCGGTTTACAAAATGCCCCAATCACAAGGACTGTTTTTACTTCAAAGCAACACGCACCGCGGCAAAAGCAGGAGTCATAATTGTCAATCATGCACTGTTTTTCACCCGCCTGGCTTTTTCAGGACGCCGCGCTCAAGGCTCGATCGATTTTTCCTCGGTTATTCTAGATGAAGCACACGAAATTGAGGACATCGCCACAGAGCAGTTTTCCCAAACCCTTTCCGACCGCAGTCTGACACGTATTCTTCGAAGAATTGACCACAATGCCGCCGATGGAAACAAGGGAATACTGCCCAGAATTGATCCTCGCCTACCAGAAGCCATTGCCCTGATGAAAGCCATCGAGGCCGCCCGGCACCAGAATGAACTTTTTTTCTCAGCAATCGATTCTTGGTTTGAGGCGCAAAGAGGCAGGGAAGCCTTTGCGATGCTGGATACCTGGCCATGCGAAACAGAACCACTGTGTAAATCTATTAAGGAGTTGGGAACAGCAATCCAAGAAATCAAAACCATCGCACCAGATGCTATACTTGACGAAATCGACTCACTTGCAAACAGAATTTTTGATCTGGGAAGCGAACTGGGTGCTTGGTTTGCAGTGGATCAGCAAGAATATGCTCGCTGGGTTGAAGAACAAATGTCTTCAAAAGGATCGCCTTTTGTCCAAATGAAGCGTGCTCCGCTCGATATCGGACCTATTCTGCGTAAGCATTTGTACCAAAAAGGCAGGCCTGTCATCATGACGAGTGCCACCATTGCTACTGACAATTCTTTTGATTTCTTCCTGTCTCGCGTTGGCATTGACGACACTGTTAATGTCAAAAAATCAATAATTGAAAGTCCGTTTCAGTACCACAAGCAAATGACTCTTGAACTTCACGACAACCTTCCAGACCCATCTATGACTCCAACCGATGCATGGATCAATGGAATCTTGCCAGAAATCGTGCGCGGCATCCAGCACACCGAAGGTGGATGCTTAATACTGTTTACCAGCATTGCCGCCATGAAGAATTGTCATGCCAAACTTGTTTACCCTTGCAAAGAACTACGAAGAAGACTTCTTATTCAGGGACAAGGGCCAATGGCGCCGCTGATCCATGATTTCTCCAAAGCTGGAAATGGAGTAATGCTGGGAGTTGAAAGTTTTTGGCAGGGTATCGATATTCGCGGCACGGCGTTGTCGCGTGTTATTGTAACCCGCCTGCCATTTGAATCGCCCAACGATCCTCTCACGCGCGCGCGCTCATCATTGGCAGAAGAATCAGGAAGTCGGTACTTCATGGAAGTTTCAGTTCCAAGGGCTTTGGTACGCATGAAGCAGGGCTGGGGACGATTAATCCGCTCATCCATTGATTGTGGCGTTATTTCAATTCTAGATCCCAGAATCCTTACAAAGCGGTATGGCGAACGTTTCCTCGCCTGCTTTCCAGATTGCCCGACATTTCGTAATGGTGTTCCATGGAATCAACATGGATAATTGGTCAGCGATTTTCTGGCTTTAATAATTACTGCGAACGCTTCATTGTGATTAAGACCTACTCATTCAATCGTTCAATATTGACCTACCAGAAGCCAAAACGCAGCAGGGACATCGCTATTCGTTTCGGTAAGTTTGACCGTACAATTTTCGGAATCAATTAAATTTGGTTACGACAAATGCAAGAGGGCCGGCTAAATAAGCCGGCCCTCTTCAGTAACTCTTAGTTCGATTCAAAAATCAGATCAGTCCCTTAAGGGGCTTACCATCAGCAATAGCAAGAGGGCGACCGATGTTGTCACGAACCTGAGTTGCAGGATCAACACCAAGGCCCTTGAACACGGTGGCAAAGACGTCGCCGATGGAGCAAGGATTATCCTTCACATCCATACCGTCGTCGCTGGTAGCACCGTAAACCTGTCCGCCCTTGATGGCGCCGCCACCAATGACAACCGACCAGCAACGGGCCCAGTGATCGCGACCGCCGTTTTGGTTGATCCGTGGAGTACGACCGAATTCGCCCATCCACATGACCACTGTGTTCTTGAGAAGACCACGCTCCTCAAGTTCTTTCATCAGGTTGCCCATACCCTTGTCGAGGCGTGGGCCATTTCCAGTGCGGATGGTGTTGAAGATACCGGCGTGGTTGTCCCAACCGCCCAGATCAATTTCAACGCAGGTTACACCCTGTTCGACCAGTTTACGGGCGAGAAGGCAACCCATTCCAAAACCGTTGGCGCGGCCACCATAAGCGTCAATCACACTGGTAGGCTCTTTCGAGATGTCAAACACATTACGCAAAGGCGAGATGGTCAGATCAAACGCCTTCTTGTAGATGGAAGCGTGGGCCTGAGCAGAGCTACCTGCATTTTCCCTGTCTTCAGCCTTCATCAGGTGAGGGAAGTTGCCTTGAGCAAACTGATCTTCAACTGTGTAGAAGAGGCGCTGACGACGACGAAGGCGCTCATCCTGTTCCATCTGGGAACTGCCAAGGCTGGCGGGTGGCTTGATATTGGCTGGTGGCTGGCCAGCATTCTGAACGCTGAATGGAGCGTACATCATGCCCAAAAACCCGGGCCCGATGCGCTGAGCAGTACCACCCACACCGATAAAACCGGGCAGTGCCAATTCTTTCGAGGTGAGAAGGGAAGACGCCACAGAGCCTATTGCAGGATACTGCACAACAGGGCTTGGCTGGCGACCTGTATTCATCAACGTGGTGCCACGCTCATGGCTACCTTCGTTCGTTACAAGTGAGCGTACGATGGCAAGATTCTTGAAATTCTTCGCAACAGTGGGCAGTGCTTCAGAAATCTGAACGCCACTGGCATTGGTTGCAATAGGCTTAAATTCGCCACCGGTGGTAGCACCGGGCTTAAGGTCCCAGAGGTCCATATGGCTGGGTCCGCCGCCCATCCAGAACACAATCAGACTTTTACTTTCCTTCTTCAACTTGTCTTCTGCTGCCTTCAATCCGTGAAGAAAGTTCAAGCTTGGAAGGGCAAGTGCTGACGCACCGGCCACATGCTGCATGAAGTGACGACGTGAACTGCTCATCGCTCATTCCTCCCAATTATTTCCAGAACCTAGGACAACCGTTCGATCTAAACGAAAAACTTAAATTTGTGTACGGGGTTCGGAACGCCCGATCTCCGCAACTCATTACTTCCAATACTCATGACGTTTGGAAACGAATGCAAGTTCCATTTTTCCATTCCTTCGGCTTTTTTTCCTGAACGCCATGAGCCACCATATTAAACATGAACACAATCAACTGGGAATGGGCCCGGTCGCGCATCCTGCTGGACCCTCATTCCACCAACCTCAATTGCGGCTCATTTGGGCCGACACCTATTGCGGTATTTGAGGCATGTACCAAGCTACGCTACGAACTGGCTAGCCAACCCATGGACTTTTTCTTGCGCACAAGTCCTTCCCGATTAGCCAAAGCCCGAACCGAACTTGCCAATTACCTCGGGCATGATTCCAAAGGGCTGATCTTCACAACTAATGTATCAACAGCAATCAATCTGATAGCCAATTCCTGGCGATTTCAACCGGGTGATGCAATTTTAGTTACCGACCACGAATATCGAGCCATGCGATGGGCTTGGGAACGAGTCGCACAGCGGACTGGTGCAAGAATTATCACCGCAACAATTCCACACCTTGCATCGGACCCACAGCAAATTATCGACTCCATTGAACCATTCCTCGCTCCCCCTGTCCGCATACTTTTCTTCAGCCATGTAACGTCCCCCACTGGATTGGTCCTGCCCGCATTTGATCTTTGTTCGTTGGCTCGCCAACGCGGAATTTCAACTGTCGTGGATGGTGCCCATGCCGTGGCCACGCTCAACCTCGATTTGACGGCTATTGGTGCAGACTGTTACGGAGGAAACCTTCACAAGTGGTTGGGGGCGCCCACGGGCTCAGGATTTCTTGCTTTTCAATCCTCCTTCGCACGTTACCTCGAACCCCTAGTTGTCAGCTGGGGGTACTATCTGGGCGATACCGACCCGGATAGCGATGATATTTTCGGATCCACACCCCATATACGCCGACTCGAATTCGAGGGCACACGTGATCCATGCCCCTGGTTGGTTGTACCAGACGCTATTGCCTTCCAAAAATCATTGGGTCCACAAGCCATCCAACACCGCCAACGCTCACTGGTTACTTTTACCCGAGAGACGCTCCAGCGTTTTTCTTGGCTGGTTCCTGCAACCCCGCATGAGGAAGCACTGTCTGGCCCAATGATCGCCTTCCAAGTCATCTTACCGATTACGCTTGACCAGCTTCGCGCGTTTCTTTGGGACCATCACCGGATTGAAATAGGCTTGAACCAGCACGAATCATTGGGACTTCTGATGCGGATTTCTTGCCACTTTTTCACAACACATGAAGAAATCATGCAACTGGCCGCTGCTCTTTTGGATCTAGAAAACCGAGGCATTGCATGACGCCATCCATTACAAGCTGGAGAGACGTTGCCACCAGAATTTGGCAACGTGGTGTGGCTGGAATTCATCCAGACTGCGTGATCCCTCCGGCAGTAGCGGCTCTGATTGCAGCTCCAGAGCACAAAGATCTGATGATTTTGGGTGGTGGTAAAGCCGGCGCCGCAATGGCAAAGGCTTTGGTTCGTTCAATACCAACTTCAGCCCGACTGCATGGATTGTTGAATGTACCAGAAGACCATTCGGCTCCCGCGGTTGGAAATCATCCCATAGTTCTTCATGGTGCTCGGCCTGCCGGAAGCAATCATCCCACCGAAGCAGGGGTGCGTGGGTCACGCATACAAATCGCCTTAGCACAAAATGCACCCGTAGGGTGCGTGGGTTTATGCCTTTTGTCTGGTGGAGCATCCGCGTTGATGCCATTACCCTGCTACCCAATAACACTTGAAGAAAAACTGGCCGTTACCAAGATTCTTCATGATAACGGCGCAGACATCACGTTATTAAATGCCACGCGCAAACATCTGTCAGCAATCAAAGGCGGTAGGCTTGCTAATTCTTGGCTTGAATCCCCAGCGGGAAAGGCAGGATGGCCATTAATCACATTGGCCATATCCGATGTGGTCGGAGATGATCCATCAGTCATTGGATCTGGGCCAACCGTTCCTGATCCAACAACCTTTGAATCAACGTGGAAGGCATTACTGCGACTTGATGTGACGGATCAGTTCCCGCTAGCGGTCAAAACTCATTTGCTTGCTGGATGTGCTGGCAATCAGCAAGAAACACCAAAGGCACTGCATAGTAACATCCACTATCATTTGCTCGGCAACAACGCGCTCGCCCTGAAAAATGCAGCCAAAGCTGCCGAAGAAACTGGATTGGCAAGCCGCGTCTTGGAACCCGCTATTTCCGGTCCCGTAGATCTGGTTGCAAATCGAATTGTTTCGGATATACGCAAGGAAATATTGACGGAAAAAGCCGCGAAATGCCTTCTTTGGGGAGGGGAACCAACCGTAATTGTGCCTCCGGGAAGTGGTTTGGGAGGACGCAACCAGGAATTGGCCTTGAGGTTGACACTGTTGCTCACACCCAGTGAACTCGAACGCATTACAATTTTATGCGCAGGAACAGATGGAGAAGATGGCCCCACCGATGCCGCGGGCGGATTTGCCGATAAATTAACACTCGATTCCGCACTTCATCAAAATTTAAATATCAACACATACTTGACAAGGCATGACAGTTACCACGCCTTGTCTTCCCTGAAAAGCCACTTGCATACCGGCTGGACTGGTACGAATGTTGCAGATATTGCCGTTGCAATTATCCACAATTAACAACCAGTATGTTGATTACGTCATTTCCAATCCGGGCAATGGGTTGGCGGCAGGTGCTGATTCAAGCTCACGTCTAACCACTTTGGCAATACGATCAAAAGCCTGAGCCGCCGGACTGTCTGGATGACGTGCTACCAATGGGGTGCCCTCATCACCAGAAGCAGCAACTCTGGCATCAATCGGGATTTCACCCAGATATGGAACACTGCAATGACGCGCAAGACGCGCGCCGCCGCCAGAGCGAAACGGCTCATACTTTTTGCCATCATCACCCATGAAATAGCTCATGTTTTCAATGATACCAAGCACTGGCACACGTACTTCACGGAACATTTCCAGACCTTTCCGTGCATCAATCAGGCTAACTTCTTGCGGTGTTGTAACAACCACTGCTGCGGATAAAGGTACCGTTTGAGTCAGGGTCAGTTGCGCATCGCCCGTTCCAGGGGGAAGATCAATCACGAGAAAATCCAATTCACCCCAATCGAGCTGGGTAAGAAATTGGGTCAAAGCACGGTGAATCATTGGGCCGCGCCAAATGACCGCCTTTTCCGGAGGTACAAGAAAACCAATCGACATGACCTTTAAACCGTGCCGGTCAAGCGGCAAAGGGGTAGTGGCCTGATCGACTTGGCCTTGAACTCCCAACATGAGGGGAATGCTCGGACCGTAAATATCAGCATCCAATAGCCCCACACGCAGCCCCTGCATCTGCAATGCGACAGCAATATTGACAGCAACCGTTGACTTGCCAACGCCGCCTTTGCCGCTGGCAACAGCCAAAACATTACGGATGCCAGGCAATTCAATTTTGGGCATCGAAGCATTGGACATGACGAACTCCCATAAAATAATTAAATCAGGTGGTAGGAATCAGTTCGGGTTTTTCCAATCCACGTAAATATTCAAGACTGTAAATTCCCGTGTCGTGGCCATCACTCCAGAGGATCTTGTAGGCATAATGGCCTACAGGTTCAATCTTGACCAAGCGGAGTGGTTCCAGCTCAGCAGGCTTAAGCACCCGGAATGGATCAGCGGTCTGCCCTGATTCCTCACGGCAAGAAGCGCAAGGGCAAGCCTTGCGAAGCCGTTCAAGTGGATGGCATGTTGTCAGGCCATCTTGCCATAAGATGGTTAATTGGTCTGGTCTGGCCAGCCGGATCCGTGTCGGTGTCATCATTCCTGTTCACCCAGCGCGAAAGGGATCCCACAACCCCTTCTGATCCAGCTTATGAGTCAGACGCTCAACGATTCCAATTTCGGGGCCAAATCCACGCGCCAACAGCGACTGGACCTCCTGATAAAGCAGTCGATTAACAGGGCAGGGAAGTGGGCCGGCAATTTCAAGCAAATATCCAAGATATTGCGGCAATTCGGTACGGCCTGAAATAAAATCATCAGACATGGAACAGTAGGTTCCCCTTAAAGAACGCTCGAACCAATACCCAAGAACGCGCGCCAACCAAGGGGAAGAAAGAATGGCTGCAACACGATCAGGAGAGAAAGGCCCAACTTTAGCCAAGGCATGACCACCAGCACGCATGATGGCAATATTTTCGCTCAGCAGACCCAAAAACAGCTTCCTCAACGACGCATCAGAAAGAAGCTTGCCATTATCGATACCCGCCGCCGAGGCCAATGGACTGATAGCGCAATTGTAAACAAACTTCATATTGCGGTATGGCAAGATATCGCCAACGTCACTAACGCGAATACCCAGTCGACGAAAAGCAGGACACAAATCTCGAAGCCACAATGCCGATGCATCGTTGGTGGAATTTTTGAACGCACAGCCCAAATACAATGCTCCTAAACGAGAAAGTCTAACCCGACCGGTCCCCTTTTCGGCTTCACCTATAAATGAAGCGATTCCGTCTGTTCGGTGAGCAATTTCATTTAATCTGGGATCGATACCGTTTTGAATCATCAAAACAGACTTACAGTGCTTAACCATTGGAATAACAGTCGGATTGTCAAAGCTCTTGACGCACACAATAACCCGATTGACATCCAGATGCTGGAAATTCGCTGGGTCAATCATTAGCGGGCGAACGGTTCCCCAACCACTTAACTGAATCCCATGCTGGCTGATCCACTCACGTCGGCATGAATCTGCTTCCACAACACAAACACGGTAACCGGAGGCAGACAGAACCCAAGAGGCGATACAACCGATACCACCGGCACCGACAACATAAACCTGGGTCGTGGAATCTGCCACTGGTTACAACTCCCCTCACCAAATCGCAATGAATTGGTATGATAGTCACTTGTCGCTCATCGGAGAGGCTCGCTATGCCCCCGCCGCTGCATCTGGATCCTGCAACACTGCCCGCCATGCCACTCCTTGTGGACAAGGAGGGAATACGTCAGGGTAACTCTCAGCGCTATGAAATGGAGCAACTGGATGGAATCGTCCTGTTGGATCCAACGTTGCAATTGATTGTCGGGTATAAAGATGTAAGGCCCGATGAGTTTTGGGTGCGCGGCCATATGCCGGGATATCCACTGATGCCCGGTGTTTTAATGTGCGAGGCCGCCGCACAACTCTCATCATATTACAGCTACGCAACCAAGCAGATTGCTGGTGATTTCGTTGGTTTTGCCGGAATGGAAGAAGTGCGTTTTCGCCAGCCAGTAAAGGTTGGTCAACGCCTTTATCTTGTTGGCAAAGCCTTAAAAGTGACTCGACGATCTGTTATTTTTAACGTGCAGGCGTTTGTCGAAACAACATTTGTATTCAACGCAAACATTACAGGCATAGCATTGTTCCGAACAGAAACCTCGCCGACACCATTGGTGTCTGCGGAGGCTTGAATCCTTGCGAAAACCACAGCGACTGACACCAGAACAAGCCTCAAGTTGGGTACCAGATCCACCTCCACCCGGTGGATTGGTAGACTGGGCTCAATTTTTCCCAAAGCCAGGTCCAGTGGAACTGGAAATAGGCTTTGGCAAAGGAGCGTTTTTAGTTGCAAGTGCAGAAAAACATTCCGACGTCAATTTTTTGGGTGTTGAACACGAACGAAAATATGCATTTCTTGCAGCATCGCGTCTAGCGCGACGCGGACTGACCAATGCTCGGGTATTTGCAGCCGATGGCTCACGGCTATTGGCCCTGAACATACCAGCCCAATCGGTTTCAGCAATTCACCTGTACTTTCCCGATCCTTGGTGGAAAACGAGGCATCATAAACGACGGATCATGACGCCAGCTTTCCTATTGGCTGTATCCAAAGCCCTTAAAACCGGTCACCCGTTCCATATGGCCACAGATGTTGAAGATTACTTTCTGAACACCCTGAAATTGCTTGAAAACTGTTCGTCCCTTTCACTCCAACAGGCTTGGCATTGCCGGGATATGCCGCCGCCAGAAGCCGTTGTGACGAACTTTGAACGCAAGGCACATGCGCAAGGTCGATCAGTTTTTCGTTTGATTGCAACAACCAAAGCTGAACATTCAGGCTCAAACATCAAGGTTGAATGATTTTCTGCCGACATTGACAATGGAACCATCAACATTGTCAAGGAAACAGAAATGGCCGCTACCGGCCTTCACTTTGGTGTAAGCATCAACCCATCGGCGTATTATCCGTCGCAGGCGCATGAGCATGTACTGGGTATGCTCAAAGCTGGTCTGGAAGACCTCGAACCATGCCAACTTGTTATTGGGGATAATGGAGCAGGAAAATCTTTCCTCGCCACCAAGTTACTTGAACTGGTAGGCGAACAATTTGATGCGGTTTTCATGCCTCAAACACGGTATGAAGATGCAAATACATTCCTACGCGATTTAGCTGTAGAGTTGGATATCGAAATATCTCCAAGCACCTTAAATGTTCGGGCATGCTTGGAACAACACGTGCTGATGGGATACGACAAAAGGCGGCACTGCCTGATCATTGTCGACGGCGGCCAAACCCTTAGTGATAAGTCACTAGCCGATTTAGAAGGTTTGTGCAGCTTAATAGGCGCACGGGGTCCTGCGGTTTGTCTGGTACTTTTAGGTACCCAAGCTCTGACAAAACACCTCATGGATCAGAATCCAGCTTGGTTCAAACATAGAATCGGTGGAATTTACACCTTGGCATCGATGGATCCCACCGAATCTGCTGATTTCATCAGACATCAGATTCGCAGAGCCGGTGGCAATCCAGACCGGCTTCTGGATATTGAAACACTAGAAGCACTTATTGAATGGGGTGAAGGCAACCCCGGTCGGCTGATGCAGGGATTGCGGGCGTCTTGGCGAATGGCAAGATCCTCAGGAATGGACAGTTTGGACCTCGAAACATTCCTTTCAGCTCGGGAAATGCTCACCCTAAACACGAACAACGCCGAGAATTTGGCAACAGAAACTCAGGAAACCGTTCCCATGGCGCATAGCCGATCTGCCTGAGGAACCAAGCAGGAGCAGTCCAGCACTGCAATATCATGGCGCGACTTTGGCAACGACTGCAATCCTCCCCCGAACCAGTCGGACGCGCTCCTGTATTGCCCACAGATAAACTTCCTTCTGGGCACACAAGCCCCCCACCCGATGCAGCCCCAACGGAATTCCTTCCATTCATCGAAGTTGGTGGCGGAATTGCCATCGATTCGTCTCCGGATGTGGCCGAACTTCGTCGACAATCAAAAAAAGCTTCCCCACTCGATAAACCTCCATTACAACCAATCAAAACAAAACCATCTTGGAATTGGCCCAGTGAATTGGATGATTCTCCTGAAGCAACCGTTGTACCCGCGGTTCTTGAAATGGTTTCCCGCCGATTACATGGTTCTGCGTGTGTGGTAATTTTGGCCACCAACACTGTTCAGGACTCTGTACTAGGTCGACTGCTGCTGCATACTGCAAGAAGTTCCAGCAAAGAAGGGTGTGGCACCCTGATAATCCCAGGTGCTCTGCCGATGCCTGCAGGTTTGCCAATCGGACCTGGAGTAACAGACTACCTAGCTGGTCATGCAGAATTGCCTGATATTGTTCATGAAGGTGGTAGCAAATACGTAAACATGCTCCCACGTGGTCATGCTGCAAGCACCCAGACCATGTCACTTCAGGCGCGAACTTATCTTGGCTTACTTCGTAGGGTTCGCCGTGATCACGAATTGATTCTTGCCGGCGCCCGACAAAATGGTCCGTCGACAGAAGTTGCAACATTGCTAGGATTCGCTGACGGGGTCTTCATTGCCGCTACTGAAGGAGAAGACGCACAGGTAGAACGGTGGCAGCACGCTTTGGCACAGCAGGGCGCTACTTATCTAGGTTGGATCCAAGTGCGAGAACCCATTAACGCTCCCTCCGCAGACGGTTCATGGCGATCCCCAAACGTTCAGCGACTGGCTGGATAGCTTCAATATACCTAATCGCGTCACCTGGATAGCCTGCCGTGGGTTGCAAGCCGGGCACTAATGCTGCCCAAAAAGAATGAAATACTTCCATAGTCGTATCTCGCATATGCTTCGCAATCATAGATGCCAAGGCAACATTTGGACAAGATGCCTCTGCCCGTGGCGTTACCTTCAAACGCAAATCGTAAGGAAGACCAGTACAGCGATAAATACTTTCGGCTGCACCTTCTCGCTCTGGAATAACCCAACCTGCACCTGATGTGGCCTCCAGAAGCATGGATCCATAACGATCCCGCCCCCCCTGTTTATCAGCAAGCACTTCCACAACATCGCCATCAGCCACCGTGCCCAAAAAACGAGACAACAAGGAAATCCACCCATTTCCTGTCACAGCTCCTTTCGAACCTGATTGACGGCAGATCGCATTAAAATGCTCCACTGCAACAACAAGGATTATGGCTCGAAAGAGTGGTTTCATTTGCGAATTATTGCCTAGCTGGCTAGCCCCACAATTGGCAACCAAGACAACAGGATGGCCACAGCGCCACCACGGTTCAGCAAGCAGTTCATCGCGCCCTAAGCAATCCACCTTTGAAATAAAGTCATCTGCTGACAATTCAGCAGGCAGGTCTGTATGAAACAGCGTTCGCCATGGTGCTCCCAATCGTTGATGACCACCGCTTAAAACTTTGATTTTTTTCGAGTCTCCAACAATGAGGCGTGAATCCTTGGTTCGGGAACGTCCGACCGCTACGGGTTGAATGATCTGGGAAAGGCTTGACCACCCATCTTCCAGCAAATCAGTCCCATCTGGCCAGCCAGTAGCAGTCAGCGCCATGACCAGTGGACCCAATGTAGGGCCATACCCCGCTTCGTCGATTCCTACCCGCCAACGCATATTTGCTCCAATTCGGTGACTTCACCCATGCTGACTGATAAGAAGAAGTTATCCTTTGGAGTGGCACTATGCTTGCTGACAACGTGTTTTTGAAAATTCTCGATGGCACGATACCTGCCCGCATTGCTTTCCAAGATGATCTCTGTCTTGCCTTCCACGATATTCACCCTCAAGCGCCTGTCCATATTTTGATCATCCCCCGCAAGGTAATCCGAACCCACGCAGAACTGCGTCAGGAAGATACCAGCCTGATCGGCCACATGAACCTTGTCGCAGGCCAATTGGCCCGAGATCTGGGTTTAGACCAAGGCTACCGAATTGTTATTAATTGCGATACCGATGGGGGACAAACGGTTCCGCACCTGCACATGCATCTGCTTGGTGGCCGAGCACTAGGGTGGCCTCCCGGTTGAATTTCACGAATGGCTTGACTGATTCTTTTCAAGCTTGAGCAACAGTTCAGCCACCTCATCCTCCCGTTGTGATGCTAGGTCTAAAACTTCCCACGGGTCATCTGGAAGGCTATAAAGCGAAGTTTTACCACAATCCGCCACCATTAGGCTCCATTCCGAGGTGCGAATAGCGCGAAATCCGTCGTCTCCAATAGACACGATCGATCGGTTGATATTTCCTGATGCGTCTTCTAACGATAGGTCGGTCAGGTCCATCGCAAAGTCAAAATCAGGGAGCTCCACCAAACACCTTTTGGCGAGTGTGACTGCCACGTCATGGTGTGAGGAAGGGGTCAATACACGACGCGCAACACCATCGCCAGCCGGATTATACCAAATACAAGGGACGTTTACTCTCGAAATCCAAGGGTGCGGATTAAAATAGCCGGTGGCGCCATGGTCTCCAAGTTCAAGACCGCGGTCACCAACAACCATGACAGCAACGTTCGCTGAAATTTGTTCAAAAATGGCACCTGCTACGGCATCAACATGGCCTATCGCAGCGGCCTGTGTTTCGATAAGTCGAAGGTGGGTTAGATCATCTTCAGACCCAACAGATTCTGGAATTTCTGCTTCCCAAGGTAGGGCATCGACAAAGTCGTCCGTTGAACCCGAAAAAGTACCCTCATCCACCTTTTCCAATGGTTCTTCGAATTCATCCCATCCTTCAGACTCAGGCTCACTGGCAGTGGGTTCAGGCGTTGCGGCTGGAAAATAAAGATCCTTTTCCCTAACTCTCAACGTCCATGGCGGTTCGGCAAATGGCAAGTCCACCACAATAAGGGCATTTTTCCCGCGCGACCTTAATTGCACTGCAGCAAATGCCTGCGACCACACTTTTTCATCTACTGAATCCATGGAAATTTTTTTGAATAGTTCCGGAACTATTTGATTGTGGCTAGCGATCCAAAAAAGAGAGTGGCCACGGTCATGTAAAGATTGAATTAGGCTGGTGGGCAAAAGGATCGACACAGCGGAATCTTTGTCAATTACTGGCGAATAATGACGGTCCAAAACAGTCGCCTGGGCTGCAAATCGGTCAAGCGATGGCGCAACCACCCACGGACTACCGTGCCAAGAAAGCCGGGCCGCGTTTACACCCCTTAAAATCATCAACACGGTAACGTCTGCCATGCCGATAAATCACTCCGTGCGCCAGTATCTGTGGAATCGTCAGACCGAAACAACCTAATGGTTGATAGTGTCGTGACTATTTCGATCCATGGGTTACAATAACAGGAGTTCCCATGGACCGTACGCCCCTCCTGCTCTAGATGGATTGTCACTAGCTATGGGATCCAAATCCAACTCAGCGTCGAAGATTCAGGTTGACCACGCTCGAATCGAAGCGGCAGTCCGTGAAATCCTTTGTGCTGTCGGTGAAAATCCAGACCGTGAAGGCCTCCTCGAAACGCCATCGCGCGTGGCGCGAATGTATGAGGAGATCTTTGCTGGATTGAGAGAAGACCCACGCAAGCATATGCAAAAAACATTTGCAGAGAAATATGATGAAATGGTATTGGTTCGCGACATAACCTTTTCTAGCTGCTGCGAGCACCACCTCCTCCCATTCACAGGGAAAGCCCACGTAGGTTATCTCCCAAATGGTAGAATCGTTGGACTGAGCAAAATCGCTCGTGCAGTTGATTGTATTGCCAGACGGCCCCAAGTTCAGGAACGGATGACAGAAGAGCTAGCCGACCTTATCATGTCCGAACTAGACGCCCGTGGCGCCGGTGTTGTGATTGAAGCAACGCACTCATGCATGACAATTCGAGGAATCCGTAAACAGGGGAGCCTTTGCACAACCAGTGCCATGCGCGGAACATACCGCGAAAACAGCGCTTCCCGTCAGGAATTACTATCCCTCATCTATGGTTCAAGGACGCTTTGAACCAATACCAACTGGCGGCAATCGATTGGTCCAGCCTATCAAGGACATTGCCGAAGAACTGACAGGGGATACCAGAATCCCCTGTTTTTCAGATATTCATGACCTTGTTCTTATGGAACGAGACGGGTCATGCATGACGCAACGCCCTTCAGCTATAGCATGCCCGGGTAGCGAAGGCGAACTAGCCATGGTTATGGCATGGTGCTCAACCAGGGGGATCGCGCTGGCGGTTCGTGGAGGAGGCACGGGGCAGTCAGGAGCAGCACTGACAAAAGGACTGGTTGTCAATCTAGAACGGCACTTCCGATACACTCACTTAGCAGAAGACGCCTCAACAATTCGTGTTGGAGCAGCGACAACAATCTCCCAAATAGAAAACGAACTCAATCCCCGCGGACGCACACTGGGGCTGGATCTGCACGTTCAAAACCGTTCCGCAGGTGGTCTATTCAATTCACAACCAGCGGTTGAACCAAGTAGTGGAACTAATTTTATCGACCTGATTTCTTCAATGACATGGATACTGCCTTCTGGCCAAGTGGTAAAACTTGCCCCCGCAACAAATGACAATCAGAATCCATGGCCTGATACTCTGCTAAACACCATTGAACCTATTTTTTCACCAATTCGATTTACTAATTCCAAAATGCCTGGCCCATCGCCCTCGGTATTTCCAACAAACGGAAGACCCTGGTCATGGTTGGCTGGAACTCTTGGAAAATGTGGGGCTTGCAGCGAATTTATAGTTCGAACGCGTCCGCGACATGAACACATACGAACCCTGCTCCTATCGAGCACATCACTTGCGGACTTAGAAGAACAGGCTGAAAAGCTGAATGGCCTCAAACCTACACACTCTATCTTGCTCGATAGACGCACAATCCGCTTGGCGCGTGCCCAAAGTAATAAACCTTGGTTAACATGGTGCGACCATCAAGGGCAATGGTCCCTCCTTGTATTTTTTGAATGCTCAGATCCAGTGCATGCAGACTGGATCACCAATCAAGCCTCCAATTCATCGATGACACGACAAATTATATTTGCTCCAGATTCGATCATGTTGCCATCACCAAATGTAGCTATCACCGATATCCGTAAAGGAATCATGGGATCTGGATCAGCCTTAACATGGCGTGCCGGGTGGACAGATTTCTTAATTCCTTATGGACTAACGTCAAAAAATATCGAAGCGATTGGCGAACTTCTCAAAAAAAGAAAAATAACCGCAGGTTGGGAAGTCCACCTGAACAGGGGAAGGTTACGCCTTTGGCCACTATCATTAGGCGATGACAGTGATGAATCAATATCCGTACTTACAGAAACCGGTCGTGAAATCGCCGCCATATGTCGAGGAATGGGAGGTGGCTTCGGGCTCGATCATGGACTTGGACCAGCCCGGGAATCATGGAAGTCACTACTCCCGCCACAACTGCAACAATTCCACAATGAACTCCCTATCTTGCTGAATCAAAACGTAGCATCACTCAATGCTCCCGAAGAGCCGGAATATTCACCACCAATCAAGCAATCCATAACCAACATTCATGAACTTTCTGGAGCATCCAAATGTACGGGATGTGGTGATTGTAGATCCGTTACTGGAACACGTCGTTTTTGCCCCATGAACAGGGTAATGGGCACCGAAGAATCAACGCCACGCGCTAAAGCAGCGCTGGCTCATTGGCTTGCAACAGATCCAAAAGCAGATCCTGGTTCAGACCAAAGTTTGAAAATAAGCGAACTATGCATTCAATGTCGCATGTGCGAATCTGAATGTCCTGCTTCACTCGATGTACCTAGTTGGATGCTTGCCATTCGTAAGGAGCATGTGCGCCGCCATGGATTGGATAGGTCCACTTGGCTCATTGGACAAATTGAACATCTATCGGCACTGGCCAATCGATTTGCCCCACTGATCAATCCATTGATGCGCAGCAAACCGTTCAGGTGGATTCTGGAAAAAACATTTGGGCTTTCCCGGAAACGCAAACCACCACGATTTGCAGGGATCACCTTTCTGGCAATTGCGAACCGGAATGGATGGACGCGACCTATCAAATCTGCAAAACAAAAAGTCGCGTACTTTGTTGATGTTTTTGCCAACCTACACGACCCAAGCATTGGCGAGGCTTTCGTTCGTCTACTCCAACATTTGGGTATTGACATCCACGTTCCACCTGAACAGGTAGGAAGTGGCATGCATGCGTTGGTGCAGGGCGATTTCGAAGGAGCCATTGAAGCATGTAAACGCCACGTGCATGTGTTTTCCGAATTGGCACGGGAAGGGTATCCCATCGTGTGTACCGAACCAACAGCAGCACTATTTCTTCAAAAAGAATTACCAAAACTTATGCCAGGCGAAGATTCAAGGATCATTGCATCTCAAACCATTGAAGCCACTCATTATCTTTCAGAATTAGGAATGATTGTCAACTGGAGCACACAATCAACTGATAATCCGATATCAGTATCCCACCATGTCCCCTGCCACATCAAGGCCTTGGGGAAATCGCCGGCAGGGCCGGAACTTCTGGTGAAAGGTGGCGGATTTAACGTTGAAACACTTGATGTATCATGTTCAGGCATGGCTGGTCCATGGGGCATGCTTGCAACGAATTACGAGGCATCTTTGGCTGCTGGGGAGCCAATGCTATCGCTCTGGAAAAATAGTTCCTCAACACACGGAAGTACGGAATGTAGTTCGTGCCGATTGCAAATGGAACACGTTACCTCCAGACCAGTGCGCCACCCGGTACAACTTCTTGCGTGGAGTCTGGGCCTTGTGTCCTTGGATGGCATGCCTAAAATCAGGAAACAACACAAATGACACTTGTTGTTTTACTATTTGCAGAACTACGTAAAAAAGCCGGTTCGGACCGTCTAATCCTGACCCTTTCACAACCGGTGACCGCTGCAGAATTGGTTCAAGTGGTTATCCAATTGCGACCAGAATTAAATGGATTGGCACAACGATGCTCAGTGTCACGGAATGGTGAAATCATCAAGTCAGAAGATAAAATCAACGCCTCAGATGAAATCGCGTTACTCCCCCCCGTCAGTGGCGGATAAATAAATCATGGCCGCCAATCCAAGAATAATGATTGACCTAACTCACTGCTCAATTGAAATCGGAGCGCTGATTGAAGACGCAAAACGATTGGATTGCGGCGCATTGGTGACCTTTACAGGAACAGTAAGGGAAATAACAGGAACGCACCGCACAATCGCACTTACTTACGAAGCATATGAACCAATGGCTAAAGCAAAAATGGAATTCATTTCTAATGATGCCATCAATCGATGGTCATTAGGATCAGTGAGCATCGTGCACAGATTAGGAAAATGCCTGCCAGGTGATATTGCCGTAGCTGTGATTACGGCAGCACCACATCGTGCGGAAGCATTTGCAGCATGTTCTTGGCTGATGGATGAAATCAAGCGAATAGTGCCCATCTGGAAAGAGAATACAGACAGTGATGGCATTGCAAATTGGGTACACCCTAAAACAAATGAATTGGGGACCAATCGATGATTCCGCTACCTTCACTTACTAGCCTACACACTGCGCCAATGGGTACCGATCTGATCGATAGCTACGGTCGAATTCATACCAGTTGCAGAATAAGCTTGACGGACAAATGTAACCTGCGGTGCCAATACTGCATGGATGAAAATGCGACTTTTGTTAATCAATCACAAATATTGACATCACAAGAACTTGGAGTCCTTGCAAGAATTCTTGTCGAATCAGGAATAACTAAAATACGCTTAACGGGTGGGGAACCGCTTCTTCGAAAAGATATAGTTGAACTGACCCGTGATCTATCCAGCCTAAAAGGATTAACCGATTTGGCGTTAACAACCAACGGTTTACTTCTATCCGATCTTGCAAGCGACCTGCGAACAGCGGGGCTAGACCGCCTCAATATTAGTCTGGACACACTAGACCCCACGCAGTTCAAAACCCTATCGCGTCGCAATGGATTACAATACGTCTTGGCTGGCATAGATTCAGCCATCAATGCAAAATTTGGTTCAATCAAACTGAACGCGGTAATTCTAAAGAATATTAATGACGACCAAGTAGTCCCGCTTGCAACTTATGCAATCGAACGCGGGCTGGAAATGCGCTATATCGAATCAATGCCTATTGGAGCACAAGATTGGGATAAATCCGCCATGGTAAGTGCCGACCAGATCCATTCCATCCTAGAAGCAAAATTAGGGCCTTTAGAACCAGAACCTCGCACAGACGAGGCTTCGCCTGCTGAAACCTGGAAGGTGAAAAATGGTGGCCGGATTGGAATTATTGCCTCCGTGACAAAACCCTTCTGCAGCCAATGTAATCGCCTTCGCCTGACAGCAGACGGGTATCTGCGAGCATGCTTGTTTTCCACTGACGAAACAGATTTAAAAGGATTTCTACGCCCCAATTTAGACCAAATAAGTCTTATTCAGGCAATTCGTCAAACTGTTTGGAACAAGGGCCCCGGCCATGGAATCACATCAAATTCTTTTGTAAAACCGACTCGAACCATGCATTCAATTGGTGGATAAAAATCAAATTCCAGCACTGCTGAAAAGATCGGGACCAATATTTGGGTTTTCCGTAACTGGAGGAATACGCCCGATATGCGACCAGGCTTTTGAAGTTGCCATACGCCCACGAGCCGTTCGCAGAACAAACTGCTCACGCAACAAATATGGTTCAACCTCATCAGAAAGCGTATCGGAAGGCAAATTCATGGTTGCAGCAATAGCTTCAACGCCCGCCGGCCCACCCTGAAAAACACCTGTCAAAGTCTCTAAATACCGACGATCCTGTTTATCCAAACCAGCATGGTCAACCTCCGCGAGATGCAAAGCTTCACGAGCAACGGCAAGAGTAATTGTGCCGTCGCGTTCACTAGCTGAAAACTGCCTTGCCCAAAAAAGCCGAGAAATTGCAATACGCGGAGTACCCCGGCTTCTTCTTGCCAGTTCAAGTGCAGCAGAATCTTCCAATGGAGTTTTCAATTTAATTGCATTGGCACGCAAGATTGTTGCCAAATCATTCTCATCGTAGTAATCCAAATGCTCATGCATTTTGAATCGGTCACGCATGGGACTGCTTAGCATTCCACTTCTGGTAGTTGCGCCAATCAAAGTGAATCGTTTCAATCGCATCGAAACAGTCCGGGCACCAAGGCCCTCGCCCAAAACGATATCTACCCTGAAATCTTCCATGGCGGGATACAGGAATTCTTCAACGATCCTAGGAAGTCTGTGGATCTCATCAATAAACAGAAAACCACCTTCTTCAGCATTGGTCAGAAAAGGTAATAAATCAGCAGGACGAGTCAACGCGGGGCCTGAAGTGATTTGAAGCGCACCGCCCATTTCGCCTGGAAGGACATTAGCAAACGTTGTCTTCCCCAACCCGGGTGGCCCATCGAACAGAATATGAGGCATCGATTCACCTAGTTTGCGGCACGCGTTCACCGCAATCGTCAATCGTTGAATGACATGTTTTTGGCCGATTACATCTGAAAATCGACGCGGGCGAAGAGCCGCATCGTGGCGAAGTTCATTCTCAATTTCTCCTCCACCAACCACAGCTTCCCGTGCCATTTAAATCTCCCAAACGATCAATTACGCTGAAAAGCAGCCTGAATGAGGGACGCCACATCAGAAAACTGGGTTCCTTGCGCAGTGACAGCATCGAGTCGCGCTCTTGCCTCGATTCCAGACAGTCCCAAAGCAATCATACCGAGGTAGGCTTCTTCAAATAGAGCGCCAGAAACGGAAGCGCCAGAACCTGCTCCAGATTGCAGATTTCCAACAACAGAAAATCGGGCCACTTTTCGGTGCAATTGGGCGATTATGGTATCAGCGCCGGCCTTTCCAACTCCATTGAGCGTTGTCAACCAGGCGGCATCACGCGAACCAATAGCCCTAGCAATATCCCGAACGGGACAAGCCATTGCTTTAAGGGCTTTTTTGGGACCGATCTTGTCAACCGTACAAAATAGCTCAAAAAATTCGAGGTCGTCTTCCGTTAGAAAACCAATACGTCTGGGAACCATCCTGCTGCCTGATTGGTTCCCCTCCAAATATTCCACAATATGTAAAACTACTTCCAAACCAACCTTTTCCTGAAGAGATCTCCGGGTCACCTCGGGAATAAGAACCTGATATTCAAAGGGACCAACTTGCAGCCTTATTTCTTCATCAAGCACACGATTGACAATACCAATCATCCGGGTAATCATTGAACTTCCTCAGGAGTCGTCCATCGCCGATGATGCAGACAAAGTGCAATGGCCATGGCATCAGCAACGTCAGCAGGTTCAGGAATCCGATCAAGTGCCAGTTCAAAGACTATGGCACGCTGCATTTGAATCTTATCAGCCGCACCGGATCCGGTTATTGTTTTCTTTGCTTGTTTGGGAGTAATTGACTCAATAGTGATTCCACGCCGCGCTGCAGCTTCCAGAAGAACTCCACGGGCATGCCCCATGGCGATTGCCGTTCGGGGGTGCTTGTAATGCGAAAACAACTGTTCAACAGCCATACTGGTGGGTTGATATTGAGATAAAACCTCCTCAATTCCATCTCGTAATTCAACAAGGCGATCACCCATCGATAATTTCGCTGTGGTTTTGATTACTCCCGCCTCAAGAACCCTGGCTTGTCGCCCCCTTGAAACCAAAACAGCATAACCAGTAATCCTGAGACCTGGATCAATCCCGATTAACCGCAATTCAGCATCAACCACGGCGCCAACCACTACTTCCGGGACGATCCTCGATAGTGACATTCAAATCCGCAAGTTTCTTGCGGATACGGTCAGCCATAGCAAAGTCCTTATTCTTCCGAGCATCGTTACGGAGTTCAATCAGGAATTCAACCAAAGGCCCGGCTAAATCATCTTGAGAAACAGTATCAACAGAAATAGGTCTTTGAAAAAGGCCAAGAATGTTGGAAAGATCGCGCAAAACAAGGGTGTTTCGCTTGAAATCAGAAACTGCGACCGCGGAAGGAGCAGGGTGATCCAAGCGTGAAACTTCGACAAATCTGTTGAGCGCCCCTAGTAGATCGTGCAAAACACCCAAAGCTGCCCCGGTGTTGAAATCATCCGCCATGTGTTCAACAAAACGAGTGCCATAAGCGGCAAAATGTGAATCAGCCAGTTCAAATTGACCAGTTGGTAAACCATAAAATGATTCGCCAACAATTCGTTCAAAGCGCTGGAAGAATCGATGAAATCCATCCAATCCGCGCTGAACTTCCAGTAAGCGATCTTCACTATACTCAATCGGACTACGATAATGCGAAGAAAGCAGAAGGCAACGAAGTGTTTCAGCTCGGTGTTTTTTCAAAAGCAACCCGACAACAATTTCATTACCTTCACTCTTGGACATTTTCCGGTCACCGGTTTTCATCAAACCATTATGCAACCAAAGTTTGGCAAAAGGTTTTCCAGTAAATGATTCAGACTGGGCAAGTTCATTTTCATGGTGAGGAAACTGCAAATCCAAGCCACCACCATGAATATCAATAGATTCGCCAAGAAGCTTCATGCTCATGGCAGAACATTCAATATGCCAGCCAGGACGACCGTTGCCCCAAGGGGATGGCCAAAATGGCTCACTTGGCTTCGCGCCTTTCCACAAGGCGAAATCGCCCGGATTCCGCTTGCGACTCGATATTTCAATTCTGGCGCCAGCTTCCAACTGATCGGGATCACGATTACATAACTTGCCATAGTCAGGATCGCTACCAACATCAAAATAAACATCACCATCAGAAGCGTAGGCATGCCCCTTGTCAATCAGACCGGAAATCATGGCGAGGATTTCTGGAATATGATCAGTCGCGCGGGGAAACGAGTCAACGCTATTCACATCAAGGCAATCAAGACATGTCATGTAATCCGCCGTCACCTCGGCAGCCAACGCAGGGACAGATGTGCCACGGCGCGCGGATTCAACGATTAATTTGTCATCGATATCAGTGATGTTGATGACAAACTTGACATCATAACCAGATCGAACAAGAAACCTCTTGATTGTGTCAAAAATTACCGGGCCAACCATGTGGCCCACATGGCTTGGCTTGTATACTGTTGGACCGCACACATACATGCTTATTTTGCCAGCCACAACAGGAACGAGGTCTTCCTTGCGACGTGTCAATGTGCTGTATACACGGATAGTCATATCTCGTCCTCAGAACAATTGTACCTCAGAAGCACTACCGCGTGGCACGACATAGCCTCGCACCTTCCAATTGGACCGACATGCTCGCCTGTTTTGGCTTTAACATTAACCCTATCAATTCCCACATTCAACAATGAAGCAATCACTTCACGAATGGCGGTTTTATATGAACTCAATCGAGGTTGCTGGGCATGAATAATCAGATCCGCGTTCACAACAGAAAATGAATGCGCTGATACTAACCTGACCGCTTCTTGGAGGAATTCCCGACTATCCCTGCCAGCATGGGCGGGATCCGTGTCTGGAAAATGATCACCAATGTCCCCAAGCGATGCCGCTCCCAGTATTGCATCCGTCAACGCATGCAAAACGATATCGGCATCGCTATGACCAGCAAGACCTACTTCATGGTCGATTCTCACACCACCCAATATGAGATCGCGGCCAGATACCAGCCGATGAGTGTCGTGGCCAATACCAACTCGATACTTATCAGTATTGGGAACCACCTGATCATGCATCGGATTTCCCCTTAAATATCAAATGGTGTACCGATGGTAGTCGATTCAAATCTCATGAATTGCTTGACATAACTTAATGCAATTTGACCGGTTGGACCATTACGCTGTTTGCCAATAATAACTTCCATGTATCCTTCATTCATGCCTGGTTCAAACCTTTCAGGCCGGTGAAGCAGCATTACGGTATCCGCGTCTTGTTCAATGCTGCCAGATTCCCGAAGATCTGATAGTCGAGGACGATGATCCTGCCGATCTTCACTGGCACGATTTACCTGAGCCAAGGCAATGACTGGAATTTTCAATTCTCGAGCCAAGCCTTTGAGTCGTCTACTGATTTGCGCCACCTGTTCCTGACGGGGATCACGACGGCTCTCAGGATCAATAAGTTGCAGGTAATCAATCACCACAAGACGCAAACCCGAACGCTGATAAAGTCGGCGCGCTGTGGACGCAATTCGCAACATGCTTTGTGCCGGGGAATCATCAATGAACAAATTCCCGGTTACCAGATCACCACCGGCCTGAACCAATCTGTCCATTTCTTCAGAATTAAGAGCACCTTTACGTAGCTTTTGACTGTCCACTCGTCCATGACTGCACATCAATCGCTCGGCAATTTCAATTTTCGACTGCTCAAGACTGCAAAACAAAACCGGGGCTTTTTCGCGCGTGATGATATTCCTGATGATATTCAATGCGAATGCTGTTTTGCCCACGGACGGGCGCGCCGCGATGATAATCATTTCGGAAGCTTGAAATCCGGCTGTGATCTCATCTAAGTCCGGATAACCAGTACTCAACCCGCTCATGCTCGAGAGGTCGCCAGCACTCCTGGCATCGATCCGGTCATATGCTTCGTGAAGTGCTTCCTGCAAGGGGACGACACCACCACGAACGCCCAAGTCTGCAAGTGCGAGAAATTTACCTACCGCATCGTGCATCAACTCATCAGCGGCTTGCGAATCACCGTAGGCACTTTCAAGAACTTCTGTGGATGTGTGAATTACCGAACGAATAGTGGCACGGTCTCGAACTATTTTCGCATAGAATTTGGCGTTAGCGGCGGTTGGAGTGCGGTCCCAAATTTCCAGGAGATACGCAGCGCCACCAATATCATCGAGATTTTTTTCTAAGTCTAATTCTTCAGCAAGAGTGACGAGATCTACCGGGCGCCCCGTATCGAAAAGCTTCAGAATAGCCTTATAAATTCTCTGATGGGCATCAGAAAAAAGATGCTCCGCGCGCAGTTCGACTATGACATCCGAAATAATCTGATTGTCGCGAAGCATGCTGCCAAGCACTGACTGCTCCGCATCATGACTGCGGGGCAGGGGCCTGTTGCTATTCGCGACACCATTGCCATCCTTGGCCATGGGTCACCCATTGGTCAGCGTTTATCAGCCAGAGAAACAACTGCCACCTTGACTTCAGTTTCGATACTGAAACCAAGATTCAATTTAACACCGAAGAGACCAGTTTCACGGATGGCTCCTTCAAGAACCACCATTTCTGCCTCGATCGGATAGCCTTTGGCTTTCAAGCCGGCGGCAATTTCAGCAGATCCAACTGACCCATAGAGCTGGTTTTCAGCATTGGCACGCGATTCGATCGTGATGCCAGAGAACTTTGAGATCTGATCAGCAAGAGCCTTGATATCAGCGATACGGGCTTCGCGTGCTTGAAGCACACGTACCTTGTACCGATCAAGAAGTCGCAAGTTATGTTCGGTTGGAATAGTTCCCAAACCACGTGGAACAAGATAGTTCCGAGCGTAGCCAGGCCTTACTTCAACAACTTCGCCTTGCTGCCCCAAATGGAGAACATCTTCGGTCAGCACCAACTTGATGTTGCCATTACGACCTTTAACAAGATGCCCGCGAGACTGCTTACTCATGATACCGCACTCCGCAACCCGTCTATCAAAAAATTAAAAGGGGAGGTCAGATTTGGCACCGTCTGGTTCACCACCAAGATCGGAACCGTAATCACCACCCTGAAAAGAGCCGCCGCCCTGATCACCTTCAAAAGAAGGGCGTCGCGATGACGTCGCCGACGGTGGGGAAGATCCTTCAGCACCCCCAGGACGACCATCCAACAATTCAAGTCTTTCCATTACCACCTTGATGGCACTGCGCTTTTCGCCTGACTGGGCTGTCCATTGATCAAGCACAAGGTGCCCTTCAATGTAACATTGCGAACCTTTGCGTAGAAAACGTTCACATCTATCTGCGAGTCCGCTTTCCCCACGATTGAACGCTTCCACATTCAGGTACACAGGGTCATCTACCCAATTGTTGTCTCGCTTAACACGGTTGTTAACCGCATAACCGAACTTAGCAACTTTGCCGCCATTACTGAACGCACGCACTTCAACGTCACGTGTAAGGCGACCAATCAAAATGACCTTATTGAGGTTGGCCATGGATACGCTCCAAGCAGATCAGCCTAACCACGGGGACGAAACCAAATTGATACTATCTGCCTTAGCCCGATTGGACAAGTGTTCAGTCCCTTGATTCCGCTGGACGCCGGCGTCGATTGCGATCGGGTGGGCTGTCGTAAAGATCTTCATCAGGTGGAATTTGAACTGTTTGCAAGGCCACCGCTTGAGGATCGCGACCGATTTCAAGAAGGTTATTCACCAACTTTGGCTCGATAGCTAAAAACATGTAACGGAGCACATATTCTACCAAATCCAAATCTTTGCCCAGAGTTGCAATTGTTGGACCGTTTAGCTTGAAGTGCATCATGAAATACACTGCTTTTTTTTGCTTTTTAACAGCATAAGCCAGCTTGCGATCATCCCATACACGGTGGGTATAAACCTCACCGCCATGCTTTTGGATCAGGCCAATCAGCTGATCTGCAGTGACATTCATGTCACCGGTCATCTTGCCCGTATCCAAAAGAAACATGCCTTCGTAAATCTTTTCCGACATAACTCCCTCACTCCTCAACTAAACCATTCGTTTCCGTTTGACGTTAACTCCGGCCAGGAGATCCCTTGTCTGGGCCTGCATTGAAACGATTCATGCAAACCGTCAACCCTTCTGCCAGCCAAGTTTCAACAGCCATGGTCCCTAGCTCCATGGCTTTCTCCATTTCGGTTCTTTCCGATCCAGAAAACCTGCCTAGAACGTGTGCTACAGCATCACCTCTTTTTGGCTCACCTATTCCCACTTTAAGTCGGGAATAGTCGGGGCCAATATGGTCCTGAATACTGCGCAGTCCGTTATTTCCCCCGTGACTGCCTGATGCACGAATTCTGAGTTTTCCTAGAGGCAAATCCTTGTCATCACACACGACCATCATCATTCCAATGTCAATTTTGTAAAATTGAAGCACCTTGGAAACACAACGGCCGCTCAGGTTCATGAATGTCTGCGGTTTTAAGAGCAGAACTTTCCCTTCACCTGATCCAGATTCAGCGATCAATCCTTCCATTCGAGCCTGAAAAGAGCTGGCATTCAGACTTCGCGAAATCCGATCAATGAGATCGAATCCTACGTTGTGGCGGGTCCCATCATATTCCCGTCCGGGATTTCCCAAACCAACAACAAGGCGCATGAAATCGAACCACCCCTGATAATCAGGTTACTCCTTCGATTCGTCTACCTTCTTCTTGGTGACAACTTCAGGTTCCGCCAAAACAGCCGATGGTGCTGGTTCATCGCGACGTTCAACAACGTGAACTACAACAAGTTCAGCTTCGTTAAGAACCTTCACGCCTTCGGGAAGAATCAAATCCCGGACGTGAACCGCTGATCCGATCAGGAGTTCGCTAATATTCACAATGATTGCTGTTGGCGCATTGGTCACCAAACATTCAACGTCAAGGCTGTGCAACGGAAGCTCAAGCACGCCCCCACTGTTCACACCAGGCGACATTCCCTTGGTTTGAACAGGAACATGGAGGCGAACCTTCTCGTCGGCCTTCACCCTACCAAGGTCCACGTGAAGAATTTCGCGGCCCAAATGGCACCACTGAACTTCACGTACAATGGCTTTTTCTTTTTTTCCGCCGGTTTCAATGTCGATCACGCTTTTGCCAGCGTGAACAACTGCTTGGATTTCCTTCGGATCTACTGCGATATTCTCGGCAGTTTCACCATGGGAATAAATTACACCGGGGACAAGGTTCGACTTCCGGAGAAGGCGCGCAGCGCGACTACCCGTGGTTGACCTGGGTTCAATCTTAAGCAGCGTTTCCGCCATGGCTGGTCACCGATCCTGAATTACGTCTACCAAATGAACTAAAACGTTTCCCGTTCGAGCGTAAGCCAGGGAAACGTGAATTGGCATTATGACCACTGGTCCACAGCAGACAAGGTCAGATTGAGCAAGCAGTGCCCTGAAAACGATCAAACTGTTACTTTGTCAACCTTCGTATGATCATCAAGGATGATACTTCCCAGTTCACCATTCTGCTTGCTGAAGTGCACACAAACCAAAACAATGTCGTCTTCTGGCACGCGGTCAGTTGCCAAGCCAGTGCTTAAGTGGTTTACGTGCGAAAAGGTGCAATTAAGAGTGTGGTCCCATGACTGAAAACTATTAATACGCAAGGTTTTGCGTATTATGATCTGGTCACCAGGCACAAGTGCCGCCAATTGCACACCCAACTCGGTGTAATCGCGAGTTGCTGAACGACCTACTGTGGATGCACTGTTTTTGTTCTGACTCATGGAGCGGACTCCTTGCTGGAATTACCGCGGACAAGGGCTATCCGGCCTGTTCGCGCCAGTTCTAGAATCCCGTACGGGCGCATTAAATCAATAAACGCTTCGATTTTGGTTTCAGTCCCACTGATCTCAACAATCAATGAGGTGTTAGAGACATCAACAACCCTGCCACGAAACATTTCAACCAGCAACGTGATTTCCACACGTTGAGATGGGGAAACCTTTACCTTAGCAAGCATCAAGTCCCGTTCCACGAAATCTTCACTGCTGATGTTTTGAACAGCAACCACCGTCACAATTTTGCGAAGTTGCTTGCCTACCTGCTCGATTGTTCCAGCATCGCCTCGCACTACAAATGTCATGCGTGAGAAGTTTGGATCCTCGGTTTCACCTACCGCAAGGCTGTCGATATTATACCCGCGACTGGCCAACATTCCTGAGACATGTGCCAAAACACCGGGTTGGTTTTGGACAAGAGCAGATAGTAAATGGCGCATTCAACTCTTCCGACGATATACTGATTGACCCAACATTAGCTTACAGATCTGAGCCACCAAGGCACAGGGAACATGCTACCACCATAATCTTCGCAACTTGGCATTGAGGAACGCAAGCTAAATCAATTTGGCTAACTATCCGATTGATGGGCAGCATCAATTACCTAGGCATCTGAACAATTAGCCCAGGTAGTTCTCATCATCTTCTGTTGAGACGAGACATTCATGTTCATTCATGCCGCCGGTGGCGTGGCAACAGATTGATCATCTGCACATTCGGCAGATGTATGTGTTCCACTCATTCCTCTACGGCTCCACCAAGACCACAACCATTCGATGACAAGTGGCAAAGCAGAGACTGCAATGATTCCCAAAACAACAGCTTCAAAATTATTTTTCACCACTGGAATGTTCCCAAAAAGGAAACCAGCACCTGAACAAAGGCCCACCCAAACAGCCGCACCAAACACGTTGTAAACAGCGAAGGTCCTGTAATCCATGCCACAAGCTCCAGCCACAAATGGCGCAAATGTGCGCACTATTGGCAGAAAACGAGCAAGGACAATCGTTTTTGGGCCGTGAGATTGGTAGAAATCCGATGCGCGTTTCAAATGTTCCGGATTGAATAATCGTGAACGCTTTATCCTAAAAACACGAGGCCCCACCCAAGCTCCAATAGCATAATTCACAGCATCCCCTGCGACTGCTGCTAAAAACAAACCCGCCAGCAACCAATGAAAACTAACTTCTGGCGCCAATGCCGCCAAAGCTCCAAGTGCAAACAATAAACTGTCACCTGGCAAGAATGGCAGAATTATCAAACCTGTTTCGCAAAATATGATGGCGAGCATGGTTGCATAAAACCACGGGCCAGCTGAAATCATCCAGACTCGAAGGCTTTCGACGTTGACCATCTCGTGCAAAGTCTGCCTGAAAAGCGTTAACCATTCCATGAGGAGTATCCTTAGGCCAGCGATGTATTAATCGTGCCCGATCTCCAACATAAGTCTCAAGCCCAGTCGTGATTACTTGCCAATGCGAGATAATTCCGCCAAGGTGGTTTCCGTACCTCGTTTGCTTTCGAGTGTTTCAGGAGGGTTCGTGCCATTACCAGTGCAAAAGGTCAAACGATCGTTTGCTAATTTGTAGAGTACCCACTGTTTGTCATTACCTGAAATAACTTGAAGGCAGGTCCTGCCATCCCGGTTGATTTGTTTGAATGTGCCTTCTTCGACACTATCCCCAGCGACACGAAACACAAACTTATCGCCTTTAATTTCAAGTATCGACGCCTTCGTTCTTGCTTTGGACGCTTCTTCTCCCGCCTCAACAAGGCGCGTTACCTGCCATGATCCTTCCAGAGAAGCGGGAGGAGACTGATAGCACACCAAAGCAATGATCAAAAGTGTAAGCATGGGAGGCCTCGACTCAAATGGTACGATCCGCGTAAAGGCCTACCCAATCGTGACCTTGTGATTTGAGCAAGGCGTCTCCAGATATAGGCCCACCTGACCCAACATCATACCCTTCTGGCATTGGTAATTGAGTATCTTCAGAAGCCCTGATAAAGGGGTCCATGATAGCCCACGATCGTTCGATTTCGTCACTGCGCAT
>CAMCLK010000011.1 GCA_945875585.1 Candidatus Kuenenia stuttgartensis | reverse complement strand
GTACACCGTCAGATTTTTGCCGATTGGGTGGAGCGTTACGGGGGCGAAGAAAGCCAATTGCTGTGCCGTTTTTTCAGGCGCGATGAGGTGTTGAGGCATGATGCTTCCACATGGCAAACGCTGTCAGCATCCGAAGCCCGCTTGGTGGCACCATTTTCAGATTTGGTGCTGGGGATAGGCGATCGGGTGGAATTGCCTCTGACAGAAACACAAAGCATCACCATGGGTTGGGTGCCGCCAGGTGAAAGTTGGTTGGGCGGCGGCGGTGGCAAAGAAGGTAAAATACCTTTCGCACTTGAAAAAGGTCTATGGTGCGGTATTAACCCGGTCACGCAGGAGCAGTGGCAGGCAGTGATGGGTAATAATCCGAGTGCCTTTAATGGCAAACCTAAGAACCCTGTAGAAATGGTAGATTGGAGTCATGTTCAGGATTTTTTGCAGAAGGTGAATGCGGCCAACAGCCGAACTGGTTTTTTGTACCGCTTGCCGACGGCGGATGAATGGGAATACATTCTTCGGGGTGGGCCCATCTCAAAATCCCAAAGCCAATACCACTTCTATTTTGCCCGCGGTAAGACCGATTTGACGGCGGTTGGCAGCAACGATCTGTCTTCCACACAAGCCAATTTCAACGGTAATTATCCAGCGGGTTCTGGCAAAGAAGGCCCATTTCTTGAAACCACCAGCGTTGTAGGAAACTACCTCCCCAACGCTTTGGGAATGTATGATATGCATGGTAATGTATGGGAATGGACTATTACCAGAAAAGGCTCGGTCCGTGTGTTCTGTGGCGGCGGTTGGGACGACGACGGGGGCTTCTGCGAGGCGTGGCTCCGGCCCGGGGTCGGCCCGGTCAACCGCTACCTCAACCTCGGCTTCCGGGTTCTTGCAGTTCCTGTTGGGGGATAATTTCTGGTCATGTGAGGTAGGGACAGAAGGAGACCGAAGGAGGGCGTGCGTAGGCGGCGGAGCGCCGTAGCTAAGCCATCCTTCGTGTCGACTGGCACGCTGGCAGAGACGGAAACGCGCAGAGTTTTTATGAGATCCGTAGTGGTGTTTGATAGTTCAACGTGGCCACTTACTCAGCCGTGCGGGGCTCTACGGTTCCGATGGTTGGGGCATGCCCGCGAGGGGTCGTTTGCTTATCCTTTTCCCGCATTCCGGGTTGCACCCGTGCATAAGGTGCATCATAATAAGCATACGACGTGATATCGAGCTCTCCCGCCTGTGTGTTTCTTCTCCCGCCCGATCGAGCCTTCCCAAAGGCGTTTGCCATGGAGCGGAACCGAATGCGATGCGACACCAGCTATTCGTGGCAATTGTTGGCCGCTGCATTTGTGATGGCCCTGTCTGCTGCTCAGGCCATGGCTGCCGACCGACCCGTTAGCTTTGTGAACGATGTCATGCCGGTTCTTACCAAGTCGGGCTGCAACATGGGCATCTGCCATGCCAAGGCTGGAGGCGGGCAAAACGGTTTTCAACTGTCGTTGCTGGGCTTTGAGCCTGCGGAAGACTTTGAGCATATTGTGCTGGAAGCCCGAGGCCGACGTCTATCGTTCACCAACCCCGATCAAAGCCTTCTGCTGCTGAAAGCTTCTGGTCAGGTGCCGCACCGAGGTGGAGTCCGGCTTGCCAAGTCTTCCCCTGGCTACGCGGTGGTGCGCGACTGGATTCGCCAAGGGGTGCCGGTGGATGGTCCCACCAGCCCGAAGCTGGTGGGGATTGATTTGCACCCTTTGAAAGGGTCGCTGCGGCGTCAGCAACAGCAGCAACTGCGAGCCATGGCGCGCTATTCGGATGGCAGTGTGCGTGACGTCACCAGCCAGTCGCTTTTTGAATCGAACGACAAAGCCATGGCTGATGTTTCCGAAAGTGGCTTGGTCAAGGCACTGGATATTCCCGGCAAGGTCGCCGTGATGGTTCGTTACCAAGGCTATGTGGCGGTGTTCAATGCCGCCATTCCGCTGGGTGCATCCGTTGGTTCCTTGCCCCCTGCGAACAATTTTGTCGATGAAGCTGTGTTTGCTAATTTGAAAGAACTGGGCATTCCCCCTTCTGCTGTGTGTGATGATGCCACGTTTTTGAGACGGGTCACTCTCGATATCGCCGGTCGTTTACCAACCGGTGACGAGGCGAAAGCGTTTTTGGCCAACAAGGCGCCAGACAAACGCGACCAATGGATCGAGGAACTCCTGCGTAGCCCCGACTACGCCGATTTTTTTGCCAGCAAGTGGACCGCCGTGCTGAAAAACCGCCGGGATGATGCCAGCGATATCGTTTCTAATTTTGCGTTTCATGCCTGGGTGCGCGACAGTCTGCTGGCAAATAAACCGTACGACCAGTTTGTGCGAGAACTGTTGGCAGCAACCGGCACAGTGATCGGCAACCCGCCCGTGGCGTGGTACAAGCGGGTGAAGGAACCGAAAGATCAAATAGAAGATGTGGCCCAGTTGTTTCTGGGCGTGCGCATGCAGTGCGCTCAGTGCCACCACCATCCGTTTGAGCGCTGGAGCCAAGACGATTACTACTCGCTGGCAGCATATTTTGCCCAGGTGGGGCGCAAACCATCCGGCACGCGCGGCGAAGACCTGATTTTCCATAAACGCGGCATGGCGACGGCCACCAATATCAAAACACGCCTGCCTTTGAAACCCGCGGCGTTTGGCGATCAGGGTCAACCGATTGCGGCTGATGAAGATCCTCGACTGAAGCTGGCTGACTGGATGAAGTCTCCCAAAAACCCGTTTTTTGCCAAGGTTCTGGTCAACCGCTACTGGAAGCATTTCTTTCAGCGGGGATTGATTGAACCGGAAGATGATATTCGCGAATCGAACCCTCCATCGAACCCGGAACTGCTATCGGCACTGGAAAAACACTTTATAGCGAGCGGATTTGACCTCAAAGAGCTGGTGCGTGTCATTGCCCGTTCAAGTTCCTACCAGTTGACCTCCGTCCCGAACAAAGAGAATGGCGGAGACCGCCAAAACTATTCCCGTTATTACCCGCGCCGTTTGGCGGCTGAAGTCATGCTCGATTCCATCGATCAACTGGCCAACACCCAGACTGATTTCGCGAATCTACCTGCGGGAACGCGCGCGGTGGCGTTGCCAGACAATAGCTACAACCGTTCATCGCCGTTTTTGCGTGTGTTTGGTCGGCCTGAAGGCGAAAGCGTGTGTGAATGCGAGCGGGTGCAGTCGTCGAGTCTGGCGCAAAGCCTGCATTTGATCAATGCGTCTGACATACGCGGGAAACTGTCTCATCCGAATGGCAGGGCCGAGAAGTTGTCGAAAGAGACGCGACCAGCCGAAGAAAAGATCAGGGAACTCTATCTGGTGGCATTTTCCCGTGAACCTCGGGCTGACGAAATGAAATCGGCTTTAGGTTACCTCACCGAGGCGCGGGTTAATGCGGCTGGTCAGAAGGTGGATGCGCAGAAGGCAGCGCGCGAGAATTTCCAGGACCTGATCTGGGCGTTGCTTAATACCAAGGAATTTCTTTTC
The DNA here is from genome assembly GCA_945875585.1 of Candidatus Kuenenia stuttgartensis. Lineage (GTDB taxonomy): Bacteria > Planctomycetota > Planctomycetia > Gemmatales > Gemmataceae > REEB421. Next base: position 100,263 of record CAMCLK010000011.1, on the reverse strand, counting down.
AACCACTAAAAGGAAGGCCATCGTGATGATGTCGCGACAGTTCCACCCGATTGTTCTGGCATGTGCCGTATCCCTTGGTTGTGCCTCGATGTTATTGGCGCAATCAGTCGGGTTGCCCGCGCCGCGCCTGCTGACAACCATGCCCATGGGCGGCAAGGTGGGTACTCAGGTTGAGATTGCCATTACTGGCGAGCATTTGGATGAAGCTGGCGATTTGCTGTTTTCCGATCCGCGCATTAAGGCGATACCCAAGAAAGACGCCGCCGGGAAAACTGTAACCTATCGGTACGTGGTGACCATTTCCCCAGATTGCCCAGCAGGTCTTTACGAAGCGCGGGTGATGACGCGGCTTGGTATATCGTCGTCGCGTATTTTCGCGGTGGGAACGCTGACCGAGGTGGTGCCAGCCAAACCCAACAAGACACTGGCCACGGCTCAGGAGCTACCGCTTAATTCGGTATGCAACAGCACCATTACCGATAGATCCGTTGATTTCTTCACGTTTCAGGCGAAAAAAGGCATGCGGTTAGTGGTGGATTGTGCTACCCGCGGCATCGATTCGAAGCTGAACGCCACCGTCATTATTGCAGATTCGGCGGGGCGTGATTTGCTGGTGGAACGCCGGGGCGGCGTGCTTGATTTTGCGGTGCCCAAAGATGGCTCGTATGTGATCAAGCTCCATGAACTTACTTTTAAGGGTGGTCCGGCATTTTATTACAGGCTTGGCTTGTGGGAGCAGCCTGCTGGAACTCCCATTGTCCGTCAGGCATCCACCAAACCGGTGAATTCGTATTCGTGGCCGCCCATCGGGCTTTCTGCTCAATCAAAACTGGCGGAAGTGGAGCCCAACAACGATGGGGCCCATGCCCAGCGTATTGCCTTGCCTTGCGATATCTCGGGTCGTTTTTTTCCGGCAGCCGATGTGGATGTTTTTGAATTTGAAGCGAAAAAAGGTGACCAGTGGTGGATTGAGGTGGTCTCTGAACGGTTCGACCTGCCTACCGATCCATCGCTTTTGGTGCAGCATGTTGTTCGGGGTGAAAAGGGAGCAGCCGATAAGCTTGTCGATGTTCTTGAATTGGCGGATATTCCCAGCCCTGTGAAAGTATCGAGCAACGGTTATGCCTACGATGGTCCACCCTACAACGCTGGAACATCTGACATTCTTGGCAAGTTGGTCATCAAGGAAAATGGGATTCACCGCCTCCAGATGACCGATCTGTTCGGTGGCACACGCAGCGAACCCAACCACAGTTACAGGTTGATTATTCGCCGGGCTGAACCAGATTTCGCCCTTGTTGCTTGGGCCATGCACATGGAGTTGCGCAACGGCGACCGCAATGCCTTGTCCAAACCGATAGCCTTGCGTGGTGGAGCCACCATGGCTCTTGAGGTGGTAGCGTTTCGGCGCGATGGTTTTGACGGCGACATCGACCTGTCGATGGAAGGTCTTCCCAAGGGTGTGACTGCCCATGGGCTTAAGATTCCGGCGGGTCAATCGCGCGGTATGATGCTGATCACAGCACAAGAAGACGCGCCGCGCGGTTACGCCAATGCCACGTTCGTGGGGCGTTCAAAATTAGATGGCAAAGATGTGGTTCGCCCATGCCGACTCGCGTCGGTCGCGTGGCCTATTCCCGATTCATGGGGCGAGATCCCCAGCCCGAGGTTACTAGCCGACGTGCCAGTATCGGTGAGCGGTTTTGACCGCGCCCCTTTAACCATTGCCGCGAAGACACCGGTGGTGGAAGCCCGTGTGGGTGAAAAGCTGACCATTCCGTTGGTATATAAGCGCACCAGCGAGTTTTCGGGCGACAAGATCCAGATGCGGGCCATTGGGGCGGCTTTTGAGAAATCACCGGGTTTCGATTTGCCGATCAAAGCCGAAGGTTCCCAAGCAGTTCTTGACCTTGGCGCTTTGAAGATTGCTCCGGGCGAATATCTGGTTTCGTTTTTGGGCGGTGCGGTGGTGAAGTACCGCCATCAGCCGGAATCCGTTGCTGCAGCCGAAGCGGCTTCGAAGAAGATCTCCGTGGAAGTCAAAACGCTGGAGGCCGAAGTCAAGAAGGTGGCAAGCGATGTTCAGGCAGCGCCGCCAGCGAAAAAGGAACAGATGGTCAAGGCCATGGCAGCTGTGAATGCAAAAATGAAAGCGGCCACGGAAGCTTTGAATGCGACCAAGGATCAATTGAAAAGGGCCACGGAAGCAGCGCAACCCCGCGACATTGCCGACATTGTGGTATGCGAACCGATCACGATCCGCGTCAAGCCAATGGAGAAGAAATGAGCCACTCAACCCCTACCTCCGACTGCCGTGGCCCGATTCAGTTTGGTTCGGGCGGCCGTCGCGCGTTTTTGCAAACTGGCTTGGCGGGTTTTGCAACCCTGAGTCTCCCCAATATCCTCAAGCTTCAGAGCCATAGCCGCGCTCAAGGTGCTGGTAATTCATCTGCCGCGAAAAAAGCAGTCATTATGGTGTGGCAGCCGGGAGGCATGTCGCATATCGATTCGTACGATCCGAAACCGGACTCCGGCAGTGAATACCGCGGTCCATTCAAACTCATTCCCACCAAAGTGCCCGGCCTTCAATTCACCGAACTGATGCCCAGGCAGGCCGCCATTGCCGACAAGCTGGTGGTGTTGCGTTCGATGCGGCAATCGGCGGGTGGGCATCCTGCCGGGTCGATGCAGCTTCTGTCGGGCGACCCCGATACACGCGACAAGCCCAAGCCCAGATATCCCGATTGGATGACAGTTTCGAATTATTTATTGGCCCAAAAAGGGCCCCGCTCCAATCCGTTGCCTGCCTACGTCGGCATCAACCCGCCACTTGAATACAACGGCCCGGCGTATCTGGGCGATTCCTATTCCCCGTTCGTTGTTTCGGGTAATCCGGATGCCCCAACGTTTTCCGTGCCCAATATCGGTTTGACCGATGCCGAGGAAGTGCGGCGTATTGGCCGGAGGTCCACCTTGCGGCAGAAGCTCGACACTCTGGAACGCAGCTTCGACCATGCCCGTGAATTGGCAGCACTCGACGAATTCGAGTCGCAGGCCATGACGCTTCTCACAAATCCTCAAACGAAGATCGCGTTTGACCTTAGCCGGGAAGATGCCCGCGTTCGTGATCGGTACGGCCGCAACGCATGGGGCCAGCAATTGCTTTTGGCCCGTCGCCTTGTGGAAGCGGGAGTCGATGTGGTAACCACCAGCCTGAGCGGCCCGCTTTGCGGCCGTGTGCAGAACTGGGACGACCACGCCGTGAATCAGCATGTTTTCGATGCCATGAAATTCCGCAGCCCCGTCTACGACCAGGCAGTTTCCGCGCTCATTGAAGATGTTTATGCGCGTGGACTCGATGACCGTGTGTTGGTGGTAGTCACGGGTGAATTTGGCCGCACCCCCAAAATCAGTTATGCAGCCAGCACCGGTGCAGGCGACGCGAGTGCGCCTGCCGGTACGTCGCAACCCGGGCGCGATCACTGGCCTCGCGGTTTTTCAAATATCTGGGCGGGTGGCGGCATTAAAACGGGTCAGGTCATTGGTGCCACAGATAAACGCGGTGAAGATTCCATCGACCGCGTCTGTTATCCGGGAGACTTTTTGGCAACCATTTACAACCACCTTGGTATCGATTACGCCAAGACGCTCATCAAAGACTTCAATGGTCGGCCAACGCCCATTGTTGACCATGGCAAAGCGATTCCAGAATTGACAGCCTGAGTTGCGAATGCTGATTTCATGATCCCCCAACGTGTGTTGGGGGATCAACTTCGCATCTTTATAGTCCCGTTACTTCGCCTTGGGTGGTTCCTTTGAATCCTTGGGCGTTTCCCAACGGAAGCGGGTCTTGGTGGCGTCGAAAGGCTTCAGGTAATCTTTTTCGTCTTTCTTGGCCGACCAGATGATGCCGCGTGTGAGCATATCCAAGAAGATCGGGTCAGCCATTTCACTGTTGTAATGACCGATCGTGGTGCCAAAGACGCGTCCCTTGCCGTACTGGTTGGTCCACACGCAGACCTCGTCCTTTTTTGTTTCCTTGCTTTTGGCGGTGGCCAGCGGCACGCAGTTGTCGCCCGTTGCCACCACCTGATACAGTTCGCCTTGAGGTGTGGTCCAGCGATCCGGGAATTTGCCTAAAATAGGGTGCGCCTTGGCTGAGGCTGGCACCACATCGAATGGGTAGTGCGCGCCATGGCGGTGCGAGGTAACACCACAGAATTTGAACCATTCGCCGGTACCGTCGCGGTAGCAGTGCATGGCGCAATGGATGAGCACAGCGCCTGTGCCTTCGCGGTGTGGTTTGACAATGTTGTCAGTCCAGGCGGGGTCTTTGACATCGGCAAAGCATTCGTTGTGGATCACCACGTCGAAGCCTTTGGCCCAGTCAGATTTTTCGTGCAGGGCGATACGGCTGTTGGTCTTGGTTCCGCCATCCTGAACGATCACCCATTCGATTCTGGCGCGCGCAGCGGTGCCTTCGCTGATGATCAGTTTCTGCACGTTGTAGTCGTGGCAGCAACCACCGGTAATGAGCAACGCCTTAATGGGTGGCGGTTCTGAGGGCACAAGCAGGGCAAGAAGCAACAACGCGTTCATAGGGGAGGCTCCAGTAACAGAAAAGAAAAACTACCAACCGAGACAGCACCCCGGGCCGGAAGCACCGGAAAGCAGTAGACCACGCCGAGCCAATGGCAACTCCAGAAATTCAGCGCGGTTATATACCACCCTGCCAGCAATAATGGTGTGCGTGGCGTGGGTCGCGTTTTCGAGAGGGTCGCCGTCGAACAATGCCAGATCGGCTTGTTTTCCAGCGGCAATCGTTCCCCTGTCAATTCCCAATACCCGTGCGGCGCGCGAAGTGATGGAGGCCAGCGCCTCTTCCCGTGGCCAACCTGTTGCTGCGGCAGCGCCCGCTTCGGAGCGGATATTGCGGATTTTTGGAACGTATCCCTCGAATGAGCTTCCCAGCACTACGGGCACGCCACGCGCTCCCAGCATACGGGCCGAGCCGGTGTACACATTCAGTGTTTCCATGCTGTTGCCGGCGCGCAGCAAGGGCGGGTGCAGGAATACCGGCATCTTCGATGCAGCAATAACATCTGCCAGCAGGTATCCTTCGCCAGCAAGCCCCAATCGCGCATCGAGTTTGAATTCTTCAGCCAAACGGAGGGCTGTATTGATATCGTCGGCGCGGTGCGCGCAGAAAAGCACCGGCAGTTTGCCTGTGGCGGCTTGGGCCAAGGCATCGAGGCGCGGGTTGGCTGGTGCGGACTTATCAGTTTTTGCCGCGGATTTGGCCGCGTGGGCCCGCCCCTGTTCAAATGCCTGACGCAGATTCGAGGCCACTGCCATGCGTGTGGTTATTTTCCCCGCATGGGTTTCCTTGGCTGGTTCTCCCAGATTGCACACCAAGACTCCCGGGGAAGGAATCAGCATTGCCTCGGCCGTGCGGCCATGCGACTGAAATACCGCCGATTGCCCGGCAATGAGGGTCTTGCGTCCCGGCAGCACATGCACAGCGGTCACGCCATGGCGGCGGACAAATTCCAAAAGGCCATCGTCTGGATTGAAGGCATCGAGGACACGCAGTTCGGCACCAACAGAATCGGTTGTTTCATCCTGATCCTGATCGGCTGGTATGTTCAGACCACCAGAGATGCCAGCGCAGCCGTGACCGTCGATCAGCCCGGGTGTGACTTCGGCGGCGTTGATCACCGGGAGGTTGGCAGGCAGTTTTGTTGTTGCTGTCGGGCTAACACTTTCTATTTTTCCATCCGAAACAACAACGGTCATGGCTTCGAGAAATTGTGTGCCGTCAAACAATCGGCCAGCGCGAATGGCATAGCGGGTTGGTGTGCCTTTGAATGGCGCGCCCGGCCCAGCAGGTATTTTGGCAGCCGGCAACGGTGCAACCGGAGCCACAACGCCGGGATGGCGTAAATCGCCTCCCGGCAGTGCGAAGCCACCTGTCTGGTAGCGGGCATCGTCTGGTTTATTGCGGCGGAAGCGAACCTCGCCATCGATCCACGTTTCCAGCACCTGGGTGTATACGGAAAAAGGCGATCCGGAAAGAACGACAAGGTCCGCATCGAGGCCAGGTTTGATCGACCCAACACGGTGGTCGAGCTTCAGCATGCGCGCCGGGTTGATGGTAAGCGATTCCAGCGCTCGTTGCTCGCTCATGCCCCCGCGGACAACTATGGAGCCTGTGCGCAGCAGGAATCGTGATTCTGTTACAGGATCGTCGGTATTGATGGCGACGCGCACGCCTGCTTCCGCCAGTGCTGCCGCGTTTTCTTCAATGAGTCCGGCGACCTCGGCTTTGCCGCCCGGGCTGTCTACCACAGTCAAGGAAACCGAGGCATTGGCGGCTTTGAGTTCGGGTAGAATTTTGTAGCCTTCCGAGGCATGTTGCAGAACCAGATCAAATCCGAATTCCTTGGCCAGCCGGAGAGCAGACATCAGGTCATCGGCGCGATGGCAGTGGAAGTGGACGGTGCGTTTGCGTTCCAGAACCTCAACGAGCGGTTCCATGCCAATATCGCGGTCGGGTGGCACAGCCTTGGGGTCTTTGGCCAGTGCCTCTCGATGGCGAGCCCAAAGAGCTTGGTAATCGCGAGCTTTTAGAAACGTTTCGCGCTGCAAGGCAAAGATCTTCATGCGGGTACCGGGTGCGGCCTTTCGCGATCCAAAATTGAAGTTCTTCGGGTTTTCTCCATTGGCCATTTTCAGGCCGCCCAGCACTCCGTTGCCTTCCACACGCATGGCTTCGATGGTGCCCCCGCGCATTTTCACATACACCGTTTGGCCGCCGATAGCGTTGCCAGAACCGGGCATAATGTTCGCTGTGGTCAAACCACCCGATAGCGCCATGCGGATGCCGGGGTCATCGGGCGAGACGGCATCGAGTGCGCGCAGCGCAGGTTGGATGGGCCCTGAACCTTCGTTGCCGTCGCTGTTGGCGCTTACCCCAGGCCTGCTGAACAGGCCGAGGTGCGAATGGGTATCAACCAGCCCGGGAATCAGCGTCAGGCCGGTGAGGTCGCGGATATCGGCCCCTTTCGGAATAGCAACGGTGCCCACGGCGCCTACGGACACGATTTTGCCATCGCGTACCACGACCACGCCTTTGGGAATGGTTGGCCCATCGACTGGGTGAACTGTGGCTCCAGTCAACACAATGGGAGGCGCGGCCATGCCCAGCAGGGCCAGCAAGCAAAGCGCGTTCATGGGCGTAAGTCCTTCTTTACAGCAAACGGGGCGGTAATCGCAATCTAGGCGACCCGATGTGGCGGTGCAATGGTGGGGCAGGGGGCTTACTGGAACTGATCGCCAAACATAGAGTATTTGATTACAGTGGCTGTGGAATGATTCATTGCAAGGGATACACGTATGACCGCCACGATTGCTGTGCCCCAGATAGTTGCAACCTTGCTTATTCTGGCCATGTTACCGCAATACCTCTGTGCGCAAGGCCTCGATGCCGCACTGCAGCAGGTGCCTATTGCCCAACTGGCGGCGGAAGCAAAGCAGTCGGGCGATGCGGCGCGTGGAGCGGTGGTCTTTTTTCAGCCTTACATGTCGTGTTCTAAATGCCATTCCATGGGTGATGGCCGCCCGTCCCCCCTTGGCCCGGACCTGACCACGTTGGGGCAGCAAGTAACAGATGTGGAGCTAATTGAATCCGTTTTATTTCCATCCAAGGTAATCCGCAAAGGTTTTGATGCGGTGAGCGTGGCCACGGAAGATGGCAAGTTGCTGTCGGGCATTCTGGTGGAGCGAACACGCGAGAAGACCGTGCTGCGCGATCTGGCTCGTAATGGCGAACTTACAACCATCAAAGCCGCTGATATTGCCGAAGTCAAAGAGCAGAAAGAATCTCTCATGCCTGCCGGGCAAATGAACCAGTTGGCGAGCAAGCAGCAGTTTTACGACCTTATTCGCTACCTCATGGAGGTGCGTGACGGTGGCGCGGCGCGTGCGCGTGCCCTTCAGCCTGCCGCCAGCCTGATCACCTTGGCCTTGCCCGAATACGAAAAACGCATCGACCATGCCGCCTTGATACGTGGAATGGATCTGGGAGCCTTGAAGCGCGGCGAAGCCATTTACCAGCGCGTCTGTGCCAACTGCCATGGAACGCTTGAAAGACAAGGCTCGTTGCCCACATCATTGCGTTTTGCCGAAGGTAAATTCAAAAACGGCAGCGATCCGCTGGCCATGTACCAGACCCTGACACGCGGATTCGGCATGATGACGGCCCAGACATGGATGGTTCCATCGCAAAAATACGATGTGATTCACTATGTGCGCGAAACGTATTTGAAGGGGCGAAATGCTTCGCAGTATACCACAATCGATTCCGGCTACCTCGCGCAACTACCCAAGGGCGACACGCGCGGTCCAGCACCGTCACTCATCGAGCCATGGAGTGCCATGGACTACGGCGCCACGCTCACACATACCTATCAAGTGCCTGGAAAGTCTCATAATTTCGCCTACAAAGGCATCGCCATGAGGCTTGATCCGGGTTCTGGTGGTGTGGCGCGCGGCAAGCATTGGATGGTGTTCGATGAAGATACCCTGCGTGTTGCCGCCGCATGGAGCGCGCCCGAACAGCCTGCCGCTGCCAATAGAAACCAGTCCGACAATTTCATCAATTGGCAAGGGATTCAGTTCAACGGTGCGCACGGAATCCATCCCAGCTTGGTGGGCCGGGTTGATGTTGCCAATGGCACCGGACCGGGCTGGGCGAACCCGGCGGATGGTCAGTGGGCCGATACGGCTCGGGTTCAGGGTCGCGATCAGCGCAGGTACGGGCCGCTCCCCGCTCAATGGGCCCGGTACAAGGGGCTTTACCATTTTGGCCAGCAGGCGGTGGTGGCCTATACGGTGGGTGAAACACAGATTTTGGAATCTCCCCGCCTGTTGAATGCCTCAAACGCCAATGAACCACCTCTCTTTGGACGATTGTTGCAGGTTGGCCCGCGCACCAAGGAATTGGTTCTTCAGGTGGCGGAGCACCCTGCTGATGGCGTCAGCATGAGCACCGTGAAGGGTGGTGTGGTCATGGCAGTGCCAGAGCAGCCTTCCGGAGAAAAATCAGAATCTGGACCGGTGCGATTTGATGGAGCCAGCCACCTCGAAGTAGCCAACGGAGATGCATTTGATCTCACCAGCAAGCCGTTCACCATTATTGCCCGCTTCAAGACAACGCGGGGTGGAACCTTATTCGCCCAGACGATACCCGGGCCTGTGTGGACACCCGATAGCCAAGCACTGTTTGTGCGTGGCGGCAAACTCGTTTTTGATATTGGATGGGTGGGAGCCATCAGCTCCAAGGCGGCGGTAGACGATGGCCAGTGGCATACGGTCGCTGTTGTTGCGGATTCAAAGGATGGCAAAATAAGGCTGTATATCGATGGCAAGGCGGATGCGGCTGGTGTTTTAAAAGCCAAGGGCAAGCTGACAGGAAGTGTGGCGCGCATTGGACTGGGCTCCCCGAATTTCCCCGGTCCGGTTTCGAACTTTGTGGGTGAAATCAGCGAGGTCCGGTTCTTTCATCGGGCTCTCGATGTGCAATACCTGAACAAGGAATCAATGGTTTCCACGGTACAGCACCTAGCGGGCCACTGGGTTATGACCGGAGCCAAGGGAGAGTCTGTCAACGATCTTTCCAGCAACAAGAATCATGCCAAGGTGGTTCGTGGCCCTGCCGCTGGAACCGCTGGTTCTGCCGGGCCGTTGCAGGCAGGGGTCTTCCCTGCTGCAGCAGGCGTGACTTGGACCGCGGATGCTGGTCGTCTTCGGCTGAAGATTCCTGCTGGAAACGAGACATTACAATTTTGCATCTGGATGCGCTCCTTCCCTGAAGCAACAAAAATGGCAGCTATCAGCCCGCCGGCGATAGATCTTATTGAAACAGATCTGGATCTGTCCCGGCTCACACAGGGTGGGCCACCACGTTGGCCCCAGAAGCTGGAAACCATGGTGGCGCGTGGTGCCGATACGGGCCCTTTTGCCGTGGATGTGCTTGCCGCTCCTGATACCAATCCATGGTTGGCCCAGACGCGCTTCACCGGGCTCGACTTCATGGCCGATGGGCGGATTGTTGTCTGCTCGTGGGATGGTGATGTTTGGATGGTGGAACCTTTGGGTGAAAAATTGCGTTGGCAACGCATTGCCTCAGGCCTTTTTCAGCCATTGGGACTAAAAATTGTATCTGGTAAAGTCCATGTCACCTGCCGTGACCAGTTGGTGGTGTTGCACGATCTCAACGGCGACGGCGAAACCGATTTCTACCAGTGCCTGAACACCGATCACCAGGTGACCGAGCATTTTCATGAGTTCGCCATGGGGCTACAGACCGATGCCGAAGGCAACTTTTACTATGCCAAATCGGCAAGGCATGCGCTCGCGGCTGTGGTTCCCCACCACGGAACTTTGTTGAAGGTAAGCAAAGATGGTGCGAGCACGGATATTGTGGCCAATGGGTTCCGTGCCGCCAATGGTGTTTGTCTCAACCCGGATGGTTCGTTTGTGGTGACCGATCAGGAAGGGCACTGGAACCCCAAGAACCGTATCAACTGGGTGAAACCGCCCGATGCTGCCAGCCAAGGGAAACCGCGTTTCTATGGCAACATGTTTGGTTATCACGCGGTGACAGACCCCGCTGACAGCGCCATGGTTCCGCCCCTGTGCTGGATCACCAATGAATTTGACCGATCTCCCGCTGAACTGCTGTGGGTAAACAGCAAGAAGTGGGGAGCCCTTGATGGATCACTTTTGAATTTATCGTACGGCTACGGCAAGGTTTTTGTGGTACCGCACGAAAAAACGGCTTCTGGCCTGATGCAAGGTGGCATGGTGGAGTTGCCAATTCCATCGTTTCCCACAGGGGTGATGCGTGGCAGATTCAAACCCGACGACGGCCAGCTCTACCTATGCGGCATGTTTGCATGGGCAGGCAATGCCACTCGGCCTGGGGGATTTTATCGCTTGCGTGCCACGGGCCTGCCCATGCACCTTCCAACACAATTGCGCGCTGTAAAGGGAGGTATGGCAATGACGTTCTCAGAACCGATCGATCAAGAATCGGTTCTGGTGGATAAGGTGCGCGTGAAGGTGTGGGGCCTGACGCGTACGGCCAACTACGGTTCCAAACATGTGAACGAGCATCCGTTAGCTGTGAAGGGGGTTACCCTTTCTGCCGACCGGAAGACCATAACACTGAATATTGAAGGCATGCAGCCCACATGGTGCATGGAGATTGGTTATTCGTTCCGCGGTGAGGATGGCAAGGCTGTCACCGGAACAGTGCACAATACGGTGCATGCTCTGGCTGAATGAGGGGAGAGATGAAGGTTTCTTGGGGCTATGAAAAAATGGAGCCGCTGATTGGGTCAGCGGCTCCATCAATGTTGGCAACTAATGTTGCCGTCATTTCAATTCAAACTTGAACTCGTTGGCGTCGCCCTTCTTGACGGTTTTCTTCAACGGTGTGGCACTCGGGGTGCCGAAGCGGCCATTCAGCCTGTCTGGTCCAGCCTTGGGGCCGCCTTCGCCGGTGAACGACATTTTGGGTTCTGGGCCCCCGGGTTTGTTCCACACAATGGTGATGGCGTAGTCGCCTTCGGGTGCCCCGTCGTCTTGGGCATAGGTTGAAAGATTGAACTTGCCCTGATCGTCTGTTTTGGCAAACGGCTTGACATCGCGTTCCCGTTCTTTGCCTTGTGGGTGGAATACCACGAGGGCGCCATCAACAGGCTTGCCGCCTACAGTGACTTCTCCAGAGGCCTTTAAAACAGGTGGCCTGTCATTTCCTGCACACCCACACAGGATGAAAGCAGGAATGAAAGCCATCACAAAAAAGAATCGCATGAAATCATTACTCCTGTATGCCAAATTCAATCTGTTGCTTGGCACAGCATCAGTCTGTGCTTGGGCTTGTTTCTGCTGGGGTCATACCGGCGCCACGAGCCGTAATGAGAGCTGCGTAAGTGGTGGGTGACATGCTTTCTTTCGCAAAAGCAACATGACCATCGGTGAATACCAAATTAGCACCACCGGTGTGGAACGAGTAAGTTTCGTTATCGTTGGTGGCGTTGATGACGAAGTTGCCCGGGCCAGACTGGCTGTTCATCGAAACACAACCATCAAGACCGTAATCATTTTCGTGGTTGCCCCAGGCGCCGTCGCCCCTGCTGGTGCTGCTCTTCAGTGTGCGGCCGATATATTCGAAAGGACGACCGGCGTCTTCGCATATAAGAATAGTATTCGTGGTTCCATCCAGAATACTGGCAATTCTGTTGGGTTCTGAGGCAGTCAGACCATACGCTGCAACTACAGCTGCAGGGCCACGCACCTGAAACTGCATCGAGCTTGCAAGCGTTGTGGAGGTTGCTGTTGCGGGATAACCAAAAAAGGTGATCGACCCAGAGTTGATGGAAGTACAGGTGGCATAGTCTGTTGGTGCAAGGCCTGAATAAGGGAGACCAATGGAAGTTCCACTGCAGGTGCGGTTATTACCACCCGGGGAGCTTGGGCAAAGGAATGTTTTGATTTGGTTCTTGAGAACGGCCTGATTATCTGGAGTTCCTGGAACGATGCTCGGGCTTGATCCCCAAGGGTACTTCATATTGTAGACCTTGTATAAAGCATCTTGCTCAATATACGGCAGCAGACTTGGGGCCCATGAGTGGGCAATACCTGGGTAGGGCGGCGCAATATTCGGAGTGACATCAAATATGGCGCTAGGTGGTATATGTCCATTGGTGGATTCGTAATTCATCGCTGCCAAGCCCAACTGCTTCAAGTTGTTGGTGCACTGCATGCGGTTGGCAGCTTCGCGTACCTTCTGTACTGCTGGCACAAGCAGGCCAATCAGCACGGCAATGATGGCAATCACAACCAGCAGTTCAATAAGGGTGAACCCACCCCGTCGCATTGATGTCATGACAATGATCTCCACTGAAAAATTTAATGACATTAATACTGTGGCTCAAATTATCGTTATGAGGTTGAAGCAATGAATAAGATTGGGTGAAGAATTGGTGAGGCGCACCCTTTTGGATGCTATTCATATCGAAAGATCCATTTGATTTTATGGCGAAGAGAGATCCGTTGCTTTAGATCGCGATCACTTCCCTCCTAATGTGTGAACGTGGAATTCCACGATATAATCGTCATAAGACTTGCGCCCAGAACGCATGAAGAGGCTTCCAATGACCATCAATTACCCGTCGCGACGGTCTGCCCTGCATCTGGGTGCCTTGCCACTTCTGGGAATTGACCTGCCCACGGTTCTGGCAGGCAACGAATCCGGCAAGCCTCGCAAGGCTAAGGCGTGTATCTTCATTTTTCTATGGGGAGGCCCAGCTCAGCAGGACACCCTCGACCCCAAGCCCGATGCCTCGGTCGAATACCGTGGTGAATTTTCAACCATCCAGACCGCTTTGCCCGGAGTGCGGGTCTGTGAGCACCTCCCCGGTATTGCTAGTCGCCTCGATAAAGTTTGCATGATACGGTCGATGACCCATTCCGATGTTAACCACACCACGGCGCCACACTTGTTGCTGACAGGTCATCCGATTATCAATGTCAGCCAACCATTGCGCGAAGATTTTCCCGGTATGTCCTCTGTTCTGGCCCGCTTAGGGCGGGGTGCCAGCAGCGCGCTGCCACCTGCCATCAACCTGATGCCACATTCGCCCGACAAAGCCCCGCGATTTGTCGAATCGACCCATGGGCAAGGCTCTGGCTGGCTTGGCCCGGTCTGGCAGCCCATGCGTATCGATGCCGACCCTTCCAGCCCCGGATATTCCATTGGTGAAATCACACCCGCCATCGAATTGGCAGGCGGTCGCATGGCGCAGCGCGCCGGCCTGGTTCACGATCTGGAACGTTCCATTTCAAATATGAGCGCAGATGCGATGGCTCAGGGAAGGCATCATGAGCAAGCCATGCGCCTTCTTTCCAACCGTAAAGCAGCCGAGGCATTCGACCTGAGCCGCGAACCGATGGCTGTGCGTGAACGTTATGGCATGAACATTCATGGTCAGGCGGTGTTGCAGGCAAGGCGGCTTGTCGAGGCGGGCGTGCCACTGATTACCGTTTACTGGCAGAACGATGGCATCACAAATGTCAGTGTGTATTGGGATACGCATCAGCGTAATTTTATCGATTTGAAAAACAGGCTGTGCCCGCCAGCGGACAAGGCTCTTTGTGCCCTACTCGACGATCTGGAAGCCCGTGGCATGCTCGATGAGACGCTGGTGGTTTGGTCTGGGGAGATGGGGCGCACTCCCCGGGTGGGGCAATCGGTACCGGGCGGCGCTGGCGCAGGCCGTGATGGCCGCGACCATTGGGCCAAGGTTTTCAGTTGCATTGTGGCGGGCGGTGGATTCCGCAAGGGACACGTCTATGGTTCGTCCGACCGTTATGCCGCTGAACCCAGCACATCACCTGTCCCGCCGGCAGATTTGGTGGCAACGTTGTACCATCAGATGGGCGTGGATCCCCACTCGGTCATTACCGACCGTTTGGGGCGTGAGGTTCCGCTGGTACATGGAGAGATACTGAAGGGTTTGCTGAATTGATTCTGTCCGTTAGGTCCCGTCCGGGCCAAACGGGCATATCACGATTCAAGCACTTTAGGCTGCATTTCCACGCAATTCATGCCGGGAAATGCTGGGGAGTTCACGAGGTCCCATTGGATTGCTTGGATGCCCTGTCCAGGCATGTTTTTCCATGGCCTGAAGTATGCGCTCGGCCACTTCAATGGCCCGTTGGCCTGCGCGTCCATCCACCCGAGGGGCGCGCTGCTGCCTGATGGCAGCGACGAAGTCGATGAGCTCGCTGGTGAGAGCATCGTGCGGCCCGGGGCATGTGGTTTCGCCGGGAACCAGATGTTTCTGGAAAATAGTTTCTTTGAGATCCTGAATAGCTTCGGACGACATTTCTGGAGCCCGAAGGCGACCTGCTGTGATATCTTCCGAGGGCATCACATAACGCATTGACTTGTTGCTGAAATCGAGCGTGGCAAATCCGTCCGCTCCCCACAGGTGCATCTGACGCACAGCGGTGGGTTGGCAACGGCAGGCTGAAAGATCGGCAACCAAGCCATCACCCATGACCAGTCTGGCCTGCGCCACATCTTCGTGTCCGCCAAGAATTGAAGCGCCCATGGCTTCAACACGTATGACTTCGGCACCACGAGCCTGATCAAGAACTAAATCGATATCATGAATCATTAAATCCAGCACAACGCCGATATCCAGTGAGCGGCCACTGAATGGGCCGGCCCGATCCGCGCGGATGTAATGCGACCGGATATTGCGCCTGCGAAGGGCCTCGTAGGCCGGATTGAACCGTTCGATATGGCCCACTTGCAGCGGTACACCGCATCTACGTGCTAGATCCACGAGTTCGGCAGCCTGTTGCGACGTGGAGGCCAGCGGTTTTTCAACAAAGACGGGCAGGCCATGCCGTAAGGCATCGGTTGCCACGGCATGGTGATAGCGTGTGGGAGTGACAACAACCATAGCCTCGACAAGGTCGAGCAACGGCTCGTGAGAAGCAAAGGCCCTGCATTGCCGTTCGGACGCTACGGCCTGAGCCTGTTCAACCATCGGATCGGCAACACCGACAAGCTCTACGCCCGGAAGTTGTGAGAGGATGCGGGCATGTGCCCTGCCCAGATGCCCTACTCCTGCCAAACCGATTTTCAAACGACCAGTTGCCATCAGACCCGTCTCCCGAATTGCATTTGATTAATATCTGGATCTGTTTTGTTTCAGGCGGAACGCAGGAAACGGCGGTCGATGAATTCACTAGGCCTGTCGCCTGTTGCCAAGCTGTTCAGCCGACGCCCCAAGGCGATATTCAGCGGATGACCAGATCGGCAGGCAACCAGATGGCCGGCAATATCGAAACCAGCGAGTGCCAGGTCACCAATGACGTCGAGAATCTTGTGCCTGGCTGGCTCATCGCCAAATCTCAGTTTATTGCCCAAAACCCCGGAGGGGCCGAAGACCAACAGGTCTTCGAATGAGGTGCGTGAACCGAGTCCTTGGCTACGGAACGATTCCACTTCATCGGACAAAAGGAAGGTGCGGCACGGAGCGATTTGCCTGACAAATTCATGTATCGAGAATGAATGGGTGTGAATTTGCCTATTCACTCCTGAAATATGTCCATAGTCCAGAAGGTAACTGATGGTCAGATCGGTACCTTCCGTGGGGTGCAGCGTCAGCGACGCATTCCCGGCGGTTACGGTAATCGGCTGATCGGCCACATACACGTAACGCGGGGTTGGGAAGGTGCGGCTACCTGCTTCGGCCAGGGCTTCCGCAAAACCAAGGCACGAACCATCGAGGCCGGGTGGTTCGGGCGCATCCAGTTCCACAACACAATTGTCGATCCGTAATCCTGCTAAGGCAGCCAGAACATGTTCCACCAGACTGACACCACGGTCGGTGCCTAGGGTTGTTCTTCTGCTCGTTCCGGTTACATGTCCCACATGGGCCTGCACTGTTGGCCGTTCGGGCAGATCGGTACGAACAAAAACAACGCCATGGTTGGCAGGAGCCGGCAGAAACCGCACATGAATGTCGCGGCCGGTGAGGAATCCGATGCCGGCAATGTCGGCAGAGCGGGCCAGGGTGCGCTGACAGCGCTGGGAGATCCGACGCAACAAGGTGTGGACTCCGGAATGTGGAGGGAGCAGTAAAATGGCCCCCCGGAGTCGCCTCTAGGGGGCTAGGGCTTTTGTCAGGGGCGAGGTGTTGTCGCTGGGATCGTAGCTGCACCGGTTCCGGAAGCACCTGCACCTACTGGAGTAACGGCAGGGGCTGCAGCACCTGGCGCGGGGGCTGTGCGGCCGAACGCTTGATTCAACGCCCCTACCACGTCAGCACTGATGTCCATGCCGCGGGTGAAATAAAGAGGCGTACAACCACCTTGCTGAAGCTTCCGCATGATGTTCATGGGGCTCCAGTATTCCTGAGAAGTGGTGGCATCGTTGTAGCTGAATACCATGTCAAATCCCTGAGACATGGCAACGCGCTGGCAGGCGTCTTGGATTTCCTTGTAGATCAGAACAAGGGCATCGTCCTGACGCTTGGCCATCGCTTGCTGGGTTTCGTTGGAAAGATCTTCCATTTCCCGCTTCAACTGGCGCAATTGCTTTTCGTAAAATTCTCGCTGGTCAGGCTTGGTTTGCGCCTCTTTCACGATGGCTTCATATTGGGTTGCCTTCGACTTGGCGCGCTGCTGAAAAGGATTAGCCAAGTCTTTCAGCTCGTTGTTGAGCACAACGGCTTTCTGGTAATTCTTCAGGACGTGTGACAGGTTCAAAAGGGCAACGCGTGAGCGACCATCGGCGCCTGCGGGCGCTCCCGACTGCGCTGTCAAGCGTCCACCCATCCAGGCGAGACCGCCCAGTACTACAGCCACAAGTCCCAAGGCCACGATTCGCTTCACGGGGGATGCCTCCTGTTCGTCAGCGGATTCCTCGGGCCACGCTTGCAGGGTCATCCTGACCACTGCCATTCTTTTCGCTTCCGGGCATTTCTGCGTAACCGAATCCACTCGAGGTCAAGCGCTTTTACCCATCACGTTCCAGCCGGTCAAGCCGAACCGTCCAAGGGATCATCTGCATTGCTCCGACAAGGAATTGTTGGCTAATCTAGGCCTTTGAAACAGGATTACCCGTGCGGTGCACCATGCCTCAACTGCCCGACACACAAAAATACGAAGATGCGTCGCCTCCATGGTGGCAAGGGAAATGGCCATGGTTGCTTGTGGGACTTACCTTTGTTGGTGGATTGATGTTGCCACGTTGGCACTCGAGTTCGACAACCACGGAATTGATACCTGTTCATGGCGTCGTTTATTTTCAGGACAGACCCCTGAGCGGGGGCACCATTGTCTTTGCACCCGATACACGTCGCGGTCAAAATGAAAATGGGCCCATTGGCACCAGTGTCATCGACGATCAAGGCTACTTTCGAATCAAATCCGATGGGAACGAAGGCGTTGTTCCGGGCTATTACTTTGTCACTATTGCTGCCAGTTCACTTCCCCCACGCTTCCAAGACCCTGCGGAATCTGGTCAGACTGCTGAAATTCGGGCAGACTTGCGCGCCCCACTGGAGTTTCACCTGAAGTAGGACCACTGCATCAAATCTGGTATTGCCTTCAATTCGTGACAACGGAGCATTATTGGCAATCTCCGCGCAAGTCGCACGACCCTAATAGCCGATACAAACCTCGAACGCTGCGCCTTCCAGAGCGTCAATTCCGTGTCCCTGCCGGATTACGGGAAAAACCTGGAACGGCAGCGCGCGCTTGAGGGACGTTCCATGCGGATGATTCGAGCCGCTTTTCTGGCCATGGCGGGCCTTTGGCCGGCAACTACGGTCTTTGCACAATCGGCGCACTCGCCGGAGCCAGGTAATCCACCGGCATTAACCACTTTGCCGCAGGATAAAAACCGGTTGATTGTGCCCCCACCCATTGCAACTGGTCCACTTCCAGACCAGCCACGTATGAATCTGCCTGGCGAAGCGCCGCTAACAGACGACTTCTGGACGTCTATTGACTACCTGTGGTGGTGGACGAAACCAAGCGACACATCCATTCCGCTGATCAGTACGGGCCCAAGAACTGGACTGACTACGGTTCTGGGTAACGGTGTTATTGGGCAGCCTGGAACCTCGATAGCATTCCCTCAGAAAGACATCACCTACGGAACATTTAGTGGAATGCGCCTCAATGGTGGCTTCTGGTTTGACGATGCCAAAACGGCCGGATTGGAAACGACATTCCTGCTGACAGAAAATCGAACCTACGGCTACAATTTCGATGCTAATGAGGCTTCGTCATTTTTCCCAACTATTCCTTACACTCAGCCAACCGGAACAGCGACTTCATTGCTGAACGACCAGCTCAACAGCGGCCCTGGCGCGCTGATTCCATTCAGCACGAATATCGTTTTCATGAGTCAGCACCAGATGTTTGGCCAAGATATCAATTATGTTGCCAACATTGGAAGAACACCGAGCCAAACCCTCGACCTGATCGCGGGATTCCGTTGGTTGCAGGTGAACGAATCCAGCATGCTGGCGATGACTTCAAGCAGCGATGTTGACGGCTCGACGGCAGTGGTTAATGGCGTGGACGCCATTGCTTGCAACAACAACTTCTTCGGTGGACAATTTGGCGGACGGATTCGCGAAAAATTTGGCAGATGGAACTTGGAAACCAACGTCAAGATCGGATTGGGTTCAACACGCCAGAGTGTTCATATCAGTGGTTACAGATCGGTTAACGGGCCGGGTGACACCTCCTTCACCCAGCCTGGCTTTGTTTTCACCCAGCCATCCAACATTGGGCTGAATGTGGTGAACCGGTTTGCTGTACTCCCGGAAGTGGGAGCCAAGGTAAGTTATGATTTATTCGACTGGTGCAGTGTAAGCTTGGGATATAATTTCTTATATCTCTCAAGCGTGGCTCGTGCAAACAATCAATTCGATAACGAAACCCAGCCCAACACAGGTTACTCGCCAACAACGTACACGGGTACTCGCCCTGCATTCCTCAAAGAAAGCACAGATTATTGGATGCAAGGCGTTTCAGCTGGTCTTGAACTCCGCTACTGAAAAACGAACAGGCATGCGAAAATAGTGTTAAAAAAAGGGAATTCGGCAAGCTTACCGCTAGCCGTATTCCCTTTAAACTTTTAACCTAATTGTATGTCCTGTCAGATCCTCTTGCGGAGATAGTCACCATGTGGAGCGCTGCGGTCATTGCCGGCTGTTGCGTCTGGATCGCATCTGCCCAAAATGCTCTGACGATTGAAAACGTCAGGCCAACGTTTGGGTCGCCTGGTCCAGATCGCGCTGGTGCACTTCAAGTTTACCCAGGCGACACGCTGTTTATCAGCTTTGCCTTGAAAGGCTTGCAGACCAACAACCAGGGTCAAGGCAAGGTTCGGCTTGAAGTTGAAGCCACCGATGCTGCAGGAACGCGTGTATTCCGTCAGGACAGTGGCGAATCGACATTCCTCAACGCCTTGGGCGGGGATTCATTTCACACCAACGTTCGCCTCGATATGGGGCCCAAGACAGCTCCCGGCAAGTACAAGGTGAAGGTGATTGCCACCGATTTGACCTCGAAAGCGAATGCAACCAGGGAAAGCGACATCGAAATCCTGCCACCAGGATTTGCAATTGTGAAGGTCACCGCAGGAATCGACCAAAATCTCACATCGTCGGCATCTGTATTCGGGGTTGGTCAGGCCCTTTATCTGGGTTTCACCGTGGTTGGCTACCAGAACGAAGTTGCAACCAAGCACCCCAACCTTCGCCTCGAAATGAAAGTGAAGGAAGGTGGAGTGGTTCTGTCAGGTGCCAGTCAAACGGGCGAGGTCAACGCGACTCAGGTTGAAAAGGTGCCACAAGGCAGCTCCACTGTTCCTGGCCGCTTTATCCTACCTCTCAACAAGGTTGGTAAATTCACTGTTGAAGTAACCGCCACGGATCTGGTTACCCAGAAGGTGGCAGGTCCTATCAGCTTTACATTTGACGTGGTGAGCCCCAAGTAATAATCCCCCGGTCAATTGGTCTACGGGGAATTCGAGGAGAGCAACCCATGCGTTCATGGTGGCGCGGCTTGGCAATGGCCGCAGTGGCTTGGACAGGGATCGTGGGATGTGGATCTGAAGCTCCGAAGAGGAATCCTCAGGCTTCTGCCCCTTCATCCCCCGCTCCCGCGGTGAGTGTGTCGGGAGCACTTGCTCCATCTGTTCCAGCAGTTTCTTCGGAATCTGTGAAGGTATTAAGTTCACGCGGAACTGTTCTAGTTCGAGATGAAAACAAAGGCGGAACTTACCGGACCGTTGACAAGGGATCATCCGTTGGCACGGGTGAAACAGTTCTCTCGTTTCATGACGGGGTGATCGCATCCGCCAACGGAAAGGTTCAAGCCACACTTCGCTCTGACCTTTCGGGTAAAAACCCGTTGCCGGTTCTTGAGTCGGCAGTTGTAACCCGGATGCCTTCCTCTGGAGTAGACCTTGAGCTGAAGCTTAGCCGTGGTCGGGTAGATTTTGTTAACACAGCTAAAGAGGGTAAAGTAACCATCAGGATCGTAGGCCCATTTACTTCTTCAGACCTCGTTCTAGCAAGTCCGGGAACTCGCGTTGAGGTTGAGATTTACGGCCGATGGTTGCCCGGGTCACGCTTTGCGGCCCTTCCAGATAATACGAAATATGTTCCTGAGAATTCTCCAGTCCTTCGCTGGATGGTGTTGGTGCTTAAGGGTGAAGTTGAGATCCAACATCCACTTTCTAGCTTCAGCCTCAAAGCGCCTCCAGGAAACGCACTTATTCAGGCTCAAAGTATCAATTCGGAACGGCCTGTTCCAGAGCATCTGGATGCTCTTCCCGATTGGGTGAACGAAGATCCCAAGGATCCAGAAGTTGCCAAAACAAAACCAGCTTTGGAAAAATTGGCTGCTGCTTTAGCCAGTCATGGTGATCCCTCAAAGGCATTTGAAGAGTTCAGTCAAAGCAAGGATCCGGTCGAGCGAATTATTGCCGTATACGGATTGGCTGCTATCGACGAACTTGAAAAAATGTTCGTGATCATCCGTTCGTCGAAGCAAGAAGATGTTGTGGATGAAGGCATTATTGCCCTCAGACATTATCTTGGTCGTGGTCCTGGAGTTGACCAAGCCTTTTACAAGTTTCTAATGACCCATCAAATCAACAATCAGCCTGTATTCAAGCCATCGCAGGCAGAAGCGTTGATTGATTTGGTGTACGGCTTTAATGAGGAACAAAAGGCTCAGCCGACGACCTACAGCTATCTGTTGAAGCAATTGTCAAACAAACGCCAAGCTTTCAGAGGACTAGCAATCTGGCATCTTGAGCGTCTGGTGCCAGATGGTCAGAAAATCGGATATGATCCTACTGACGAAGAGTCTGCTCGTGAACTTTCCATCAAAAAGTGGCGAGACAAACTCACGGAATTGAAGAAACTGCCGGAACCACCTCCTGCAGCCAAACCTCCTGTTGCCAAACCTGCGGCACCGAAACCTTGATCAAACGGCGGGGTTGATTCTTTTCTACCCCGCTTCCTGATACCCGGAAGCCACGGAGCGTTGATCATGATCTACACACGCGCTTTTGCCCCTGCCTTGCTTGCCCTGCTGATGGTGACTGGTTCCGCTTCTGCCCAGTGGGGTGGTGGATTCCAAAATTCATGGCTCGGCCAGTACGGTTATGGTTACGGCCGAGGTGGTGGTGGCGGTTACGGCATGGGCGGCTATGGCATGGGTGGTTATATGCCCGGCATGGGGCCTGGCGGCTACATGATGGGTTTGGCGTCGGTCACCAACGCCAACGGCCAGTACCAGATGCAGATTCAGCAGGCCCGTGTAGAACAACAGCAAGCTGAACGCGAACGCTATAAGTCGCGTCTCGCTTGGGATCAAACCCGTATCGATGAGCTGAAATTGCGCGGTGAGGAGGCGACTGCTAGCCGCCAATACCGCGAAACAGTGCGCGATCAGCAACGGCAGGAAACGCTCAACTGGAGCAGAGACAATCCTCCTACTCACTACATCATGAGTGGCTTGGCATTGAACACCATCATGGATGAAATCCGCAAAATTCAGCTCGCTACCAACATGCGCGGGCCACAAGTCACTGTGGATCAAGATGTGCTCGATCACCTGAATGTCAACAATGGTGGCACGTCTGGTGGCGGTGGTTTCAGTCTTATTAAGAATGATGGCAAGTTGAATTGGCCCATCTCCCTGCGTACTTCTGAATTTAACCCTATTCGCCAAGAAGTCGACCAGATCATGGGGCAAGCGGTTCGGATGGTTAAATCCGATAATCTTGATGGTGATACCTACAACAAGCTGCTTGCCGAACTCGAGAAACTTCAAAAATCGATGGACGCCGTGGTAGGTGATCTTCGTCCAGGTGACTTTATTCTGGCAAATAGGTTTATCAACAGCCTCAACAAGGAAGCCCGTGTGCTTTCCGATCCGGATGCCAAGAAATATTTCTCAGGCGAATTCCGTGCTCAAGGAGGAACTGTTGGTGAAGTACTTGAGAATATGTTTAAAGGTGGCCTGAAGTTCTCTGAAGCCAACGACAACGACCGCACTGCATACAACTCGTTCTACAACTCACTGATGCAGTACGATACTGCCCTTCTGCAAGCTGTTGGGCCATTAGCAGGTGCGGCTGGTCCATCTGCTCCAGCCAACAAGCTTCCGAATAATCCGAATCCTTGATTCGTTTTAGAAAATAATCAGGATTGAATGGAGATGGAGCGCCTTAGGCGCTCCATCTCCATTTGGTATTCTGGTGGATCAATGTCTGCTGCCTGACTCATGATGAGTACGGCTTCATCCCCTGCCCGCAAATATCGGATCTGACAGGTTGTTATCAGATCTAGGCAGCTGAAATTCACGTCGTACCCACGGCAGGTTACCCCACCGATGATTTCTTCAGCGGCCTCTTCTTCGAGGTCCTTGTAATCTTCGCGCATGGTTTCAAGGGTTACTTCTGCAGCTTCGTCCAAGTCTTCGATAGGACCGAGTGGTTTGATGAGGATAAATGCCGACTCAGGGCTTTGTACAGTTACTTGCCAATCGTCGCCGTCTGTTTCTCGCTCAACCTGCCAGCCTTCTGGATGGATGAATCGCAATCCATGAGTGTCATACCAAGGCATTGGGCTCATTACCTCGCGGTCAAGAACATTAAAAGTGCTGGAGATGGGACTCGAACCCACACGGAGCTTGCGCTCCCACAGATTTTAAGTCTGTTGCGTATGCCATTCCGCCACTCCAGCGCGTGACACCTGACCTGATTCTAGCAACCAAAATGCGTGCCGCTAAGGCCGAACGGAGCCATGGTATCAAGAACCGTCACGTTGTTGCCATTACTTCCATGGTAAATCAATGTTCAGAATGCGAACGTTCTCATGCTTTTCATATTCACCAAGCCACTTGTCAATTTCTGCTTTGTCCCATGGATGTCCCGGATCAGGATAGTCAGCCGGGATTCTTCCACTGTAACCGTTGATAACTCTTATGTTGGCCTTCAAGCCTGCCCACATGGCGCATATGTGGGCTGTTTCGATGTTTGTTTGTGAAGTAATTGGTGGTCTGATATAGGCAGTCTGGCTGCCTTCCAATTGCTCAGCCAGTCTGTTGGCTTCGCGATAAAATGGTTCTGCAACGAAACTAGGCAGGTTGACGCGCACTTGTTCCACCATTGATATGGCCAAAACAGCCAAGCCTGCGGCCCGACGCCACCATATAGACGCAATCAGACGATGAATGTAACGGTCGTAGCCAGCGGCTCCGGCGACGACAAAAAAGAAAAAAGCAACAGTCCAAATCCGAGCCACGACGCGTATAGCCTTGGCCCCGGGAACAACGGAATAAATGATGGCCCAGATTGTGTAGCCTTTCCACACAAGGCTGATGACTGCCAGAAATACGAACGATCCAAGAGCGCAGATGATGAGGAGTCGGCCAGTTGACGGGCTTTTTTTCAGGCTGAAAACGATGGAGATAATGCTGACAAGAGAAAGGATGTACGGCATGAATCCAAAAAAGAGCCAAGTTTCCATGCCGTGTTGGAGGTGTGTGAACCTCGACATGGCGGGCCAGGCAATCCATCCCGGGGGTGGTGCCAACCATGACGACCAGCGTGGCGCATAAAGGATACATTCAGACAAAGGTCGCGGTGAGGTTGTATTAGCGATTAAATACATGGTAATAATTGGTATTAGGCAAGTAATTGCTGCGCAAGCAATGAGACTACTGGCGACTGGATTGTTGCGCAGGTGGTCAAGAACCGTCGCACGGGAATTTCTGTCAAATATGAGGACCATTATCGAAAACAAGGCCATGGCGAACGCTGTGAACCAACCCAGATAGATACACGCAAGAATTTGCATGGTTGCGCAGCCCGTTAAACCCAGCAGGTTGATGGTTTTTCCGTGTTGAAGGTACGACCACAGGAAGGCGATTGCCGGTGCCGTGAATAGTTGGCATAGGAGTTGTTGGTGCCCGACCTGATTGCTGCGGATCATTCCGAAAGAAAACAGAAATGAGGCGGTTGCGGCGGCAAGATGGCTGATTTCCATGCGACGCAAGGCCCAGACAGTGCAAATATAAGTCCCGCCAGCCATGGTGATAATCCATGCCTGATAAGCATGCGTTTCTGCAAATATGAGCCTGAATAACCAGTAAACAGGAGCCACGCCAATCAGAGTTTCCGAATAGGCCAAGACGTTTCTAGCGGGATAAAAAAATGGCGGATTCCAGAAATCGCCGGTGTAATTTGTTCTGGTGACGCATGTCCAGGTGTGTTCGAGTATGTAATGATTGAGTAACGTGTCGCCTGGATTATCCTGAAGCCGTGTAAAACCGCTGAAAAACATCGGCCAAAACAGAATAGTCAGTCCTGCAGTGCAGACAAGGGAATGCAGTATGAAATGTCGGCAAGATGACGCTAATTTATATGTTAGGTTTAATAGGACATCGGCGATTCGGTTCATTTTTTAGAGCCGTTAAGTGCTTTGTGAGTTATCGTTGATTATTGTTGTTGGGTTCTGGTGCTTGATCAGGCCTTGGTAGCGGACTACCAGACCAAGAATGGGCGCCAGTGCGTTCGCTTCGAATTCAATTCCTTCGGTCTTACCCGTTTCAATTCCAATGCCTGTTGGTGCCGAAAAAGGCGGCAATGGGATACCCGCAAATCGTGTTGAAACAACCTTAAGAGTTAATTGTGGTGGAGTAACTTTAAGTTGGAACACCATGGATAACCAGCCGAACGATTCATAAAGCAGGCCCCGATGAGCCCACTGGAACGATTGCAGTGGGAATTCATCGAATTGCCGCCGCCAGATTTCGCCCCGCACCCCGAAACGTGTGGCTGGTTCGATTCCTAATTTGAGTTGGCATGAATCCCGTTGAGGCGGCAATCCGCCAAACCAGGCAGCCAGATGATGCAGCGGTGTTGAGCCACGCGTCACCCGTGCCATTCCCGCGAAATGGCATGGGTTTTCAACATCATGAAATTGTCGCAATGTGCCCGGTAGAAGGTCCAATTCATCGCCCAGAATCTGACGATAAACGGATGGCATGCCAGTCCTCAGGCTTCAATACGGAAATTCGACACCGATTTAGGCGTTTCGTCCACGTTGGTGACGGCGAATACGGAAAGCATGGGGTTCTTGCACTGTCCCTGGGCCGTCGATTCGTATGGTGGTTGAAGGAAGTCGTTCGCCAATGGGTGGCGCAACGGGATCGGCGACTCGCAGGAAAGGCAGGACAACGCTGTTTCCTTTTCCTGATTGGTTTTGCCGCCTTGCAGCTGTTTTGTATTTGATATGGCAGAGCAGAGCGCGGAAACGCTGATGGTTCTTGAGGCGGAAACGGGCTTCTGTAAGGAGAGTGCGCGCCAAGTGGGATTGGCCAGAGCGCCTGTAGGCACGGAACAGTGCCAGAAATACTTCGTAGCTATCCGGATTGCAGCGCCATGCTTCGGACAGA
Source organism: Candidatus Kuenenia stuttgartensis (assembly GCA_945875585.1). Classification (GTDB taxonomy): domain Bacteria; phylum Planctomycetota; class Planctomycetia; order Gemmatales; family Gemmataceae; genus REEB421. Next base: position 73,677 of record CAMCLK010000011.1, on the reverse strand, counting down.
ATGGCTATCCCTTCGTTGACCAGCCCGGTGGTAACTCGAAGAAGGCCGAGGGCGCATCGGGCTTCCAGATGATTTGGTTGCCCTTCGAGGCATGATAGATACCAGTTAGCAGCCGATTGCAGGTCAGCGCCCGCGCCTTTTTCCCAGGCACGCCCGCATAGGTATTGGTACTGGGGGCATGAGGGCGATGTCGCTAGTGCTGCTTTCGCATACCGTCTGGCCGCGCGGAAATGGCGATTTTGTAAATTCAGCAAGGCGAGCATGGCAGAGGATTCGCCAACGGTGATCGGATCTTGATTGCGGAACGAATTCAATGTGCCCAGAGTGCGGGCCGCGGAACGTGGCATTCCGTGTGCCGACTGCCGTTTGGCACGGGCCAATAGATGCCCCGACAGGGAAATGGTGTTCAGCATGACGCCTCCGTGCGACCGTTGTCCAAAACAAGCACGCCCATCCATGGGCGTCCTGAGAATAACAAGTAAGCCCACGGGCACAAGGCCAGTGGGCAATTGATCGAAACCTAGGATGTTTGGGAGGCTTGGCGAATTAGGCTTCGGCTGCGGCCTTGCCTCGGCCACGTCCACCGGTGGTTGGAGGCGTCGCAACTACAGGATCTGGTCGGGCTGCCTCGGTGGAGGCTTCGCCAGGTGTTTCGGCAGCGGGCGGATTTCGCTTGGCCAATACCTTGCGGGTGATCTCTTCCACCAGTGCTGGGTTGTCCCTTAGGAACTGTTTGGCATTTTCCCGGCCTTGGCCGAGGCGAATCTCGCCGTAATTGATCCACGCACCCGATTTATCAACAACGCGGTCTTCGATGGCCAGGTCGAGAAGATCGCCTTCGCGGCTGATGCCGTGATCGTGCATCAGATCAACTTCAGCAAGGCGGAATGGCGGGGCGATCTTGTTCTTGACCACCTTAACACGGACGCGGGAACCAACTGTTTCTTCGCCCTCCTTGATGGACGAGATTTTACGGATGTCCAAGCGTACAGAGCTGAAGAACTTGAGTGCCAAACCGCCCGATGTGGTTTCCGGGCTACCAAACATCACGCCAATTTTCTGGCGGATCTGGTTGATGAACACCATGCAGGTCTTGGTTTTGCTGATGGTGGGATTAAGAATGCGCAGCGCCTGGCTCATGAGCCGTGCCTGAGCACCGACATGCGCATCGCCGATTTCTCCTTCCACTTCGGAGCGGGGCACCAGTGCTGCCACGGAGTCGATGACGATCAGATCCACAGCATTGGATTTGATAAGCATTTCAGCGATTTTCAGGGCTTCCTCGGCGCAGGAAGGCTGGCTGACAAGGAGTTGGTCCAGGTTCACGCCTAATTTTCGGGCCCAACCCGGGTCGAGCGCGTGTTCGGCATCGATGAACGCTGCAACACCGCCCTGCTTTTGGGCACAGGCCACCGTATGGAGTGCAACGGTGGTCTTGCCTGAAGACTCTGGCCCGAAGATTTCGATGATTCGACCTCGGGGAAGCCCCTTGCCTCCCAAAGCCAAATCCAAGCTGAGGGCCCCGGTTGAAATCCCTTGAATGTCGGCAATTCCCTCAGCCTTGCCAAGGGACATGATGGCTCCCCTGCCAAACTGTTTTTCGATTTGGGAAAGTGCGTTCTTCAGTTCGCGATCATCAGCCATGGTCCAACCCTCCCGGGCCGTTGGCCCGACCATTTATTCCTGCATCAGTGTACACATGTTCGCGTACCCTTCCATGGGTTCCTGCAACAACTTCATGGTTCCTTGCAAAAAATTCTGGCAACTCATTGGCCTGCTGTTGATTGGTTCAGTTGCCTAACTCTTTCCAGAACAGATCCCACCAGGATTCTTTCAACATCCTCACGCCATGAGGCTGGCAGACCGTAGTAAATCATGGAAGTTGCGCCTTCGTAGCCGCCTTCCTTCAAAACCCGCTGCGAGGGAATATAGGCCATCACATCGTTGCAGTACGAGGCCACCCATGCGGGTTCGGGTATTTCTTTGGCCAGTCTCAAGGAATAGTCCACCACGACTTCGCCGCCCAGAAATACCAGATTCAAGTTGCCAATACGCCATGCCTGAACCGGAAATGGGTAGTCTGTGCGGAGCGGTTGGCCTGTCTTGAGGTCTGCCAAAAGAGTGCGCGCGCGGTTGGCCAGATATTTATCCTTTCCAGAGGCCTGCTGTTCCAAATCGGCCGGGGTGGGGGCAGCAGCTAGAGGCAAAGCAACTGATTTCAATGAAACGGCCAAGCCCTTTGGCATAGCAAGACCGGGTTTGGCAACAGCCTTGGCCACAGATTGGGCCAACTCTTCCCCATAACCTTTAGCCAGAGCGACGGTCCTTCGGGGCAAGGGGTTCTGGTCAGCACCACAGCCTGCCAGAAACAGGCAGGTTGCTCCGGGATACAAACCTTCCAACGAAGTGCTGGCGAAACCCGGGTAATCGGCGCACCACCGATCAAACGAAAGCGTTGTTGCATGGCAGGCATACCCGAACAGCAATCCAAGCACGCGACCGTCTGTGCTGCGCGCCGCCAGAACCGGCACGCGGTGATCTACCGGTCCAGCCAACGGTTTTCCCGCAGCCTTGATGGCTGGAACTTCAGCTTCTTTGTTAGCCCGACGATTCACGGCAAAACCACATTCACCCATGTGCCACGAAAGAGAGCACGGTGTCCATCGCCCCAACGCTTCCTTGGTTGCCGCATCAATTTGGTCGATCAAATAATCGGCATAAGCGCGGCTGCGCTCACGCAGACCGTCGTCGAGTGGGTACATGCTTCTTAGGGTAGACCCAACCACCGGTCCGCAATGCGTGTGGGAACATGCCAGAACAACTTCTGCCTCAGACAATCCATGCCGATCGAACAGACGTTTTTTCACCCGTGCTGTCAGGCCCGCATCGATGCCGACAAGGTCGAGTGCCACGGCAACAGCGCGTGTTTTTCCACCATCGCGCAGAGCAAACACGCGGGCGTTGAGTTCGGACTCTGTACCTGTTGCAGGTCCCGTCCGGCTGGCATAACCAGCCATCCAGAGTGCCTGCTGGGGGGTGATGGAGCGTTTGGCAACACCCACTTCCCAACCCGATGCAACCAACAGCGCGACTGCGATAAGCATAATTGAGATTCCTATTAGACTGACGAGTGGAGATGCCAGGCGACATCTGTCAGAACAATGAAGAACAAACCCACACTGATAATGGCGTTGACCTGAAAAAATGCCTGATTGACACGCGATAAATCGTCGGGTCGAACCAATGCGTGCTCAACCACCAAAAGAACGGCAACAGCCCCAAGGCCTACCATATAAATCGGCCCGAGCAGGCCGGGGGCCAACCAAGGCAAGGGTGCGAGGCACAAAACCGTTGCGGCGTGGCAGAAACGCGACGCTACGAGGGCGCCACGCAGGCCCAGATATGCCGGCACACTGCGCAGCCCAACTGAACGGTCATATTCGATATCCTGCGTCGCGTATATCATGTCGAAACCGGAAACCCAGAAGAAAACAGATAAACCTAAAAGCAGTGGAATCCATGGTTCCTCAAGCACTCCCCATCCCAATGCCACTACCCAAGAGGCGGCGGGTGCCAGCATCAATGCTGCTCCCAACCAGAAGTGGGCCATTGCCGTGAAGCGCTTGGCATAGCTGTATCCGCAGATCCATGCCAAGGTGGGAATACTCATGATCAAGGGAACCGAGTTACCCTCGAGCAGGAAAAGCGCTGTTCCCGCCACAAATCCAGTCGATGTGATCACAAAAAAGAGGACCACTGCCTTTGTGCCAAGCAGCCCGGCTGGCAGGTGCCTGGACGCCGTCCGCGGATTGGCCGCATCGATGTCGCGGTCAACGAGCCTGTTGAAAGCCATCGCGGCGGCCCTTGCGAGGCCAAGACAAACGACTATTCCTAGTAATTGAATCCATGAAAACCCATGAAGGCCCCAAACCAGAACGCCCGCGGTCAACGCGAATGGCAAGGCGAAGAGCGTGTGGCTGAAACGAATCAGGCCAAGAAATCGTTGCGTCGTTTCCAATGTGTTCATGGTCATGGGCGGGGCTTCCCCACGTGGTTTTGTTTGGCATCTTACCATGCCTGCCCGCGCAAAGGACTCCCCTTTTGGCTTCCTTCTTGACACGCACCACGATTTTTGACTCCAGTGGAGAAAGATGGTTATGATGTTGATGGAGGTCGAACCATGATTTCTGCATCAATGCCCGTCTGTACCTGCGACAGATGCGGTTGTCGTTTGGACCGTGGTTCCTTGCGCTACGAAATGAAAGTAGGCGTGCGTCTCGCTCCAGCAGCACGCCTGCTCACCGATGACGATCTGGAGGAAAACCACCTCCATGCCGTGGCGCGCATGCTCTCGGACCTGCCCGATGACCAACCCGCACCAGTTGAACCAGAAGCCCACCACGCCGCCTTTGTTCTTTGCCCCGCCTGCTGCCGACGCTGGCGCCACGATCCTTTGGGCAATCGCATGGCTCGTTAACGTTACGTGCCATATGACCTCTTGATCCGTAGACTCACCATCGCAGCACTGTTGCAGTTGCGCACATGGATGAGTGGGTGTGATGGAACGGCAAAGTCCCGATACAGCCCGAAAGAATAATGAAGCCATTCGGTCAACGGATTACCATGCCGATGCCCCTGTAGATCAGCGCCTTGCTGCTATTGCTGCCACCATGCGCGAACTAAGCCGCGCAGACGATCCGCAGACCATGGCGCGTGTTTACCTCAGGCACCTGAAGCAACTGTTCCCATGCGACGGTTTGGTTGCCATTTCACGCCGCGATCTGCCATCGCCCCATTACCGCGTAACGCGCAGTACTCTTTGGAGCGAAGATTTCGACCCCTGGAAAGACCGCGACAGCCTTCCTGTTTTGGCAGGCGGAATCCTTGGCGATCTCCTCTATGGAGACGAGGCGCGTGTTTTCGATTCGCTTGAAATTGCACCTAACGATCCGGCGCGCGAACATCTTGCGGGTTATCAGTCAATGGCGGCGATCCCCATGTACGATCAGGGGCGCGCGCTCAACCTTCTCGTGCTCCTCAGCAACAAACCGCGGGAATTCCGCGTCGAACAACTTCCCGATCTCGTACTGACGGCATGCCTTTACGGAAGGGCTAGCAATAATCTTGTATTGGCAAGAAAGCTCGAAGAGCAGGTCAGTGAACTTGCCTTTGAACTTCGCCGGATCGCCATGGTCCAGCAAGCCTTGCTGCCTCCTTCGACTCCTGTCATTTCCGGCCTAGAAGTGCGCGCCCGGCTTGCTGCGGCAAGGCGAGCCGGTGGCGACTACCACGACTTCATTCCACTGCCCGATGGTCGCTGGGCTTTTGTTATCGCAGATGTTTCCGGAAGCGGTGCCTCGGCTGCGGCGCTCATGGCTGTTGTTCACACATTAGCACACACGGAAAGTGTCAGCGAACCGGGCAAGTTTCTGATGCGGGCCAACAGCCACTTGTGTGACTACGGTCTCAAAACGCTCGATTGCTTTGTCACCGCCTTTGTGGGCGTTTTTAATCCATTGGATCTTTCATTTACCTACGCTTCCGCCGGACACCCGCCACCACGGCTTTTCCGCCCGGATGTTGTTCGTACGCAACGGCACCTTCTCGACATGGTTCATGGGTTGCCTTTGGGTCTTGATGGATCTGAAATTTACAATCAAACCACGTGGCATCTTAAGTCTAACGATATTCTGATGCTTTACACGGATGGAATCATTGATGCTCCGGGCCTTACCGGGCAATCGTTTGGCCTCAAACGGCTGGATCAGGCCTTCCTGACATCAGAGCCCGACATCAACAGGCAATTGGCCAAGGTCTTTGAAGCATTACGCCTGCATACTGGCGGCCGCCATCCGGATGATGATCAAACGCTGGTGGTGGTTCGCGTGGTCTGAACGGAATGGAACCCCATGCCGTTGTTACCTGATCATGCTCATACACCCGGTATCAACGCACGACCTGCGCCCCATGTACCGGTTCAGGCAACTGTGGATGCCGCCTTTCTCAACGTGCATCCCGACTATCTCGAAGGCTGGTTCCTGCTGCGATCGGGATACCCATGGGAAGCCCATGAGGTTTGGGAAGATATATGGCGAAAGTTGCCTGCTTCGTCAGGTGAACGCCACTTTGTGCAGGGGTTGATCCGTCTGGCGGCTGCTGCTGTCAAGGGGCGCCAACGCAACCGTGCGGGTATTCTGCACCATCTGGCTGGGGCCAAAGCGCATTTTAATGCAGCAGGAAACATGCCCACTGGAGGGATTGCTCCGCAGGCACTGAAAGACTGGATCGAGACTCTGAGTATTGAAATGTGGCTTTCTGCTGGGCCGGATGCTCCCGGACCGCTGATCGAAATTGGTCCTGGCTGAAAATGGGGAGGCAGACAATGGCGTCTTTTCCTGCACTTGCATGGCATTTACTTGCCCTTTTGGCACATCAAACCGCACCAAAGGTAAATGAAAAGCCTGATTGGGTGCTCGAGGGAAAAGCCCCGTGGCAACCTCGCGATTCACAGGCGGAATATGCGTACCGAGACCGCCTTTGGGTTATGGGAGGGTGGTTTCAGTCGTTTGAGGCACCTCCGCGCGATGTGTGGTCTTCTGAAAATGGATTGGAATGGAAGCGGGTTAAAGCACAGGCGCCATGGCTGCATAGTGACCTTCCCATGAACATTGTGTTTCGCGACAAAATGTGGCACATGGGTGGGTGGTACAACGGGCGGCTGCCCGGGCATTCTGCCAGCAATCAGGTGTGGTCTTCTACCGATGGTGAAAAATGGGATCAGGCAACCAAAGCCGCGGCTTGGTCTCCACGGTTAGCTTCGTCTCTGGTGGAAATGCAAGGGCGTATGTGGCTGTTGGGCGGAACAGAAAATTACTATTTTGGCAATGCATCGAGTCTCAAGAACGATGTCTGGTCTTCTTCCGATGGCCGTGAGTGGCGTTTGGATACCGCACATGCAGCATGGTCGCCAAGAGCCTACCATCAGGCAGTAACTCTCAATGGCCGGATGTATGTACTGGGTGGTGGCAACTATGTGCCAACACACGAGGCGCGCAACGATGTCTGGTCTTCCGCTGATGGAGTTAATTGGCGCCTCGAGACGCCCAATGCTCCATGGCTTCCACGCTTGTGGTTTTCCGCCGCCGTTTACCGCGGCAGAATTTGGGTGCTGGGTGGGTGGTCCAAGGAGAATGACAATTTTGGCGACGTCTGGCATTCAGCCGATGGGAAAAACTGGTTGCAACTGAAAACGCCCACCACTTGGAAAGCCCGTCACGAGCATTCCGTTTTTGTGATGAAAGACAAACTATGGGTGGCAGGGGGGCATGCCAAACCCCTTTCCAGTGAGGTCTGGTCATTGCACCTTCCCGCAGATTGGAAACCTTGAAAAACACTAAAGCCCTGTGGGCGCATTCAATGCGTCTCCCCGGGCCATGCCCGGGGTTTTCACTGACTATGATTTCAGGGTTTTGACGGTTTCATGAAATCAGCGAGCCAAAGCTGCGAAGGTTGGCGCCCATCGCGGTTGCTTGTCCACAGCAATTGTTTGCCGTCGGGGCTGAAAACAGGCAACACGTCGGCTCCCGGAGCATGCGTAATACGAGCCTTCTTTCCCGAAGCGACCTCCATCCAATACAGGTCGTAATTAGGCCTTCCCGCGGTGGCATGATCGGCAGCGGCATAAATGATATGTTGGTTGTTCGGATGCCAGTATGGCCCCCATTGCACCCAAGACTGATCGTCTGTCAGGGCGCGTTCACCTGTTCCATCGGTATTGATGACATAAAGCTGCAATTGGTCTTTGGACTTGCGATCGCTTCGGAAAATCACGCGCTTGCCATCGGGGGAGAAGAAAGGCCCGCCGTTGTAGCAGCCAGGTGCTTTGGTCAATTGGCGCACACCGGTACCATCAGCATTCATGATGAAGAGCTCAAGATCGTTCTTTCCCGCGCGTGCCGAGCAAAAAACAATCAGTTTTCCATCGGGAGAGTAGCTTCCTTCGGCATCATATCCCGGAGCATCGGTAAGCTTTCGTAATTTCGTGCCATCGGGTGCGGCTTCAAAAATGTCCATGGCAGGATCAAAATCCCAGCGGTAGCGGCGGCGGGTTCCTTGCTTGCGTTCGGCTTCTCTGGCATCGTATTCGGGCTTGTAAAAATCCTTGGCATTTGCGTCCAGATGAGTGGAAGCAAAGATGATTTTGCTGCCGTCCGGGTGGTAGAACGCGCATGTGGTTTTGCCAACTCCCGGGCTGACGCGACGGGTTTTGCCCGTGGCCAGATCCGTGGAAAAGATCTGATAAAACGGATTTCCAGTCGTTTTTTCCTCTGCTTGAAAGAGGATGGTTCTGGCATCGGGCGAAAAATACCCTTCTCCAGCCCGCACAAAATCGTGGGTTATCTGCCTGATATTGCGCAGGTGCGCTTTTTCCTGATTTTCCCAGGGTTCGCTTCCTTGCAGTGGAAGGAAAAGCGCCATCATCAATGCCAGCATTGGAACCACCTTTCTTGAGAATGTCGCATTCATAGTAAGCAGAACGCGGCCAGACACAACTGTGGCAAGCTTGGTGTTTTGGGTGGATCTTTCCACCTATGGCGCCTGAAAAGCAAATTCACCTTATGCATGTGGTTGCTCTGTGTGCCGTCCTCAATCCAACCACCCGATAAATCTTGTGTAACAGGACCGGTAGGTGGCGGCAGGAGGCCCCCCATGCCAGCGTTCGCTCCGAATCTCGTGTTGGAAGGGCTTGCCCTTGGTGGTACTGCCGCATGCTTGGCATGGGCAGCGTACCACGACTATCGCGCCATGATCATTCCCAAGGTGATTTCGTTCACCATCCTTGGTTTGGCACTGCCCTTCCATGTGTTGCGTGGCGCATTGCTGGCAGGGTCTGGCCAGTCAGTATGGCTGCTGGGTGGAGGCAACCCCATCCTAGGTGCGGTCGATGGCATGTTGCTGGCCTTCGCCGGATTGCTCACAGGCTTGGCCATCTTTATCCCCTTGTGGATCCTCAAGGCCAGTGGTGGCGGGGACGTGAAGGTTTTTGCTGCAACTGCGGCTGTTCTTGGTCCGACTCTGGCTGTGTTCCTTCTTTTGATAACCATGGTTGTCGTCATGGTTTGGACCGTGGCAATCATGCTGCTCAAGGCCCGGGGAGCAATAGCCACAAGCCCACTTGGATTTGCGCCACCGCTGTTGGTTGCATTCCTGTTGCTGGGTAGCTGGATCCACGTACGCGATCAAAATTTGATACCCCCCACCGATCATGTCGCACGGATGGGAGTTGGCCATGCACGTTAAGAAAAATTCAAACCGCCGTGGTTTTTTGGCACTGGAAGCACTTCTGGTCCTGCCTATTGTCGGGTGTTTTTTCCTGGCATTGTGTTCCGTGGCAGGTCTGGAAATGGCGTGGCAGCAAATGCTCACGGCCAGCCGGGAAGGTGCTCGTGTTGCAGCCCTTGGTGGCACCGCAGAAGAAGTGGAAGCGGCAACGCGCATTTACTTGGGTGCGGGGGTGGTATCGCAATCAACCATCGAGGTCTTCATCACGGGTGAGGATGGTTTTCCCACGGTATCCGGGAAGCCTGTTTCTGTGTTGTTGAGTATTCCCGCTGCTCAGGTAATGCCCCAATTCGGGGCGATGATTGGTTTTGCTTTTGGCGACAGTTTGCTGGTGGCTCGCACCACCATGCGCAAGGAGTGATCCGCGGTCGTTGCGGACAACAAGGAGTTTAGTCATGAGAGCCAGTACCATTTTTGCGCTGTGCCTGGCCCTGCTCGTCGGGCTAGCTGCGGCGGTTGTCAATCGCTTGGTGAATTTCAAACCACCAGTCGCGGAAGTCAAAGTCGTTACGCCCAGTGTCCTTGTTGCCGGACGCAACATTTTTGCTGGCGACCTCATCCAGCCAGCGTGGGTGAAAGTTCGCCCCATGCGTCCTGAAGAAGAAGCGTCATTCGCCAAGACCAAGGATCTGCTGCTGCCACCAGTGGCTGAAGCTGTTTACCTGCGAGTCGCGTTAGCTAACCTGCGAGCCGATGAGCCAATTCTGAAAGATCACCTTCAGGAATTTGCCAAGCCTGAATCGCTGAGCAAACGACTTCTCCCAAATGCCCGCGCCGTTGGCGTGGCTGTTTCGAAGGATCGTTGTGCCGGTGGTTTGATTCAAGTGGGCGAGTGGGTGGACGTGCTGCTGACCTCGGTCATCGACCATGGCGAAGGCAGCCCAGTGGCAACCCAGACGGCTGTCATATGCCCACGGGTAAGAATTCTGGCCAAACGCAATCAACTCTGGCCGGTCTTCCAAGCCATCAGCGAAAACGAAGTGCAGTTCACGCTGGAGTTGAACACCTATCGTGCATCTCTGATGGAATTCGCTAGGACCAAGGGTGCCCTGTCACTTGTTCCTGTCTCGTCGTTGGAACAGTCTCGCCTAGAAACACGCCGCAAAGACCTGCTTGAGCAGGGTGTCGCGGGTCGACTGGTCTCTCTATCCAGTGAGTCGGGCGAAGATACCGAAGAGGAAAAGCGAATTGCCAAAATCAGCACAGGTGATTCATCAGTTGGTCAGGACGACCTGGCCCGGATTTTTGCACTGAAGCCGATTCCAGCCATCAAGGATCCGGGTGTAACAGTGCAGCAAATGTCGGGTACTCAGTCCATGAAACCCGCCGTGTTCCAGACAGTTTCCAGCTCCCGTGAAGAGCAAAGCAAGGGCATCAGTGCTGGTCTTGGCTCAGGCGCGGATTTCCGGTTCAGGGCCCCAGATGCACCTGCACCATCTAAATTGAAACGCTGATCCAACGAGACCTGACGGAATCGTAACGGGAGGTTATGCCATCATGGTGCGACGCGGAAACAAACGGAACGGAAGCGTCGCCCTCTTGGGTCTGGTGGGCCTGATGTTCTTGAGTGTGGTATTTCTGGCCCTTGTCAACTACTGTTGGGTTTGGACGATGCGCGTTCAACTTCAAAACGCTGCAGATGCCACCTCCCTGGCCACAGTTCAAGCATTTGCCAACGATGTGCTTCTGGTTGGTACCGAACCCGGTCTCTCGGAAAACTTTTTGGCTTCCCGGGAAGTTGGTGTCGAGTACGCGGCATGGAACCCATCACTGGGTCAACCAACCCCGCTTGACAGCAACATCGGAAACACGGTGCCCGGCGAACTGGTTCTTGGTGTGATTGACATCCCGAACAAGATCATTAAGCCTGAAGAAACGGCGCAGACCAATGCGGCAAGGGTGTTGCTAGAGCATGTTCAGGGCAAGCGTGGTCCGGTAATCACCATCCTTGGCGGCACAGGTATTCTGCCTTACACCGATGTTCAGGTGGCCTCCACCGCCTACCTTGATCATAACATAATCGGGTTCAGGCCGCTTGGTAGTTCTCCCATCCCGGTTGCTCCCATCGCTCTACCGGCTGTTGCCAACGATCCGTTTGCCGCGTCTGTGACTGATGCGCTACGCTACGATGCTCCCCGCACACGATTCATTCCGGGTGCAGATGGTTTGCCTGAAATATCGTTCACCATCAGCTTGGCGCCGGCTCCTGGAACAGCGGCTGTTTACCAGACAAGCCCTCGCAATCCAGCCGATGTTCTTCGTGTTGGCACCACAAAGGATGACCTGATTTCACTGGGCGGCGAATTACGACTTGATGATAGCAATCGCCTTAACCTGCCACCCTATGTCATGAGCCGGGAAAACTTGGTGCGACTGCAAACAGCTTTTTCTGAAGTCGCGGATGGCCGGCAGATCGCGTTCGCGGTCCTCGATAGCGTGAAAGCGAATGCTGTGGTTGTGAAAGGTTGGGTTGCCGCGCGAGTCGTGCGCGCTGAATCCGTGAACAATGATGCTTTTATTTTTGTGTTACAGCCCACACTGCTGGTTCAAGGCTCTGCCCTCACAGATGCCACACGAGTGGACATCAACGGCGCCTTGGTACCCACCACCACGGTTGGCAAGATCAGGCTGGTTGAGTAAGCGATGAAAACCACCACTTTGGGAGATCAAGTTATGGTACAGGCCACATCGGTAGACGCGGCAGGGAAGCTGCATCAGGATGTCTTGCGCGCACTCGACTTGGGCATGTTAGCCCGGTGGGATCGAACCCGTCTACGCGATGAGGTTCATCGCCTGGCTAAGCACCTTGCCAGCACATCGGGTACCAAAATCGATGACGCGACACGTGATCGCCTAGCCGATAGGGTGGTTTCCGAAACATTCGGGCTGGGGCCACTCGACGACTTCATGACCGACCCGGATATCAACGATATTCTGGTCAATGGTCACAATGAAATTTGGATCGACCGTTGCGGCGTGCTGTCGCGTTCCCCGCACACTTTCCGTGACGATGCCCACCTGCTCGCCACCATCCAGCGAATTCTGGCACCCATTGGCCGTCGCGTTGACGAAGCAAGCCCCATGGTGGATGCCCGTCTTGCAGACGGCTCCCGTGTCAATGCCTTGCTTCCTCCCCTAAGTCTTCAAGGGCCAGTGCTTTCGATTCGCCGCTTTGGTCGGCGCATGAGCGGTGGCAAGCTTTTGGCCAACGGATCGTTGCCAGCGGAAATGCTCGAGTTTCTGGGAGCTTGTGTCGCCGGGCGTATGAGTATTTTGATATCGGGTGGTACTGGTGCTGGTAAAACAACACTCCTCAATGCCCTGTCGGCATGGATTCCAGCTTCTGAGCGTGTTGTGACCATCGAGGATTCCGCCGAACTTCATCTGGAACATCCGCACGTTGTGCGACTGGAAACCCGGCAGCCTGGCGCGGATGGCCGTGGTGAAATCTCGCCACGCGAACTGGTGCGCAACAGCCTGCGCATGCGCCCCGACCGCATTCTACTGGGTGAGGCCCGCGGAGCGGAAGCCTTCGACCTTCTTCAGGCCATGAACACGGGTCACGAAGGATCTTTGGCTACCATTCACGCCAACGATGTCCGCGAGGCTTTGATGCGTCTTGAGATGATGGTGTTGATGACCGGTATCGATCTGCCATTGAAATCGATTCGTTCTTATATAACGGCCGCTGTCAGGGTTGTTGTTCACATGGCGAGGCTTCATGGTGGTTCAAGGCGCGTTCTGCGCGTCAGTGAACTTCGCGGTATCGATGAACAAGGTGAATATCGCTTGATTCCTATTTTTGAATTCCAGCAGGAATCAGTTCGCGATGGTCGGGCAATTGGCCGTTTCCATGCAACGGGCGAGGTCCCTGAAGCATTGGAGAAATTGACCGCAAGCGGTATTCCACTGGCGCCCGGGCAGTTCGCCCAGCGCTGGCTCAAGGCTCCAGGAACGGAGGAACTGCGCCATGTGGCTTGATGTACTGCAAATTCAAGGTTTGGATCCAGCTATTCTGGCTGCCGCAATTGGGCTCATGCTCACCCTGCCGATCAGTTTGTTAGCGATTGTTATTTGGAATCGCCAATCTTCTGATCAAGGGGCATTGTCGGCCGAGCAAATCGATCGACTGGCCCAGGGGCGACGCCTGCCTGATTTGAGTCAGCAGGTGAACCAGTCGTTTGAACGTTTGGTTCAACGCACCGGATTGGAACTGACATCGGCAAAAGCGATTGGCTACATGCTGATGGCTGGTCTTGTGGGTGCGCTGGCCACCATTCTTGTTCAGGAAGACTGGATGCTGACGCCCATTGGTTTTTTTGTCGGGATTTTGTCCGTCCTTGGGCTGCTGTTGATGTTGCAATCGCGTTGGCGTGAATCGATCCGTCGTGAACTGCCAGACTCGTTGCACTTGGCTGCCCGATCCGTACGCGCCGGGCTGAATCTTGACCAAACGATTGCTGTGTTGGCATCCCAGGCAGAATCACCATTAACACGTGAATTTAGTGCTGTTGCCCAACGTGTGAGCATGGGTGTTCCTCTCGAGCAGGCGCTTCGTCTGAGTGCGCTCAAGATCAAACTTCCCGACTTTGATCTTTTGGCCGCTGGATTGGCCCTTCACCGGCGAATTGGTGGCGACATTGCAACCTTGCTGTTGCGTCTGGCTGGCAATGCCCGCGAACGGCATCTGGCACGCGGTCAATTCCGTGCGAGTACAGCACTTGGCCGAACCTCGGCTGTTTTTCTCGCCTTGGGTGGTCCGATCCTGCTGCTCCTTAACCGTTCTTCACAGCCGGAATCGTTCAGCCGTTTCATTCAGAGTTCTGGCGGGCAGTTGGCCATGGGAATCGCATTGGCGCTTGAATTTGTAGGCGTGGTCTGGATCATGCTTATTTTAAGACAAGACGACTGACAAGAGAGGTGCATTATGAACGCTATTTTTCAGGATTCCCTTTCATCTACAGTGCTTTGGTTTGTAATTGGATTGGGCGTTGCACTCCCGTCCATCATGCTGGTACTTCGGCGGCGAACCCAGGCAACGCTCGACCTTGATGCTGTTCGTGACCCGGCATTCGCGGATTTGTTGACGTTTGAACCAGACCGGCCGATGTTTCTTGGATCGTTCACACTCGACCTAGCAGGCGAGCCGATTTTCAAAGCGCCAGCAGAACTGCGTGCCGAGATGTTGCGGGCTGGGTGGTATCACGCTCGTGCAGCCATTGAATACCGAGCCGCCCGTAATCTACTCACCATGGGTGGTTTGTTCACGGTTCTTGGCATTCTTGCAATATCGCCTCCATCAACCATCCCATTCCGCATGTTGGCTGGTGGTGGTTTTGTTATCATGCTCATGAGTCTGCCACGCCTCTACTTGGGATGGGCCATCAGCTCCCACAGTAGTAGGCTTGAGAAGGAGATGCCTCTTGCCCTAGAACTTCTTGCCTTGGGTGGCATTGCTGGCCAAACCCTGCAATTAGGTCTGGAGCATGCGGCACGTGAACTTTGTTCATCACACCGTGCGGTTGCTCGTGATCTTGCCATCGTGTCTGCCCAGGCAAAACTGGGTGGCCTATCGATGGCGCTGCGCGCATGGTCGGAAAGGCAACCGTTGCCTATTGTTCGCAACCTGTGCCAAATTCTTGATCAGGGTTTGCAACTGGGTAGCGAAGTGTCAACCAACTTGGTCGACTATGCGTCGTCCCAAGGTGTTGAACTGCGTCAAAAGGCGATGAGTCGCGCTGCCCGTGCCAGCTTCTGGCTGCTCATCCCCTCGGTGTTCTGCCTGTGGGTTGCAGCCATGATTGTCATGGTGGGACCGACTTACCTGGAATTTACGCGTGGACGTTCAGCCACAGCGCGCAATTTGCAGAAGCAAATCCAGTCGGTTGGCAATAATGTTAAGGTTCCGGTTGTGAACAACCCAGTGGAATAATACTGTCGTAGCTGGGCATTAACGACGGCGCCGATTTCGGCGCCGTCGTTTTTTTATAAATCATTCGTATGATGACACTTTAAGCTGTTTTCGGAGACCCGTTCATGTCCACCATCAACCGAATCCTGTGCGCCGATGCTTATACTCTTGCGAGCTTCGATCTGGTTTCCGCTGAGATGCGTGATCAATCTGCCTATCATATCGTGTTTCGCAAATGTGAAGTTCCGCGGGGAATCGAAGACATTGGTGTGGGGAAAATTGTTTTTCACGGTTTGACGCGCATTCTTCGTCAACTTTTTGAAACTCCCCTGACAGCACATGAGGTGGACGAAGCACGTCGGTTTCTGGCCACATTCCATTTAGGTGGCAAGCAATTCCCCGCTGATTTCGCCATGTGGGACCAGATAGTCCGATTAGGCTATTTTCCCCTTAGGATCTATGCACGCCGCGATGGTTCCACTGTCAACGCTGGCGAGCCGGTTGTGCAGGTTATCGGTGACCCGGGATTTGGCGAACTTGCTGGACATTTTGAAAGCAAGTTGCTTCAGGTATGGGCTCCGAGCGCCCGTGCCACTCATCTTAGGCGTTGGCTTGAATACAATGAGAATCTGGTGCGTGAGACAACAGACCTTGTTGATGCTGCCGATATTCGTGGCTTAGCACAGACACAATTGAGCGACTTCGGAGATCGCGCCTCGTCATGTTCCGAAGAGAGTGAAGTCTTAGGGATGGCTCACCTGACGTGTTTCCATGGCACCGATACTGTGGCGGGAGCCTATGCAGCTTGGAAAGCAAGTGGCGGCAAGGCGACAGGTTCGAGTGTTCGGGCTCTTGCTCACCGTGTTGTTCAGGGGCACCCCGAGGAAATCGATTCCTTTAAAAGGCTTATGAAAGTCGCGGGCCCTGGCGGTATCGGCTCTTATGTTGCCGACTGTTATGACTACCCCCATGCTGTGCGCGAACTTCTTGTTCCGATGGCCCGTGAAGCGGCTTTGGAAGGCTCAACCATTGTGGCCCGTCCCGATTCGGGCGACACGCTGGAAGCCGTCAGGGTGGTTCTCGATGCGGCACGCGATGCGGGTCTTTGTCGAACCAATGGCAAGGGTTTGATTGAAATGACCAGCCTTCGATATATTTATGCCGATCACCTCGATTTTGCCCGCATCCGCCACGATCTGAATAAGGCACTCATTGCCGCTGGTTATTCGCCTCCGGGGTGCGGTATCTACGGCATGGGAGGAATGCTTCGCAACAACATTAGCCGCGATGCCATGGGTGCTGTTATGAAGGTTTGCTCAGTGGGTGCCAGCCACCGGCCTGTGGCCAAATTCGCTCCGGGTGGAAAAGGCAGCATTCCTGGCCTTGTAGCCATTCGGCCCAATGGCTCGGGCGATCCTACTGTTTTCCCTGCCGATTCATCCAGCAACGACTTTGGCGCCCTCGAACTTCTGTACGATAGAGGACACTTTACGCGAGCATTTGATGAAGATGCTGATTTTGCCACGGTTAGGGCGCGCGTCTTGCGTGATTATGATACATTCATCCCCAGTCGGCAGGTGCTTTCCCCAGCCGTGCGTGCCACGCTCGAAAAGCTGGCAGCTCATCATGTGCGTCGCGTCGTTTGACGCGGCGCGAAGACGAGAGATCCAAGCCATGAGACTTGCATTCACCATCCTTATTCCATCCATGGTCTGTGCCTTGGTGGCCATGGCTGCCGAACCTATGAACGGTTGGCAGCCGCTGTTTGACGGTAAAACTCTCGACGGCTGGCAGGCAACCGATTTCTTCAAACCGGGCCCCGCCACCGTGGCTGAAGGTGCCATCCGTCTAACAAAAGGCATGGAGCGCGCGGGTCCCATGACGGGTATCACCAGCACGCGCAAGGATTTGCCGAAAATCGATTATGAATTGCGTTATAAAGCCCGCCGGGTCGATGGCCGTGATTTCTTCGCCACAGTTACCTTTCCTGTGGGAGATTCCCACTGCTCGTTCGTGACGGGTGGTTGGGGTGGCCAAACGATTGGGCTTTCCAATCTCGACAGCGCCGATGCTTCCGAAAACGAAACCAGCTCAAACTTCGAATTCGCAACAGGCCAATGGTATGACTTCCGAGTGCGCGTGAGCAAAGACCGAATTGAATCTTGGATCAATACTAAAAAGGTTGTTGATGTGGTCACCACTGATCGCAGGTTGGGTATTCGTATTGAATGCTACCCATCGCGGCCGTTGGGATTAGCCACTTACCGTACCACCAGCGAAATCAAGGATGTTGCGGTACGTAAGCTCACGACTGAAGATCTTGCTGAAATCAGCAAGCTGCCAAAACCGTAACAAATAATTCGAATTCTTCAGGGGTTGGTTGGGGAGGTGTCATCTCGTGTCGTTATGTGGTGAGGGTGATTTGGCGCGTGAGCCGCTTGCGTGCGATTTCAACCATGTCCAGGGACCATTTGATATTATTGGCGATGTTCATGGCTGTGCCGATGAACTGGAAATGCTTTTGTGCCGTCTGGGTTACCAATCCACATCACCACGCATCTGGTCGCCACACGCCTACCATCATCCGGAAGGTCGCAAGGCTGTTTTTGTTGGAGATCTGGTAGACCGTGGTCCCCGCGTTCTAGATTCACTTGGCATCGTTCACAACATGTGCGTATTGGGTTCTGGAATGTGTGTTTCTGGCAACCACGATGCCAAGTTGTTGAGGAAGTTGCAGGGCCGCAACGTGAAAATCGGTCATGGACTGGCCATGACACTATCTGAAATCGAGGCATTGCCCGGCGAATCGCGTCAGTCCATCACCGAACACATCGCTGGTTTTCTGACGGAATTGCCCAGTCATTTGGTGCTGGATCAAGGCAGGCTTGTTGTAGCCCATGCGGGTTTGAAGGAAGAATTCCATGGCCGGGAGTCGCCTCAAATTCTGGCGTTTGCCCTTTATGGAGACACCACGGGAGAAGTAGACAAAGATGGTTTACCCATCCGCCGCGACTGGGCCGCTGAATACCGTGGCCAAAGCAAAGTGGTGTATGGGCATACTCCCGTCCATGCCCCTGTTTGGGTCAATGGCACGGTCGATATCGATACCGGATGTGTTTTTGGCGGTATGCTGACAGCTTTGCGTTACCCGGAACTAGAGTTTGTCTCGGTTCCGGCAGCCAAAGTATATTGCGAGCCGCCAAGGCCGTTCCTGCCTCAAAAAATGTGATCCATTGCAAATATTGTCACAATATGACCATGACCGGTGATAATACACTGGAAGACGGTCTGAACTGCCTGATGCAGCGCTGCCTTCGTTCGGAACACAACCATGAGTCATGACCAGCAATTGCCATTGAGTCGGGTCAGGCATCTCTTTTCACAGGGGACCTGGATCGATCATCAGGCAACTGAACAGCTCAAGCACACGGCCGAATTCCCCGGAATGGAATGTGTATTCGGCATGCCCGACCTTCATGTGGGGAAGGGCGGTCCGGTTGGCGCCGCTTTCCATACTAGGGACCTCATGTATCCTGATCTGGTTGGGGGTGATATCGGGTGCGGCATGAATCTTTCCCGCACCGATATCCCTGCCATTGGTCATGCCATTCATAAACGCATCAAGCGCCTTGGTTCCATCGATGAGCCTTGGCAAGGCGACATGAATGACCTGATGGACCGCCACGGCATTGGTGGCTGTTCTCATGCCGCAAGCCTTGGCACCATTGGCGGTGGCAACCATTTTGCCGAGCTTCAAGTGGTTCATGAAATCAACGACCTCGAGGCTGCCAAGGCACTGGGTATCGATCCCGAAGTGGCTTACGTTCTGGTACACAGCGGCTCACGTGGACTGGGCCAAACTGTTCTGCAAAAGCATTTGAACCAACAAGCCAAATCAGGCATACCAACAACTGCTGCCTCCGAAGAGGGCCAGACTTATCTCGTTGGTCAGAATCTGGCGGTCAGATATGCCAAGGCCAACCGGGAGCTCATTGCCGAGCGCTTTGCCAATGGACTGGGTGGAAGCCCCACGGGCATCCTCGACATCTGCCACAATTTTGTCGAGCCTAGATCCACGGGTGGTGACATGGTTTGGATTCACCGGAAAGGAGCGGCACCATCAGACCGGGGTGCTGTCGTCATTCCCGGGTCGCGTGGATCGTACTCCTATGTGGTCATGCCAATAGGCGACGGTTTGGCGAACGGGTTTTCGTTGGCTCATGGTGCAGGCAGAAAAATACCGCGCGGCCAATGCAAGGATAAGTTCATGGCCAGCTATTCCCGGGAAGACCTGGAGCGGGTGCGCGACAAAAAACTCGATATCAAAAATCAGGTCATCTGTGGTAACCGTGACCTGATTTTTGAGGAGCATCCCAAAGCGTATAAAAACATCCAACAGGTGATCAGCGATATGGTGGACATTGGAATAATCAGGGTCGTTGCCACCCTGAAGCCTATCCTGACCTACAAAACCAGTGGCATTTCTGATGATGGGGACGGCTGATTGATATTTCAGCTATTCTTTTGGGATCATTCCAAGGGCAGCGGTCATCATTTCTTCAAGGACCGACGGGTTGATATCCGCCATTTTCTTCACATAAAGGCAGCCTTTACCACGGGCATATCGGCCCAACCGTTCCAGATGCTCAGACATCGCGTCGAGGTAGCACACCAGGTAGAGGCTGATTTTCCCCTTGCGGGGCGAAAATGCCAGACGAGGCGCATCGCCTTCATGTCCGCTGGCGTAGCGGTAATGGTAACTGCCAAAGCCAATGATGGCACTGCCCCACAGAATTGGCTTTTCACCCGTAACCTTTGTCATGATGTCGATTAGAGCATGGCAATCAAGCCGTTGCTGATGGTCTGTCAGTGCCTCAACAAAGGCAGTCACATCGCCATCGTGAGGTTTGGTTTTCTGGTCAGCCATGGGTATTCCCTGCGTAACATGCACATCATTTTATCGGGAACAGAAGCCTTTAGTAGTTGGTTGCCCGGAACCAAATCCCCGGCCTGTACCCACCCCCCAGAATAGATGCTCCTCTGTGGTGCCAATCGATACACCACCCGGCAGGTCGACTTCTAGGACTCTGGCCCAGCGTTCAAACACATGCTCCACGGGCTTCAGTGATGTCTTCCACGCGCCGAACGCTCACCCCAGCCAGATACATCTGCACCATTGACTCCTCAACGCTAGCTTCGCGCCTCTTGTAACGCTCGATGATCTGCGTCTCAAACGGTAAACTTCGCAGCCGTGGCACCTTTAACGTCAACTCCCCTGCTTTGGTATGAAGCTTTCGGCTGTAGCTCCCCGATCGGGTGTCCACACGCTCTGGGCTCCTTTCGTATTTGCCGGCACCGCAAAGACTGTCCGCCTCGGCATCCAGAAGACCGTTTAACGTCTCTTCGACCGATGATTTCACCAGTGCATCCAAGTGCCCGCGGATCTGACCTGCATCAATCCGGATCGTATCCAATACCTTGCCCGACTTCCTGTTTTCATTTAACCTGCTCATCGTGATCTCCGTGGTGTGAAAAGATTGGATAGCTCGTTACTGCCATCACTAACCTCACGGAGATCACTTCGCAAATCTGCGCATAATGGTGGACGTTATCCTCGAACTTTTCTAATATGATAAAAACTTACACATTACCGGGATGCATGCCGACAGTTGCCTTTGAACAAACCGTATGAACTTAAGATTCCTTTTGTTTTTCGGGGAAATTGAATGAAACACTCGCTCACGCTCCTCGCGGTTTTTGTCCTAGCTACTTTGACTGCAGCGCACGCTGCTGCGGTATCGAAGCCCAACGTTGTCTTCATCCTGGCGGATGATCTGGGTATTGGTAATGTTGGGTGCTACGGCTCGGACCATTACAAAACGCCGCACATCGACAAGCTAGCGACCGAGGGGACGAGGTTCACACATTGCTACACGGCAGCATTGTGCGGTCCGTCGCGTGCGATGATTATGTCGGGGCGCTATGCGTTTCGTAACGGCTCAAGCAATCAGGACGCTTGTCAGGTCATGCCGAACAAGGAGTTGCAACTTGCGCGTATGTTCAAGAGCGCGGGATACAGGACAGCCTGCATCGGAAAGTGGGGCCAGCTTCCCGGAGAACCCGTCGACTCGGGATTCGATGACTCCCTTCGCTTCAACGGTAGTGGTGTCTACCGGAACACCGAGCCTGGCAAGGCGAAACGTTACAGCTTAAACGGCAGCGAGCGGAAACTCGGTGACACCGAATACATGCCAGACCTAATGCATATGCACCTGATGTCGTTCATCACGAAGCACAAAGCCGAGCCATTCTTTGTTTACTACCCGATGTCGAATGTGCATGGCGAGTTGCTGTCGACTCCTGACAGCGTCACCGGTAGCACGGACCTGATGTCGGACAACATCGCCTACATGGACAAGCTCGTCGGCAAGCTCGTCGCGGAGCTTGAAAAGCTGAAGCTGCGAGACGACACGCTCATCATATTCATGGGTGACAACGGCACCGGCAAAGCTCAATCAAAGCGAGCGACGATTGCCGGACGGGCGCTGTCCGGCATGAAAGGGACGATGCTCGAATGCGGCGGTCTGGTGCCGATGATTGCCAGCTGGCCGGGAAAGACACCATCCAACAAAGTGAGTACCCAGTTGATCGACTCGTCCGACTTTCTCGTGACTTTCGCCGAGATCACCGGCGGACATCTTCCCAAAGACACGATCTTCGACGGCACCAGTATCGCTCCACAACTGCGCGGTGAGGCGGGACGGCCGCGTGAATGGGTCTTTAACCAACTCGCCTCCATGTGGTACGTGCGCGATGCCCGCTGGAAGCTCAATGAAAAAGGTGAGCTGTTCGACATGAGCCATGCGCCGTTTGCGGAAAAACTCGTCGCGACAGCTACGCCCGATTCGACAGTTGCCCGAGCGAAGCTCGCCGCAGTGCTTGCCAAACTAAATCCCGCTGGTGGCATCCCCGACAGTGGCGACGGCACTGGGCGTCATGCCAACAAGAAGAACAATGCGCCAAAATAGTAGGTAACGAAAGTCGTCTATAAATTAGCTATACCAATGGAAGTTATGTTTGCTTGAGTACTTTTTGGCGGCTTTTGCGATATTGTCTTGCCACAAAGGGAATCCCAACCATGAAACAGCTTTTCGCCCTTCTTTCGATTTCCTTGATGCTTACCTTTGTCGAGGCAGCGGATAAGCCCAACATTCTCTTCATTGCCGTTGATGACTTGCGACCGGAACTGGGCTGTTACGGCAACAAAATCATCAAGACACCTAACATCGACCGGATTGCTGCTCGCGGAATCGTTTTCAACAAGGCCTACTGTCAGCAAGCGGTGTGCAGTCCGTCGCGTACCGCCATCATGACGGGACTGCGGCCAGACGTGACAAAAGTGTGGGATCTGGAGACCCATTTCCGCGCGGCACAGCCAAATTGTGTCACGCTGCCGCAGCACTTTCGCGCGAACGGCTGGCACTGCGCCGCGCTTGGCAAGGTTTACCATGTGGGTTTTGAAGATGGCCGTTCCTGGAGTGAGCCGCACTGGTATCCGAAAGGCCGTGCCGTCGATACGGACCCGATCGATTGGACAAAGCAGATCGTTACCAAGCACGGAGTCAAAGTGGAAGAGTACGGCAAACCATTGCAAGGCCAGCCTGCTCGGAAAAATGGAAAGGATCCAAAGAAAGGGCCTGCTTATGAAATCAGCTCGAAGCCCGACGACGAACTTCCCGATGGTGCCACTGCCGCCGAAGCGGTGAAACGACTCGCGGTACTCAAGTCGAGGCGCGAACCGTTCTTCCTTGCAGTGGGATTTGTTAAGCCACATCTGCCATTTGTCGCGCCGAAGAAGTATTGGGATATGTACAATCCTAATTTGATTCCAGTGCCGACGACGAACAAGCTACCAACAGGAAGTCCGCAGTTTGCCGGCCACAACAACGGCGAGCTGCACGCTTATCCCGGTGTGCCGAAGGGGAATCCTATCCCATCTGAATTCGCTAGGACTCTGCGTCATGGCTACTACTCCTGTATTAGCTACACAGATGCCCAGATCGGCCGGTTGCTGGATGCACTCGACAAAGAGGGATTAGCGGACAATACCATCATTGTCCTATGGGGCGATCACGGTTGGCAACTCGGCGATCATGGCCTGTGGCACAAGCACACAAACTTCGAGATTGCCGCGCGAGCACCGCTGCTCATCAGTGTGCCTAAGTCGAAGACCGTGGGCCGGAAATGCGAGGCTCCCGTCGAGTTCGTTGATGTGTATCCAACAATGGCGGATATTTGCGGGCTGCCAATTCCTGACAGACTCGGTGGCAACAGCTTGAAAAACTTCATCGAAAATCCAGATGCACCAGCCGCGGATGTTGCCATCAGCCAGTACCCGCGGTCAACTCCGGACGGTGCCGTCATGGGCTACAGCATCCGCAACGAACGTTACCGCGCCACCTTCTGGCGTGTTCGCAACGGCTCCAAGATCGTTGCCACCGAACTGTATGACGAGCAGCAAGATCCCAACGAGACCGTGAGCCTTGCCGACATGCCGGAGCATAAGGGACTGCTCGCAACGCTCGCCAAACACATTCCACCAGTTGGTTCCGACAGCAATCCCGGTGCGAAACCGAAAGCCAAAACCAAGATCCGATGAAAAGTCGGTCGGCCTAACAATAGAACATTCCCTCAGGTGCAATGGGAACGGCGTACGCTATTGGGCTGGCGTTTCTTGCACTTAAGACGTGGCACGACTCATTTACATAAATCATTCGCTAGAATGGACTTGCCCATATCCGTTCATCCTTTGGCAGAACGAACTTACGCACTTCAGTTTTATGGTTAGGGTCTGTTTTTTAATCATTCATTTGTTATTCATTAAGCAATCGGGTTCCCAAAGTTTTTCAGAATCGGCCTTGACGAACATCCCCGCAGATGACCTAATAAACATACCTCCCCCTCGAAAGACTGCCTCAACGCGGTTGTCTTTCCTTGATGGGAGTTTTTTTATGTCTATGCGTAAGCGATTCGCTTTCACACTGATTGAACTTCTCGTCGTTATTGCCATTATCGCGATACTGATCGGCTTATTGGTGCCTGCTGTACAAAAAGTGCGTGAAGCGGCTAACCGCATGTCGTGCTCAAGCAAGATGAAACAATTGGCATTGGCGGCTTTCAGCTATGAAAGCGCTAATGGCAAATTCCCACCGGCTGGAACTGGATACCAACTGTGCCAGAGCGCTGCCACAGCGGATTCGGCGGGTTTCAACAGCAACGGATTAGTTTTGTTGTTACCCTATTTGGAACAGGAATCACTTTTCAAACAATTCAACCTGACTCAGGCAAGCTCGCTTATGGCTGCCGGGATGAACGCGACAACTCAGGTCGTTGGCAATCCCGTCACCAATGGCAATGCGGCACTTGCCAGTCAGGAACTGTCGATTCTCGCATGTCCGTCAGACAACAATCCGGCCACTGGAAGGTTGTCTGGAAGTTATTACGGTCCGGGCGGAAGTTTTCAGGGTGCTGCAACCAATTACGATTTTATTACAAGCGATTCGGATTACGGAACGTGCAACAATTGGCGCACATCAGCCGTCAAACGAATGTTCGGTGAAAACAGCAATACCCGGACATCAAGCGTTCTGGACGGGCTTTCCAACACCCTGATGTTTGGTGAAACGACAAGATATCACGTCAATGGGGCGGCCTTTGCTTGGTCGTACAGGGGGCATGTAATGACCGGGATTGATCCAGGCACCAGCGATCCTGGAGTCAATTTCTGGCACCTTCCGGCCGTTCATCCAACATGGCAAAATCCGCCCTACACTCCGATTACTGGGCGAATTCGTACTTGGTGGGCTTCCGCCGGAAGCCTCCATCCGGGGGGAGCCAATTTTGCTTTGGGAGACGGTTCCGTCAGATTTATTTCGGAATCAACAGCAGTAACGTTATGGGATCGGATGTGCACCATCGCCGGAGGGGAAGTGGTCAATCTTCCTTAATTTTAAATAAATAATAACAGTATTCTATGCATGGAGGCATTATGGTTCGTCTGCTCCTGTTTTTTGTTTGTTTGTCCAATTTAACGGCCTGCGGCAATAATGGCCCCAAGATGGTCCCGGTTTCCGGTGCCGTGACAATCGATGGGGTTCCTTTGTCATTTAAAACACTGCTCTTTGTTCCTGAATCAGGGACCCCGGGAGGTGGAGCAGGCGCCAGTACCAACGAAAAAGGCGAATATAAATTATTAGCCAGCCGTGGCGGCGCGTTGACGGACTTTCATGGTGTTTGCCCAGGTAAATATAAGGTGGTTATCACCGAACCGATGTTTCCCATCAGTCAGGATATGCCCGCAACCACCACTGGCGACACTCCTGCCCCGGCGATTGGTTTGCCATCTGCCGCAAAAACGAAAAAGGCCGCAACTGGTCCTTCCATACCCGTTGTTTATGCCAAACGCGAAACATCCCCATTGATGGTGACTGTTCCTGATTCTGGTGGCGCCATCAATCTGGAATTGTCGAGCAAGCTTAAATAACATAGCTAATCAATGGTTTATATGCTTGATTTCACAATTCAGTAAGTTATAAATAATTGGGCCCTCCCCATCGAGTGTTTCTTCTTATCTTTTCATCATTTCTTTTCAGGAGGTTTGCTGATGATGCCACTGGTTGTTTCTGACAGGCCCTTTCGTAAGGCGTTTACATTGATTGAGCTGCTGGTTGTTATTGCTATAATAGCTGTGCTGATTGGTCTTTTGGTGCCTGCTGTTCAAAAGGTGCGCGAAGCCGCTAATCGCATGTCGTGCACCAATAACCTGAAACAATTGGCGCTGGCCTGTCATTCGTACGAAAGTGCCAACGGCAAGTTGCCTCCCGCCGGTAAGGGCTACGGTTGGTGCAGCAGTGCCGCTGGTGGCAGTGGCGATACGGCTATTTTGAACATGAGCGGTTGGGTGCTTGTTCTTGCGTATCTGGAGCAGACCGCTCTCGATTCCCAAGTCAACAAATCAGCCTGCTTCAGCGATCTGAACACAGGATGGTGCTGCGGCTTTACTGGTAATCTTAACGGTACTGTGGCCGGCACACCAGCAACCAATGGCGCACTTTCCGCGACGGTCATCAAAACATTCCAGTGCCCATCCGATTTTGGACGGGCAACTGTGGAATACAACTCGGGAGGTGGCGCGGGCTCAGCTATCAATTATGATTTTATCGCCTCGCGCAGTGACGCGGGCTTGGGAAGCGGTTGCAATATTTGGAGGAATGGTGGTACCAACCGTTACATGTTTGGTGAAAACTCAAACACACGCCTCACCGATGTCTTAGATGGAACCAGCAATACCTTCATGATTGGCGAAACCTGTCGCAATGTGTGGAACGGGTCCAATCTCTCGTGGGCTTACCGTTCATGGGTAATGACCGGTGTGGACCCCAACGGCGGCCTGAACATTTGGTACACACCCACGGGTGGAACCGCTCAGGCTGGAAATCTCAGTAGTTGGGGACAGGCAGGCAGCGTACACACGGGAGGTGCCAACTTTGCCATGGGCGACGCCTCGGTTCGATTTGTACGCGATTCCAACAGCAGCACCACATTACTGCGTGCGTGCGCCATGGCTGATGGAACCATCAACGTTGTTGATTGATAAACAGTAATAGAATGCAAGGGAGTTGCATATGCGAAACGTTTCATGCTCAATGATGTCTGCTGGTATTTTGCTGTTGGGCATTGGCTGTGGTTCATCGCAACCTACGATCGCCTTAGTCCCTGTATCTGGTCTGGTTACCCTTGATGGCAGCCCGGTGGATCAGGCCAAGGTTACGTTTGTGCCTCAACTGGAAACCAAGGGGAATGGTGGTTGGGCAATCACTGATGCTTCCGGCAAATACACTATCAAGACTCCACAAGGAGCTGTTGGGGTGCCCATGGGAGATTACAAAGTAGCTATCAGCAGGCGGCTTAATCCTGACGGTTCTCTTCCTAATCCGGATGAGCCGCCTATTGAATCAAAGGCGAGAGAAACCTTGCCTTTGGGTGTGAGTGACGAATCTAAGACGACGCTTAAAGCGAACGTTTCAGCAACTAGCAAACAATTCGATTGGCCACTCAAGGGCAAGGGCAAGTAACAGCCTGTTTTTGATGATGCATAAAGAGCCCGGAGCAAGTTTCAAACCTTGTTCCGGGCTCTCTTTATTGAAGAATAAATTTAAATACTGCTACATCAACTCGGATCTGCTGCTTTGTTCAACTCCACGTCGATGCCGTCGCTGAGTTCATCTGGGTTGCCCAGAATGACCTGATCGGTCGCTTCGGCGCTAACCCAGTTGCCGCCTTTGTTCCAGGCTAAGATTTCGATCCAATCGCCATCACTGGTGCTGGCACGCACTTCGAGTTGCTGGGATTTGCCATCTTTGTAGAGGAAAACAACGCGGGAGTCCCCACGTCTGGCGACACATCGCGATGGAATGGTCATCACGCCATTCCGTTGGATGTTGACGTACCCATAAACGTACATTCCGGGAAGATACCGCGCACTGGGGTTGGGGAGGTCAATTTCGGTGCGCAGCGTTCGGCTGCGCAGATTCAACGCCCATGAGGTGCGTGCCACTTTGGATGGCACCCGCATGTTGCCCATCGACTCGAACCGGACTTCGCCGGGCGTGCCAACTCCAACAAACCCCGCATCCACTTCCGGAACGTCTACAAATACCCGCACCTTATCGAGACGCGCAACCACATAAATGGGGGCACCCTTGCTGGTGGATTGTCCGGGTGATTCGCGGTTTGCAGATTGGTCTCCGGTGGCGTTGGCCACGAAGTCGCCTGTATTAGCATTGCGGACAGTAATAATTCCGTCGAACGGAGCCGTCAGGCGGAGATAGCCCACAAGCGCTGCCAGCCGTTTTTCGTCAGCTTGGGCCACAGTCACCCTCACTTCGGCTGCGGTCACATCGACCTTGGCTTTGGCAAGGTCGGCTACGCTGGCCTCACGCAAGGCATCGGTTACCAAAACCATGGCATTGGCGGCATCGCGTGATGCTTCATTGGATTTCAGTTGGCGGGTCGACTCACCTAGAACTTGTTTATCCACGACATTTTGCTGAACCAGACCCGTCAATCGCTTGACTTCAGACTGCCAGCGATCGACTTCTGCCTGAAATTTCCCGACGTCGGCTTTGGCTTGCACGACTTTCGCTTCGGTGGCTTTCAGGTTCCCTGCAGCAGCGTCTGCGGCCTTGCGCGCCTGATCCACCAAGACCGTGTCCAGTTGGACGGTCGCCTGTTTGAATCGGTATTCTTCCACCAATTCCGGAACGAATATGGTGGCTAAAACTTGGTCTTTTTTAACGATATCGCCGATATCCACGTTCCATTTTTCGATGTAACCACTCACCTTGGCATAGATTGCGGCCTGCTCGTAGGCTTCCACAAACCCGGGTTGTCCCACTGTGCGATTGATATCGCGTTTTTCAGGATGGACGATTGTCACCACCGGTTTCATGGGGGCCGGGGTGGCAGGCTTCGATACCGTCCCACAACCACTAGCGATAACCACAACGCCTGATAGTGTCAGGATTTTCCGGATCATCGGGATGCCTCCAGTTCGCCATGTCCCGTTGCTTCTGGGTGGCCATGATCTGTTGCATGGTCATATTTTGGACTATCAGGATCGTCTGGATCGACCGAAACGATCCCGGGTCGACCTGGGCCAACAACAAGGCGGAACAAAGCGGGTAGCACAAGCAATGTGCAGAACGTCGAGCAGACAAGACCCCCAATAACAGCCCTGCCCAGAGGTGCCTGCATTTGCGAGCCTTCCTCGAGTGCTAATGCCATGGGAAGCATACCGGTGGTCATGGCGCAGGCTGTCATAATGATTGGCCGTAGGCGTCCCGCAGCGCCTGTGACAGCGGCTTCTGTTGTGGACAAGCCTTCACGCCAGCGGTCGTTCATGAACGTGATCATCATGACGGAATTGGAAACGGACACGCCAATGCACATGATCGATCCCATGAACGACTCGATATTGAGGGTTGTTCGGGTCATCACCAAGGCTGCAACCACGCCCGTAATAACGCCGGGCACAGCACCAATGGAAACAATGGCAAGTCGGGGCGATTGGAAGTAGGCCGTGAGCATCACGAGAATCACAACCACGGCAATGCTAAGCCCGATTCCCAGCGATTGGAACATGGCCAACATGGTGCCTGTCTGGCCACGCATGGTGAGGCTTACTCCCCGTGGAGGTTCGCCCGCTTCCTTCACCGCTTGGTTCACCAAACGTGATGCCGTGCCGAGGTCGGCGCCTTCAATATTGGCTGTAACGCTAACAAAGCGTTGCGACGAGAATCGGTCGATCTGTCCGGGTGCCACGTTCGTGCTCACATTGGCAACGTCACGGAGCATCAGGTTGGTGAGGCTGTTGACCTGACTGAGCGGTAATGTTTCTACTTCCCGCGCCGAGTTCATGCGCTGGGTGGGAACAAGCACTTCGACCTGATAGTCGAAGCCTGTGGCGGTGTCCTGCCAGAAGTTCAAGGCGATGTAACGACTTGAGTTGGTCGCTACCAGAACCGAATCGCTGACAGTCTGGGCATCCATACCACTCAGACCGGATTTTTCACGGTCGATATTCACATCGATGGTTGGGTAATCGAGCGATTGGTGGAACTGCACATCGCGGAGGCAGGAGATTTTAGCCATCTGTTGCCTGATTTTTTCAGCGTGTGCGCGCACTTCAGGAAGTCTGGGGCCATACACAACCACCTCGAGTGGGGTAGGTGAACCAAAACTCATGACGTTGGAGATCATGTCGCCGGGCTCGAAGCCGAAGGAGAGCTCTTTGGATCGAGTTTTGGCAATTGCAGGGTCCACCCCGCGGCGCACCATTTCTTCAGCCAGCCATGGCGCGATTTCAGTTGGCAGAACCGACCGAAGGGTTTCGCGCAACGCGTCAAGCTTCACTCCGGTACCTTCGCGCAGTGCCACGCGCAGCATGCCGTCGTCCGGGCCGCGCATCAGCAGGATCATGTTGTTCAAGCCGAAGTTCGGGGCAATTTGCCCGGCAAAGCCGATGCTGATTTCGATGGAATCTTTGCCGGTTTCGCGTTCAATGATATTCAGAACGCGTTGCGCCATCATTCGCGTGATTTCAAAATTTGTACCCGGAGGTGGGCGGAACCGCAGGACGAACTGGCCGGAATCGATCTGTGGGAACAGCTCGGTGCCCAATCGGGAACCGAGGAAGAACAGGGCAACTGCCACCGCACCCAGATATCCCGGTACAACCAGCCAACGCAAGGCAACGATATAGCCCACAAGCTTTTCAAAAGCTGTCACAATCACGCGGTCGAAAAACGGCTGGCGCGCGCCATGGGCTTCATGGTGGGGTTTCAGAAGCCAAACCGCCATGACAGGTACGAATGTGCTGGAAAGAATGTAAGAACTGATCATGGCAAAACCGACACCCAGTGCCAGTGGCATGAACAGCGACCTCAGCGGGTCATCCATGATGAACGCTGGAATAAATACCGAGAGGATACAGGCAAGCGCCAGAAGTCGGGCTACGCCTGTGACATCGTTCCCTTGGCGCACCGCGCGCGCAATTGAAACATTTCCCTTGGCAAATTGGGCGTGGAAGCATTCCACCGAAACAGTGGCTTCGTCCACCAGAATACCAATGGCCAGGGCCAGCCCGCCCAGCGACATAATATTGATACTGTTGCCCGTCACATACATGCCAAATAACGATCCAAGCAGGGCCAGCGGGATATTCGCCACCACCACGACCACGCTGCGCCAGTCGCCCAGAAACAGCAGAATCATCAGGCCTGTCAGGCTGGCGCCAATCACACCCTCCATACCCACGCTCTTGATGGCGGTTACAACTGTTGGGCTTTCGTCGAACTCGAAGGTGATTTCAACGTCCTTGGGCAATACGGCCCGGAAAGCCTCCATCGAGTTATGGATATTGGCGACCACCGTAAGCGTGGATGCCGTGTCTTTCTTGATGACTGGCAAATAAACCGACTTTTGGCCATTGACCAGAGCGTGGCCGTAGTTCACGTCGGTACCATCTTCAATGGTGGCGACATCGCGGACGTAGACATTTGCTCCGAGTTTAAGGGGGATCGAGCCAATTTCCTTGATGTTGCCGACCATGGCGTTGGTGGGAACCATGGGCATGCGATCCTGAACGTAAATATTTCCAGCAGGAATCACCACATTTCCCCGCTGAATGGCGGATACCACATCTTGCGGCGAGAGGTTGTAGTTTCTGAGCTTGTCCGGATTGACATTTACCAGAATCGATCGGGCATTAGGGCCGAATGGGGGCGTTCCAATCGTGCCCGGGACATTTTTCTGAAGCAATGGCCTGACATAATTTTGCGCCATGTCAGCGACAATACCGAGGGGAGTGGTCTTGCTTTTCATCACAAGATAACCTACCGGCACGCTTCCGGCATCCATGCGGATAATCAGAGGGGGCAGGGTACCGGGGGGCATGACTGACATGGCGCGTGCGGCGCAAGCGGAAACCTGAGCCATGGCCAAGCCCATGTCTGTTCCGGGGAAAAATGCCATCTTGATGAGGGCGATTTGTTGGAGGGACGTTGAGTCGATACCTGAAACACCATCCACAAACTGGAAGTTCAGTTCAAACTGATTAACAACCAATCCCTCAATTTGCTGAGGGCTCATGCCGCCGTACTGCATGAATACATAAATGCGGGGGGAGTTAAGAGGCGGGAATATATCTACCCGCATCTTGATGAGAGCCAGCGAACCGCCGCCAATCAGTGCCACCACGAACATCATCATGGTGATGGGGTGGCGCATGGCGAAAATAATCGGATTCATGCAAGCACCTGATCAACCACGAACGATCCTTTGGGTCATCAGTAGTGACGACCATATTCCATGTTATACAGAATTTAGCGTCGCATTCTGGATACTGTGCTTATTTTCAACGGGAGCGCAAAGCCGGCGCCGGCTGGATCATGTTGTTAGCCCACGGTAGCGCCGTTACTGGTGGAAGGTCGTAAGGCCGGCTGGTATCGACCTCAACAGGCGCGTCGAGCAGTTTTTTGCACGCAAGAGCCTCGGCCGGGTACCCCATGGCGCGAAAGAGCCTGAACTGTGCTCGGTTATAGTCTTGCACCGATTTGAAGTAGGCTTGGTATGCCGTGTCCAACTGCTGCAGCGATGCCACGACTTCCTGCGGACGATTGATCAGAACCAACAGGTCGCCAAACCGGGTGGTTTCAGACATCCCTTTCAGGTTGCCCTCATAGTTGATGAGCGCTTCGCGTAAGCCTCCGTCGGCAATCCGTACCCGTTCTTTGCCTGAACGCAGTTGAGCATGGGCTTGCGCCACTTCAGCGGCAACACGGTCTTGTGTCATGAACAGTTCCACATTGGCTTGAAGCCGCTGGCCTTCTCGCTCACGGATAAGTGCGCGGTTACCAGCACCGAAGTTTTTCAGTTCCCAAAGAGCCACGGCATTCACGTCGAATCGACTGCCCCACTGGATGTCGCCAATGTTGCCGGCTGCTGCCGAACCGCCAATCAGCGGAGAGGAGTTACCGTTGGCACCGCTGTTTCCCTGCAAGACTAGGCTTGGAATCAGTGGTCGCATCCGCTCCTGTTTCAGGCGGGTCAGCGTGGCTTGAACAATGGCTTGGGATGCTGCCAGTTCTGGCCGATTGGTCAGGCCCAGTGGAATCAGGCTGTCTACTTCTTGGCTTGGGGCAATCAGGAATAATGCCATGTGCGGTGGTTCGGTAGGCGTGATCCGTGCCGCCGGATTAAGCCGGAGCAAGCGTGCCAAATCGGCAGCGGCAACTTGCCAGTCTTCTTTTGCTTTGACCAGAACCTCTTCCTGCTCTGCCAAAATGGTGCGGGCCCGATCAGATTCGATAGGGGCAACCAAATCCTTCGATAATACCGTTACACGGCGCAGCAGTTCCTTGGCCCTAGCCACGGTATCCATGGCACCAGCCATGCGCCCACGCGCTTGCTGAACATTGAAATAGGTGACTGCAACATCCATCAGCGCATCGTTTTTGGCTGCCTGCACACCCATTTGCCGAGCTCGCAATAACTGGCGGGCTGCTAAAGGTTCGTAGATGGCATCCGTTGTGGCAAAAATCGCGGATACACCAGGTCCCATGGTCAATGCGGCGCGATTGTTGAAAACCGGAGCGCCTTGAGACGATGGGTAAAGCCCATCGTGGCGGAAGTAGTCGATACCTGCATAGATGTTGGGTAACCAAAGGACATTGGCTTTCAGCAATTGCGCGGCAGCCACAATTTCAGCAGCCTTGGCGGCATCAATGATCAGTGGCCGGGCATCGGAAAGCATGAACGCCGAAGGCAGGTTAATGGGGAGTAGCGTCTCACCCTCATCCACTCCTTCGGGAATTTTCATGGTGACGGGAGGCGCCAGGTTGGCCTCGCGTGGACCGACAAAGGGATCACCAGCGATGGACGGAGCATCGAGGCCCATGTCGCGTGGCGCGGGAAGTTTGGGGGGAGACTGTGCCTGTGCCTGCGATAGCGCCACAAAGAGTGGTATCAGCAAGGTAAAGCATGTTTTCGTGCGAGATTGCATGCCAAACCCCATGGTAACCGGGAACACAATGGTCTTCCGGAAACTATCGAGATCGGGCGGGTGCCCCCATGATCAGACTGGCCCGATCGTTCAGGCATTACGTTCCTATCAGCACACAGGACGCATACATTTGGCCCATTTGCCCCATCTCTGCGATGGTTGGGTATGCCAGAAACATTCAAATAGCCCTCTGGGGGCCATGTCTGGTCCGTCATGAATCCATCTCATCGGTTACAATGGTTTGTTGGCGAGCCAGAGTGTTACGACTGCCCTGTACTAGGATCCGACGCGTTCCATGAACCCATTTGAACAACCAGCCTACCGTGACCCAAATGAACAACCGGCCCACCGTAGGCGCCGTGCTCTCAGCCATGTGGGAGGGCGTATCGAGTCTGAAGGCGATCCGCGTGAAGCGCCTTTGCTGGCGCGTGCTCTCGAAGTGACCGCCTCGACTGACGATTACGACGACCCCGCCCGCGCCCATGTGCATGGGTTTCACACTTATCCTGCCCGCATGCACCCTGAAACCGCATCGTGGCTTGTTCGGTCGTTTGTGCCGACGCGTGGGCGTGTGTTGGATCCGTTCTGTGGTTCTGGCACAGTTTTGGTTGAAGCGCAGATTCAAGGATGCGCCGCGTTTGGAACGGACTTGAACCCGGTTGCTGTGATCCTGTCACGTTGCAAGACCCGTCCCCGTTCCGGAGCTGAGCTGTCGCGTCTGGTATCTAGAGCGCGAGAATGTGCCGCATATGCGGAAGACCGCCGCCGTGCTCGTGCTGGCGCTACCCGGCGTTTTGCACATGAAGATATTCGGTTGTTTGAGCCGCATGTCCTGCTGGAACTGGATTCGCTGCGCGACAAGATCGAATCGTTTGGAGACGATCCAGACCGTGGCGATCTGTTTCTGGCGCTTTCCAGCGTGCTGGTGAAGCTATCGAAAAAGCGAGGCGATACTTCCGATATGCTCGATCCGCGTCGCACTTCGCCGGGCTTTGGCACCCGCATGTTTCTGGGCCGTGTAGAGGATTTAGCGCACAGGCTTGCTGACTTGGGGGCGCAGCTTCCGTCGGGCAGCCAGAAGGCATGGGTGACTCAAGACGATGCGACTATCTTGCGCCATGTGCGTGGTCCGGTCGATGCCATCATCACGTCTCCGCCCTACGCCGCCACCTACGACTACATTACGCACCACGACATCAGGCTGAGGTGGCTTGGCCTCGATGGCACAGCGCTGGCCCAAGGTGAAATTGGATCGCGCAACGCTTACTGGCACATGCCACGTCGTGAAGTGCGTGAAGCGTGGTCTCATGAACTTGGGCGATTCTTTGAGGCAGCGTACCGATTGCTGTCGTCTGGTGGGCCATTGGTACTGATGATGGCTGATTCCGCGGTGGGCGATGTGGTGCTGCGCGCCGACGAAATAGTAGCGCAGGTTGGCCGCGCGTGTGGTTTTATTCCCGTGGCGCGCGCTTCACAGGAACGCCCCCACTTTCACGGACCCACCATGGCGGCGTTCAGCGACAGACCCCGTGCCGAGCATGCCATTCTGCTCAGGCGGAACTGACTCGCTGATTTAACAGTTTCATTCCAAATTCATGGGAGTTTAAGCAAGGAAATCTGTGGCCAATTACCGAGGCGAGCTGGGATTTTTTATATTCGGTGGGCCATGAACGATAAAGCTCAGCCGCCCGCTCGGCTTTGAGGGCGGGTCGGCTGTTGCGCATGGTTCGGCCTCGGCAGGCGGTCGCAGAACTCGGCCAGCGCGGCTGCCGCCTCCGCCGGGCTGACCTGCAAGACGAGGTGAGGCCCCGGCAGCACTACGATTTCAGCGTCCGGCCGCACCGACCTGACCAGTTCCCAGCAACCCGGCCGGATGACCAGATCACCTGCGGCACGCAGGTACAGCACCGGCACCGGGCAGGTCTGCAACTCGGCCGTCACGTCTACCCCGGCCACGGCCCGCGCTCGGGCCGCCAATGCCGCTGGCGAGACGGATCGGACTGCCCCCCGCAGCAGCCGGCCCAGCGGCCCCCACCCGCGCCGGCCGAGCAACACCAGCGCGACCAGCCAAGTCGGCTGCAGGCGAAACATCCACGGGCGCACCAACCCCCGCCACTGCTGGGGCATCGGCAGCGGGAATCGGACGAACGACGCGCACAGCACCAACCCGCGGAGGCCGGGAGGGCGTTGGGTAGCCAGCATCAGGGCGAGCGGCCCAGAGAACGACTCGCCGACCACAACAAACTCGTCCAGCCCGGCTGCCGCCGCCTCAACCAGCGGTAGCAGACCGTCGTAACCGAGCGGCTGATCCGGCGGGTACGATACGGTAACCGCCGGCAGCCACGGCGGCAGGGCGGCTTGGAGCGGCGCGAACAATCGGCCGGTCCCGTCCATACCCGGCAGCAACAGTATCCGCACCCTGACGCCCTCCACCGCCGAACTTGTTTTAATACGGATCAGCCTAAACTCTGCAGGCTGCACCAATGCAGGCTATCACACAAGCCAAGGTCGATCCGAAGTTGAATTATATCAGACGCTTGCGAGCGGAGTGATAGCCAGTTTCGGCCTAATCAACCTGAAAAGCCTTGGCCAGCCCGTCTGCCGGACTGGAAACGCCCTTACCTCCGCGATCCAAAACGTGCTTGTAAATCATAAACGATCAAACACACCCCGTCGGAGGGCTATGAACACCACGATCTCCCTAATTCAGATCATATGGGTTATAAGCCCATGTAGTTGGGGGCAGTTGTTTCGGGATTTGCGTTTTTCTTCAGCGTCTATCGATAGTCAGTTTAACTTCTTCTTGGCAACGTAAGGGCGCACCATCTTGCTTGGATCCACCACTTGATCGAATTCCTTCGCGCTAATGGCGCCGAGCTCAAGCGCCGCTTCCCGAAGTGTCAGGTCCTTCTCCAGCGCGTATTGCGCGACCTTTGAGGCCTTGTCGTAGCCGATCACGGGGCTCAGCGCTGTAACCAACATCAGTGAGCGCTGCACGTAGATATTAATTTGTTTCAAATCCGGCTGGGCGCCTTCAATCAAAAATCTACGGAAGTTCGTGCAACTATCGGTTAGCAGACGGATTGATTTTGTGATGTTGAAAATCAAAAGTGGCTTATAGACGTTCATTTCGAGATAGCCGCTGGCGCCGCCAATAGTGGCTGCGGTATCATTGGCCATCACCTGTGCGGCAACCATTGCTAGCGCTTCACACTGGGTCGGGTTAACTTTTCCGGGCATGATGGAGGAGCCGGGCTCATTTCCTGGAATCTTCAGTTCGTGAAGGCCCGCCCGCGGTCCACATGACAGCAGCCTAATGTCGTTGGCGATTTTGAAACACGATACCGCCAGAGTTTTCAGCGTACCGCTCAAATGTACCAGCGCATCGTGCGATCCCTGAACAGTGAATTTATTCGGAGCTGTGACAAAGGGCAGGCCCGTGAGCTGGGCGATCTGGGCAGCCGATTCTTTGTCAAAGCCCGGCTCCGAATTTAGGCCGGTGCCAACGGCCGTGCCACCTAGCGCAAGCCGGTAGATGCCTTGCAACCCCTGATCCAGACGTTCGAGATTATCATCGAGCACGCCGACGTAGCCGGAAAACTCTTGGCCAAGGGTGAGCGGTACCGCGTCCTGCATGTGGGTGCGACCGATCTTGACGATGTCCGCCCAAGTTTTGGCTTTAGCATTGAGTGAATCGCGAAGGGCCTTGATCGCGGGGATCAACTTCTTTTTGACGCCAATTGCGACGGCAATGTTCATAGCTGTTGGAAACGAGTCGTTGGACGACATCGACATATTCACATCGTCATTGGGGTGGACTGGTTTCTTGCTGCCCAGAGGCGTAGCGGCGATCTGCGAGCAGCGATTACCGATCACTTCGTTGACATTCATGTTGAACTGGGTGCCACTGCCAGTCATCCAGACGTGTAGTGGAAACATATCGTAGTGCTGGCCATTGAGGATTTCGTCGCAGACGCGGACGATGAGATCCTTCTTTTCTTCATTAAGCCGGCTTGCTCTGTGATTGACCAGCGCAGCGGCCTTTTTAACGATGGCGTAGGCCGGAATCATCTCGCGTGGGATAAGGTCGTCGCCGATGCTGAAATATTCCAAAGACCGCTGTGTTTCTGCTCCCCACAGCCGGTCAGCCTGAACCTTGATCTGACCGAGGGCATCGGTCTCGATTCGGAATTCTGGCTCTGATTTCTGAGCCAGAGCTGAAGCAGCTCCGACGGCACCCAGCGCAGCCGTGGCAGGGGCGATTTTGAGAGCGTCCCGACGAGTATATTGTCCATTTTATTATATCCAACCCGAAAAGGTAAAACTGTTTAGGATTTGGCACCACATTCAAATGATATATACATTTCTACTCGTTCGCCAGCTTCTAGTTACAAGAGGCTCTAACAAAACACACTTCGAGCTACAGCTGCAAAGTGTATTGTGTCCCTCCGTTCAGGGAGGAGCAAAGATGCCAAGCCACTGATAAAAGAAGCACTTTGGAAAATAAATCAGCCGGTTTTGCCACCAGATAAGCATCGACCGAAAGCTAGTCGCCCATGGGGTTTGGATCGTTAGGCGCTGAATCGGATTCTGTTTATTGCTCGGACAGTAACTGCTTTGGAACCTTATCACTAGAAACTAGGATCCGGTAGTAACATGTCGTGCTTGGGCAGATTCTGGGATTGGCAGGTTGCGCTGTTTGGCAAAAATCTGAAAGAAACTCTTCGACGAGTTGGTATTGGAAGACAAGACTGACTGATCCAAGTCTGTTTTCGACAGCAGATCGGTTCGATTCCTTTTTGGGGAACGAAAACTTGCCCGAATCACACAGATCGCGGGAAAATTGGATCGGAAAGGCATATATTCTGCTGCAGGAAGACATCCTGCATTGCTGTGAATCACACCAGAGCCAATGTCCACCATTCCTAACAAGCCGTTTCTTTGGTGGATGCCATTCCTGCTATTAAGGGACCTTATTTCTAAAATCTACAAGAAAATGCTGAATTGCGCGATTTTCGTGATTACGGTACCAAGACAAAAGTGCTGAAGCCGCTCAGGGCTTGCAAAATAATTCCCAAGATCACGAAACGATGCGTCCCGAAGGATAGTAGTTTAGGGAAGCATCGTTCCATGATCTAAAAGTGTCTTTGCAAAGTTCTTCAAGTGAATATCAATTTTGAGCCAGTATAAGATGCTTGACGACATCTATCAGAATTCCCTTGATTTCGAGGGCGTCATGATCTGTGTAAACTGTATATTACCACTTTAATTGATCTCTGCGGCAGATGCCGAGCATGCCATTATGCTCAGGCGGAACTGACGCTTAGCGTGGTCCACCCAGTGTTTCAAAAAACAGTTTGGCTCGGCGGCGAGCAGCAAATGAACTTTCGCCGGCACCGTGGCCCTTGCCCGGCAGCAGCAGAAAATCGAACTCCTTGTTGGCGGTGACAAGGGCATCGACCACGCGCAGCGTGCATGCCGGATCGACATTGGTGTCGAGCTCGCCAACAGTGAGCAGCAACGTGCCTTTTAGTTTGTGCGCGTCGGTTTGTGCTGCCTGCGCTTCATAATGCGGGCCGATAGGCCATCCCATCCAAAGTTCATTCCACCAGACTTTGTCGATGCGATTGTCGTGGCAACCGCAATCTGCCGCTGCCGCCTTGTAAAAATCGCCGTGCGATAGGAGTGCCCGCAAGGCGCTTTGTCCACCCGCTGAACCGCCGAAAATTCCGACTCGGTCCAAGTCCATGTACGGGTATTTTTTGGCCGCTGCCCGCATCCAGGCGATCCGGTCGGGAAATCCGGAATCGGCAAGATTTTTCGCGCAGACATCGTGGAACGCCTTAGACCTCCAGTTGGTGCCCATTCCATCGATTTTGACAACAATGAAGCCAAGTTCGGTGAACTGGTGCGGACGGTGAACAGCCCGAAATGCCTTGGGTACGAAAGCGCCTTGTGGCCCGGCGTAGATTTCCTCAAGCACAGCATGACGTTTTTGAGGATCAAAATTCTGTGGTCTGAAGATCACCCCCCAGATGTCGGTGGTGCCGTCTCTGGCTTTCGCGGTGAATCGCTCAGGTTTGCGCCAACCTACCCGCTCGAGCGGTTGCAAGGTGCCTCGTTCCAGCTCGATGATTTTTTTGCCTGCACGCGCGTTGCGCAACTCGCAGACCGGAGCATGATCAACCCTCGACCAGTTCGCTATCAAAAATTGTCCATCTGGCGAAATCGTCCATGTATGTGTGCCGTCACCATCGGTCAGTGGGGTGACATGGCCTTCGAAATCAATCCGCACCAGATGCTCGTGGTAAGGGTCTTGGCCCGGGTGGAATCCCATGGCGCGCACCAAGATTTCACGTTTGTCGGCATTTATATCAACAATGGATCGCACGACCCATTTGCCGGGAGTCAGGCATCGGATCTCTTTTCCTGTTTTCAGGTCATGAAGAAAGATGTGGTTCCAGCCATCGCGTTCGGACATCCAGAGAATTTCAGATGATTTCTCCAGAATTGAAAGGTGGAATTTGTGGGCATAATCGATGAATGTGTGGCTGGAATCGTTGATCAGGATACGTGATTTTCCCGTGGCTGCTTCGATTTCAACAAGTCGAAGCAGTTGGTGCCCTCGGCGGTTGTGGACAAAACGGAACCTTGATCCGTCGGAAGACCAGCTGGCATGGTCGTTGCTCCATGGGTTTTCCCACAAAATAGGATCCAGAGGCAGCTCTTTTCCATGGACCAGATCGAACAAACGGGGAACTGACTGATCGAGCGTATCGCCCGGTTTAGGGTAGGGAATAGTTTTGACTTGCTGCTGTAATTGCTTGTTGGGAGATGATTCCACCAAGGTGATGGTTCGGTTCTGCCCCGCCAGTGTGCGCATGGCAATCACATGCTTTCCGCCAGGAGCTAAATGGATTTCTCCGCGATAACCATTGGCAGCGGTGCCATCCGTGGTGAGTTGTATTTCCGAGCCATTGTTTTTTTTAAGGAAAAGGTTGTGGTCTCTGGCGACCAAAGCCACGCTAGGTGCCATGGGCCGAGTGACCGGCCGAGGCGGTTCCGGACGTGCTCCATCAATCTGGGCAATTCCGAAGTTTTCAGTAGCCCTGAAAATCCCAACCACTTTGCCGTTTGCCCGTGCCAGCCAAACGTGCCCGGCGAATGTGTGCTGGTCGCGTGATGCACCCGGAGGTAATTGGCCATAAGCAACCTCTGTGCCATCGGTATTGACCCAGAAAAGCGATACAGGTTCCTTTAATTGATTGTTGAAAGTGACAGACGTTTCTGTGCCCCCATTGCGACTCGGAGCGCGATTGGGCAAAGGGGGCAAACCATAGGGTTTTCCTGAACCTGCTTTTTTCCAGCCGCTCGCAGTGCGTTCCCACATGTTTAAGCCGAGGCGTACGCGGTTCAGTTGGCTGGTGTTGTCGAATTCCAAATTGTTCAAGTCGAGGCGGGAGGAGTCGAGCGTTTGGCCTGTGGCCTTGCCCAGTTCGCGGGCAAGCACAGCATGATCGAACGCTGGATTCCGCGAAGATTTTGCCGCATCCACCAGCACAAATTCCCAAGAATCTTTGTCCCGGTTGGCCCTGTACCAGAACCGGCCTCCTTCCAACCAAGTAGGCTCGACACGAACGCGAGGCGCCAAAGCCTCAAAGCGCCCCGGCATCTCCTGCATGCGCTTGTATGCGGAATCGAAATCTTGATATGGCGCAACCAGCAGAGAAACAAAACAGATGATCATGTTGCATTTTCCGCATCAGTCTGGTGGGAGGAACAGCCCTTCGATTCCACGAACGATCTGGTGGCCGAGATATGCATGTTCACATCAATCTGGCCATCATATGGCATACGGCGCTTTTGGTTCCAGTCTTGAAGGCTGGGATCTTTAAGGAGTGAATGGTTTGACGAGGTTCAGCGATTGTGTCAGGGCAGACGAAGAATCTTCCACAACGAGTCCGGGCTTTTGGCATCATCTGCAAGTGCCAGCCCCTTGCCATCGGCGGCGGTGCTTAGGAAGCGGCCAGTGCGCTCGTGCCGCAACCTTACTAAACCCGGTTCTGCGGGAATCACCCGCCATCCTTGATGACCAACTGTTTTGAGGGGGCCTTTCAGGACAACATCGGTGCCCGAAGTGGCTTGAACCAAGGCCGGAGTCAGAATTTTTGATGTTTTTCTGTTGACGATGCGAACCACACCGTCTGCCGAGCCGGTCATTTGCCAGTGTGCGGGAGTGTCGTCTGGTTTGTCGACGAAGCCGATATCCGGTGTTGCGGATGTGCCACCTGATGCCGCCGCGTAACGCTGGCTTTTTGCAGCCTGAATGGAATACCACATTTTGGCATCGATGGCGGGCTGAGATGTTTCCGCCGGTTTGCCAGCCTTCAATAGATCGCCGCGTTCTTTTTCTGCCACATCGGCAAGATCGTCGCGGCCCAACTTGGTGAATTCCCGCAAGGCGCGATCAAATTCCAAAGTCAGCGTCTTGGTTGTTTTGTCGATGTTGACTTGATAGAGCGCCGTGGGCACGGAGCGTGGCAATTTACGGGTCGATTGCCACGCTTCCAATTCGGCTTTCACTCGCTTGAGACCTTCGCGGTCTCCTTGCTTGCGAAATAATTCAATTTTGCTAGAAAGGGCGTCGTCAATATCGTTGAAAGCTTTGTCCATGGCCATGCGATGCGCTGCAATAGCCTTGTCAAGGCGAGCCCGCACATCGTCTGCGGGCTCCAGAGCCACTCCAGCCAGAACGCAGGCCAGTACCAGCGCACACATGGGCGTGTCTCCCGCAATCGGGAGCGGGCAACGCCGTTAGGCTTGGGCCTTGGCCCAACCATCGCGCAGGAATCGCCCACCCTCGATATACACATCGTCCGCATGGGCATACAGGTCGCGCCAAACCTTGGTGGCGGCTGCCAAGTCGGGCAGTGCGCGGCCAAATGCCTCGATTGTCATCCAACCCTGATAATTGATTTTTTTCAGGGCGCTGAATGTCTCTTCCCAGCGTACCTGACCAGTGCCGGGAACGCCACGATCATTTTCGCTCAAATGGACGTGAATAAATCGTGGCGCCAACGCCGCAATGGCTTCAGCTTGGCCCTTCTCTTCGATGTGGGCATGGAAGGTGTCATACATGCAGCGGAACCATGGGTGGTTCACCGCATCGACCAATTCCGCCATTTGACGTGCTGTGGTTACGAAATAGCACTCAAAGCGATTGAGATACTCAATGGCCATCTTCACATTAACGCTTTGGGCGTGGACTGCTGCCGCGCGCAGCACCTCTACAGCACGGTGCTTCTCGTCGGTGGTGGGAGGATTGCCGGAGAAGTGGCCCAACGCCGAGTGGTAAGGCCCTGCAAGGACATCGCCCTTCAGGCAGGCGGTCATGTCGAGCGCCCACTTGATGCGGTCGAGTCCGGCCTGACGCACTGCGGCGTCGTCTGAGATTGGGTTAGCATCTGTCGAGAGGCATGTCACCGTGGTGCATCCAAGTCCCTGACGAGCCAACTCGGCGCCAATGGCAGTGAAATGAGCCGCATCGCCTTCGAACAGAGGCAGTTCCACGCCATCGAACCCGGCCTTCTTGATTTTTTCAAAGATGGGGTAGTGGGCTTCAGTAACGTGGGAGGCCCACAGAAGCATGTTCATGCCAAGTTTCATGGGGGGATACCTTTCGGAAAACATCAGGCTTGAGAAGGTCGTGACACGGGCTAATTCTTATCTTCCGAATCTGACGGTCGCATGGCAAGCGAGGCATGGCACACACTTTCAGGTCATCTTTCAGGTGGGCTGTGTAGGAGCAGTAGCTGGCGACGGTTAAGATGGCAAAGACCACCGAGTGCCTGAACGGGAACTGGATTCCAATCATGTTGCTGCCCGCCCTGATTGTTGCTCTGACGTGTGGCCAGACCCCGGCCCAAGAAACGTTTTTTGAGAATCGCATCCGTCCGATTCTGGTGGAGCACTGCCAGAAATGTCATGGTCCAACCAAAGAGCAAGCCGGCTTGAGGTTGGATAATGCCGCATCGTTGAAAAAAGGAAGCGATTCTGGCCCTGTGGTGGTTCCTGGAAAACCGGAACAAAGCAAACTCATTCAGGTAACCCATTACACTGGCGAATCGAAGATGCCGCCCAAGGGCAAGCTTGCCGATTCAAGCATCGCAGACTTGACGCAATGGGTGCGAGACGGGGCTTACTGGCCCGCCAAAGACAAAACAGTGGTGAGCGGTCCTCCCACTCCCGATGCCGCGCGCGATTCGCATTGG
Organism: Candidatus Kuenenia stuttgartensis; assembly: GCA_945875585.1. Classification (GTDB taxonomy): domain Bacteria; phylum Planctomycetota; class Planctomycetia; order Gemmatales; family Gemmataceae; genus REEB421. The sequence goes on along the minus strand of CAMCLK010000011.1, from coordinate 29,531 downwards.
TCGTTCAAGCCAGTGGTCAGTCCACCGCTGCCTTCCGTTAAGCAAGAAGCTTGGGTTCGCGATCCGCTCGACCGGTTCATTTTGGCCCGGATGGAGTCCAAAGGGCTCAGCCCCGCTTCGGAAGCCGACAAGGCCAAATACATCCGTCGTGTCACGTACGATTTGACCGGTTTGCCTCCCACCCCAGAAGAGATTGAGGCATTCCTTGCGGATTCAGCGACAGGGGCTTACGAGCGGCTTGTAGATCGCTTGCTTGCCAGTCCTCGGGTTGGGGAACGATGGGCGCGCCATTGGATGGACATTTCCCGATACGCAGACACCAAAGGTTATGTGTTCCAAGAAGAGCGCCGTTATCCATTCGCATGGACCTACCGCGACTGGCTGGTCAATGCCATCAATTCCGATATGCCTTACGACCGGTTTGTGGCTCTCCAACTGGCCGCTGACGTTTGGCCCGGTGCCGAAAAGAAAGATTTGGCGGCGCTCGGATTTTTAACGTTGGGTCGGAGATTTCTCAACAATATTCACGACATCATCGATGACCGGATCGATGTCACCATGCGTGGGCTGATGGGCCTTACCGTGGCGTGCGCCCGGTGCCACGATCACAAATTCGATCCAGTGCCGGCAGCGGATTATTACTCGCTTCACGGGGTTTTTCTGGGCAGTACGGAGCCCAAGGACCTGCCCGCCCTTACGGATGGCGTCGGCAGTGCCGCATACGCGGCAGAACTGGCCAAGCATAAGGCTAGTGTGGAAGAGCAATTGGTGAAGTTTCGCCGTGAGGTTCCCGGCCGCTTACGGGCTCAGGCGCATGTTTACATGGTTGCGGCCCGTGATATTGCTATGGCGCGGGAAGAACGCGTGCTGCCGCCACCTTTGGAGGCGTTGACTCGCCGGCCAGTTGTGGAGCTTTGGCGCAAGTATCTTGAGCAGGCTGCGCGCGAAAATGACAAGGTTTTTGCCGCATGGCGTAGCCTGAGCGCGCTGAAGTCCGCAGAGTGGAAGGCCAAAGGGCCCGAACTGCTGGTTGGTCTGAAAGCGCGTGCTGCCCAGGAGAAATGGCCCATTCCTCTTGCGGAACTGGTGCGCGATCTTCCCGAACACCACATGGCGTTGGCCGAGCGGTACAAAGGATTGTTCGAAAAAGCGATGGCCGAACCGATGAGCCCCGATTTGGCCGCGGTTCGTTTGGCACTGGTGGGTGCCAAATCTCCGTGTGATCCGCCGGCTGGAGATATCGAGAAATTTCTCGACCGCGCCGAGAAGAACAAATTGACGGAAGCCCGCAAAAAACTCGATGCGTTCGTTGCCAAAAATGCCGGTGAAATGCCGCGTGCCATGGCGCTTGTGGAAACCGGGCCCCAGCAGCCGAGGGTTTTTCTGAGAGGTAACCCAGGCAACCCCGGGCCTACCGTGCCACGCCAATTCTTGTCCGTGGTGGCTGGAAAAGAGCGCAAGCCCTTCAGCAAGGGCACTGGCAGGCTTGAATTAGCCGAGTCGATTGTTAGCCCGACCAATCCGTTGACTCCTCGCGTGGCGGTTAATCGACTGTGGATGCTGCATTTCGGTCTGGGATTATCACGCACTCCCGGCGATTTTGGGCTGCGTGGTGACATGCCCACTCATCCAGAGTTGCTCGATTATCTGGCCGCTCGCTTGGTTAGCGATGGCTGGTCCATGAAGAAATTGCACCGTGCCATGGTGCTTTCCGCGACATACCGGCAATCCGCCGCGAATACTGTTGCTGAAGAGCGCGATCCGGAAAATCTTCTTTGGGCCCGCACCAACCGCCGCAAACTGGAGTTTGAAGCGCTCCGCGACGGTATGTTGGCAACAGCAGGTCGGCTCGACCCTGCCATGGGAGGCCCTGCAATCGATGTGCTGGCCGCACCATTTTCCGGCAGGCGCAGCGTGTATGGGTTTATTGATCGGCAAAATCTGCCGGGTACATTCCGAACCTTTGACCTTGCCAGCCCGGATCTTTCAACCCCCGTCCGCCATGCCACCACGGTGCCTCAGCAGGCACTTTATCTGTTGAACAGCCCGTTCTCTTTGGAAATGGGCAAGGCCATGATGGATCGGCCCGAAATGGCTGCTCTTAAACCGGATGCGCGTGTTCGTCGCATCTATTTGCTTGCGTTCGGACGCGCTCCGAACCCCGATGAATTGAAGGATGCCGTGGCCTATACCACGCTGCGTCCAACGGCGTTTGCCGAATTGGCGCAGGCCATGATGTGTTCCAATGAATTTCAATTTATTGATTAAGGATACTACTATGCCACTAGACAGGCGATCGATGTTGTGGCGGGGCGGGATGGGGCTGGGTGGAATCAGCCTAGCTTCCATGCTGCAAGATGAAGCGCGAGCCTCTGGCGGATCGCGTGATATCGCTCCCTTGGCACCCCATGATTCGCACCATCGGCCCAAGGCGAAACGGGTCATTCACCTGTTTATGAACGGCGGTCCGTCTCATGTGGATACTTTTGATCCCAAACCGCTACTGACCAAAAACCACGGCAAGCCGTTGCCTCGGCCAAACCTGCCCACGGAACGCAAAACCGGGCACGGGTTCGGTTCGCCGTTCAAATTTTCAAAACATGGGCAATCCGGCGTCGAGATCAGCGAACTGTTCCCCTATGTGGCGCGCATGGCTGATAAATTATGTGTTGTGCGCTCCATGCACGCGGATGTGCCCAACCACGAACCATCGTTGCTGTTGCTTAATTGCGGCGATTCCAGGCAGGTCCGTCCCAGCATGGGATCTTGGGTGACCTACGGCTTGGGTAGTGAAAATCAAAACTTGCCTGGCTTTATTTCGATGTGTCCGGGTGGTTACCCCATTCAGGAAACTCAGAACTGGCAATCTGCTTTTCTGCCGGGTGTTTATCAGGGAACCTATATCGATACCCAGCACACGGCTCTTGAAAAGCTGGTGGAAAACATCCGTCCCGGACGGGCTTCTTCTGACCAGCGCGCCCAACTCGATCTGCTGGCCCGCATGAATCGCAAGCACTTGGCGGGTCGCGAACACGATAGTCGCCTTGAAGCGCGGATCCAGTCGTTCGAACTGGCTTGGCGCATGCAATCGGATGCCGAGGACGCTTTTGATATTTCCAGAGAATCCCAATCCGTGCGCGACATGTATGGACCGGGGGTGCAGGGCAGGCAAATGTTGATCGCGCGCCGTTTGGTCGAACGCGGTGTTCGCTTCGTGCAGGTGTGGCACGGTGCCGGGCAGCCATGGGATAATCATGACGATATCGAGGTGAATCACCGCCGCCTTGCGCGTGAATGCGATCAGGCCATTGGCGCGCTACTCGCCGATCTGGAAAGGCGAGGCATGCTCGACGACACTTTGGTGATATGGGGAGGTGAGTTTGGTCGCACTCCCACTGTCGAACTTCCCACAGCCGGTGCCAATGCCGGGAAGATCAACGGTCGCGATCACAACCATCATGGGTATTCCATTTGGATGGCAGGCGGTGGCAGTAAGGGTGGATACGTTCACGGCGCTACCGATGAATTTGGTTTTCAGGCGGTTGAAAACAAGGTTCACGTTCACGATCTACAAGCAACCATCATGCACTTGCTTGGTTTTGACCATGAAAAGCTCACCTACCGTCATGCGGGCAGGGACTTCCGACTGACGGATGTTCATGGCCGGGTCATTAAAGAGCTTTTGGCCTGATTTATGACCTAGGGGCTGTTCCATACCTCATTAAGGGTGAACAATGAAACCAGTGGCTCTTTGTCAGTCCCCCACGAGGTTTCTCTTATGGCGCCTTCCAACCACCAGTCACTGTCTGCTGGTCGCTACCTGATTGAAAGGTTGCACCAGTTGGGACTGGGCCACGTCTTTGGCATTCCGGGTGACTACGTTCTGGGTTTCATGCATCAGATCGAAGAGAGCCAGTTGAAGCTGATCGGCACAACCAACGAACTGTGCGCTGGATATGCAGCCGATGCCTATGCCCGCATCCGTGGTCTTGGGGCCTTGTGTGTCACTTATGCGGTAGGAGGCCTGAGTGCTGCCAATGCGGTGGCTTGTGCCTATGCCGAGAAATCGCCATTGGTGGTCATCAGCGGGGCACCTGGGGTGCGCGAACGCCGCAAACGATCGCAGGTGCACCACATGGTGGGAGCGCACGACGCCCAACGCCGCGCCTTTGAACCCATAACAGCGGCATCAGCAGTTATTGAAGACCCTTTGACTGCGTTTCGTGAAATCGACCGGGTGTTGGCCACCTGCCTGCGCCGTAAACAACCCGTCTATATTGAGCTGCCCAGAGACCGGGTTGACATGCTTCCTGTTCGCGACCATGAACCCGAGATCGATGCCGAACGAAGCGATCCCGACGAATTGGCGGAAGCCGTTGCCGAAATCGTCTCAATGCTCGCGGCTGCCAAATCGCCGATCATTATTGCCGGTATCGAGGTTCATCGATTGGGCCTGACGGATCAGGTATTGGCTTTTGCTGAACAACACAACATCCCAATCTGTTCGACATTATTGAGTAAATCTGTTATCAGCGAGAAACACCCGCTCTATGCTGGAACCTATGTCGGGGCCCTCAGTCGTGTGGGGGTTGTGGAATTCGTGGAAGGATCCGATTGCGTTCTTTCGCTGGGAGCGCCGATCACGGATATGGATACAGGTGTATTCACGTCGCGATTGGATCCGGAAAAGACAATCAATGCCACCAGTGCCAACATTCGTATCAGGCACCACAGCTTTGAGGATGTGCTGCTCCGGGATCTGGTGGGCAGTCTTGAGGTAGCCAGCTTGCCCCGCTACTTCCGCTCCATGCCAGCGCGAGACAACCCGCTTGATCTGCCTTGGCTGGTCAACACGTCGGTTCCGCTCACAACCAGTCGGTTGTTCCACAAGGTTAATTCCGTACTGTCGGGCGATATTGCGGTTATTGCCGATCCGGGTGATGCCATGTTTGGCGCGATTGATCTTACTGTGCATCAGGGCACGGAGTTCCTTTCTTCAGCCTTTTATGCCACGCTGGGTTGGGCGGTACCGGCGTCCATTGGCGCGCAGGTGGCCCGGCCTGGAGTAAGGCCACTTGTTCTGGTGGGGGATGGCGCGTTTCAGATGACGGGCACGGAACTATCGACCGCTGTCAGGCTTGGGCTGGATCCAATCGTGATCGTGCTCAACAACAAGGGATACCTCACCGAGCGGTTTATTCTGGAAGGAAAATTCAACGATATCCATGAGTGGCAATACCATAAGCTCCCAGAATTGCTCGGTGGCGGTTGCGGCCGCTTGGTTACCACCGAAGTAGAATTCGATCGGGCGCTCGATGAGGCGATTGCCAGCCCAGGTAAGTTTTATCTCATCAATGCGATTCTCGATTCACACGACTCCAGTCCGGCACTCCGTCGCCTTGGCGCAAGTCTGGCCGACACGCTTAAATAACAACGGTTTCGCACAAAACGAAAATGGGCTCATCAGTTTCGCCTGATGAGCCCATGTCTATTTTGATCTGCCCCAAGCCCAAGTATGGGCGTGAAATTATAACGCCATTTAGAACCAAGCGTCAGTTGCTGTCGGGAGGTGCCCCAAAAGGATTTCCGGAAGTGCCGGGGGCACCCGACTTCTTAGTTTCGTCAATCTCTTTGCGTACTTGGCTGACGCGCGCGTCGTATGCCTTCAGCCGTTCCTTGCGATCAGCATCGATTTCGGTAATACCGCTGTTGCGGGAGAGTAATTTGCCATCCATGGTCAGAATCAGCGATTCAGACCATACATCGGGGTCCTGCTTGGCGCCAAGTCCCGGTCGTTTGGGATCTTCAATTCTGCTGGTGCTGTTGCGGCCATCCTTCTTCTCCACACGTTCATGGAGGAAGTAGGGGCCTTCAACATCTGCAAGCAGGAACTGCACGGGTTGTGTGCCACGTTTGGCTATCAAATTGACCATGACAGACGGTTCGCCCGTAGCCTTGGCACTTGCCTGAGTGGCTTGATCGTGCAGGAAGTCAGAACCGTGAATGGAACGGTTCCAAGTTGGAACGCCCTGAACGACGGCATCGCGACCAATGAAATCGCCACGGGTCACCTTGAACCTTGGGACAACAACCCATTCGCCAACATCAACATCTCCGCCACCGACCGTGGTTTTTTCAACCCAGTGGTGCACTTCAAAGAATGCCTTGTTGCGGTCGGTCTCGGGTTGCAATCCTTCGTTGAATGCGGGGATCGAGGCATAAAGGAACTGTTCCAATGGGGAGGTGACAGGAGGCAACTCACGCCATGACTCTGGGTCGGCGCGCAGTTCTTCCTCCTTGGCATAGCTTTCTTGGGCAACATCGCTGCGAAGGTAGTTTGGATTTCGCAGTTTGACTCGTATGCGGTACTGGTAGGTTTTGCCACTTTCCACCGTGAAATCGATCACGCGGATAATGCAATCTTCAGGTGGCGGCAATTCAGCTTGGGTATTGCCAGTACCGCTTCCGCCAATCCCACCCTGCATAGTCATACTGCCTCCACCGGGCATAGACATACCGGGAGCAGCTCCCATGCCCGGTTTCATGCTCCCGGGAGGGCCTCCCATGGAAGACATGCCGCCAGGGCCACCCATTGCGCCGCCTGGTGTGGCACCCGCAAATGGCTGGTCATCGTCCTCATTGCGGTCGAGCAGCGATTTGCGTTTTTTGCGCTGTTCCTGTAGGGTTTTGCTCGTTTCAGCTTGCTTGAGGCGATCCTGAACCTTGGCGAGGTTTTCCTCCAGATTTGGATACATGCCATCAAACACGGCCTTCGGGCGCTTCCAATAAACAGGGAAAACTGTTTTCCCTGCAGGGGTCATTTGAATCTGCACCAAATCCAACCAACGATCGTCGTCGGTTTCAAATTGATTGAACGAAAGGTTGCGGTACATGTCGTAGTCTTTACGAACGTCAATCGCCTTGTAATCGGCCCATTGGCCACTGGCTTGCTTTTCTCGACGTTCCACTTCCACACCGGAGAAGTACGGCATCTCGTAATTGCCTTCTGGCAGACGTAGACGCGTACGGTACTCCTCCATTTGCTGTTTCAGAGGGAATGTGGCCACAATTTCAGCAATGCGTACGGCTCGCACATCGACTGCTGGTTGATAGCCTTTGGCTTCAAATTCCTGTTCCGAAACCATTTCGGCGTTGAAGATCGGTCTGGGGTCGTCCTTGGCTTTGCCAAGTTTGCCCTGACTCCGCTTGGGACTTCCCGCGGCACGCTTGGCAATCGCTTTCAATATGTCAGCATTACCTTGGGGTGCCGGAGCTGTTTTGGCTCCAATCGCTGGCATGTTCACGCCACCGCCGGCCACTGGGCCCAAGCTGCCGCCTTCACCGCCGCCCATCATGCCACCTTTGCCAGCAGCTCCTGGTCCTTTGTAATCTTTAAGGACCAAGATGCGGGTGCCACGCTTGTCGTCGCCTTCCACCACAAGCGTTTTCAGAGCCAGAAGGGCAACCGCAGCTTTGGCATCGGGTGAAATCTGCAGAATTTTCGGTTGCTGCCTTTTGGGTTGCGCAACCGCTTCGTCAGTGAAGAACGGGTCGGTCTGATAACCAGACGCCAGTATCGGTTTGAACTCTGAATAAGCCAGCTTGGCACGGTCTGTAGACGGTTTGTCCGCATCCGTTGGTTCAGCCGCTTTGAACCGGCTGTCCACATCGCTGTTGATTTTACTCAAGACAGCCTTTTTCTCCTCCGGGCTGTCGGCGGTTTGGATATTGAGCAGTCCCAGACCCAGAAGGCCCAGACCCAGTACTGCGAATATCGCCAAACCGATTTTCTCGCCTTTTTCCAGCAAGAATTGCTTCCAGTCGAATCCCTTGAGAGCCATGTTGAAAGTCCTCCTGTCGAGGGGATTAGCCCGGTTCGCGTGCCGTGTTAGCTGGTGGTTTGGCTGCAGGTGCGGTTGACGGTGCGGCCGAATCGCCGCCACTGCCTCCCGCTGTTTCCGCGCCAGGTTTGGGTGGGTATCGCTCGTAGAGCGAAGCGATGGCATAAATCGTCAGATCGATCAGATTACCATCTTCCAATCCAAGGCTTGCCAGATTGGGGTTGCTGCCAGCTCCAGATGCACCGCCAGGAGCTGCTGCACCAGGAATACCAAAAGGGCTTCCTGGTGGACGACCGGGCATGCCACCCATTGCCGGTAGGCCGGGCGCCATACCGCTAGGGGCACCCATGGATGGAAAACCACCCGGAGCCGCCCCAGGGAAACCTGTTCCGCCCGCTCCTCCACCAGCCAGCATCCGCCTGCGGGGAAGGTGGTTCCATTCCACTTGCGTTATCTGCATCCGCAGGCGGTTATTGGCCATGGTTGTCAAAATGGTATTCACCTGAGACTGATCTACCTGCAACCGTACGGCAATTGGAATATGCCGGCAGACTTCGTTGCTCACCAAATAGCGCGCGCGGTCAAGGCGATTCAGAGATGTCACATTGCGTGGAGTCGCGGGTGCGCCTGCTCCGCCAGGAGGACCGCCCATCGACATCATTCCTTCGCCACCCGGTGGGCCGCCTGCACTAGCATCGGCACCCGCTTCTACTTCTTCTCCCTTTTCTTCGGGAAGAGTCGAGCGCGTTTTAAGATCGGCTGGTTTGAAATTGCGAATATCTTGGCCTGCAACGCCCAACTCAATGGCCATCACACGCCGAAGTGGGCAGTTCACATCACGGAATGTCTGGGCAGCCAGAAATTCTTGATTGAGGTCGAGGGTACCGATGTTCATCGGGCCAAATTCACGGAAACTGCGCGCCTGTCCATAGGGCAGGGGGTCGCCATCGAAACTCAGCACCACCTTGGTATTGGCACCTTGGGCAATCAGGAACTCGGTCTTCCAGTTCAAGGCCTTGTCATAAAGAGCCTGCGGTCGGCCCTGACAATGAACATTGCGGATGGTGCTTTTCTCGGAAAGCCTCCCTCCTGCCTCGGGAATCAGCGTCAACTCCCAGAAGGAATTCACAAGCACCACGGCGCCGGTATTTTCCTTGCTGGCAGGTTTACGAGTCATCACGGCCATTTCGCCAAGGGCTTTCCGAAGGGTATGCACCAACTCGCGGCGCACGGAAAGATCTTCCTGCAGAATCCAGAATTCCTCTGGATTGGGCGGAATGGTGAACGTCGGGAGTTCGCCAAGAATGCCGCGGATACCAGGAGATACGCTCGCAGGGGCAGCAGCACCAACCGAAACTCCACCGGCTTTCATGGGCCCGCCTTCACTGCTACCCGGTTGGCTGGCACCTGCCATTATCCCGCCACCAGTCTGGCCGCCACCCGCGCCACCAAAGGCGATTGGGGATGGGCCTTGCAGCAGAAGATACCGGTCGGGATTCCCGTTCTTATATTCAATTTCATATTTCGTGGTCGATGCCTCGGCGACGGACCGGTCGAACTGATCCTTGTAGTAACGGTCGCGGTAGGAGGTCAGCTCGGCGCTCGTTGGTTTTTCATCGGGGTATTCAAGCTTCTTGATACCCAGCGGGAAGTCATAGATAGGTTCCTGTGGTTTCCACGCCTTTTCCCAGATGACATTCTTTTCACCAGTGAATTCGTTTTTACGCTCCTCCCACGGCGGCAGGAACTTCGAGTTCTTGAAGTCGCTGATGGACTTCATTTCCTTTTGGCGGTCAACATATTCCTTCCGCTTCTCTGCGGCAGGGTCACTGACCATCAGGAGGGCAATAGCGACAACCTCGATCAGGGCTGTAACACCCAGAAGGATCCAGAATAGGTGCTTCTTGACCTGCTCGACATCAAACTTGGCGGCCATGGCTTGATCCCTCCAGGGTTAGCGGCCGGGCGCCGCGGGTGCGGCGGGGGGCGATGAAGGATTGGCGGGTTTGGCCGGCGGAGTGGCCGGCGGTACATTGGTTGGCATTGGAGCCGGGCTGTTTGGAGCAGCAGGCGCTGTACCGGGCGCTGGCGCAACCGGCTTGGGTTCATTCGGGACTGAATTGGCTGGGGCTGTTCCCGGGGCAGCAGGTTTAGCCGGGGCCGGTGTTCCGCCGGGCGCCGCTGGGCTTCCGGGAGCGACTGGAGCGCCCTCAGGGGAGCCAGGTGGCGTCGCTGACGGTGGTGCGGCGGGTTTCTCAAAGGGAGGTTCGGGTGGAAGTGAACCTTTGGGAAGTCCACCTGTCCGTAACTCGAAGGGGATCTGACGCGAAGGCCGAATCACAGCCGATGCTGCCTTTTCCGAGTAGTACTTGGCTGACGCACCAGCTTCTGATGCAGCGGCCGCGAAGTCGCGCAATTCGTCGGAAGGCTTCGGTTCTTTCCACACAAAGTAAATCACAAATTCGGTGCGTCGCGCTGAACCGGGCTTGCCAGGTGGCGTGAATGCTCCCGGGGCGCCACCTGGAGCCGCACTACCGGGAGGGCCGGCCATGCTACCTGCACCTTCGCCACCAGCCATCATGGCACCGCCGCCGGGAGGGCCGCCGCTCACGCCGGGAATCGATCCTCCACCAGCACCTCCGCCAAGTGGCTTCCAGCCTGCTCGTGGGCTGGCTCCAGCTCCAGCGTCTCCGCCGGGGCCGCCGGGACCACCCATCGAGCCCATCGACATGGGGCCACCACCTTCACCGCCTGGGCCGGCACCACCTGCTGCTGCCGCACCACCCCCCATGAGTGATGTTAGGAAGGAACCTTGGGAAAATTTGAAATTGCTTCTGTCAGACGTGTTGGCAAGGTCGTACGAGTAAAGCGCAAAGTGGCTCAAGCGATTCACCACTGGTCCGGCAGTAGGTGGAGCGACTCCTTCCGCGGGTGCGGCGGCAGCTTCTGCTGGAGGCATACCATCTGCCGGAGGCGCCATGGGCGGCGTGGCCACCAGTTGTGTCCGTACGCCCCAGGCCGCAAGGTTGTCCACCACGGCGTTATTCACAAAGTTGGCTTCGTCCCAATGGAAGGTGTAACCACGCAGTTCAACAACCCAGCCCTCGCCCTCAGGCGCGGCTTTCAGGTGATCGCGAGGCCGCACACGTTCTGTTTTCTGGCTGTTGAACGTCTTGTCTTTCAGCATGCCGTTCCAGAAATTGTCGAGCTTGTCTGTGTACCGGCATGTGACGGATTCAATGTTCACCTGAACCAGATCTTGGGTTCCGGGAGGTAATTCCCCACCGGCCGATTCCCGCACGACGCCTTGTGTGGTGCGGTAGAGGTCATAAGCGTCGCTGCCCTTTTGGGCGCGGAAGAATCGCTTGTTTTCTTTTTGAGCCCGATCATAAAGGTCGTGAACGGTCTGCAGCTTCTGGTCTTTTTCCGGCAATGGATAGGCAGGAAGTGGCAAAAGCGTGAGATCGTTTACATTATTTGTTCGCAGTTCGCGCATCCAAGCGGTTTTCAGGTTGGCTTCCCACTGCTTGAGAACCTGTTGCCGTTCGGGTGTCGCATCGTTGATTTCCTTAGCCCACTCGGTCCATGGGGCGCGCCAACCTTCGTAATATTCACGTGCCTTGGGGGCATACAGGTTGCTACCATCTGGCCGAGGCACCGATTCATTCAGGAACATCATCAATTCAAGCCAGTTGTTGCGTTCCTCCTGGCCTGCGACGGAACTCTTGACTTTCTTTTCCTCGGCAGTGGTGTCGTCCTGAATTTTCTTGAAGGCAGCAATGCCGCTGTCAACAGTTCCCTTGACCGTTTTAGCCTTTGCTACCTCAGCGATAACGGCGGGGTCGATGTACGGTTTGGCCTGGTAGTAACTGCCCGCTGCCAGCCCGCCCAAACCAAGCAGAAGCACGGCGGCGGCAGCCGCGGCCCATGGCTTCTTGGCCCGGATCATTCTTTCAAATTTGATTTCCGGCGGCAGCAACGTGACCTTGATCTGGCCACGGCCCACACCCTGAAGTGCCAAACCGTAAGCAACGCCATACGTCAGGAAATTGTCGGAGAAGCTGGCCTGACCGCTGATTTCAGACAAGTCAACCCGCTCGAATGTTTTGGGCCGCTTGACTTCCAGACCCAGCTTGTCTTGAAGGTATTTTTGAAGTCCTGGCAGCTTGAAGGCGTTGCCAAGGCCTACCAAGTACTCGATTTCCGCGTTTCGGTTGGTGTTGCTGAAGTACGTCAGGGCGCGCTGCAATTCGTTGACAAGATCGCTCAACACCGGTTTGAGCGAAGTAAGAATAGTCTTCAGGTCGGGTCCGTCTTTGCCCAATCCCTTGGCCGCGTGCCTCTTCAGGTGTTCGGCTTTGCCGAATGTCAATTTGAAATCTTTGGTGAGAGCCCTGGTGAAGTGGTTTCCACCCACGTTGACCGGGCGCTGCATGATGATCTTGCCACCATCGGTGACCACCAATGTTGATTCATCTGCACCAATATCGAGGGCAGCCACGCACTTGCCGCCGCCACCCATGTCGCCCATTTCTTCGGCACCCGGTTCGGGCGGGTCGATTTTCAGCAGATCGTAAACCAGATAGTTCGCCAGTGCCAAAGGGGCCATCTGGATGGTGGTCACTTCAAGCTTGGCGTCGCGATAGCCTTGCATCTCCTTGGAGATGATATCCCTCTTCATGGCGAAGAGGCCCACTTCCGTGTCGATGGCCAACCCATCGATGACCATGCCCGTTCCGATTTTTTGGAAGTCCCAAACCACTTCTTCCAATTTGAACGGAATCTGCTGCTTGGCTTCAAACGCCACGATGTCGCGGATGCGCTTTTCTTCCACGGGAGGCAGTTTTACGAAACGAACCAAACCAGCTTTGCCGGGAACGCTGACCGAAATATGGTCGCCCCGCCACTTGTTGCGTTGAAGGAATTGGGTGAGTGCTTCCCGTACCAATTGGTCGCGGTCAGCATCGGGTTGGCTCAGAATTTTCGGGTGCTCGATGTAATCGAAGTGTGTGGCGACGATCGTGCCATCGCGTTCTTCCAAACGAATGGCTTTCAAACCGCATTGGCCAAGATCAATTCCCCAAACACCTTTAGGAGGCCGCCCTTTTCGGGAAGGGGCTGCTTTTGGCTTCTCTGCACCGGCATTTTCACCGGCTGCCGTAGCATCGTCTGCAGTTGTGCCCATGGTCTGCCTTCCTTCCCGTTCATGCCTTCGAGTCGGATGAACCGATTCGACTGGCTGAACCTATCACCCGTACTGGCAAGGGTCAAATCCATGCCGGGATCAACCGAATACCGGCGGTGGAATTTGTCTATCCAAGCAACACCGGCGGCAAGGGAACTGTTGGTGGAGAACCGCAAATCGTGACTGGCCCCATCACAAATCACGCCAATCCGCTATCTTGACGCAGAAGGCCAATTGCTGCGGGTCATCTGAAAGGAACGATTGTGATGGGGTTTTTTGGTTCCAGGATATCTTTTGCTCGCTTCCGACCCACAGGCACGCGCCCACCTGCGTTTGGTGAAGATTCTCTGGCCAATCTCGAGAAACACAAGATTGGCAACGGTCGCGCTGCAGTGGCTTCCGCTGACGGCATCGACTCTGGGTGGATTGCCGGTGACCACATCCTTGACCGAAAGTTTGATCTGGCCAAGAACATCGTCAGCGACACACTGCAGTGGGCGCTTAGGATCGATGCTTTCAAGATCCCATCAGATTTGCTGCGTGCTTACACAGCCGAAGAACTAGAAGGAGTTGCGGCTTCAAATCCGTCAGGGCAGATCAGTAACAGGCAGCGTCGGGAGGCCAAGGAGCGTGCCAAGGAACGGCTCGAAGAAGAGGCGCGTGATGGCCGGTTTGTTAAACGAAAAGGGTTTGGACTGCTTTGGGATCTGCCTTCTGGGGAGGTATTGGTTTCCGGTGCTGGCGCCCCCGCATTGGACAGGTTATTTCCGCTGTTTGAAGAAACATTCGGCACAGGTCTGGAGGCTTTGGGAGCAGGCAGGCAGGCCTACTTTTTGGCGGAAACGCGCAATCTGACCCGGGCCATTGACGACGCAACTCCATGCTCCTTTGTTCCGGGCAAATCAACCGATCGACTGAATTGGGCGCCCGACGATACCAGCCGCGACTTTTTGGGCAATGAGTATCTAACATGGCTTTGGTTTATTCTTGAAGAGCGGGGCGATTCACTGGCTCTTCAAGATGAATCACAGGTGGCCATTCTTGCCGTGCGCACGCTTACGCTGGAGTGCCCCATGGGTGAAACCGGCAAGGAAACCATTAGCAGCGATGCGCCCACTCGTTTGCCTGAGGCCCGGCGTGCCCTTCAGTCGGGAAAATTACCCCGAAAGATGGGGTTCATTATTTCCAGGCATGACCAGCAGTATGAATTCACACTTTCAGCGGAAACTCTGGCTGTTTCCGGCCTGAAATTGCCGGCTCCCGAGGGAGAAAATGAGCGTGTGAGGGATGAGGAGCGGATCGGGTTCCTCAGAGATTTTCTGGAAACACTCGATCTGATGTTCGATGCATTCGTGGCTATTCGCGCAAGCGACGGCTGGGAAGCGGAACTGGCTCTCATGCGCCAATGGCTGATACGCAAAGATAAGCCAGCCGGGACGTAACTCTTACTTGTTTCGGGATCGATATACGCCTGACCATGGAGTGGCGGGGGGCGAGGCAATTAATTCTTTGCATCTCTCCGCCATTGTCGAAGCCAACCCGTCCATGGGGAAATGTTTGAGGATGGTGCTGTAGGCAGCTTCGGCTTCGATAAAATTGTGTTGTTGGTACAAATTCCAAGCGTGCGATGTTTGACGGGCAAGCTCTTTCTGCTGTTCCGTAGCCTTGTTGGCCCAATCCATTAATTCATGCACCTGAACAGACGTGTTTTTTCCTTTTACAGCAACAATATCAACAGGCCGCGTCAAAAATTCAAATCCTGCAAAGGCTCGGGTGGATTCTGATATCAGGTTTGAGGTGCCATAGGCCTTGTTGAGGCCTTCCAGCCGGCTGGCAAGATTCACGGCATCGCCGATAATGGTGTAGTTGAGCCGCACGCTTGAACCAAGATTGCCGACAATAGCCTCGCCAGAATGGAGGCCTACCCGGATTTTCATGGGGATCAGCCCTTCGCTGAGCCATTTGTTTTGGAGAGCGGCCATGCGCGGCGAAAACTCCAGCACGCATGAACAGGCTTCCCGGGCATGTCCTGGTACCCTGATTGGGGCGTTCCAAAACGCCATGACGGCGTCGCCTATGTATTTGTCAACCGTGCCGTTATGTTCAAGAATACACACGCTGATGGTTTCAAGGAACTCATTGAGTTGCCTGACAAGAATCATGGGCTCGATTTGTTCCGATAGGGAAGTGAAATCCTTGACATCGGCAAAGAGAATGGTGACTTCGGTCAATTCGCTGTCAATTGTCGCCGTTTGCCCGGAAGACATGTAGCGGCGGAGGAGATCCTGCGGAACATAGCGCAGGAACGAACTGATACCGGTGTGCATGGAGCGTATAGCGTTGCCGAGTTCGTCTACTTCATGGATCAACGATTTGGTCATTGGTTCCCTGGCAAGCTTGAGCTGGCCAAGGTTGCGCGCTGTGCGTGAAAGATTTTCAATCGGTTTGGCTATTGAGAACCCGATCCATGTGGTCAGAAAAAGGGAAACAATAATGGTGCCACCCGTAATACCCAGGTGGACGAGAAGTCGCCTTTTGGCGGGCGCGATAAGGTCTTATTCGCTTGCGAGAAAGCATAGAATCCAATGGGGAGGTTGACCGGGGAAAGGGCACAAAAAAGTAGCGTAAAATGTCCCTTGTTTTGTACTTATAGTGTCGTGGTATACTTGGCTTTCGTTATCATTTGTCAACTCTTTGGGAATCACCATTTTTGTCGCGGACATAATTTCGTCGCCCAATTCATCTGGATCGACGTATCCATCGCCATCGAGGTCCAAACCAGACTCATTCAATGAATGCTCGGTGTCAGCGATCAAATTGAACAATCCGTTTCTGCGTCGCTCAAGAACAAAGGCAATTGACCGAACGGGCGATTTGGCGAGAGAATTTTTCAAATACTCACTGACCCATTCCATGTTGATATCGAGGCCAAGCATGCCGATGAAACGGTCCTTATTCAAAGGGTCTTTCACGGGAATAAACTTGGTTATTCCGCGGAAGTTTTGTCCGTTCAGTTTGTTGTTGAACGCGTAAAACTGCGTCCACCCCGGTTTCCGAGTGGCCATACCTGAACGAAAGAATGGAAGGGATCGAAAGTCTGGAATCGGTTGTGAAACACCCGTGTTTGAATCGACTATTTCAAAAGATTCGTCATCTAGTTGCCTGATGATTTTTGTATTGTTATTGATATCGCATGCTACTCCCTTGCCGGTGCCTGCCTCTATGTAGACCATCGCCCCCTTGTTTTTGAAATTATGTTGGTAGTCGAGCCAGAATCGTGGAATCAAATCCAGAATCTCTGGCGCTTGATGGCGTCGCTCAATATAGTCTGCCATGGTCTGGAGAATGTCTTCCGACTCGCTCAGCAGCAATTCGATGGAGCGTATGCCAGCATTCCCTTTTTCCAGCGTGATTTGTCTGGAGAAATCCTGCAATCCTTTGATCGTGCTTTGCATGGCAAGCATTGACAAGATGCAGCCAACACCAAGTGTTGATAGAACCGTTACCGTTGCAAAAATGGTCCGCAATTTCAAACGCATGGATCGAACCCAATCAAGGAACTGCCATGTGAGCAGTGTTGCTCGGCCATTTACCCACTATACACGATGCGCGGTTTATCCCATTGAATCGATTTTCACTTGCAGGGGTTATTATCAACAACTATTTATGGTCGGCGTAGTACACGCCATCCCAATTCTGCTCGGGTGGGGTCTCAACGAATTGTTTTGCCCGTTCCAGCATGACCATGGCTAAGGTATCGTCTGGCCAACCTTCAAGAATTGATTGGTACGTTTGAACAGCTTCGACGAATCGCCTAGCCTGATATGCGACGAGTGCCATGGTTGTCAGGTTGACCAGTTCCAACTGGGATTCCGAAGCATCAACACGCCATTCCATCAGTTCGTAAACCTGAACGGACAAGGACTTTCCCTTAACGGCGACGCGATCCACGGGTCTGGTCAGGAATTCACCACCCGCCTCGTCGCGGGTGAATTCGCTGATCAGTATTTTTGTGCCGTAGGTTTTATTTAGCCCTTCCAATCGACTGGCCAAATTCACGGCATCGCCAATGATTGTGTAGTTAAGCCTGACACTAGAGCCGATATTGCCAACAATGACATTTCCAGTGTGGATGCCAACCCGCGTGTAAAACAGGGGTAATCCCTCACTGTTCCAGCGAGTAAACAGGTCCCTCATAGGCTTGCGGCTGTTCAGGGTGGCGGCACATGCCTCGCGCGCGTGTCGAGGCACGTTGTTGGGAGCGTTCCAAAATGACATTACGGCGTCGCCAATATATTTATCGAGCGTGCCATTGTGGATGGCGATTTGCTTGCTGATTGTTTCGAGGTATTCATTCAACTGGCGCACCAGTGCCATAGGTTGCATTTTTTCGGAAATCGACGAGAAATCCTTAATGTCTGAAAAGAGAATGGTCAGGTGGCACATTTCGCCATCGAGTTGCGCAAATCCTTCCGGCCGCAAATATCGATGAATTAAATCAGGAGGGATGTAGCGTAAAAAGGCTTTTAGGCCAGATTGCATCGATTTTGTCGCTGTAGCCAATTGATCAACTTCGTAAATACCAGAATCCTGCAAGGGAGGGAGGGCTGTCAGTTCAAGCCTACCAGTAGCATTCGCGATTCGTGTCAGTGCTTCCAGCGGCCGGGCCGCGGCCATCGCGAACAAGATTGTTGGAACCATGATCACAATTGCAACCACAAGTGTGATCAGCAGGTTGATGAACAATCGTTTCCTGGCGGGAGCCATCAGCAGCGATTCACTCGCGCTGTAACACATAATCAATTGAGGGCTGTTTTTAGATGCGAACGACGAGAATGTTGTGAAATACACGCCTTCCGGTGTTTCTATCCGTTTGTAAGTGGGCTTTGAATTTGGCTGAATGTTCAAAGGAATGTTGTTGGCTATTGAAACTGTTAAGGGACAATCCAATTCGGATGGTTGTAGCAATGAACCGTTGTCTCTTATTTTTTTCTGAATGGCAGCATCAAAATGGGCTACAAGCTTATCAATGCCATCAGCTCCGCGTTCCACGATGAATGCCTTGGCTGGAACCACAAATGTGGTTACTGATTCGACTAAATTATTGTGAATCCAGTCAGTCGATATTTGAATGGAAATAACGCCAAGAACCTTGGTGGGGTCGTCCGGGGACCTGACGGCACGGAATCCGGAAACTCCAAGGGTTTGTTTTAATCTGCTATGGCGACTGAAGTAGCCTAGAGGTGTCCAGCCATCATCCGCGACCGAGATATTGCTCATGCATTTTTTGTACCATTTCGTATTGCGGAGATCTTCCAGAGGCCGCGCCACCCCATTTTTTCGCGATTTTGCCGTGAAATTTCCATGACCATCGTTTTCAACGGTTTCTAACTCTGAATTCCCAACAATGATGCCGTTGCCTGTGGCTGATTCCACGAATGAAATTCCGTGATTGCTTCCATTGCCATGTTTGTGAAGCATCCAGGCTTCAAAAAAAGTTTTGGTGAAATCTGGTTTGTTCCAGTACGAAGCAGTTATGACAGCCAACAGACTCAGATCGCGCTCTATGTGCCCATTGACCGATATCAGATTTGAAATGCTGCTTTGCGATATTACAGTGGCCAGACGATCAGCGGAATCCTGCATGTTCGTTTGGTTAGTTTGGTAGGTGACGAATGAAAGCAATCCCCCAACGGTCAGGGCGCCGGCAAGCAATAAACCAACGAAAACGGTCCGCAATCTCAGGTGCCGATTCATCTGGACCTCGATAGCCGGGATAGCCAATTCCCCGTAAATTATTTGCGCGACAACATTTACTATACCCGAAAGGCTCGCTTGCCCCAATCAGGGGGTAAAAGATTCGCCTTCCGGTGGCCTAGCCAGCCTGATTCGCGCCAAACGCGGGAAGTTATCGCGTGATGGGGGCGAAGCATCCGGACCAATATCGTTCAACATCAATCCAAGGTGGCGTAGCCTTGGCCATGCTTTTTCAGACAGGAGCTGCCAGCCTCGGTTTCCCAGACGGTTGCGTGAAAGCTCCAAGATCACGAGATTTTCTCGCGCAGGGGATTCCGACAGGAATTGACAGGAACTCGCTTCAAGCAGGTTGCTGTCTAGTGCCAGACTTCTTAGAGATTGGCCTAAGGCTGGAGCCAAATGCCCAATGCCTTCTTCGCGGAGGTTGTTTTCAGCAAGATTCAGATACCGAAGGTTCTTGATCCAAGCACTTTTGCCCAGATGGAGAGTCCCTGCTGCACCAAGATGGTTAGCACTTATGTCTAGGTTGCGCAACATGGGGGCATCCCAGCGGGCAATCGCTTCTGCTCCCTCAGGGTTCAGGCTGTTGCCCATCCAATTGATCGAAGTCAACTGGCGCATACACAAACTGTCGCCCATCATTGCGGTCCCGATATCCTCGGCATGGTTTCCCGCGCAATAAAGTTGTTTTAGCCGAGTTGGGCCTGAATCGAGAAACAAGCTGAAGCCTTCCCCAATGGCATTGCGGCTTAAGTCGAGGCTAACGATTGGCGAATGGCGCAAGCCGAGCCAAATTCCTGCAATGGCTTCCGCTCCGAGGGCGTTTCCAGAAACATTGAGATGGCGCATGGCCGGCCATGTTTGAGCAAGCAGGTGTGGAATCGTTTCCGCGGCCAGCGCACCATTGATAACACCGAAGCGAACAACTGATTCAGGAATGACTCCGGTTTCCAAACAGTCTGGAAGTGTATCCCGCCATGCAGGGCCCGAGATTTCCAATTCGTAGGCGTTCTGGAAAACAGATGTGGCTGAATGGGTTTTGGCTGAAGGCGGATCGGTAAGCAGCCATGATCGTACTAAGCTTAATTCGCGGGGCATCCGCGCTGGCAATAAATCAGCCGGACCTACAAAACGCCACGGCAGTCCGGCACGAAAGCGGATATGCCGACGTAGGGTAGGGGGGTATTGGCTAAGCCATTGTTGCCGGTGTCTGCGCCATAATTGGCACAGGCGCCTGTACGCAACCAGATGATTTCCTGTCCGACCATCAGTTGCGGTGTTCATCCATGGCGCATGAGAGCGCTCTGGAGGCATCAGCACAGGGTATCCAAGCTGCTCGAGATGCACATGCAAACGAACAGCCAAGGCGCGTTTGGGTTCCCCACGCTGTTCAAGCCAGTCGGCGTAAACCAACCGGTGGGTGGTATCCAAAGAAAAACGCGCCACCAAATCGGCAGCGCGCATGTGGGCACACAGGTGATCGAGAAGATCTTCCATGCGCCCTTTTCCCGGGCAGGACCAGTGAGGTCAGGCGCTTTCGCCTACCTTGAAACGAATGAATGCCTTGGCTTTCAGACCCGCTGCCTTAAGCAGTTGTCCAACAGTCTTCGATTCATCCTTGATGAAGGTTTGCTCTTCAAGGCAGCTTTCCTTGAGCCAGGTGTTAACCCGGTTTTCAGCAATTTTTTCCACGATATTCGCGGGTTTGCCAGCAGAGGTAGCTTCAGCTTGGCTTTTTGCGATTTCGCGTTCTTTCTCAATCAGTTCGGCGGGAATCTGATCGCGGCTGACTGCAGCGGGAATTTTGGCCGTGATATGCATGGCGATATCGCGCAGAAGGCTAGCGTCTGGAGCACCCTCGCCCTCTGCAACAACCAGAACGCCTACCGAACCGTCGTGGTGGACGTAACCACCAACGGCCTTGCCTTCTAACCGATTCATGCGGTGAGGCTTGATGTTTTCACGCAAAAGACCAACGACTTCACCGATTTTTTCATTGACCGTACGGCCGCTGTCGGTGTGGTGAGGTTGTGCCAGCAGTTCAGCTGCCGTGGCAGGCTGACCAGTCTTGGTGATGTGCGCGCACAGGTCATTGGCCAAAGTTACGAAATGCTCGTTCTTCGCCACTGGGGCCGATTCGCAACGGAGTTCGATTAGCGCGCCGTGTGAACCATCGGCTGCAATGAACAGGCCTACGCGGCCTTCAGCGGTTTCACGGCCTGAGGTTTTGGCCTGAATGGCTGCGTTCTTTTTGCGAAGAACTTCAATGGCCTTTTCAATATCGGCGTCGGCTTCAACCAGCGCAGCTTTGCAATCACCAAACGGAGCGTTGGTGCGATCTCGGAGTTGCTTTACCAGCAGGGCAGGAATCTCAGCCATAGTCACGCATCCTCGTGAAACTTCAATATCGGAAGAGAGACACTTTGATTTGAAAGGCAATAGTATCAGGGGCGCTGGCACCTTGCCATAAGGGCTGGACCGATCGAGCTCGGCGTCGGTACCAGCCAGAAATTATCAGGAAACCATGCAAACCGCGATTAGTTTCCGTCGCGATCCCGGTCGCCCAACTGACGCTGAGGGCGTGGTCGGGGTTCATTGCTTTCTTTGGCCACGACTGCTGCGCGGCCTTCAACCACTGCATCAGCCAGCTTTCCAAGGATCAGTTCAATGGAGCGAATGCTGTCGTCGTTGCCTGGAATGGGCAGATCCACCATGTCAGGATCGCTGTCTGTGTCGATGAGGGACACAACAGCAATACCCATGCGCTGGGCTTCCTTGACGGCAATGTGCTCGCGGTTGGGATCAACCACAACCAAGGCGTTGGGCAGCTTGGACATGTCGCGAATACCCGACAAGTTGCGCTGGATCTTGGTCAGTTCGCGGCTCAGCGTTGAAACCATCTTTTTGCTGAACGTGCGGATGTGGGCACTTTCTGGTGCCTTTGCCAGATCCAAACGACCTGTTTCGTTGAGCATCGTTTTCATGTATGCATTCAAGTCGACGTTCTTCACGTTTTCGAATGCTGGAAGCCACATCGACTCAAGTTCCGTAAGGCGCTTGAGGCGGTCGCGGATGGTACGGTAATTGGTCAGGGTTCCACCCAACCAGCGTTCGGTCACATAGGGCATTCCGCAACGCTTGGCTTCGCGTTCGATTGCTTCCTTGGCCTGTCGCTTGGTACCAACGAACAGCACCAACCCGCCGCCAGCGGCTGAGGTGATGTTGTTCAGGTACTTGTGG
Organism: Candidatus Kuenenia stuttgartensis; assembly: GCA_945875585.1. Lineage (GTDB taxonomy): Bacteria > Planctomycetota > Planctomycetia > Gemmatales > Gemmataceae > REEB421. The sequence goes on along the minus strand of CAMCLK010000011.1, from coordinate 7,508 downwards.
GAACGAAGGAGACCGCGCACCGTTTCGCGCAAGTCGATGATATGAATGAGGTTACGCTTGCCGTAAATGTAGGGGCGCATCTTTGGGTTCCACCGGCTTGCCCGGTGTCCGAAATGCACGCCCGCCTCGATAAGATCTTCGACTCGAACGATCGACACGCTATCACCTCTTGATCTTGAAATAAATATTCACGCCACCAGAAGCGAAACGCACGCTTTCTGGCACTTCGGCGAGAATAATCACTATAGCAGGCGGTTGGCCGGATGCAACGGACACCCGGGCTCATTCAGTGGGCCAAACAACAACACCAGGAACCTTCACACGCGCCGCATACAGGGTACCGCCGCCGGTCACATAAAGCGTTTTGCGGTCCTTACCGCCAAAAGCGCAGTTGGTAACTTCATCGGTAGCAATTGGGAGGAAATCGATTTTGGTACCCGTTTCAGGGTGAATCACGTAGATTCCCGCCTTAACGGTCGGATCCGATTCATGGGGAGGATTGGGTTTGTTCAGACCTGCTGCAACGAACAGTCTTCCCAAACTGTCTTGCTTGAGCCCGTCGGGTCCTCGGCCGGTGCCCCAGTCATAAAGCAAAGTCTTGCTGGCCAGATTGATGCTGCCGTCTTCACCCCTGTTGAATCGCCACAATTTGCGGGCTCCACCTGCTGTATCGTTGTTATTGTCCGCCACGAACAGGTATTTGCCCGATTGTGAAACAAGCACCCCGTTGGCCCGTTCAACTTCGCGGCCAATGACGCGTGTTACCTTGCCATCGCGATCGATCCGGTAAACGCCTTCCACGGTGCGACCTTGGCTGTCGCGTTGTTCCATGCCATCGCGTGGACCGTAGCGTGGGTCGCTGAAATAAATACGCCCTTGTTTGTCCACAGTAATGTCGTTGGGCTGGTTGTATTTATGACCTTCAAACGAGTCTGTCAGAACGACCGGGGAGCCATCGGCCCGTGTGCGCGTGACCCGGCGAAGCGCGGGCTCGCATGCCAGCAGTGAGCCATCCGTGTCGAATAAAAGACCATTGGTCCCTGCGTTGGCGCGATAAATAACGCTTGCGCCCTGACTGGTGAGACGCCAGATCCCACCATGCCCACTTGTCAATACTCCTAAAACCGGATGCTAGGCAGGCCCTTCACCAGCGGATCCCTCGCCTGCCAAAACCCGTGTGCCTCCGGTTTCGAATACGGAAGTATCTTGAAGCGAGACCAGCAATAGAAGGGCAAGCAGCATCTGGATTCTCCACAAACATCAATCGCGTGGGGGGAGGGCACCGTCGTTTTTCAACAATTCTGCCAGGCGCGCTGGTTCGCGCCCAAACCGTGTGCGGTATTCCTCGTAAGACGGCACCAGACGCACCTTGACCTTGGCATCGTGATGTTGGGAAATATCAACAAGGCGATGCTGCAAAAATGGATTACGGAATCGATCGAGCACATCCTTGGCAAATCCGGAAGGATTGTCGCAACGACCCTCAAGAACTGGAACAATTTCTTCCACAAGCAGGTCGTTCAGCCACGGCCCTAATTCTTTGTCATTGACGGCGTCGCGTACAATTTCGAATCCCTTGGGCCAAGCGCGAATCAGCAATGCCGTGTGGGCGCCGTTAAGAATTCGCACTTTCCGGAGAAAATATGGGAGCACATCGCCTGTCCACACCACGGAAGGATGGGTGAGCAACCGGGGAACTCCCGGAATTTCCTGAATGGCAAACAGTGCGTAAGGCTCGCATGTTGTCAGCATCGGGTCGGTTGCCAGCAGCGGATGGCTTTCTGGCGGCCCCGTTACGATCCTGTCGACAAGCGTGTCGTGCCAGTGACAGGCATTGATGAAATCGACGACTGAGCTTGGGAGTTTCCAAGCGTGTGCCAAGGCAATGACAATCGATTTCAGAAGAAGTGCGTTATTTTCGCGAAGTTCGCAGGGGATGACGCTGATGGGACGCCCACCCGATTCTGAACGCGCCTTGAGCACTTCAAGCAGCTTGGAAGGGAATGAGCGCGGAGGGCACATGCCGGGCAGATCGGAAGAATCGACTTCATATCCGGCTTCTGTTGTATTGGACAGGATAGCTTTCAGCTCCGGAGATCGGGCCACATTCAATACTTCCGGCCAATCTGTCGCGGCTGCCAACGCCCGGCTGACAGAAGAGCATGTTTCCTCACGGTCCACCACGGTACCATTTTCGATACCCCGGACCAAAACGTGGTACTTGCCGTCGGAGTCGCTTAGTGCACCGGCACGTTGCGTTCCGGTCGATTGCACAATGACCACCCGGCCCACGTCTTGTCCAGTCAGGTTCGCTTGATGGATAAACAAGTCTGCGAAAGCCCGCAAGAATCGGCCAGAACCGAACTGGATGATGGTTTCTGGTAAATGCCTCATGGGTACGTTCCTCAGGTGGTTATCTTGTCGAGGCGGATAATCAGGGGAGCGGAATCAATGCGCACATCTGCCACATGTGTTCCACCCGTGGTCCAGCTTGCCGTCAATGTTTCAGCGGCAATCGATGCCCGATGCTCCTCGATCGCCTTGGCCAATTCCTCGTGTGGGCTTTCAAGTTCCAAGGCAATTCGATCTTCCATCTCGAGGCCAGCGCGTTTGCGGAGGTCTTGAATCTGCCTGACAATGTCCCGCGCCATGCCTTCTCGGGCCAGCTCGGGTGTGATGCGCGCATCAAGTGCGACCTGAGTATCGCGGTCGGCGACGCCACTCCAGCCCTCGGGACCGACATAAGTAATGAGGACATCCGCACTGGTAAGCGTTTCCGGACCATCGGCAAGATTGAGGACAAAACCTGTAGTTGATTGAACCCCGGATGCGACCTTGATGTGGTCTTCGGCAGCAAGAGCGGTCTGGGCTTCCTTTAGACGGGAACCCAGTTTCGCACCAGCGACGCGGAGGTTCAGTTTCACTTCAGCGCGCAGCAATGGCCCTTCTGAATCTTGAACAAGTTCCACCCGCTTTATGTTCAATTCGTCGCGTAATTGATCTGCAAAGCGTTCTACCGCGCGTTTTTCGGCGGCAGATGCGGCTCTCACCCGTAGTGTGGCCAAGGGTTGTCGCACCTTGATTTTGGCGCTGTTGCGCGCCGAAAGGCCAAGTGATACCAAGCGCAGAAGCGCTTCCATATCGTCGGAGAGCACGTCGTCGATCAACTCCGCCCGTGCCTCAGGCCACGGTGTCAGGTGAACGCTTGCTTCGCGTTTTTCACCGACAAGATTCAAGTACATGTGGTCGGTAATAAACGGAATGAAAGGCGCCAGAACACGTGTGAGGGTCAACACGCATTCATGGAGGGTTTGATAAGCAGCGGTTTTGTCTTCCCCGGCTTCACTTTTCCAAAAACGTCTGCGATTGCGCCTGACATACCAGTTGCTGACCTTGTCATCAACAAACCGCTCGACTTCGAGGCAGAAGCTGGAAATATCGTATTTCTCAAGGCATTCCCGCGCCGATGAAAGAAGCTTTTGAAGATCCGATAGGATCCAGCGGTCGAGGTCGGGACGGCGGTCGAGGGGAACCGCCGGCGCGTCCGGGTCGAACCCGTCAAGCCTTGCATAATTGCACAGGAATGAATAGGTGTTCCAAAGCTTGAGCAGGAAGCGGGCGCGGATTTCCTCGGCTGGCCCGGGACCGAAATTGATGTTGTGGGCAGGGTTCTGCCGGCAGAACATCCATCTCACCAAGTCGGCACCCATGGGTGGATGCTTTTCGATTTTGCCATCTTTGCCGCGGATTTCATAACCGTTGTCCGAGGCTCCTTCGAATGGAATCGAGTTGCCTTTGCTCTTATGCATTTCATCGCCGGTCTGGTCGCGCACCAATGCGTGGCCAAGCAGGGCTTTGAAAGGCGCCTTGTCTTCGAGCATGACAGACATGGCCAGCAGCGAGTAAAACCAGTTGCGGAACTGACCGGGAAAACATTCCGTAATCAGGTCGGCAGGAAACCACTTGGCCCACTCAGCCGGACCCGTGCGATAACCCATGGTCGAGAAGGGCACGATACCGGCATCAAGCCATGGATTGCCAACATCAGGGATCCGCGTCATCAAATTTCCGGTTCGTGGATTGCGGATTTTCACATTGTCGATGAACGGCTTGTGCGGGGAACGCCCCTCGAGCGCCTCCATCCCTTCCACCGCGCGGGCGCGAAGTTCTTCGCGTGAACCAATCACCTCGAAATCATTGGTGAATTCGTCCACCCAGATGGGAAGGGCAAGACCCCAGAATCGCTTTTTTGAAATCATCCAGTCGCCCATGTTTTTCAGCCAGTCGAGTTCACGCTGAAGGCCGAATTCGGGAATCCAACGGATATCGTGGCAAACGCGGGCGATTTCGTCGCGCCACGACATGCCAATGAACCATTCATCCACAAGGCGGAACAAAACCTCGGTTTTGCACCGCCAGCAATGCGGATACTTGTGCGGGTATTTTTCGCTGGCAAACAGGCGACCGGACTGTTGCAGTATTTCCAGAACCTTCTCTGCTGTCGCTGGGTCGGCTGCCGACATGCCTGTCAGCACGCCGAATCCCTCGACATAATTTCCAAATTCATCAAGTGGCGCAACCACGGGTAGTCCGTGTTCACGTCCAAGACCGAAGTCTTCCTTGCCGCATCCGGGGGCGATGTGAACGATACCCGTTCCTTCTGTTTCACCCACTTCGCGCCATGGAATCACCCGGTGCGCGTCGCGTGCTGCGGGTGGTGGTTGGCCGCCTGCGCGTTGCGTGGCTACGCGTGCCACCTCGGCGGGAAATCCTCCCACCGATGCTTGTGCTGGAATGTCATCGAACGGGCCCTGATAACGGCGGCCAACAAGACTGGCACCCGGTACCTCACCCACAATTTCAAAACCACCCTTTTCCTTGAACATCTGCTCGAGTGATTTTAGCCGAGGAACGCCATCGAGCCATTCCTTGCGGCGGAACTGCTCTTCCAGTCGCTGCGCTGTAAACGCGCCCTTGGCGACATAATAAATTTCGTCTTTGTGGCGGACCTGCAGGTAGGTTAGCTCCGGGTTTACAGCCGCGGCCACGTTGCTGGTCATGGTCCATGGAGTTGTGGTCCAGGCCAGCAGGTTTTCGCCCGGCGCGTCCAACAGTGGGAATTTCACAAAAATGGCCCGGTGAGCAACCATCTGGTAGCCCTCGGCCATTTCCATCTGGCTTAGGCCAACCGAGCAGCGTGGGCACCATGGCATGGCATCGTGTGCCTTGTAGACAAGACCACGCGAGTGGCAGCGCTTCAGGAAGGCCCAGATGTTGTCGTTGTTCTCGTTCGACATTGTGAAATAGCTGTGCCTGTCGTCGGGCGCTTTCAGCCAGTCGTCGCCACGATCCCAATCCATCCAGTATCCCAACCGAATGGATTGGTCTGTCTGGACACGGGCAAATTTATCCACGCGTTGCTTGCACAAATTCACAAACTTATCGATGCTGGCGAAACGGTCGCCTGGCACCAGATTTTCAATATCACGCTTGGACTTCAGGCCCAGTTCTTTTTCAACTTCGACTTCGACCCATAGGCCTTGGCAGTCGAATCCATTTTGGTAGCGCTGGTGGCAACCAAGCATGGCATGGTACCGCTGAAAAACATCCTTATAGGTGCGCCCCCATGCATGGTGCACGCCCATGGGATTGTTGGCTGTGATGGGGCCGTCCAGAAATGACCAGCGAGGGCCATCGGCATTGCGTTTGCGCAACCGATTGAAGATATCTTCACGATCCCAAAATGCCAAAATTTCCCGCTCCAGAGCCGGGAAATCAACCTGAGATTCCACCTTTGAAAATGGCATGCCCGCATCCTGACAGCGAAAGGAAGTTAGATTGGAAGTATAGCGAATATCAGTCGATTTGCGCGCGAATCATTTCAGCCCGACACGTTGGAAAGATCCTGCCGGCCACTCAGGGTTGATGCGCACATCGCTGAACGAATAAGCCGCCAGCAGCTTGCCGCGCTTGTCGAACATGACTGAGCGTACCTGTTGACGTGTTTCGGCATCGATCCAGATGGTCAGGTCGCTGATTCCATCTTCTTCTGGCCGCGGATATTTGGGGCGCCTGAGCACATAGCAGGGGCGCTCATCGCATTCGGGAGGCCGTTGGAGTCCAAGATACTCCACCACCAATTCCTGCCGGGCATTCGCGGCTTCCCATGCCGAAAGTGTGCGCTTCATTCCTTTTTTCATGCCAAAGCCATCGATGCTGTAGCGGCTACCACTTTTTGCATCGGGGCTATCGATCGAACGCTCGAATTGGCCTGCAAAGGAAAGAATGCCTCGGGGTTGGGCCACAATCTTGTTGTCGTTTTCGCCCTCCACATAGAGGGCTGCTTGTGCGATACCGGCACCTTTGCGCCAAGACATATGCACTGAGAATGGATGTTCACGGAAATTCACGCGGATTTCTTCGGGAGACTGCATTGAACCGTTGATCCGCTCCTGCTTGGAAAGCAAGCAGGAATAGGATTGAATTTTTTTGTCCTGAATCGCCAGACATTCCTTGAGAAACCCGATCGGATCAGACTTGATGCGGTCGCCCTCGGGTACACCCGCAGGCACAACCAAGGGTGGGGCTACCAGAACTTCAGTGGCCCATGCCAAGTTGGCTGGCGATGTAGGTCCAACGCAACCACACAGGAAGCAAACCATCAGAGAACGAAGAATACTAATCGGGTTGCGCCATACCGCCACAATGCGATCCTCCAGGATTCCTTCCAAGAGACGCTGATTCGGGCTGATAGCCAAGCAAAGGGATTACGTACCGCCTTTACCCAGCAATTTAACCCTCACGCGCTGACCAATCCGAAGGGGCGGATTCTTGTCCGTCTCATCGATTTCAATCAGGCATTCCAATGTCCGAACGTCATTGTACTGCAACGGTTCAAGAATGATGGAACGACGGTGGGAATACCAGTCGGAAAGACGGGTAACTTTTCCAGAATAAGTTGGTCCGGAAGTTGTGGTATCGTCTCGGATTTCAGCCTTCTGCCCCATGCGGACGCGTCCTGCGAATTCCTGCTCGACTTCGGCGCGAACAACTTTTTTTCCGTCCCGGCAGAACATCAGAGCGGGCTGGCGCGGTGCAGGCCCTAGGGTTTCCCCTTCATGAACATACCAGCGCAGCACAGAACCTGCCGCAGGAGCTTTAACGCGTGTTTCATCCAAGGCAAAACGGGCTTTTTCGAGGCGTGCTTCGCGTGCTTTGAGGTCGTTGCGTGCCTGTTCCACAGCTATTTCAGGTCGCATGGTTTGGGCTGCGCGCAACTTGGCCTGTTCCACTTCCACTGCCTTTTCGCCGGCGCGAACCATTTCGGTCGCACTTTCCAATTCCTCGGGTTTGGCAAGCTTGCTTTTAACCAGTTGATCTAACTGGCGAAGCTTGGCCTTAACCGAAAGAAGCTCAAATTCCTTGCCTTCAATTCCAGACTTTTGCGCAGAAATCATTTGCTTTTGTTGATTCACCAGCAGCAAAGCCTGCTTGATCTGTTCGTTGCC
>CAMCLK010000010.1 GCA_945875585.1 Candidatus Kuenenia stuttgartensis | reverse complement strand
TAAATGGTCACAGATTCACTGGCAAAACATCATCGTTCATTTTCCCCCTTGCAACACCTCCGGGGGGTTTCCGATACCGAAGCGTATGGACACACCATGGCGTAGGCGCATTGTTGAGCACGCGCAGGTTCGGGCGGGGGATCTGGTTCCCCATCCCATGAATCCACGTATTCACCCCGATGTTCAGAAAACCACGCTGCTGGCCGCGCTCAACCGGTTGGGCTTGGCCCGCAGCGTGTTGGCGCGGCGGTTGCCCGACGGGCAGCTGCAGATCTTAGATGGCCATTTGCGCGCTTCGTTAGACCCCCATGCCATCCTCGATGTCGAGGTGGTGGATGTGGGCGATACCGAGGCGCGCGAACTGCTGTTAACTCTCGATCCTCTCTCGGGTTTGGCGGTGACCGACGCGGAAACCGCGGCGCGCCTGCTGGAGCTTTGCCCGGTGGACGATCCGCATTTAAAAGCGCTGTGGGAACAGTTGGCCTGCAAGGAAGCCGACCTGCCGTTGCAGGAACCAGAAGGGAAGGAAGAAGCGTGGGCCACGCAGCACCAGGTGCTGGTGACGTGCGCGGGCGAGGAGGCGCAGCGGGCCTTGATGGAAGAACTGGGCCGGCGCGGGTTCGACTGCCGCGCGTTGACATCGTAACGGAGTAACACCATGGAAATAGAAGCTGTGCTGGAAAGCACGGTGCGGCCCACGGGCCGGGTGGCGCAGGTGGCGGGCCTGTTCGACCTGCCCGCCGGCGGCACACGCGTCACCACCATTCGTTGCACCATGCCCGATGCTGATTGGGCGTGGAATATCGGTTTTGTGGGCGGGCCATCGGGCAGCGGGAAAACCACCGTGGCCAGGCGAACGTTTCCTTACGCCGTGTGGTGCGGGTGCGGCGCGCCGTGGCCGGCGGACAAGGCCGTGGTGGACGGCTTTCCCGAAGGCATGGGTGCCGGCGCCGTGGTGGAGCTGCTGGCGGGCGTGGGGTTGAACAGCCCGCCGGCGTGGTTGCAGCCGTATGGCGCCCTTTCCGAAGGGCAGAAGTGGCGCGCTGATCTGGCGCGCGGTTTGGCCGAGGGCGCGCAGCGCGGCCCGGGCACGGTGGTGTGCGCCGACGAATTCACCTCGGCGGTGGACCGCGACACAGCGAAATGCGGCAGCGCGGCCGTGGCCAAAACGGTGCGGCGGCTGGGGCTGAAGCTTGTGGCGGTAGGCTGCCACGACGACTGCGTGGCCTGGCTCGACCCGGACTGGGTGGCCCGGCCCGCCACAGGCACCTTGACCCGGAGGTCGCTTCAAGGACGGCCCCGGCTGCGTTTTGAAATCTTCCGTTGCCATGCTGCGGCGTGGCATCTGTTCCGCGAGCATCATTACCTGAGCCACACATTGGCCCCATCGAGTGTCTGCTTCATGGCTGTGCTGGGCCAAACTCCCGTGGGTTTCAGCGCTTGGTTGCCTTTTGTGGGGCGTGGAGACCCGGCGCGGCGGGAACACCGCACGGTGATTTTGCCGCCGTGGCAGGGGGTGGGTGTGGGCATGGCGCTTTCGGGGTGGGTGGCCAGTTTGTGGCGGGGGCTGGGCTACAGGGCGATCAGCGCCACGGCGCACCCGGGGTATGCGCGGTCGCGGTTGCGCAGCGCGCATTGGCGGTTGACCCGGGCGCCCAGCCTGGCGCGGCACACCAGAAAAGGACTCGAGGCGCGGATGAGCCGGGCGGCCAACCGGCTGACCGCTGGATTTGAATATATCGGACCCGCCATGGACGCGAAGGTGGCTCGGTCGTTGCTGTTGGGAGGGTAATAAGCATGAACCCGGTGGAACCAGACGCGGGGCTGACAGCGCGCGTGGCGGCGTATATCCGCGGCGGGGCGTACCCCGAGGTGGCGGCGCAGGCGGCGGGTATCGGCCCGGGGCGGTTGCGGCGGTGGTTGGCGCGCGGGGCGAAAAAAGGAGCCAGCGCACCGCTGAAGGCGTTTTGTCAGGCGGTGAAGCAAGCCGAAGCCGTGGCGCGGCTGCAAGCCGAGGTGGCGGCGTTGAAAGCGAAACCGCTCGACTGGCTAAGGCACGGCCCGGGCAGGCCGCGTGAAAACCGCGATGGTTGGACAGCGGCGGCGCGCGCGGAACGCGCAACGGAGATAACCGAGCCGGAATTGCCATGGGCGCTGGTGCATGAACTGGTGACGCGGCTCGAGCCGTGGCCGGAAGCGCGGGTCGCCGTGGCGGAATGGCTGATGGGGACTTGCCGGCAAGAAGGAACGAAGGATACTATACAAGTGTACAGTAGTGGAGCGGATGAAACGTCGGACACGGGGGCTGCGGAATGATCGAATTAGAAATCAGTGGCCTGGGCAGAAGGCGGGCGGAGCGTGGGCGCGCGGCGGGGCGGAAGCAGCCGCCCATGCCTGTGGCGTGTTTGCACTGTTTGAGTGTGGCGCCGGAAAACCGGTTGGGGTTGTGTGGCGGGTGCGCGGGGCGGGTGGGGGTGTGGCACACGTACAGGCGGAGGTCGCACTGGACGGTGGCCTTGGAGATGCGGTTACGGGCGCTGGCGGAGCGCGCCGCGCGGGGTGAAGAACTCTTCAGCGATGGGGAGTATGGGCGATGAAGCAGACCGAAGAAGAAGCGATTGCCCCGCTGATGGAAAGCCGCGAACGGCGCACGCGGGCGGCACAGCCGGTGCCGGCGGCGCGCGTGGAAGGCGACCTGGAAGAACTGAGCGTGGGCGCGCGTTGCCCGGCGTGCCGGTTCGTGCTGGTGCCGCAGGTGGCGCGCGGCCGGGTTGGTTTTGGCTGCGGGTGCAGCCTTTCGGGCATATGACCCGGTTTAGGTTAGCCGCCGCTTTTCCACAGCAGAAACCGTTCCATGAACCATGCGAGCACGGCAAGTCCACGGTCGCGGTCGTCGCGGTCGGGGTCGTACTCGGAGAGCGCCAAGGCGACCACACGGTCCGGATCGAGGGCTTTAAGCACATGCCAGAGTTGCAACGGTGCGAGACCACAGGGGACGGGGCGCGCCATGCCGGGCACAATGCCCTCGTCGAACACATCCATATCGATGTCGATGACAATTTTGGTGTGTTCAGCGGCCATGGCGGCGAGGCGGCCGCGCGTGCCGTTGATGTCGCCCGCCATTTCTTCAGCGGAAATGGTGGTGGGGATGAACGTTTCAATGTCGTCGGGTTTTTGCAGCAGATCGCGGTGGCCCAGGTGAATGAGCCGGGGCAGGCCGTCGGGCTGCCAGCGCAAACGCCGCAGGTAGTTGCCGTGCGACAACGTTTCCACCGAGTCGCCGAAGGCGTGGATATCGAGGTGGGCATCGGCCTGAATGACCAAGGTATCGGTATCGGCGGCGGCAAGGTCGAGCAAAGGCAGCACGCCGAGGTGGTTGCCCGACAGCCACACCAACGGCTCGCCGTTGGCCAGCGGTTTGCGCGCCATGGATCGGCCGGTTCGGCGGAAGTTGGCGATCTCGCGGGGGGTGTCGAAAGCCACTTCGCGAATCTTCAGATCTTCAGCCCAGCTCGAGGCGCGGGTGGGCACGGTTTCGCGGTGGAAATCGGCGCGCATCTCGCGCAGGGCATCGCCCATGGCCATGGCCCCGGCACTGGTGCCGGGGGAGCCGAAGCTGTCGAACGGGAATACCACGGCGCGTGTCATTGCAGTCTCCAAATCCTGAACAGGTTTATTGTAGCAACCCGGCAATGGGGCGAGCGCCATGAAAAGTGCATTGGCCGCCATGCTCGACCCGGCCATGCTGCTGGTGCGAGCGGGAGTGAAGCCCGATGCCTGGCAGGCGCGGGTGCTGCGGTCGCGGGCCAGCAGGCTGCTTTTGTGCTGTTCAAGGCAGGCGGGCAAGAGCACGGTCACCGCCGCTTTGGCGTTGCACGCCGCTCTTTTCCGGCGGAATGCGTTGGTGCTGCTTTTGGCACCCAGCCTGCGGCAATCGCGCGAGATTCATGCCAAGTGCATGGCGCTGCACGCCGCCAACGCACCGTTATTGGGGAGTTGGGGCAAGGCGGCGCGGCAGACACGCGACGAACTGGTGCTGGGGCATGGATCGCGCGTGCTGGCGTTGCCCGGAGCGGAGGCCACGCTGCGCGGATTTTCCGGCCCGGGGCTGATCGCGCTGGACGAGGCCTCGCGGATTCCCGACGCGCTGTACGCCGCGGCCCGGCCGATGCTGGCCGTCAGCCAAGGGCGGTTGGTGGCGTTATCGACTCCGTTTGGCAGGCAGGGGTGGTTTTGGCGCGAGTGGGCCACGGGCACAGCATGGGAGCGTCACGAAATTCCGTGGACGCTGTGCCCGAGGATCGCGCCCGATTTTATCGGCGAGGAACGCCACGCCTTGGGCGACGCCTGGGTGGAGCAGGAATACGCCTGCAGCTTTGGCGCGTTAACAGGGCTTGTGTATCCGAATTTCGCCCAATCGCTTCACGATAGTACCGCTTTGGTATCGGGCGAAGCCGTGGGCGGAATCGACTTCGGCTGGCGCAACCCGTTCGCGGCGGTGTGGGGCGTGCGCACCCGCGACGACGTGCTGTGGCTGGTGGGCGAGCGGTACCGTTCGCGGGCGCCGCTGTTCGAGCACGCGCGCGCCCTGCCCGGCAAGACCTTATGGTACGCCGACCCGGCGGGCCGAACGGAGATAGAAGAGTTGCGCGCCGCGGGAATCAAAGTATGGCCGGGCAATAACACCCTTTCGGGAGGGATTGCTGCTGTGACCGCGCGATTGGAGACAGGCCGGCTGAAAGTGGCGCGCGGGGCGTGCCCCGAGTTGGTGCGCGAAGCGGGCCTTTATCGTTACGAGGCGGCGGGCAGCGAAACGCCGCTCGACCGCGACAACCACGCCCTTGCCGCGCTGCGCTACCTGGTGATGGGCCTCGACGCGGGCCGCATGGGGAAGCTGCGAAGCGGTTTGAAGGTTTAAAACTGGTTCATTTGTAGTGAATCATCCCGAATATGGTGGGACCGGCGTCTCGCCGGTCGATTGAATATCAGTTTGGTGGTGCGCGCAAAGACCAAATATGGTGGGACCGGCGTCTCGCCGGTCCATTGAATATCAGTTTGGTGATGCGCGCAAAGACCGAATATGGTGGGACCGGCGTCTCGCCGGACCATTGAATATCAGTTTGGTGGTGCGCGCAAAGACCGGCGGGACGCCGGTCCCACCATAACTAATCAATTCTCGATTTCGGCTTGGTGCTGCTCGCCAAAACCGAATATGGTGGGACCGGCGTCTCGCCGGTCCATTGAATATCAGTTTGGTGGTGCATGCCAAGACCGGAGGGACGCCGGTCCCACCATAACTAGTCAATTCTCGATTTCGGCTTGGTGCTGCTCGCCAAGACCGAATATGGTGGGACCGGCGTCTCGCCGGTCCATTGAATATCAGTTTGGTGGTGCGCGCAAAGACCGGCGGGACGCCGGTCCCACCATATTTAATCAATTCTCGATTCCGATATTTGGCCCGTGGCCCCTTGCTTCGTGCGGGGCTCTTCGGCTTTTGATGGTTGGGTAATAAGGAGTTCATTTATGTGGTGGCCTTTCGCCCGCAAGCAGACACACACCCGGCGGATGGATGCCGGGCCGTTGATGGCGCCCAGACGCGGCGATACCGCCAGCGACTGCTTGGCCGAACTGTCGCATACCGCCTACGCCTGCGCCGCCATCAACGCGGCGGTGTGCGCGTCGTACCCGCCGAGGCTGTTCGCCCGGGGCAGCAGCGGCCGCAAAGGCCTGGGCGGGGCGCGCACGCGGGCACTATCGGCCCATGAGTTATCGCGGTTATCGCTGGACCGGGGCGGTGACGTGCGCGAGGTGACCGAGCACCCTCTGATAACACTTTTAGACGACGTGAACACCGAGCAAGATCCGCAGGAGCTGTGGGAGCTGACCACGCTGCATCAGGAAACCGTGGGCAGCGCCTACTGGAGCTTGGAAATAACGCCCGGCGGCTTGCCCCGCGCCATTTGGACCTTGCCGGCTCACCGCGTGCGCGCCATCAGACGCGACGACGGCGCGCTGGAAGGGTACCGGGTGTTGGGGCCGCGCGGTGAAACCACGCTCGACGCCAAAGAGGTGGTGCATTTCCGTTATCCAGATCCGCGCGATCCGTACGGACCCGGCCTGAGCCCCCTGCGAGCCTGCCTCGACACCGTGCGCGCCGCCGCGCAGATGCGCGCCTACCGGGGCGGGCTGCTCGATGGCGCGGCGGCGCCGGGGGTGATTCTCACACCCGAGGGGCCCATGGGCGAAGACGAACGCGAGCGGTTGGAAGGAGACTGGGAACGGAAGTTCCGCCGAGGCACCGGCAGGGTGCTGGTGGCTGACACATCTTTGAAGGTCTCGGTTGTGCAGAATCCGCTGGGCGAGCTGGCCGTGCTGGCCGATGCCGGGGGCACGCGCGCCGATATCGCCAACGCCTTTGGTGTGCCGTTGGCCTACCTCACCAGCGACACCAACCTGGCCAACCTGCAAGCGGCGGAAAGGCAGCATTTGGCGGTGGCCATACGTCCACGGCTGAAGCGCCGCGATCAACGGTTGACCAGCGCGCTGGCGCGGCTGTTCGACCCGACCGGGACGTTGTTTTTCGCCAGCGACGACCCGTCGCCGGGCGAACGCGACGAGGCGATGAAGCGGCAAGAACTGGATCTGCAGCAGGGGGTACGGAGCATTAATGAAATCCGTGTGGCGCGGGGGCTGGACCCGGCGCCATGGGGCGCTTCGCCATGGTTGCCGGTGGCGTGGGCGCCCACCGATATTCCCGGGCGGATCGATATCGCGCCGGAAAGCGGGCGAGGCCGGGCGGAAGCCACAGGAGGAAACACGCCATGACAACAGGCCCACTGGGCGAGCGCACCACCTGCGCCGCGGCGAGGCGGCTGGAAACCATTTTGAAGTCGTTGCCCGCCGAGCTGCGCGAACCGCGACGCGTGGTCACGCCGGGCCCCGGCGGGCTGGGCGGCGAGGCCCGCGCGGAGACATCGTGGATTAGCACCATCGCCATTGACCGGCATGGCGATGTGGTGCTGCCCGGCGGCATGGACGACCGGCACTTTGCCGCCAACCCGGTGGTGACGTGGAACCACGATACCGGCCGGGCACCGGCGGGGTTGTCGGCATGGCGGAAGGTCACGCGCGGCGGGGTGCTGGCGCGGACGCGCTATCCCGACCGGCCCACCGACATGGCGGAGATGGGGCCATGGACGCCCGACGTGGCTTGGGCGCTGGTGCGGGCGGGGTTGCTGGTGGGCAAGTCGATCGGGTTTTTGGCCACCAAAACGAGGTCGGCCACGGCGGCGGAAATTCGGGAGTCGCCTGGTTGGGCGCACGCCAGACAGGTGATTGCGGAGTGGATATTGCTGGAATACGCCTGCGTGTTTTTACCAGCCAACCCCGAGACGCTGGTGCTGGGTGAAGGCGCCATTCGGGCCTTGGGTGAAAAAACCGTGGAACTGGTCTGGAAACGACTCCGCGCGGGCGGAGCAACATGAACGAGGGGGAAAGCACCATGGAGGATTTACCGATGAACGCAATAGCGGAAGAGAATAACGAAAACATCAGCAGCGTGGCGGCGCAAACGCTGGCCGAGCAACTGGCCACGGGCGTGGCGCAGGCGGTGGAGCGCACGCTGGAATCGGCGGGCCGAGCCAAGGGGCTGTCGAACAAGGGGGCGCGCGCCGCCATTTTTGGAGACAGCCCCGCGGGTAACGAGCGCCGCAACTTCGCCGACTTTTTACTGAGCGTGCGCACGCACGACACGCGCCGGTTGGAAGAGGTGTACCGCAGCAGCAAGACGGCGCTAACCAGCCAGACCGGGGCACAGGGCGGGTATTTGGTGCCCGAGGAATTTTTGCCCAGGCTCTTGGGCGTGGCGGCGGAACGCGCCATCGCCCGGCCACGCGCCACGGTCATTCCCATGGGTTCGGGCACGCTGCATGTGCCGGCGCTCGACGTGACCACACCGCCAGCGGCGGGCGATTCGGCGGCGTTTGGCGGGCTGGTGGCGCGGTGGAGCGAAGAGGCCGCCACGCTGAACCAGAGCGAACCGACGTTCAGGCAGATCACGCTGACGGCTCGTGAACTTTCCGGCTACGCGAAGGTGTCGAACACGCTGGTGGACGACGCCGCCCTTGGGCTGGAGGCGCTGTTGGTGGCGCTCTTTGGAGGCGCCATCGCTTGGCACGAGGACCACGCCTTTTTGCGGGGCGACGGCGTGGGCAAGCCGCTGGGAGCGGTGGGGCTGGCCACGGGCGCGGCTGTGGGAGTGACGCGCAAAACCGCCAGCCGCTTTGTGCTGGACGATGCCGCCAAAATGCTGGCGCGTTTCATGCCGGGGTGGAGCCCGTCGCGGGCCTGCTGGATTCTGCATCCGTCGGTGTACAGCGAACTGTTATTGATGGCCGACGCCACCAGCCTTGTGTTTCTGCCCGATGCCCGCAGCCAGGCCCCGGGGCAATTTTTCGGCCTGCCTGTGCTGACTTCAGAAAAGCTGCCCGGGCTGGGCACGGCGCGCGATGTTTGCCTGGTGAACTGGGAGCATTACCTGATTGGCGACCGCAAGCAGGTGGAAGTGGCGTACAGCGAGCACACAGCCTTCACCACGAACCAGGCAGCATGGCGATTTGTGGCGCGCTTGGATGGCCAGCCGTGGTTGCGGGCGCCGCTGACGCTGTCGGACGGTTCAACAACACTTTCGCCCTTTGTCTACCTGAACTAAACCCATAAGGAGGATTCGCTATGCAGCCTTTTGAACGATTCTACCCGCGCTCGATTCTGCCACCGGAGAATTTCGCGGGCAGCGCCGCGGCACACCCATGGACCGACATGGCCAGTGCCCGCGGGTACTGCTGGACGGTGCTCACCGGCAGTTCCGACGCCACAGGCATGATATTGCGGCCGCAGCAGGCGCGCGATGGCTCGGGCACCGGGGTGAAAGACATTCCCGGCAAGGTGGTGACGGTGACAGACCCGGGCACCGACAACCGCGCCCATGTGATCGCGTTATTGCCCGAAGAGCTGGATCTGGCGGCCGGATACCGCTTCGCCAGACTGCGCATTGAAATCACCGGCGGCACCACCGTGAACATGGCAGCCATGCTGCTGGCATGCGACGCGCGGTTCGGTTCGGCGGCGGAAGACAAACCAGCCGATGTCCTGGCACCGATTTACTGAGACACAACCGGAGGCTTATTTTCATGGCACTCATCACGGTAGAACGGGCCAGGCGGGCTTTTGCCCCACGCGCATGGACCGACGCCGACAATGCCGAACTGGCCCAAGCGGTGGGCACGGCATCGGAACTGGCGCAACGGTTTTGCGGGTCCACATTGGGGCCGGCGGAGATCGCGGAAATACACGACCCGGCCCATGGCCGCGAGGTGGCGTGCAGGCACAGGCCGGCGCGGGCGCTCCTTTCGGCTTTTACCGATCCGGCACCGGCAATGGCGATCGGCCGCGACCGAGCCGGAACCGTGCGCCTGAGCACCACAGAACTGATTCTGGTGGATGGCGCTGGGGGCAGAACGCTCAGCCTGACCACATTTCCCACAGCCACGGCACTGGCCGCGGCCATCAATGCCGGCAGCGACGGTTACGCCGCCACAGTGGCGGCGGGTGCCACCACGGCGGCATCGGCGCAATTGCACCTGGAGGGAGGGGATTTGCATCTGAGCACACCCGCGCGCGGCACAAGGCCGGGCAGGCCGGTGCCGCTTCTGGTGTTTGGCGCGCCTTTGGTGGGCGCCCGGTTGGATGTGCGCACGCAACGGGTGGATCTGGGGCGCAGGCCGGGCGCGCCCGTGCGCTTGGTTCTGGAAGTGGGGCACGACCCGGTACCCGAGCCGGTGGCGGAGGCCGTGGCGCAGATGGCCGCGGCGTTGTACTGGTCGGCTCGGGGCAACCCGGCCACGGGCGAGCCATTGCCCCATGCGGGCGCCCGCGCCCTGCTGAATCCGTTTCGCCAGTACAGGATCTGAAAACACACATATGGAGGTTTCGCGATGGATCAGGCTTCTCCCGTTTGGAACACCACGTGCGCCATCTGGCACGACCCCAACGGCCCGCCGGCGCCACCGGTCACGGCATCGGTTGCCTGCAGGCTGGAACCGGACCCGATTCTGGATCATTCAGGGTCGATTTTGGTGTGGACGCACCGATTGGCGGTTCCCGCGGGCACCGACCTCCGCGACGCCGTGCCGGGCGGATCACCGCCTCTGATTGGCGTGCCCGACGCGGCGGGCACGTTGTTCAACGTGATGTTTGTGGCGGTGGCCAACCGGGGCACGGCGGGCGAGCACAAGGTGGCGCGGTTGCGTCGGCTGGCACCGGCGTGGCCGAGCGAGGCCATTTAACACCATGGAGGACTCGTGATGACATGGATCGACATCGCCGAGCGTCTGGGTCTGCCCGCCGGGTTGCTGATGGTGGTGCTGGCGGCGGCAGGGCGGGCCTGTTCGTGGATAGGCACAGAGGTGGTGGTGCCGCTACGCGACCGGCATCTGGCGTTTCTAGACCGCACCGAGCAGTTGCTGGAGGGGCAGGAGCAGTCGCTGGGCCGGTTGGTGGAACTGACCGAGCGGATCGACAAGCGGACCGAGGCGCACACGCGCCGGGTGGGTGGATAACACAAATCGCTTTTTGGAGGCATGAGGGATGGGAACACGACGAAGGCAAGGCTGGGTACGCGATCCGGATGCCGTGGCGCGCGTGATGGAGCAACTGGTAACACCTGTGTTTGGCAGCACGCCGGCGGGCAGCACGGAAGCGCCGCTGCCGGAGGCGGTTTACCTGTGGGACGCCTGCCGCAAGGTGACAGGCAACGTGCTGCCCGCGCGCGACCAAGGGGCGGTGGGCAGTTGCGTGGGGTTTGGCACCAGCACTGCCATTGAGCATACGCTATGTGCGGAAATAGCATCGGGCGACCCCGATGGCTTCGCGCCGATCTGCCAAGAGATTGTGTACGCCGGCAGCAGGGTCGAGGTGGGCGGTGGTCGGTTGCGGGGTGACGGATCGGTGGGCGCGTGGGCCGCGGAGTTTGTGCGCCGATGGGGCGTGGTGGAACGCGGTGTGCACGGAAGGCACGACCTGAGCCGGTACGACGCCGCGGCATGCCGGGTACTGGGTAAAACCGGAGTGCCCAACGACCTTGAGCCGGAATGCCGCCGACACCCGGTGGCGGGCGTGGCGCGGGTGCTGCGGTTCGATGAGGCCTGCCGGGCCTTGGCAGCGGGTTACGGCATTGCCGTGTGTAGCAATCAAGGTTTCGGGATGCGGCGCGATGCGGACGGTTTCGCCCCGGTGCGCGGGAACTGGTCGCACTGCATGGCGTTGGTGGGGTACCGGCGGCGCGGGCGGGCCGGCGGTTTCATTTTGAATTCGTGGGGGCCAACAGCGCACTCGGGCCCGGTGGGGCCGGGCAATCCGCCCGCTGGCGGCTTTTGGGCCGACGCGATGGTGGTGGATGCGATGTTGCGGCAGGGCGATTCATGGGCGTTCTCGCGGGTGGAGGGGTTCCCCGCGCGCAGAGTGCCCGGGGGGGAGGATTGAACCATGGCGGAAAGCATCGGGTTGTATCCATTGCCGGAGCAGTTTCCGGTGGCGGCGGTTGGCGTGCTGATGGCGGGCGCGCGCGGTGAGTCGCGCGACTTCCTGCAGATGGGGCAGGCCGCGTGGGAGCTGCTGGGCTTTGGCATCTACCTGACACGCGGCCGAGTGGTCGCGGGTGAAGCGGGATTGCCAGCGCCGCTGGTGGAGCTGCTGGTGCGCCTGGTGGCTAGGCTGCTGGAGCGGTTGCTGGCGGGGTGAGATGAATGGAGGACCGGCGCCTTGTTTGAAGAAGACCGGCGGGACGCCGGTCCCACCAGATAAAGAGTTGGGTAGGCGAGCGCGGGACGTGAGTCCCGTGAGGTTTCTTTTTACGATCTGGAAACCGTTTATCGGGGCCGGGTTTCTGAGGAGTCAGCTCAGCGGGCTTACGCCCGCTGCTCGCCATGGGCAAAAGAAGAAGACCGGCGGGACGCCGGTCCCACCAGACAAAGAAAGAATTGGATAGGCGAGCGCGGGACGTGAGTCCCGTGAGGTTTCTTTTTACAATCTGGAAACTGTTTATGTGGGCCAGGTTTCTGGGGGTTCAGCTCAGCGGGCTTACGCCCGCCGGTCGCCGTGGAAAATTAGCCAGATGCTCGTCGTCTGAGATTACCGTGATGAATCCTTTGCCAAGACCGGGTGGGAGTCGCAATGCTTTTTGACTGCCAGCATTCTCATGTTGGTGCATATCTGAAGGAATCACCGTCAGATGAACCTCAACCTGCTCACCACTCTTTAAGCCTGCTGGCTGATCGAGCTGGATAATGTTGCCAAAGACAGTGCCATGAAATGTCATGTGAACAGACTCCAACAGTTGTCAAACAATGGCATTATACCTTTTCTTCCATGTTTCGTATTGAAGACCGGCGGGACGCCGGTCCCACCAGACAAAGAAAGAATTGGATAGGCGAGCGCGGGACGTGAGTCCCGTGAGGTTTCTTTTTACAATCTGGAAACCGTTTATGGGTGCCGGGTTTCTGAGGTGTCAGCTCAGCGGGCTTACGCCCGCCGCTCGCCGTGGAAGACGAATCTCTTACCACACCGGTCACGTCGATCCGTCCGTTCATAATGTAGTGGCATGAATAATCTCATTGCTTTGACCCAATCCGACATTGCTCCGCTGGTGGCACTGAGCGATGCCACGGGCATGTTCAAGCCTCTGGAACTGGAAGCTCTCGATGAAGTTTTAACGGATTGTTTGGCCGGGGAAGACTTGGCCGGGCAGGAGGCGTGGGTGCTGTGGGAGAAAGGCGCACGCACGGGGTTTGTTCATTTTGCTCCGGCACCCATGACGGTGGGCACGTGGCATGTGTACTGGCTGGTGATTGACGCAACCCTTCAGGGCCAAGGTCGGGGCGCCCGGCTGATGGCATGGGCGGAAGAGCGGGTACGTGCCAAGGGTGCCCGGGCCATGTTCGTTGAAACGTCTGGTACTGATAAGTACTCATTAACACGCAGGTTTTATGAAAAAATCATGTACGAGAAGCAGGGAGTGCTGCGCGAATTCTACGCGCCGGGAGATGACATGGTTGTCTACCGCAAGGGGTTATGACATGAGCGCCGGGCACGACCGGCGCCAGTGTTGGATTGGGTAGTTCGAGATAAATGCATCCAAACCGTGGCTTCGTGATAATCCGGGCTGACCGGCTAAACCTGATTGATGGGAAAAGAAGGGGAAACGGCAGAATCCAATTAATTGGCGATCTATTCCTCATACTCGAGCCAAGAGTTGCCGAAAAGCACATTAGCCAGGGCAATCCCGGCGCGGTTCTCTCAGCCCGACACCGCCATGGGTCGAGATGAGACGCCGCCAGGACAGGTCCGGGCAGCCGATCGCAGGAAACTGTGGTTGTTGGCAAAGGGATGAGCCTCGGAAGAGGCACTCCGCATCCTTGATGCCAGCGGCATGGAGTTTCCAATCCAAGTCTCCGCAAAAGACTTGGGAAACGGCCGGGCAGCGTGTGAACGTTGCTTCGGACGGGATCGGTGCAAAGCTCCTCGGTTAGCTCCGCACAAGCTGACCGAGGAGGTGGCCCAGACGGCAGGCCGGGCCTGCCTTGAATCCCCTACGGAGTCGTATCCATATGAAGAAACCCGTTTTTACCACCGGCCAGGTGGCAAAGATTTGCAAGGTCGCTCCACGTACTGTTAGCAAGTGGTTCGATTCCGGCAAGCTGCGCGGATACCGTATCCCAGGCAGCCAGGATCGACGTATTCCCCGAGAGCACCTCATCCGGTTCCTCAAAGAATACGGAATGCCCTTGGGAGAATTGGAAGAAGAGAGCTGGCACAAGATTCTGGTGATTGGCGCCGAGAAGTTGCTTCTCGACCGTATTCAGGAAATGCTGCCAGTGGCTGAAGAGTTCCGTTACGAAATCGCCAACAGCGGCTTCGAAGCTGGTATTCTGGCCGAAAGCTTCCACCCAGACAGCATTATCATCGACCTGGCACTGGGCCGCAGTGAAGGCTTGCAGATTGCCCGCAACCTGCGCCGCAACGCCGCATACGAGGCTACCCTGATTATCGCCTTGGCCAGCGAAGACGAACCAGATCCAGAAGGTCTGACACAGTACGGCTTCAACGAATCGTTCAAAAAGCCGTTCGACGTGGCCCTTCTGGGCGAACGTATCCGCACGCGTGTTGAAGAAAAACGCGATATGTGATTCCGGGCGACCGCCTGATGAACATGGACCCCCGCCCGGAATTCCGGTCGGGGGTCCAGTCTTTTGGAACGATACCAACCTGCGGTTCGGTCTAGCTTTGGCTGATTTCGCGCAGCACCTGCTTGGCCATTTTGAAGGCATTCTTCAACTGGGTGCAACGCACTTCAAGCTGACCTTCGGTAAACGACTTGCCATGCTCGCAGTGGGGAATTCCAGCAATCACCTCGGTCAGCGGCAGCAGACGCATAAATTCAGCCATTCGGGCAGAAGCAACTTCTTTGGGGTCGGCACTCATGTGGAGGCCTCCATGTGCGTGATGGTAGTCTGACCAATAGTCTAGGATTCTGAAGCAGGCGCGCAAGAATGAACAGCCAAACCGTTACCTTGGTGGAACACCACAAGGATAAGCCATCATGAACCACGATGAAGCAATGCACCTGGCGGGACGAGGTCTGGCGGAAGCGCTTCAGGCTCAAACCCAAGAAGCAAACGCCGGGCTGATTCCGCCAGTGCGCGACGCGCTGGAACCGCACGACGCCAACCCGGGCGTTGGAACACCCCCGCTAGAAGCGTGGGAAGCTGCCAGCGAGCGACTCGGCTGGGCCGGTATGGCCCCGCCCGCGGCATGGGGCACCTTGGTACTGGAGGCAGCACGCGTGCCGCATGTGGTATGCGCACCGGGAGACTACCCGCAAAGGCTCGACGTGACCGCCTTGCTGAAGGCACCCACGGCACGGGAAGAATCAAACGGTGTGGTTTCAGCGGGCTTGCTGGAATCGTGGGCTGGCCAGCAAAAGCAACCAAATAACATGGTGCTGGCTGCCGGTGTGCTGCGCGTGGCGGGCAACAGGCAGGCGGCGGCGCAAATGCTTCAGCGAGCCATTGCAGACGGGGCCCATTCCGACCATGTGGCCGCTCTTCAGGGAGCCTTGGCATTCGACGCGGGCGACATGAAAAAAGCACACGCCTGCTGGACATTGCTGCCCGAAGGCCCCACCCGCTGGCACAATTTGGGACTTTTAGCGTGGCTTACAGGCGAACCTGCGCGGGAGCTGTTCACCAAGGCGCGCTCCGGCATCGATGAACGCGACCCGTGGCACCACCTCGCGGCACTCTATGCCGATGTCGCTTCGGTCTGATCATGCTTAACACAACAAAAACAGCCGGGGGTATCGACCCCCGGCTGTTTTTGTTATTAAAGGCGACCAATTAATCAGTTGCTGGTCAGTTCTTTCAGCGCCGGGGTGACCGCGTCGGCCCAGATGCGGTAGCCCTTGGGGCTGAGGTGCAGTTGGTCGGGCATGATTTCCTTGGGAATGCTACCGTCTTCGGCGAGGAACTTCTTACCGATATTCATGAATTTCACCGTCTTGCCGCCATCGTCGAGCTTGGAAATGCGGGCGTTGATAGCGTTGAGCTTGGCGGTGATGAGGGCCTGAGCATCCTTGTTGTTGCCGGTGGCGCGGGGGAAGATGGCCAGCAGCAGCACTTTGGTTTTGGGTGAGCGCTTGTGGATTTCCTTGACAATGGCTTCCACGCCTTCTGAAATCTGGTCGGCGGTATCAGCGCCGGCGTTGTTGGTGCCAATCATCAGCATCAGGGCCTTGGGCTTGATGGAGTCGAATTCACCGTTTTGCAAACGCCAGAGCACATGCTGGGTGCGGTCGCCACCAATACCGAAATTAGCAGCCTTCATGGCTTTGAATTCGTTTTCGAAGATCTCGGCACCGGGGCCCTTGCCATGGCCTTCGCCGCCCCAGGCATCGGTGATGCTGTCACCGAGGAACAGGACATCGACGTCGCCCTTTTTGGCAATTTCGACAAACTTTTCGTGGCGGGCAGTCCAGCCTTTATCGCGAGGGGCAGGAACAGTGGCGGGATTGGGCTTGGGGCTCTGGGCAGAAACGAAGCCGACCAGTGTGGCCAATACGGCCAAACCAAAGGCATTGCGCATGTGTGGTTTTTCCAACGGGAGTGAGCCTGCCCGACTCAGTACGCGCCCTATGCGCGCACAGGCAAGATGGCAGGAGATCACGAGATTAAGGCACAGCCACGCGGCGGTCAAACAGTGTTACCGGACTTCCATGCCAGCGGTGAGCGCATCGAGATCGATGCGGCGTTCAAACTGGCCATCGGCCGTAAAACGGATCAGCCCCTTGGGGGTGGCCACCAGATGCGCGCCCGAAAGCAACCGACGCGCCGCAAGGGGCGTTTCCACAGCGAGTTCATTCAGAATTAAGCCCGTGTCGCTCACCTCAATCAGCCGGTGCTCCGCCAGCAGCGGCACCAAAAGCCTGCGGCCGGGCAACGCCTGCATGCCTTGGGCTGTGGCTTGGGGCAACGGCAGTGTGAAGCGGTGCTTGATGGCGCCCGCACCGTCGATCCACAGCAAGGTTCCGTCGTCGTGCCAGAGTGCCAACCAACCGTCGGCAGCGCGAGCCGCTGCTGAAAGCACCCGGCCGGGGGCGCGGTACACCACCACCCGGGCGGCAAGGTCCACCCGCTCCACCCGGTCGCGCGCCACCAACAACCACTTATCCCCCTCGGCAAAGGCGGCAACAAGCCTACCGGGCGAGGTGGCCAGCGGTTCTTTATCGTCGCCGGGGGGAGACTCGATGCGGGTTGGAGCGCCGGGATCGGGCACTCGGGCCATGAACGGTTCGCCAGCAGCCGTGTAACCGCACGCCAGCGGCTCGCCCCTGAGAGCATTGCGGCTTATCACCTCTCCCGCAAGGTTGAAGCGGCTCAGGTATGCTTCGCCATTGATCAGGCTGGCCTGCGCCACAATGAACCCGGTCTCCGCGGGTGGCCCAGCCAGGCGGGCGGGCCGCCCCGGCCACCATGCCGACCACGCGCGCGCCACGTCCGCCGCGCTAGTGCTAACAGAAATAGGAGGCGCCACACGCGGGGCACCACCACGCGCCAGCAGCACCCGTTCGATGCGCCGCGCTTCGGCGGGCGAGGTCTTCGGCCAGATTTCAAAAACAGCCGCCGCGGCGGCGCTCTCGTCGAGCGCCAGACCGGCAAGCGCGACCACAAGCCGCGCACCCGGGTCTGGATCAGAAAGACCCGGCGCCAGTACCGCCCACGGTTTGCCCGTGGCCACCAAGCCACGCAGGTGAACCTCGCGCAGCGCTGCAGGGGCATTGGCACCTATTGCCTTGCCGGCAACACGAACATCGGCACGGTCGCGGGCCGATGATGGCGGCAGATAAGCGGCAGCTTCGGCGATAACTGTCAGGTCTTTTTCAGCGGGTGCGGCATCTAATAGCACATCCAAAGCACGCGCCGAAGCCGTGGCAGCGGCGCTGTTGGCGGTGAGGCGGGAAATGGCGTCCAGCGCCGAAGGATCCAACTCAAACCGCGCATGGCGCACTATAACCCCACGCGCCCGACCGCCCGCTGCGCGCAGCACGCCTTCCGCCTTTTCACGCGTTGTAAAGTCTTCATTTGAAAGGGCCGCCAGTGCCGCTAACCATGACTGCTCTTCCTCAGCCGCCGGAAGCATGGCCGCCAGCGCGGCTGCCACTTCTCCGCCATGCCCGGGAGCGACCGATTTGCGAAGTCTTTCCACCAGAGCGCGGTCTTCCGGAAGAGGCTCCACATCTTCCATCAGCATTCTGGATGTGGCCGAGAGTGGCGCCAACCACGATAACGCCAAGGCAAACCAACAGACCACGATGAATGTCATCGTCAGGCCAGCCGCCATTTTGCGCCACAGGGGCACCACGCTACCTCCAAGAGATTGGCGCATCAGTGTCTGATCGCCCGCGTCAAACGACTATTTCTTGAACTCAACTCCCAGATCCGCCTGCCTGCAGCGTCGAATTCCGCCGCCATGCGATCTTCCATCGATGTCACCATCACATGGCCCGAAGCCAAGCGCTTGGCCACAATCGGTTCGATAATGCTGAACGAACGGACAATCACCCCGGCAGCATCGTACTCCACCACGCGGTCTTGGGTCATCATGGGAACCAGCACACGGCCATCGGCTGCCACGTCGATGCGGCCACCTGAGGTTGTCACAAACACGGGAAACGAAACCACGCTGCGGCCTTCGGCGTCGAGGCGGATGAACCGCTGCCTGAACGTGATAAGGCCCAGCCCGCCATCTTCCAACCGCGAGGCGCGCATGTACGTCTCGCCTTCGGGCCGCTGCCAAATGCGGGTGCGCCTGCCGCTGCGGTCCACCTCGAACAATTCTTGCCGCGTGGCGACAAAAATACGCCCGTCTTCCACGGCCTGCGCCACCAGCGGACTGGTGACGGCGTGTTCCCAAACAATGGCGCCGGTGCGCGAGCGAATGGTTACCCGGTTGGCTTGATTCTCGGCCAGCAACACGCGGCCACCGGACATTGGTTCGGCATCGAGCGGGAAATCGACTCGGTTGAGCACCCAGAGCGGCTTGTCGGCGGAATCGAGCATGATGACCTGACCCAGATCGAGCAGCACCACCAACGTGCGATCGCGAAACTTTGGCGGCTCGGGCAAACAGGGGCGCTTGGCCTGAATGGCGGTATCGGCCCATTCCAGCCATGCATCGCGCGCATGGCCACGCGCCTCGGGAGTGCCCAGCCACGGCTCGCCGGGGGCATCGTCATCCGCCACACGATATAGATATTCCAGCACTCTGCCACGGAGCACATCGGAGGCCGGGTCGAGTTTTTCAATTAGGCCGCGCAAGGCTGTCTGGTCGCCGGAGCGAACCTTGGTGAAGGCTGCGCGCACAGGGTCTTTTTCATCCGGTTCACCCAAGGCTTCCAGCACCATGTGCAAAGGTTCAAGGCTCTCAGGGTCGGTAATGACCGCAATGGCAGCGCGTACCGCATCGACGGCGCCGGTGACCGGCTCGCGGACCAGAGCGCGGCCGATGGCTCCCATCAGAAGTGGATCGACCCGCGCCCGCCAAGCAGCGGCACAGCGGTCGAGGCGCGCCCGGACATCGGCGTCGCGTTGTGGTTTGAGCGCGAGCGTCACAGCGGTGCGGGTGCCCGCAAGCAGGCGCTCGCCTTCCTCACGGTTGGCAAAATCTTCCGAGACCAGCAAGTCGAGGGCGCGCTCCGCGGTGGCAGGTTCCACGTCTGCTTGCAGGGCCTGAAGATAGGCCACGCGATCTTCAGACGAGCCCGCGAGGTTGGCTGCCGCTAAGTGCTGGTAATCGCCGGTTATCACCCAAGGGGGAATCACTTCCGCATCGGCGGGGTTGGGAAGGTCGGTACGCGCAACCCCGGTCAGCGCCAGCAAGGCGCACGTTGCCATCAGCCCACCAATTGCCAGCCATCGCCGCATCTTCGCCCTCCCTCACTATCAGGATAGCGTACCGGAAGCCGCTGAGGAAGAAACGGCAGGCTTGGGCGCATTGGGAATGCCGCATCTTTACCGTAGCTGGCTGTGGTGGTAAAATGCGGAAGTTAAATGGTAAAATGCAAAGTCCAAGAGGCATGATCAATGGCACCCTCATTGCAATCGCTGGGTATTGACCAGTTGAGTGTGGCGGACCGGATTGACCTTGTCACAGACATCTGGCAGAGCATTGCTAGTGAATTGCCAACCCCACAGCTTTCAGAATTGCAAAAGGCCGAATTAGAGCAACGACTTGCCGACCATGCTGCCACACCAGACGATGTGATTTCTTGGGAGCAAATCAAGGCCGAGGCCCTGATTCGGACGCAGCAATGAAATTGCCTGTCTTTTTTCGCCGTTTGGCCCGCAACGAGTTTGAAGACGCGCTTGAGTGGTATGAAAAAAAAACCTGGGCTTGGGGCAGCGTTCCGGGCGGGAAAACCGGCGGGACGCCGGTTCCACCAAACCTAGCCGCTGCTCTTTGACCGAATCATCAATATTTGCTTCAAGAGCATTTAAACCTGTCGCGAGAATCTAATTGCCACTCTACGTATAGCCATTTATTTCTATCTAGATCAAATAACAGATTCCGCCAGGGAGTCTGTGGCCCCTTACTCAGTCGTGCGGGGCTCTTCGTGACCGTGTGAGAGCATAGTTTTTCTGACTCACCCTAGCGGGACCATATGCTCCCAAAGGGCGTTGAAGGCGGCGGCGTAGCGGGACACGGCTGTGGGCGAGTGGGTGACCAGCAGGTTTTCGTGATTGAAGGTCGCGCCACGTGTCCAGTTGTAGCTGCCTGTCGCCAGAATAGACCCGTCGAACAACGCGAATTTGTGATGCATGTGCGGTTCGCCATCGTCCGTGCGGATGGGGATGCCGGCGCGCGCGAGCGTGTCGATATCAGAGCCTTGGTCGGCACGTTTCTGGTCGTCGGTGATCAGGCGGATGGAAACGCCCCGGCGGTGCGCCTCGATGATATTTCGTGTGATGCGGTCATCGGATATCGTGAATACACACAAATCGATCGTGGTGCGCGCGCCGCCCAGCAGTTCGCACAGCCTGTACAGCACCTCCTCGCCCGGAGCGAAAAGAACTTCGTCGTCTGGGCGAGACGTGGCGGAAGAATAAAGTTCCATGGTTGACCACCTGTCGCTTTGGAAATATCACGATCCTGAATGAGCTAATCGCTGGTGCATCAGCAGCGCCACCAACGTTTTACCATCGCGGATGGTGCCGTTCATGCACCATTCTAAGGCTGTGGACAAAAGCACCGGTTGGGGCAGCAGGTCTTCGCCCGGCTCGGGACGCGCCTCACCTGATTGGATGCCCGTGGCCACATACAGGTGAATGATCTCGCTCATAACTCCGGGTGACGGCACGAACGTACCCAGTTTGGTGAGGGTACCACCGGTGTGGCCCGTTTCTTCCTCAAGCTCGCGCCGCGCCGCATCGAGCGGATCTTCGCCCGGTTCAAGCGTGCCAGCCGGGATTTCCCAGAGGCGCTCGCCCAAGGCCGAACGGTAATTGTGAAGCAGGCAGATGGTGCGGCTGTCGATGAACGGCAGAATGGCCACGGCACCGGGGTGCAGAATAATGTCGCGCACCACAGCATGGCCATTGGGGTCGGTCACTCGCTCCACAGCCACTTGGATGCGCCTGCCCACATGAACGATTTCGCGCGCCATTCGCACATCTCCGGGGAGAACAATCCACCGGAGGGAATCTTATGACACGGGCGCGGCGACGGCTTTCGCTTCATCCTTGAACAGCGCCTTCACCTTGCGGCGCATGATGCGGTCTACCAGCCACGGAAGGAACCTGTTCACACGCAGCAGCAATCGGCCCTGCCTGGTGAGAAAAACCTCGTCTTTCCCGCGCATGGCCGCATCCCAAGTGGCCGTCGCCACCTCTTCAGAGGTCATGCCGCGCATGTGGTCGAGTTGCACCTTGGCCGATTGTTCGATCATGTTGTGGCTGAAGTTGGTCTGAGTGAGGCCGGGTGCAATCATCAGCACATCGACATTGTCCTTCGCCAATTCTGCCCTTAAGCCATCGCTGAATGTGTGGACGGCGAATTTGCTGGCCGAGTATTCGCTGCGCGCCGGAAAACCCCGCTCGCCCACGATGGAACCGATATTCACAACCATAGGCGTGACGCCAGCAACCAGCAGGTTCAGGCAGGCGCGCGTGGTTTCCACCAGACCAAATACATTCACTTCAAAGATCTGTCGCAGCCGTTCCGGACCAGAGTCGGCAAAGTGACCCGTGGCGCCGATGCCAGCATTGTTCACCAGCATGTCGAGTCCGCCCAGCTCCGTTTGGCAACGGCGCACCAAACGCGCGCGGTCTTCGGCGCTGGTCACATCGCCCGCCTCGGCGATCACGCGGCCGGGCAAGCCGGCGGATTCGGTGACCAGTTGTTCAAGCAGATCGCGAGAGCGCGCCTGGGCAACGATGGTCATGCCACGGCGGGCACCCTCCAGCGCCAAGGCCCGACCAATGCCTTGCGAGGCACCGGTAACTACAGCACGCAATCCCTTGAGATCCCGACGACGGCCCATGATGCACCTCCCTGAAGATGCTTTCATTATCTTCAAAGACTGGGCAAGCCTGAAAGATCAGGGGGCCTTGGAAGATCACAAGACTAGCGAAAAGGTATGGAAGGCAACGGTTATGACGGCGGCATCAACCGCCTTGCCAAACCCATGCTCATGGAATCGAGTTCGCCACGCACTTCTTCCAGCCGCCCCACGGCGGCGTGCGCCACTCGGCGGGCATCGCGCCTGCGGGCTGCCACCCCTTCCCGCGCTCGACGCAGCGGTTCGGTGGGGCGCGGTTGATCGGCCAGTGCTACCAGCCCGGCGACATCGAGACGCGTCAGGCGGGCACCGACCAATAATGTGAGGAACAGAAGCCCAGGCAAAAACGACGCGGCAAAGATCGCCAGGCCAATGGTGTAGAAGCCCAGACCCGGGTAGTCGGCTTGGTACCAGCCCATGCCCAGTCGGTATAAAATCCACCCACCAAAAAACAGCGGAATTCCGTTACCGACCAGCAACGCCAGCGTGCCTATCACACCACCAACGGCATCGCGCGCCACGGTGCCTGCCGCCTGCTCAACATCGGCTTCCACCTGCGCCATGAGGTCGGCATCGAGATCGCGGGTCCAGAGCCGTTTCATCAGGCCATCGACCTTCGCTGCCAGTTCGCCCACGGCATCGCCGGGTTCCGGGGCTGTGGCCAATTCTGTAGGTCGCTCGGCGATTTTCTCCACGCCAAGATCTTCAAGGTCGCGGTGAATATCGCGGTCGAGTGCGGCCGCCAAACGCCTGAAATCGGGCCCCAGACTTTCCACCACTCGCCGCAGCGGCATCAATCCGCGCAAGGCGACCAAACCGCCTCCGGCAACGGCTAATCCCAAACCGAGCAAGCCGCCCCCCGACCCGATCACTCGCCCCAGAAGCATGCCTGTTGCCAATCCTTGCGCACGCGCCCGCACCCAAGCCGCCAGACCAAGCGGAAACCCCGAACGCTCGGAAAGGTGCCGCCACACGGCTTGCCTAGTTACCATCAAAAATGCCCGACGGGCCTGAGGCGCCCGAAGCGCCTCGGCATAGGCATCGCGCAGCCGAGCATTGGCATCCGCCTCGCCACGCGCCAGAGAATCGTCAATGATAGCCAAGGCGCTGTCGAGCGAACTGCCCAGCGCGTGCGCTGTCACCTGTAAAAAAACGCCCTGCCGCGACAACATAATTTGTCGGCCATCGCGTTCGCGCAGCAACGCCGCGCGCAGGCGGGTCAGGCCCGGGTCGTCCGGGGTAATGCTCGAGACGGCAAAACGCGAGCGGTCGTCCGGTTCGAAACCCGCCTCGCGCAGGCGAATATCCCAGTCTGCCACA
Organism: Candidatus Kuenenia stuttgartensis; assembly: GCA_945875585.1. Classification (GTDB taxonomy): domain Bacteria; phylum Planctomycetota; class Planctomycetia; order Gemmatales; family Gemmataceae; genus REEB421. The sequence continues at coordinate 80,814 of CAMCLK010000010.1, read as the reverse complement.
ATGGTTTCAATGCGGGAGGCGTGTTGGTCCGCCTTGTTCAGCACGAAGAACCACCGATGCCTCGGCGCCCAACGTGATAATTCCGTTAGCATTTCGCGGTTGGCGCGCCTGTCTGCGTCGGTCACGAACACCACAAGGTCGGCGCGCTCCAGTAGGGCGCGCGTGGCGGCATGGTGCTCTTTCACAATACCATCGACATCCGGCGTGTCCACCAAAGCCACGCCGCGCACCGGCCCGCGCACACGCGTGGCTTCCCAGCCCGCAAGCTCGCCCAGCACCGCCTCGTCGTCCGGATGAACCGCTATGAACGGGGCACTGGTATGGCAGCGCACGGCATCGGAACTGGGGCTAGCGCCGGGTTTTTCCAGAAGCGCCGAAAACAACATCGACTTTCCAGCTCCGGTTCCGCCCAATAAAACCGCAAGCACGGGCCTTGGCCTATCGGCGCGCAGGGCGCCAAGGGCATCGTCCAGCCCCGCGCGCGCTCGCTCCACCGCCACGTTGCCCGCCACCGCATCGAGCGCGTCGCGCAGGTCGCGCACCTGCCGCGCCAACGATCCGGTCCATGAAGGGGGAGCCAACTCAACCGCAGCGTGAGACATCGATCAGCTCCTCCGGGGTTCGGATCGCGCCGCGGCTTCCAAGCACTCGGCGGCTTGGTCGAGCTGGGCCAAGCGCGCTGGATCGGCGCGCCTGAGCACGGCATCAAACTGCCCAGCAACGGCTCCACAAAGATGTTTTTCAAGGTGCGCGCCCAGATCGGCGGCGCGCTGTTCGCGCCACGCCTTGTCCACCCGCTTGAGCATCTCTTCCAGATGCCACTGCCCCATCCACCGTCCCAAAAATCCCATACCGCCCGCCGCGCCTGCCACCAATCCACCGGTTCCCAAAGTGCCCGCAATGACGGCCGTGCCAAACAGGCCACCGGTGGTTCCCAGATCGATCACCAAAAGGCCCACGCCTGCAAAGCCCAAGGCATCGCAAGCCACGGGCAGGGCGCGCGCCAGAGCCGGGTTTTCCCGCACCCACCGCGTCGCTTCATGCCTGAGGGTGTTTTCCCATTCCGCTGATACCCCGGGAAGCGGTGCCGCCAGCAGTATTTCGCGGGCCCGGGCGCAACGCGACGCGTCCAGTGCCAAATCCTTCAGGTCGGCTCGCGACCTCCACACATCGAGCAGAGTCTCGGCTTCCTGAACCAAAACGCGCCGTTCCACGGCGTCGCGTGGTTCGCCGGATGGCGCCGTGGGGCCCGTCTGGTCGGCAATCCAGCCCATGAGCTTGCCGCCCGCCCCGGCCACAGTTTCCATGCCGCCCATCAGCCATCCCACAGGGGCGCTGACAACGCGCCACCAATCGGGCAACGTGGATCGTGATTCACCAACAAGTGCTTGAAGGACCGCACCCAGCGGAAATTCGCGGCCAGCCACACGGGCCCCGGCAGCTCTGGCATCGGCAGCCAGCGTGGCGCGGCGCTTCTCGGCCGAGGCGCGCGCCTGCCGGGCCAAGCCGGTCAGTCTGCGCGCATCGATGGCCGCCGCATGCGCCGACTCCGCCACCCCTTCCCATGCCACTCTGCGGGCTTCGTAGCCTGCCAGCAGGTCCACCAACTGCACACCATTTCCTGGCTGTGGAACAATATCGGAAAGCACCGGCTGCTCGGAACGCCCCCATGCATGCACCGGAGCCGCGCGCACCACATCCAATAATGTTTTCCCATCGGAACGCTTTGCGGCAAAGGGGGCACCCACCCCATGGACATCCGCCAAACGGCGGCACAGATCGTCCCACGCGGTCCATGCTTGGGCCGCATCGCGGGTTTTGGTGAGCAGCACCACCAGTCGCGTGGCCAAGCGCGCGGAGCGCGCCAGTTCCTCCACGTTGCGGGCCACCAAGTAGCTGTCCACCTGCAAGACAAATATCAGAATCTCAGCGCGCAGCAGAATCTCCTCGGCGCGGCGCGCGTTTTCGGCTTCAACGCTGTTGTAGTCTGGGGTATCCACCAACAGCAACGAGGCTCCCCCGGGGCCCAAGGTCACCAGATCGGGTGCGGCAGCCACATGCATGCGGCCAGCGGGTTGGCCCGGGAGAACAAGGGCAGAAGGATCGATCAGTGGGCAGAGATCTGCCGTGGGGAAAACCCCTTCCAGCCGCTCTGGGCTATTCCACTCGGGCGGCACAGCCATGGCGCAACTGCGCGACATGGGGCGCATCTGTTCCCCTGAAGGAACCGTCACACCCGAAAGCAGGCGGAAAAATGTGCTTTTCCCGGCGCCGGTTGGGCCGTACAGCGCGACTACAAGAGGCGGCTCCCCTGTTAACGCTCCCCAAGCCTTGGTACGCCGCATGCAGGCTTCCAAACCCGTCAGCCGCTGGCCCGGCTCGAGCCATGCCGCCAAGTCGGGCAAAATCTGCTCCAACGTGGCCGTCGATTGCGCAATGTCAGCAAGCCTGTTCATGGCAACAGTATACACCATGTTCAGTCGGTTTTCGGTAAGTCTGGGAGGTTGGGCAGATTCACAAACGCCTGAGTGCCTCAAACTAGGCCCGGGCCCAATAATTCCACCAACAAATACGGACACTCCGTGGGAAACTGAGCGTCGGGTATTCCGGTTTCGGCCGCCGCCTGCTCAACGGCATGGCCGTAGGCACGTTCAAGGTCATCCTCGGCAAACGCTCGCAATACACCACTATCTAGCAATTGCACCAGTTCCTGCCGTTGAGAGACAATTGTGGCCTTCAAGCCACGCGGTTTCGTCCAGCTCGCGAAGCACCGACCAATCTGTCTTGTGCTGCTGGATGGATCAATCCCCTTAGAATTAATTCTTGCTTGCCCATATTGGCCCGTCAAGGCGCCCGCCTCGGATTCATTTAGCATTATTCGAGCCGATAATTGAATAAACAGTTCCATTCGGGCCGACACCATGGTATAGGAATATTAGCCTCAAGCCCGGTCCCCCCTGCCGGCGTACCGTAGCACCTGTTTTGAGCATGGAGAACCACCATGGCAGCACCCATTCGCCCCCACAGCCTGCATCGCCGCGGATTCCTTCAGGCAGGCATGCTGGGTATGGGTGGATTGTCGTTGCCCAATCTGCTGCGCGCTGAAGCAGCGGCGGGTATCAAGTCTTCCACGAAGTCGGTCATCTTTATTTATCTGGTAGGCGGACCTCCCCATCAGGATATGTTCGACCTGAAGCCCGATGCCCCCAAGGAAATTGCTGGCCCTTGGAAGCCGATTGCCACAAACGTCACCGGTATCAAGATTTGCGAAGCTTTCCCCCAGCTTGCCCGGTTGATGGACAAGATGACCATCATCCGTTCGCTGGTAGGCAACCAAAGCGACCACGACGCCCAGCAGGTGTTCCACGGTCACGATCCCAAAAAGCTCAAACCGCCAGGCGGTTGGCCGCAGTTCGGTTCCGCCATCACGCGCCTGCTCGGCCCGGCGCACCCTGCCATCCCGCCGTTTGTCAGCCTCTGTTACACCTGCACCCATGGGCCGTACAACGAGCCAGGCAGTGGCTTTTTAGGAGCCGCGCACACGCCATTCAAACCCAGCGGCCCGACCCGCGACGACATGATCCTCAAGGGGATCACTCTCAACCAACTCGCCGAACGCAAAACCTTGCTCAATGGTTTCGACAGCATCCGCCGTACCATCGATGCCAGCGGCACCATGACGGGGATGGATACTTTCAACGAACGGGCTCTTAATCTTCTCACATCCACCCGCTTTGCTGAAGCCTTGGACCTTTCCCGCGAGGAAAGCCGTGTGGTCGATCGGTACGGTACAGGCAATCCCAAAATCATGATCGATGCCAACGGCGCGCCGCGCGTGCCCCAGAGCATGCTGATGGCGCGTCGTCTGGTAGAAGCGGGTGCCCGTGTGGTCACCTTGAACTACAGCAAGTGGGACTGGCACGGCGGGACCAATGCCGAGGGCAGGGCTAACAACTCTATCTTCCTTCGCGAGCAGGAAGATTTTCCGATTTTCGACAAATGTGTCAGCGCCTTGGTAGAAGACCTGCACGTGCGCGGACTCGACCGCGATTGCGCCGTGGTGGTGATGGGTGAATTCGGCAGAACCCCGAAAATCAGTGGTCAAGTGGGCCGAGACCACTGGCCTCAAGTGAACTGCGCCCTGATGTTTGGCGGCGATATGCGGCACGGGCAGGTGATCGGCGCCACCGACCGCATTGCGGGAGAAGCGGTGGCGCGCCCGGTGACCTTTGGCGAAATTTATGCCACCCTCTACCGCCATCTGGGAATCGACACATCCACAACCACCCTGCAAGACGCCACTGGCCGGCCAAACTTCCTAGTGGAAGACAACGCGGTGCCACTGCGGGAAATGGTTTAAACCATACGAAGAAGCTTAACTCGCTCAATCTCGCAGATTGAGCGAGTTAAGCTTCTCTTACATTCCCCTGCCAGCAGCCAGCCAATTTCTTAGAACCGGCATGGCTGCCGCCATGGCTTCAGCCTGCGGCTCACTACTGGCATCTTCGATGGTTATATATCCTTCATAACCAAAAACAGATAAGTGAGCCAATAGCACCGGCCACGGCACGTCGCCCTCGCCCAGCGGAATATCCAGAGCCGCGCGGCTGGGCGATGAACGCCTTGCGTCGCGCGCATGCACGTGGCGCACGCGCCCGGCAAGATGCTCAAGCTCTTGGCACGGGTCGAATCCGTGGACCATCCAGTTGGCGGGGTCTAGCGCCGCCCCCATCACTTCGGCGGGATATGAAGCCAAAGCCGCAACCAGAACTTCGGCCGATTCAAGTCCGGTCACCAACGCGATGGCAACGCCACACTTTTCAGCCACGGGCGCCAGATGCGCCAGCGAAGCCGACAAGGCCCGGCCACCTGAAGACTCTGGTTTGTCAGGTACTTGGCCAGCCTCAATGACAACGACCTTCGCGCCGATATCCACCGCCAGACCGATGGCGGCCTCCAGAAATTCCAGACGCGCTTCCATGCCTTCCGGACAAACCAAGCCGCGCTTCAGAGGCGCGCGCACCGCTGCAATTTTGAGTTGATATCCAGCAGCCACCGTTCGCAGCTCACGCCTGCCTGTGGAAGAAAGCTCACGCGGTTTCAAACCATTTGATGCATCGATCTCCACGCCCTGCGCACCCAACCTGGCAGCGCGCAAGAACCCTTCTCTTGGTTCGGTGGCCAACGACAGAAGCCGGACGGCGGATTTGAGCCGTGACATGTTCATTCACTCCGTGGTTTGTTCACGCTGGCAGAAGCCAGGGTTCACCGGCACCTGTAAAATAGCTCAGGGGTCGGACAAGAGACCTGTAAGCGGCGGCGGGCAGATCGACCGTGCCCCAGCGTGGACTGCGGACACGCATATGCTGCCGGTACTCTGCCACGCGCACAGCCAGAACGCGGTAATGCCGGCCTTCATGCTCCCAAGCATCTCCCCAACCACACTCCTCAGCCAGCTGCGGATCGACCAGATAGGGAAACACTAATAATCCTTCACAACCACCACCAAAACGATTCGCCCAGCGCTCTAAACCATCGACATCGTCCAGCGTGGACCAGCATTCCAAAACACGGCGCGGTTTCCCGGGCGGTCCGCCGGGGAAGCGCCTGCCTTTGACATCCGTCACAAACCAGCGCCCACCCTCGCCCAACACCAAAAAATCAAGGCTCTTGACTGGTGTGCCGTCAATAACCGAACGGCGTTTTTCTTCCACGGGAACGTGCGTGATGCCACGGTGCCGCAGCATGGCGGCAAAAGAGCGCTCGTAGTGATTGTGCACCAGCACGACGGTTATCCTCCCGCCAACAGTTCCACTACACCGGAAGGCACATCGGCATCGGCCCGTTCCATTTCAAACCGATCCGCCAACCGCTTGATTTTCCAAATGCCCCGGGCGCGCTCATCCGGGCCAGCCAAAACCACCACACGAAATCCCTTTTTCTCGGCATGCTGCAACTGCTGACCGATCTTTTTGGCCTCGGGGAAAACCTCGGCTCCTACTCCCGCGGCATGCAATCGCCTCGCTAGGCCCAAGCACGTTCCCAGATGCCCGGCTTCGAACTGGGCGATCAAGACAGGGGCCACAGCACCAGCCGTACCCAGACATTTCAGTTCTTCAAGGGCGGCCAACAACCGGTCAACTCCCAATGAAGCACCCACACCCGGCAGGGCCTGCTTCGTGTACAAGCCGGCCAAGTCGTCGTAACGGCCACCGGAACAGACGCTCCCGATTCCCGGGAGGTCGCCGAGGAATGTTTCAAAGATAATACCTGTATAATAATCCAGACCGCGGGCAATGGCCAGATCGAGGCCAATCCGCTCCGGTGGCAAACCTGCCGCCAGCACGGCTTCAAACACCTCCCGCAACCGTGTGACACCGGCCATACCGCGCTCGCTACCAGCCAGTTCCACGGCCAGATCAGACAACATAGCCAGTGGTTCTCCCTTACGGCCCGCCAAGGCCAGAACCGTGTCGGCCTGCGGACGGATCGCCCCGGCTTTTTCCATCATTTCGGCCGCCACGGCATCGGCGCCTACCTTGGGAAGCTTGTCGATGGCGCGCAGCATGGCTGTGGCCTGATCCCCAAGCCCCATCGTCTCCAGAAGCCCACCCAATACCTGCCGGTGGTTGACTCGCAGCACAAACCGTTCGATTCCGGCGGCAACCATCAGGTCGTGGGCTACCAGCAAAGCCTCAGCATCGCTGGAAACCGAGGTGGTGCCGATGGTGTCGAAGTCGCACTGCCAGAATTCGCGGTAGCGGCCGTGCCCCGTATTTTCGCCACGCCAAACAGGGCCCATCGCATAGCGTTTGAACGGTATGCCCAATTTACCCACATGCATGGCGGCAAAGCGCGCGAACGGCACCGTCAGGTCGAAGCGCAGCGCCACATCGCGATTGCCATGATCTTGGAAACGGTAGACGATCTTGTCGGATTCTTCCCCGCCCTTACCCAGAAGAATTTCCGCATATTCGAGAGCCGGAGTATCAATAGGAGCAAACCCATAACGGCGGTAGACGCCGCGCGCCGCTTCGAGCAACCGCTCACGCGGGATCATCATCTCGGGCAGGTAGTCGCGAAAGCCCTTCAAGGTACGTGGTTCAATCCGGCCCGACATATGAAATGATCCCTTTCCCGCGAGGCTTTTACCCCGCTCTGGTTATCGGCCTCGCTGGCGAGGCCTGTACTTTTCGGCATATTGCCTCATGAATCGGTGCTCGGCGCCGGTAAGCCCTCCCTGCCCTAACCGATGCAACTTGTCTAGGAGGGAATCCATGCGGCGGTCCTCCTCAACACGGTTTGCCGCGGCTTTGCGGGTTCGCTCTTCAGCCCTGCGCGCCTTCCATCGCTGCCACCACGATGCCCGTGGAGGCAGGTCAGGGTCGTCATGATCATCATAACCGAAGGCGGAAGGAATGACCTCCATCCGCACGGCTTCCAAACGTGTTTGCAGATGAAGGAACAGCGCCAGAATGATGAAAAGGACTTCGTTGGCAGCTATTCCCGCAACAGCCACCGCCAAAATGCCAAGCATCGAGGCAAACAGCGTTCCAAGCGCGGCTTCGCGCAGTTCCATGCGCCATCCGAGCAAGCGCTCTAAAAGGCGCGCTCCGTCGAGGGGAATCACGGGCAGGAGATTAGCCAAGAACAGCCAAGCATTGACAATGTACAATCGCGCCAGAAAGGTGGAAAAACCCGGGTCGACCGACACGGAATCTCCCGAAACAGCAGCCAGTAGCACTGTTCCGGCCCGCGAAAAACCAAGGGCATCCCACCCCACTAGAGACGGCGGAAAATACCCCATGATCATGAGAACAACGGAAGAAACTGCGGCAACCATCAAGCTGGTTGCCAGCCCGGCCAGAAGGGTTGAAACGCTTGGAGAATAGTCGCGGTCGCGTGTGAAATGTCCCAGGTTCCAGACGGTCAGTTCCGAAGGGGATCCACCCGTGCGGATATCGATCTGGTGGGACACCAATAGCCGCAGCATGACTGAGAGGAGCAAGATGATCTGAATCAGGACAATTTCGCGCCAAATGCCATCAGGTGCTCCCGACGCTGAAATAACTCTGAGAACCACACCCAAGGCCACCACCGGGTAAAGGATGTGCATGAACAGCGGCACGCCGCTGAGCGTTGCCAGTGGTATTCTCCACGAAGTCAGGTCGCGCATGGAGCAGCAACCCCCGCTGGAACTTGTTCGATCTGGATCGGACTAGACACATTGGTCATGATACAGACCCATGAAGGATGGTGGGGTTACTGCGCGGAAGTATCAGCATTGTTGGTGCCGTTCGTCAACCTGTCGATGGCCTCTCTGGCCTGCCAGACCAGTGGATTTCCCTCATAACCTGTCACCTGTGTGTAATAAGAGCGCGCACGCTTGATATCGCGCATTTCCTCATAGGCTTGCCCCAGCTTGAAGAGCGTCGCTGCGCCCGCTTTTGGGCTATCGCGAAAATCAAGCAGGCAGGCAACGGCGTCTTTGGGACGGCCGCACTCTAAATACAGCTCCCCCAGAGCTTGGTTGGCCAATTGCCATGCCTCGGGCGCGTCGCCTTGAAACAGTCCGCTGGGCTTTGCAGCCCGGACCGATTCGTACCCCGCTACAGCGGCATCGCGGTCGCCTAAACGCAACCGCGCGCGGGCCAGATTCACCCGTGCGGTCAGGTTGTCAGGATCAACGCGTTCCGCCAAAACAAGGAGGTGCTCGGCCACTTCCAGCCACGTGGTGTCGGAACGTCGGTCATCGAGGATTTCGCGCGCCCGGCGTATGCAGTGCGCTGGTTCCACCAGACCACGCAACGCTTCGGCAGTGGTGGAAGGACCGTCCAGCGGCAATGACCACAAATAACGTTCCCGGCGATCTAACAAGTCTTTGTCGTCGCTTTGGTAAACCAGACCACGAACCACATAGCGGAGTGCAGCTAATGGATCACCAGCGGCTTCGTAGAGCGCGGCCAACCGACGAAGTGTCTCGATACCGCTTCTTTCCGAGGCCAACGTGGCTTGCCACCAACCAATGGCATCGGTGCCACGCCCCTCGTGCTCAGCCAATTCAGCCTGATGGCGCGCGGCCCGGAAATAGAGTTCGCGATCTTCTGGTTCCAAAGAATCGGGCCCCATGGCCCTCCCTGCCACTGCCGCGTTGTGAAACCGCTGCAATGACTCTTCGTTTTGCCCGTGACGCTCTAAAAGCCTAGCCAAGCCAATCAAGCGACGCACAGCACGCGAACCGCCTGCTTCCGTGGCCATCGCCATGTAGTCGGCGGCACGCAGCCACGTGGCCTCGTCTTCGGCCAAGGTGGCTGAGAGCTCATCCAGATAACCCGGATCTGCCGGAGGCAGCCCCATGTCCCGCCCGGCGCGGAATTCCGCCATGGTGAGTCCGGAATACAGTTCGCGCTTGATCGCCCAAAGTTCATCATCGGTGGGATTAACCAATAGGCCACGTTCAATGGCCGAAATGGCTGCCAACCGCCTGCCCGGCAAAGCCAGGGCTGGTTCGCCCACACGCTCGCGGGCGCCCTTGTGCCAGGCCAGCAGCAAACGCCAGCCCAAGATTTCTGCGGCGCTTTGCTCTTCTGTTTGTTCTCGGCTGGGCATCGCCACCAACGGGGCGACAAGATCGAAGGCCTCGTCTTCACGTTTCTGGTGCAAAAGCGAGACGGCGCGCCAGAAACAAACCTGTGGCTCCAGCGCTGGATCGAGCCGTTCTGCAAGCACCAGCAAGCGCTTGGCATCGTCGATGCGGGGTGGCGATGTGCGGAGAAGTTCAGCCGCGCGGTCGAGGCAATCGCCCGGATGAACCAGCCTGCGCGCCAAGGGGTCGGCAGCAATTCCCTCGGGTTCCAGCTCCAGATGCGTGCGCCAGTAGCCTTCGCGCGCCATGCGATCAGCCGGATTCAGCCGCAGTGCTTTGCGGAAGCATGCCAGCGCTCCGGGCAAATCGCCCTGCCGCGCCAATCCTCGTCCTCTAAACGCCAGTTTGAACGACGCCCAACCGGGCAAAACCAATCGGGCCAGCATGGCAAACGCCACCACGGGAACCACCAGCACAACCAGCACCAAGGCGGGTGGCCCCGCGCGCGATGGTAACCAAAGCGCAAGCCCCAGAAGCGCGCACCAGACCGCGCCATCGGATTCCGTTTGCGCGCTTTCACCAGCGGTATCGAGCACCGGAACCAGAAGCAGAAGCAGCAGAATTTGCGGCAGCAGCATATCGAGGCGTTCTGGTAGCAGGTCTGCCGGATTTTCACGCCATGGGGCCCAAACGGCAAGAAATCCTGCTGTCACACCCAAGGCTACGGTGAGCAGGGCCATGCCGAACCGGGCATCGGGCCGCCTTACCCGCGCCGAGGCACCACAGGCAGCGCCAACAAGCAAACCGGTGGCGACGAGTACCCCCAGCATTTCCTTTTCGGCGACTGAATGAAGTGGTGTCAGGGCAAGGGCGCCAACGGCCATGCCGCCAACAAGCCCCGCCCTGGCCACGGTTCCATGCTGTAGCAGCAAGAAAACCAGATGTGCCATGGGCCGATTCCGGCCACGTCCCGTGCGCAAAGCGGCCCAAGTGAGGGCAACTGTCAGGCCCAACAATGCCAAGGCATCGATGAAAACCAAGGTTATCCATCGATCTGCGGGGTCGTAGGAGGCCCAGATGCCGGCGTGAATGGCCAAGGCAATGAAAAGGCCTTTGAGAAAATGTTCGGTGGCCGGCATGGCGGAGGCAAGGCTCCAGATAATTACGGGGTACGGGTCTCCACACCCATGATACCGCGCCACAGAGGAAACGCGATCATTCTGATGAAACCTCGTCAATGAACCCCTCAAAGAGGTACTGATTCACCTTGCCTAGGCTCTTGACTTCGTGTCCCCCGCGCAGGGTGGCACGACTGATTCGGCTTATGGCCATGTAGGCTTCTTCGCTGAGGCAAATGCGGCCTTTTTCGCCACCGCTTTCCATCCGGCTGGCCGTATTGACCGTATCACCCCACAGATCGAACAGGAATTGTCGCCTGCCAACAATGCCTGCCACCACCGGGCCGACGTGAATGCCGACACGCAAGTCCCACTCGGGGTTGATTTCCCGGGTAATGCGCATGAGCTCGAGCCCATAGCGAACGCAGACCTCGACCGGATTCATTTCAGGAGTGAGAAGCCCCGAGGCGCACATCAGGGCGTCGCCGATGGTCTTGATCTTCTGAACAGAAAACGATTGCGCCGCGTCTTCCCAGCGTTCAATGAGGTTCTGCAGCGGCTGTATCACCAATTCGGGATCAGCGTTACGGCAGAATTTCGTGAAACCGACAAGATCGGCGAAGAGAACGCACACATTGTCAACGCGCCTAGGGGGATATCTTCCATTGCGCATTTCCAGCAGAACCTGGTCGGGCAGAATGCTACGGAGCAGTCCGTTGAATTCACGCGCCTGATGGCGGACCTGCGCCAGCAACCTTTTGCCGCGGTCGTTTAGCACCTTCCGATCAAGGCAGGCCCCTAGACGAGCGCGCAAAAGTCTGGGGTCGATTGGCCTTTGAAGAAAATCCTCCGCACCCATGCCAATGGCCTGAAGAGCCGCCTGATCAAAATCAATTCCAGATATCATGATCACAGGTATCTGTTTTGTTTCCGAAACTAATTTCATCCGCTCTAGAACCTGGTAACCGTTCATGCCGGGCATGTTGAGGTCCAAAAGCACGGCATCGATGTCGAGGTCAGCCAGTAACGTCAGGGCCTGCTCACCACCGGTGGCCTCCACCGGGGCAATATTGGAACTGATTGCCATCATCTGGCGGACCAACAGTGCCCGGTTTTCCGTAGTGTCATCCACAATCAGAACGCGCCCTCCAAGGAGAGCCTGCCCCCGGGACGGAGCAGGAGGAATGATTACTGTGGAGCGGGGATTCTCACGCAACCCTTCGGCAGATTCACGGGGCAGAAGCATGTCCACTTGTTCAATGGCATCGCGTGCCTGCCGAACGATCTTTTTCAAATCGGGAAAATACTCCGACTGAACCAGTTCGCCCGCCTGAAGGATATCCTCGGCAAACCCTTTGACGATTCCAAGGGATGCGCGGAGGTCGTGGCGAAGGTCGCGCCTGGCCTGATGCTCTTCGCAAGCCAATGACCAGGTCTCGAGAACCGCCGGATCCAGCAAAACCACCAGATCGCGTGCCTTTGTGGCCCCCCGCTTCATACGGAGGAGGTCTTCCATAAGGGCTGCCTGCTCGGGAAAGCTCGCCAATTCATGTGCCATGAGGCCGAGGGCTTCAATCATGTGGTCGGTCTGGCCCACGAGGCGCAGCCTGTGCTCGCGGGCCCGAATGCGATCCTGACGACTGAAGGAAGGTCCTGCATCATCGAGAGACGGATTCACAGGATCTGCCATGGCATATCCTTCCCGGCCACAAGCGCCTTGATCAGTTGCCCGATCGCCTCGCGGTCCTGAAACGGTTTGCGGATATAGGCCGCGCAACCCGCCTCGCGAGCGCGCTCCAAGTCGTCGGTGTGTACAAATGCAGACATTACAGCAATGGGAACAGCAGCAAATCTGGGGTCGGAACGCATCTGCCTGATCAAGTCAATACCCTGCCTTGAATCCCCTTCAAGTCTTAAATCCATGAGGACAAGACAAGGAACCGATTCGGCCAACCATGTGTCAAACGAGGTGCTGTCAGCGACAAGGTGGTGAGTCACACCAAGGCGCCGTAAGAACCGGCTCATCAGTTCCCGAAGGTGCTCCTCGTCCTCAACGACAAGAACCGTTCCGCTTTCAGTCATTGATTTTTACCCCTTTGCCGGCTTTGAGAAACCCGGACAGAATCTCGCGCAGGTCGCCGCCACCCTTGCTGACAACATCCACCACAAGTCCCCGTAGCCGTATACGGTCTTCTTCCATCAACTCCTTGGCAGTAACCACCACCACCGGCACGGTAGATGCCGAAGGGTGCGCGCGCAGCCAGGCGAGGAATTCAAAACCATCGACCTCAGGCATCATCAGGTCCAAGAATATCAGATCTGGGATTTTTGAATTCACCATCTGCATGGCCACACCGCCATGCTCGGCTTGGCGCGGCAGCCAGCCATTGCGTTCAACCAGCCTTGCTAAAATGTGCCTTAACGATTCTTCGTCTTCTACAATTAAAACATCGCCCGGTTGATGATCGGGGCGGAATCGAATCAGAATCCGGTCAAGCGCATCACGGTCCACCGGCTTGGAAAGATAATCGTCAGCACCAAGGGTCGCAGCCAAACGGCGGTCTTCAATGACCGTTGTCATGATCACCTTGATATTACGGGTGCGCGGATCAGATTTAAGTTCGGCGAGAATGTTCCAGCCTTCGGTGCCGGGAAGACGCACATCGAGACACAGCATGGCTGGCATCAGTGAGCGCGCCATTTTAAGACCATCCTCGCCTGTAGAAGCTTCGCTGGCACGCAAGCCGGCTTCTTCGATCTGACGGCGTAGCAACACACGCGAGGCGACATCATCATCGATGATCAATACCAAACCGGCATCCAACGCCGACGGAGAAGTCGTGAGCGGTCGGGGATCCGGGGGAGAAGGATCCCTATCGGCAAGATCGTCCGGGCAGTTCAATGGAATGACCACAGAAAAGGTAGTGCCCTGACCAAACACACTGGAGACATGCACAGAGCCACCCAACATGGCCACGAATGACCTGACAATGCTGAGGCCTAACCCCGTACCGCCGTGATCACGGCTAATCCGTGAGTTGGCCTGCAAAAACGGGACGAATATCCGCTCCATCTCCTCTGGACGGATCCCGATACCTGTATCGGCGACATCGATGCGCAGGTGGTCGGGCCGCAAGCTGTCGGGCTCGATGCGAATGGTTATCGTTCCCTTTTTGGTGAATTTGGCGGCATTGGAGACCAAGTTTAGAACAATCTGCCCGATCCTCTTCAGGTCGCTCCTGAGAACCAGTGGTTTGGAGGTGAATTCGCGCTTTAATGTGTTGCCGTTTTTCGACATCAGCCTGTCAATCGGCAACAGGCGACGGATAAGATCATTCAGACTGAAGGGGGCAATGTCGGGCAGCAGGTTGCCCGAGGCGATCTTGGCATAGTCGAGAAGTTGGTCGACCAGATCGAGCATGTTTTTCTGGTAATCAAGCACGATGCGCGCATCGGCAGCAAGATCCGCGACACCACGCTCATCGAGGCTTTGGACCAAGTCTTCGGCATATCCACCAATCACGGCAAGCGGCGTGCGCAGTTCGTGGCTTGTGTTGCGGAAAAGCCCGTCCTGCGCCTGCCGGGCCATCCGTTCCCGTTCAAGGCTGGACTCGAGTTCCTCGTTTTTGCGGATCACCTCAACGCGGGCATTTTCCGCGACCTGTTTCTGAATTTCCTTGGCGCGGTTTTCGACACGCAGTTCCGCCGTTCGCAAGGCTACCTTGGCTTCAAGTTCGTCGTTGGCGCGCGCCAGTTCGGCATTCTGTGAATCGATCTGGCCCATCATGACGCCAAAGGCCCGCGCCAGCGAGCCAACCTCACCCATAGCGTGAACAGGCAAAGGTTCGGCATTGGGCCTTCCTTCACCAAATGCCTCCACGGCGTGGGTGATCGACTTGAGCGGGCGTGTGAACCAGTAAACCACAACCACACCAGCCATGGCGATACCCGCGGCCATCATGGCGGAAATGGTTTTCCAATAACGTTGTTGGGATATAATGTCATGGATCATTTCTTCCCGCGAGACGCATGTCACCAGCCGGATCCATGGATCGCGCGGATCGCTGCCATCGCCCGTGGCGCCATCGGGCCGCAATGGCAAAGCGAAATGGGTGAAAAAGAATGAATCCATGGGGATAATTTCAGAATCAGATCTGTTTGAAATGCCTTCCGAGTCAAAAAGGTCGCGAAGTTCCTCCAGATCCGATTGACGAGTGGCACGAATGGTCAGTGGGGCGGGCACCCGCGCAAGATCTATGCGGCGTTCGGGAGTGGCGATGATACCCGGCAACACCACCTGATTGTCGAGAAAGCCACCACCTTCTGATCGGTACTGCGAGTTCATGCAGGCCACCTTTCGCACGATAGCGTCGAGTTTTAAGCCTACAAATTCACCATCATCCTGAATACTCTTTCTAAGATCCTCTGTAAATTTATCAGTCAGCGGAGCCTGAAGAAGATACCAGACCGTTGGCCGCATGGATAGCGTGGAATCTTCTTTGGTCACATCCGGATATGTGAATGTTTTAATGTCACCGCGCGCCTGATCAGGCGTCCGCCTGAAAACAAAGTGCTTGCCAACGCCCTCCTTCAATTTGTTCCTCTCGTCTTCGTAAGCTTTGATGAATTGCTGCAGATAAACCGAACTTTCCTTGAGTTCTGCGGCGCGCTCTGTCGTAAAATCACGCGGGTCAAGCGCCGGGTGCATGAGCAGATTCCAATTTTGGTCGAACAGGAAGGCCACATGGCGTGGGAGCGCCCGCAACTCCAGAAAAGTTTGCCTGAGGCCCAAGGTGACCACAAGCCAACCGCTGGCTTTGCCACGGATATTTGTGATCGGCATGGCTAGTCGAACGATAGGAAGGGGATAAACATTTCCCTCGGAGTCCTGCCATGAGACATCGCCAGCATCGAGGGAAACTCCCGTCACAAGCATGCGATTGGTAGATGCATTCTGGGAAGCGCCTGATTCAAGAATGGTTTTGAGGGCCTTCTTGTGGGTCTCTGTATTCACTTTGATGCCGACCCTGTTGGATCCCTCACCAACGCTGCTGATTCCAGCTTCGGCAAGTGGCTTCCATTGCTCGTCGAACCATGCCATCTGCAGCAGATAATCGGCGCTGCCTTGATTGCAGTTGTCGTGGCCGGGAACTGCCGCGTAGCCTGGGCTAGCACGCATGGCCATCAGTTCTCGCCATTCCCTGCGTAGTGCATCGAGACCGGTTTCAGAAGCAGCTTCGCCCCCCAATTCCGAATTCAAACGCACACACTGGCGAAAGGTGGACGACGCGGCCGCCGCAAGCAGATCTTCGCGCCCCATCTGGATGACGGAATCTATTTTCCGCGACAACAAAAGCTCGCTCTCATCGACAAGGTCGGTGATTTCATGCCTGAGCAGTATTTTGTTGGCCTGATCGATAAACCAGTTGGTCAAAGTCAGAGAATAGGCCATCATGAGCGTGAAAAGAACAAAAAACAGGATCGTCCGCAGAGACGTCAAGCGGCGAAACCATAAACTGGTTTTGCGAAATGGAAGTGTCATGGAATTCCCCGGTGGACAGGTCGGGTCCGCTTTTTGGCAATGGCCATTCGGCTGATTTCATATGATAAGGCTTTATTAACCGGTGTACAACTGCACCGCCTCTCCCCAAGGGTACGCCCGATGGTGCAACTTCCTTTTTTCCTTGAAGCTGTTTCATGGGACAACGCCCTGTTTTTGGTGTTGGCGCTTGCCATCGCCTTGGGATTTGAATTCGTCAACGGCTTCCACGACACCGCCAACGCCGTGGCCACAGTCATTTACACCAAGGCGCTCCGCCCCGGTGTTGCCGTGGCTTGGAGCGGCTTTTGCAATTTTGTAGGCGTGGCCTCGGGAGGAATCGCCGTTGCCTACGCGGTGGTCAACCTGCTGCCTGTGGATCTACTTCTGGAAGAGAATCTTGCCGCTGGCACAGGGAAAGCCATGGTGCTCGCGTTGCTGATTTCTGCCATTGCCTGGAATCTGGCCACTTGGCGGCTGGGGATTCCTGCATCGAGTTCCCACACGCTTGTTGGCTCAATTCTGGGCGTGGGGGTGGCGCATGCCTTGATGACAGGGCACCATCCCGGTTGGGGTATCAACTGGCACAAGGCCCAAGAAGTGGGGCTTTCCCTGCTGCTATCACCCCTGATTGGTTTTTGCATGGCATCCGGTCTGATGGTGCTAGCCTTGCGCTACATCCGCAATCCTCGCCTGCATGCGCCACCTGTGGGTGATGCGCCTCCACCGTTCTGGGTGCGCCTAACCCTTATTGGAACCTGCACGGGTGTCAGTCTGGCTCATGGCAGCAACGATGGGCAAAAAGGCGTGGGCCTCATCATGCTGATCCTGATTGGCACCGCGACCTCGGAATTTGCCGTCAATATGAACTCGACACATTCGGACATCGGCCATGTGCGCATAGGCGCCACCAAGGCCAAAGCTGTCATCAACCGGCATCATGTCGACGACCCTGACCCGGTTTTCGAATATGAGCGGGGAAAAGTGATTGCCTCCATCGACACGGTGCTGGCCCTGCTCGGGCCCGAGAATGCTGCAAGCGTCACATCGTTTCGCACGGTCCCTGGTGAAAAACGACGCGAACTGCGCAATTCCATCATTGTGCTTGAAAGCGCCATCAATCAACTGCTTGAAAGCGAAGACCTGCTGCTAACCCGACGCGACGCTGCCGCGCTCAAAAGTGCCCGCGCCCAAATACGCGGTGTGCTTGAATACAGCCCCAAGTGGGTTGTTGTTGCGGTGGCACTAGCCCTTGGTATTGGCACAACAGTGGGGTGGAAACGGATAGTAGTCACCGTGGGCGAAAAGATCGGCAAAACACACCTGACCTACGGACAGGGTGCTGTGGCGGAGATTGTGGCGGCATCCACCATCGGCATGGCGGTCGCGGGAGGAGCCCCCGTCAGCACCACGCATGTGCTTTCCAGCGCGGTTGCCGGTACGATGGCAGCAACGGGTTCGGGAGTGCAACTAGCCACGGTGCGGTCGATCCTCATCGCTTGGGTGCTGACACTGCCCGTGTGCATGCTGGTGAGCGGCGTCCTGTTTGCCGCGCTTGGTTTCATCATGGGGTGAGGTCCGCTTGAACACGATCATGATTCCGGTTCGTCCGCGTCTGGCAGTTCTTTTATCCGGTGGCGGCACCTCCCTGCAAAACCTGCTGGACCGCGAGCGTGCCGGCACACTGGCGGGCACCGTTACCTGTGTGGCTTCCGACCGGGATGGCGTAGGCGGTCTACAGCGAGCCCAATCGTCTGCAATACCATCCGCCGTGATTAGGCGACGTGACTTTTCCGACAGGCAGGCATTTTCCGATAGCCTGATCCACTGGTGCGAGCAGCATGGCGCAGACCTGATTTGCTTGGCAGGATTTTTGCAATTGCTGACGGTTCCACCCCGGTGGGAGAACCGGGTGATCAACATCCATCCTTCATTGTTGCCGGCTTTTGGCGGTCAAGGCTTTCATGGCGCCAAGGTGCACCAGGCTGTGCTCGATGCTGGTTGCAAGGTATCTGGTTGCACGGTTCACTTGGCTACCAATGAATACGACCGTGGGCCAATACTGGTACAAAAAGCAGTGGCTGTAACGGAATCGGATACAGCCACAACATTGGCAGCACGCGTTTTCGCGGCTGAATGTGTAGCGTATCCTGAGGCGATTGCTCTTTTGGCGCAAGGAAGGGTTTCAGTTGCCGGGAACAGGGCGAATATTGCTCCTGCTACGGTTTAGTCATCAGACATATGTGCGGTGGCAGATAACCGCGCCAAGTGTTCGCGGCTTTTGGGCAACCGAGCCACCAAAACCGAACACGGCGCGTTGCGCAGCACTTCTTCGGTGACGCTACCGAGTTGATCGAACCCAGCATCGTGGCGGCCCTGGCGCCCCAATACAATCAAGTCTGTATCGTTGGCTCTGGCGAAAGCCACCAGTTCGCGCGCGGGCTCGCCTTCCAGCAGGGCATGGCCAACTGCAATCGATCCGTCCACGGGCCGAATCTGCTCGATCATGGCGCGCCAGTAGTCGGGTCCGTGCGTGCTCTCGCCAACAGGGTGCATCACATGGGCCACAATCAACTCTGCGGCATGCAACCGTGCCAGCTTCAGGGCGTGAAAATATGCCTGAGTACACGCCGGCGAAAAGTCCGTTGCCAGCAATATCTTCCTGATGCTCAGCATGGTAGCAACCTCCCGACATCCGACTTTGGAGGATTGAGGGTTTGGTCGTCCTGACCACCCTCACTTGGTAGACTACCATTCTCTGATGCCAGTGCAAGTAAAAAGGCAGTAACGCCCAATAGACAAGCTAGGACAAGGTGATAAAAGACCCTGTTTCCGCCGAGCGGTAAATGGCCTCAATCAACTGCACAGCCCGCCTGCCTTCCCGGCCATCGACCTGCGGCAACCCGCCGCTGGACAGGGCGGCAACAAAATCACGTAATTGACGAGCATGGCCTTCGTGGGAGATGGCTGCGGGATTGCTCGCTCCGCCAGAAGCGCCGGTTTTCTGCCGGAAACGCTGACGGATTTCCTCATCGCGTTCGGTTTCATGAAGGAAATCCCACTGGGTCAAATCATCCTGTTCAATGGTGACAGTCCCTTGATTGCCATGAATGGCCACGGTTTTCGGCAAGCCTGGATGCACGGAAGTGGCCGCCTGAATCACCCCCAAGGCGCCATTTTTGAAACGCAGGCAGGCAACGGCTGTGTCCTCCACCTCGATACGCTCATGTGCCAGTGTGGCAATATGGGCACCCACGGAATGGACTGGGCCCATAAGCCACAGCAGAAGGTCCACATTGTGAATGGCCTGATTCATCAGGGCGCCACCGCCGTCGAGCGCCTTGGTGCCCTTCCACCCGCCATCGTCGTAGTAAGCTTGGGAACGCCACCATTTGCACGCCGTTTCCGCCAAGGTCAGCCGACCAAAGCGACCAGCTTCAACCGCCGCCTTCAACTCACGATTGGCATCGCCAAAACGCGATGGAAAGATGGCACCCAGCAACACATCATAGCGATTGCACGCTTCGATGAGCGCGTCGCACCGTTCCACCGTGACCTCGAGCGGTTTTTCCACAATCACATGCTTGCCCGCTCGCGCTGCCACAATACCCGGTTCAAGATGTGCACCAGATGGCGTGGTGATAATGACCACATCCACACCCGGTTGCTCCACAGCCTTTTCGAGGCTGGTAAAAACAGCCAGATCGGGCCGGCCCAACTCTGTGGCCATTTTTGTCGCGGCATCTGTGGATCGACTCACAAGACCCACCAGACAGGCTCCAGCCACCTCGGCCAACGCGCGCGCATGGAACCGCGCGATCATGCCGCACCCGACGATCACAAAACCCAAGTCACGGTTCATCGCCCATCTCCCCTCTGCTGTGTCATCACAGTAATCGCCATCCAGGCATACCGCAAACCACTCAATACGGTTGCTAGCAACATGATCCAGACGCTGGCTATCAAAGTCTGAATCATCCAGACCGGTACCGACGCTCGTCCCAGCCAAGCAACCACAAGTGCCAGCGATATAACAACAACCTGTGCCACCATTTTGAGCTTACCGAATATGTCCGCGCCAAAGGCACTACCCCGCCGTTCCAGTTCGCCACGCAGCCCCGTCACCATGAACTCTCTGCCTATGAGAACCGCCACCATCCATGGAGACAAGTAGCCTTCTGCCTGCCCCGCTGGAATCAGGCAAACGAGGGTGCCCAGCACGGCCACTTTATCGGCAAGCGGATCAAGCACTCGGCCGATGGCGCTGGTTTGCCCCCAGGCGCGTGCCAGAGCGCCGTCCAACCAGTCTGTCACGGAAACCCACGCCCACAGAGCCAGGGCAATAGCCCAAGCTTCATATGCAATGGCGGCACACAACGGTACTGTGACAACAATGCGCGACAAAGACAGCATGTTGGGAATAGAACCAAAACCGGGCTCAGCTCGCACACTCATGAAGGATCTCCGCTGACCGGAAGGATACTGCGCAAGATCGACTGTTCCCGCCTAATACGTGCCGTTCCCTCGATCGCCTTTTTCATATCGGGAAAGTGTTCGAGTGTTTTATCAAAGCAGTTTTTTTCGAGCACCGCCAAAACACTGTAAGCCGTAGCGCGTGCCGAAGCACTGCGTTGGCCACCCGAGAGCAGTGCCATCTCGCCGAAAAACTGTCCATCCGACAATCTGGCAATCACATCAATGCCATCGGCGGCGACAATTTCAACCGTGCCGCGGGATATGAAATACATGCTGTCGCCTATATTTCCTGAGCGAAAAATAATGTCTCCGGGCCTGAATAATTTTTGCTGCAAACGCATGGCCAAAGCAGAAATCAATTCAGACGGAGCCTGTTTTAAAAACTCTACTTTTTCAAGAAGCTGCAGATTCAGGCACACGGCAACTTCAGCTTGAAGGGATGGCGGCAGGCGCCGCAGCATTTCAGCATCGTCCAAAGCAACGTGGTTTTCCCACTGGACGTGAAAATAGTCGTTCACATCCTTGCAAATACGCGCGGGCACATGACGGTGCCTCAGCCATGAGAGGATTTCCTCAATCTGCTCGAGGTGTCTGGTACGAGCGGCATCGAGCGAACCCAGCAGTGCGGCAAGGTTACCAATGAGATATCCGTAAAAGGCCATGCCTGCAAGAATGACAAAAATGGCGAAGACTCTTTCGACCTGCGTATCGGGGACAATGTCGCCATACCCCACGCTTGCCATGGTGACAACGGTCCAGTAAAGGGCGTCCACATAGCTGATAACGGTTGACTGGGCTCCTTCCATGGCATTGAGAACGACCCACGCGCAGGCGATCCAGTGCATAATCAGCAACCCGACCAACCCGCTTAGAATGGCGCGGTCTGCAGCGGCCGGAAACATCTGCTGGTCGCAACGGCGCTGAATGACAGAATGAATTCCTGCCAAACGGGGTGTTTGTGCCAAGCGCATCCACCTGAAGAGGTACACCCACCCGGGAAGCCATGCGCCCAGCAGCAATTCCCACGGTGGAATAGAAATGAGCGCCAACGCGGTTGCGCCACGATGGAAACGACCATGCCAAAGAAATTCAGACAAGTAGATAACACCTACAAGAATGTCCCATATTGCAGCCCAAGGTGCTGGTGGGCTGCCGGTAGCTATGCGTAGAGGTGTTTCCAGAGAGACTAATAGAACAACACCCAGAAATGGCACGCGCCAAATATCGTCTTCTGGATTGATGCGCATGGAATTATCTACCGTGTATTGGCAGAACGACTGTCATCGCCGCCTTGCAGGGCGGCCCAACAGATCGTAACCATCAAAACCAGTGATATCAGCCTGAATGATGGAGCCACTTTCAAGGGATTTTGCCTTGATGCGGGCTACGGGGTCGATATCCGGCGCATCCGCCATGGTGCGGCCCAAGTACCACCCCGGCATTTCCGGATCTGGTCCGTCAATAATCACCGCCAGCGTTTGGCCAACGCGCGATTCCGCATGGGCAAATGCCACCTCTTGCTGGGTGGCCATCAAGACATCGCGGCGACGCAACTTCTCTTCTTCTGGAACAGCACCGTCAAGTTTGGCGGAAGGAGTTGTGGGCTCGTGGCTGTAGGGAAAAACGCCCAATCGCTCGATTTTGGCCTCGCGTACCCAGTCGACCAGTTCGTTGAACTCCGCCTCGGTTTCGCCCGGGAAACCCACCAAAAAAGTAGAACGGAGCACCAGCCCGGGAATACGCTGCCTGAGGCGGCCGACAATTTCTTCGGTAGCAGCGCGTGTGGTTTTGCGGTTCATGCGCCTGAGGACCCGGTCGGATATGTGCTGAAGCGGCATGTCGATGTAAGGCACGATATGGCGCGCATTGGCCAGCACATCGACCAGTTCGTCTGTCACATGCTCCGGATAGGCATAATGCAACCGGATCCAGTCGAGGCCGTCCAGCGCATCGAGTTCGCGCAAGAGGGGCGCCAAACGCGGCTCGCCATAAAGATCGATGCCGTAATAAGTACTGTCTTGGGCAACCAAGCAAAGTTCACGCACGCCGTCGCTGATGAGTTCACGCGCTTCGCGGACAATTTCTTCAATGGCCTTGCTGACATGCTTTCCACGCATTTGGGGGATGGCGCAGAACGTGCAGAGCCTGTCACATCCCTCGGATATTTTGAGGTAGGCATAATGCTGGGGAGTTGCTCGCAAGCGTGCGGTGTCTTCAAGCGCCTTGACCGGTGCCGGGCTGAAAATACCTTTGAGTTCTTCAACGGCAATGCGCTTTTTGCCTCGCTTGGCGCCGATACGTTCAAGACTTAACTCAACGGCCTGAGCAATCTCTTCCCGACCAAAGACGCCCACCAAGTGGTCGAGTCCGGGTACTTGATCGCGCAAACCTTCACGGTCGCGTTCAGCCAGACAACCGGCGGCAATGACTGCCTTCACCTTCCCGCCGGTCTTCAGTTCCACCATTTCACGGAGCACGCCCAGCGATTCCTGCCGCGCCGGCTCAATGAATCCGCAGGTATTCACGACCACGACATCTGCTTCGGCAGCATCACCCACCAAGGAGAAACCCTCCATGGCAAGCTTTCCGAGCATTCTTTCGGAATCCACGAGATTTTTGGGGCACCCCAAGCTTACGAACGCAAAAGTGCCACGTTCGCGGGGAGCAGATGAACTGTTGGTATCGTCAGCGGTAGTGGTACTCATGAATATACAATAATCCATCGCACCGGGTCGGGAAAGGCGAGCCACGGGAAGCACTGTTCCCGACAGGTTTCTAGCCGGCTGAATAACCGGCATGGGTCTCGCTGTGCTTGTCCGAGAAAATGCTCGAAACAGATCAACCGGCGTCCGCAACTTTCGCTTTGGGTTGGATCCTAGATTTGCCTTCTTTGGGCTTAGGTCTGGGGTTGTCGGAATTGGGGCGATTGCCGGGTTGATCACGAATAATATTCAACACTCCATCGACTATTTTATCTGCCCCATCGAGAATAGCATCCTTCCTGTCGATGGCAGGATCGGCCTTGTCTTTTTGTAATTCTTTCTTCAGAAGGCCTCCCAATTTTCCGCCCAAGCGTAGTTTCTGATCAGGCCGCATGGGCGGTAATTCTTTTTCAACGGCACCGGAAGCAGCTACCATCAACGGCGGCACTTTGGTGAGATTTTCCACCTTGTGGGGCACCTGACGCTCATTTTCATTGAACCATAGGGCCGCGTTGGCTCCCACCCTTTCGCTCACATAATTGGTCAGCCGGCCCCAGGTGACGTTGCCCTTATCATCCCGCGTCGAAGGATTGCCACGTAATCCTTCCAAAACACTGTGAAAGAATACGCCGTGCCCGCCACCAGCCTTCTCTGTTTCCATCGCGCGCTGACGGCTAGAACAGGAAAAAAACAGCGCTGTTCCCTCAGGCAAATTTTCCACCCGGTTCCCGTCGATACCGGATCTGGAACCCCTGTTTGCATCAGAAATATCGCGGCAGGCATCTACCAGAACGAGATTAGTACCCGCTCCTTGATTACGGAGATCTTTTAAAACTCCAGACAGCAATATCATGGTGGATGGGTCGCTGGGAACGGCATCGAACGGGCAGAAGCAAGGCTGTTCCAGATTATCGACTCGCACCTGAACACCATGACCGGAAAAAGCCAATAGCAGCAGATCGTTGCGATTCAACTGTTTCAACATTTTTTGTAGTTCCTCACGATACTTCTTGGCAATGGTCTGGTTACCTGTCAGCACGCGAACCTCGAAACCTCCACCCTTGAGAACCTTTCCCAGTTCCGTGACATCTCTCTCGGCAAATTTAAGGGGAACAAGGTTGCGGTTTTGGTAGCTGTTCACCCCCACAAGTAGAGCCCATTTGCGTGGTGCCGCTGGCTGAGACGCTACCTGTCCGTAAACAGGAGTTCCTGTGGTAATGGCCGTTGCCAACAAAACATAGAGTACAGGATGTATTAAGCGCATGTTCCTAATCTCCAGTGCGGTGGAATCGTTCCTATTTGATTATCACCGAAATGCTTACGGTCGAGACACCGTTCTGCGAAAACATTAAAAAGCGCAGCCGGGGGACGACCCGGCTGCGCGCGCATTGATTCATTTGCCATCACACATCAGTCTGGAAGGACTGGGGGTGCGGTGATGTTCAGGTCGGTACCCGGAATCTTGACCTGATCCAAGGCGACCGGTTTCGGGAAGGCACTTTCCGGAATGTCGCCAAGGTTTTCCTTGCGGTCCTTCTGGTCGAGCAGTGAGTATTTGCCGGATTCAAAATCAAAGCGGCCCCAGTAAACTTTGCGCTCCCAGTTGTAGTAATAAATGTGTCGGCGGCCACGTTCCGGGTAGTAGTAGCAAACGTGATAGCGGTCTGGTGCGTAGTAGTAGTTCGAGTAGTAGTACGTCACCATTGTACCAACATACCTAGGATACCACTTGGCCTTGTAATAATGCGGGTAGTTCGCTTCGGCAATCGTACCTATCGCGCATAGCCCTACCGCAGCCACGACCATCATGATGCAGTTTTTCATGGTTGCTCCACCTGTGTCAGGATCTCGCTGGTTGTTGGGTAAGGCACTTGCCGTCCCCCGCACTCCTAACGAATCACCGAGCAGATGGTTCCCGCGACAAGAAAAAATTGGTCAACCTGAATTTGATGGCGCTTTGGCCCGGTCGGTCAATTCCTTGGCAATCGAAACAAACAGGGAATTGGCATTTTCCAGCGCTTTGCGGAAATCGGCGCCAGATTCCAGCGCATGAAGTTGCTGTTCGATAGAAGATGCCCAATCGCCGCAGCGAGCTGCAAACCAAACCTGCTGGGGCTTGGTCAGCGGTGGCGGATTAAGGAGGAGGCCAGAACACCCCTGCCGGAATTCCAACAATCGTTTGGCAAGTTCTAGAGAATTTTGAGGCTGTTTCTTGCCCCATTCCAAAGCAAGTCCCGACAATTTGGTCAATTTGGCGTCGTCCCCTTCTAGAGTGGCCAGATCTTCCCTACGCGCGAATCCCCAACCGGGCGCCAACGGAGGTACCGGAACTGGCGCAAGGCGTTGCTTTAGGAGATCATTGTCGAGTCGAAGCTGCTCATTATCTTCATAAGTTTTGGCAAGAATCTGCGAAATCTTGTTCACTTCGTACCGGTGCCAAACAAGAAAGATGGCTACCGATGCCGCCATGGCAAGAAACAGGAGAACTCCTTTGGTCAATGATCGGCGCCGGTCTGCCATGAGGGTTTTGGAAGCCATGCTTTTGCGGACATGCTCCACGATCCGCTGTGTCGAGGATGACAGAGCATCGGTAGCTTCGATGCTATCCCAATAGGATCCGCCCGATTCAAGCACCCAGTCGCGCAATTTCGGCAGGAGATCGGGTTGCCTCAGCAGGCGAGAAAGCACTGGTGGGGGTAATGAAACAAGTCCCGATTCCAAAACGGTTTGCGAGTAGCCAAACATAGCATCCATCAAGGAAAGTTGATGCGCGGGAACTCCGTGAATAACCTTCAATTCCGTCACAAGCCGCGGCAGATCCGGCGAGAGAACAACGCATTCAAGCCATACCGGCAGATGGTTTCTGTCTTCCGGCATGTCCAGAAACAGAGCGGTCATGGCGCCAGATCTCCCAGGCAGACTTTCAAATCCTGCCTACCGCGGCTCAAGCGGCTTTTGACAGTACCGAGCGGAATCAGCAACATCTGTGCGATATCATCTTGAGATTCCCCAGCAGCAAAACGTTCAATCACTTGCTTGCGTTCTAGATCAAGTTTTTCGAGGCACGCTGCCAAACGCTCGGATACCAATGCGACATCCGATTCATGGGATTGTTGAGTTTCGCCAGATGCCACATGGGGCAGAATTCCTTCTTCAGTGTCTTGCCGCACCAAGCGATGATAGGCCGATTTCTGGTCATCGGTGGCAGCGTTACGCGCTATGGTGAGCAACCAACCCAAAAAAGGGCCGGGCTTCCTGCGAGGTAGAGCCTTCCAAACTTTGATCCACACTTCCTGCGCCACGTCTTCAGCGCGGTGAAGAGGCAACCCCCGGGTCAATGTCAGGAATCGCAAAAGGCGCAGTGAAAAAGCTTCCACGAGCTCATCAAACGAGCGGGCATCGCCAAGAGCTGCCTGCTCCACAAGGGAGTCCACATCCGGTTCAAGCCGTGCTGTCATGATGCCATCATAGTTGAATAGACTGAAATCGGCACCTGTTCGAGGGAATGGCAACTGAAAACAGGTGCCCGATAAAACCAATATGGTGATGCTACAGCTCATGTTGCAAATAACTGGTTGATTGGCAAAAAAGTTCCCACATTTTTTGTCATCCCGGGAACTCAAAAAGTGATTAGAGGGTTATAGGGCTGTCTCATCAGCCCAGCACTTAGCTTCGGGAACCTTGCATGATGTTTACCACAACAGGACACCACATCTTCAGGAAATGCGTGTTTAAACTCGCCATACTTGCGTTTGTGGTTGTTTTGCCGGGAAACAGATTGGCCCGAAGCCAGGAAAATGAATCATTGCCAGCACAGGTCAGGCGCATCTTCAAGGAACATTGCCACCGGTGCCACAATGGAACGGGATCCAGCATTGGGTACGGTTTTGACGTTCTCAAACATGATTCCATGGTAAACGCAACCCCCGAAGCAGTGGTGGTGCCACATAGCCTGAAAGAATCAACGTTGTGGGATGCCATTCAGAAAAGGATGCCCTTACCGCCGTCTAGCGAAAGACACGACTTTGGAGATGCCCAGCGTTCAGTGATTCGGAAATGGATCGAATCAGGGGCGCCACCATACCAAGCAACTACCGCTCGGCCATTCATTTCGCTCAAGCAGATGATCTTGGCCATTCGTGACGATCTGCAGCGTGCAGCGATGTTGAAAGCAGAACAGCAGAACACACGCTACTTCAGTCTTGTACACAACCACAATAACCATCATTTTGACGAGGAAGACCTCCGGTATCAAAGAGCTGGTCTTGCCAAGGTCCTCAACAGCCTGAGTTGGCTCGAATCGATCAGCCTCCCCCGTGAAGTTCCGGTGGGCGGGGAGCTTGGTATTCTTTACGCTGTCGATATCCGCACACTCGGCTGGAACCAAAACCTTGAAAGACCATGGAAAAACATAGAAAACCTGTATCCGTATGGATTAAAATATAGAAATATCGACGATCAAGAATTGGCGGACGCCGACGCGCAGATTGAATCCCTCTCCGGAAGCCATCAGGCATGGGTGCGTTCAGATTGGTTCGTGATGGCAGCAACCCAGCCAACTCTTTACCACGCTCTTCTGGAATTACCAAAAAGTGCCAGTGCCCTTGAGCAAAGGTTGAATGTGAATGCGAACGAAAATATCAGTAATAGCAAGGTAGTACGGGCTGGGTTTGCCCGAAGTGGTGTCAGCGGACAGAACCGTTTGGTGGAACGCCATGTCACAAAACAGGGTGCCTACTGGAAAAGCTACGATTTTCGCCAAGACAACGCGCGTGCGAATATCGCCCGATTCCCGCTCGGACCGATCTACAGGGGGCATCCATTTCCAGAACTCGCATTCAAGCACGATGGCGGCGAGCTAATCTTTAACCTGCCCAATGGACTACAGGCTTACCTCCTCGTGGATGGCAACGACAACCGCATCGATGCCGGCCCAGTGGATGTTGTCAGCGACGATAAAAAGGTTTCCGGAACGCCCCTGATTTTGAACGGCGTGAGTTGCATGGCATGCCATCGGCACGGCATGATCCCCGTTGAAGATACAATTCGCGACAGTAACGCTCTTTTTGGCAAAGCGCGCGAAAAGGTTGGCCTGCTTCATCCAACCCAAAAAGTAATGGACAAGCATGTGGAGGAAGACAAAGCACGTTTTTTGAAAGCTCTCGAAGCAACAATGGGAACAGTGATCCGAACTCCGGCTGGAAAAAAGGTGCCAATCACGCAATTCAGGGAACCAGTCACAGAGGTCGTGACTCGCTACCAGAGGCACCTTGATGCTGCCGATATTGCTTCCGAACTTTACTTGAAAAATTTGGATAAACTGAATGATATTGGCAAGGAAAAACGTCGTGAATTGGCGCTCGAATCGGTGATTGAAAGGAAAGGTGTGTTGCCACGCTACCAGTGGGACGCCACCGACAGTGGTGGGTCCTTGATGCAAAAGGTGGCTGAAAGTTATCTTTACTTTCCTGTGTTACGGTAACCGTGTCAAATATGGAGGATTGTGTCGTGATTATCAAGAACTGCTTGGGCCGACAGAGCCATTGGATTTTAACAGCATTCATGGCCATATTGCTTACAGAAATATTTTGTAGCGTGGCACGCAGCGAGGTTACTCCTGCTATTGGCGAATTGAGATCCATGTCGACAACGGTTGCTCAAAAAGTGGCCCGTCACCTTCAGGAAAAGAAAAAGGCCATTCAAGTCAAAATTGGAGCGTTTACCAGCATTCCTGCAGATCAGGCCAATACTGGTGGATTATTGGCCAATGAATTCAAACTGGCATTCGGATCTAGTATCAACGATAAGGCGACGACCATCGTGTTCGGCACATACACCTCAGAAACATTCCAGGACAAGGATGGAGTTGACAAAACACGTGTAAAGGTTTCGGTTCGATTATTGGACGAGACAAATGGCCGCGAATTGGCAGAATTCACCCCAATCGAAACCACCCTTATCAACGCAACGAATACAGCGCAATTACAAGGAAAGACGGCTGTTTTACCCAACAATGGAGCTCTTCCTGTCAAAAATAAGCATGAGCCTTTCATTGGCGGGACGCAGGTCAAGGCATTTCAGGACAGTCCGTATGCTGTTGAAATTCTGAAGCGTCCTATGAATTCGAAAGAAAAGTTAACCACGGTCGAACCGGAACTAGATAACGGCCAGCCCTTTGTTCCCTTGTTCAAGGGAGAAATTGTGCAAGTACGCGTCCTCAATTACTCCAGCAAACAAATCGGGGTCTCTATGAAACTCGATGGCGTGGATCAGTTTGCACTCAGCAAGGTCACCAAACCATTGTTGGATCATACAGGCGAGCCACTGTTTGATATAAAAGGAAGACCATTGATGGGGCCAAAGTACCGGGCATATATTGTCGAACCCAGCAAGAATGGCGTGCCAGGGGAAACAATACTCACCGGATGGCACATCGACAATCAGACCAGCGAAGAATTTGAGCAGGTGGCACTTGGTAAAGGTGTTCGAAGTCTATTTCCTGAATTAGTGAATGGCCCGGTAGGCGTGATTACAGTAGGTATATCCAATACCATGGTTTCCGATATGCAACAACCCAACCGGCTTGCATATGCTCGGCCAATGAATCAATTGCCTGGAAGAGAACTTCCACCCGAACCCAATTTCAATATAGCGCCACCGAACTATGGAAGCGAACCACCACGGGTAGGTTCAGCTCCACGTGAAATTTTCCGACAGAACCGGCGGCCTCCGCCAGTTGCCTCCCGTGCGCCCGAATCACAAGCAAAGTCTCGTTCATCAGAGTCAAATGTCCCAAAATTATCACCAACCGCTCCCCGAGGAACTGCTCCAAGCCAACCACCAACGAAAGAACCAAGCGAATTCGGAGCTGGGCGTAAAATCGAGAATCAGGTCAAAGGTGTTGACCTAATCATCGAAGATCCCAATACTGTTATTACGGTTCGCTACCACCGCTGACTTGGATTTTGGGATTTCGTGATAAATGATGATAAATGCCTGAGGTGCCGTCTGTGTGCCCTCAGGCCATTTCAGTTCATTACTGTGGCGTTGAATGCTTCAAGACCACGCCTCTATTGGCGCATCGCATGAATGCACACAACTGAAGCAATTCAAGTTAACTCCCTACAAGACAAGAAGTTGTAGAAAACGCGACAAATAATTACCATCAGCAGGTAATTTATTGATTTAATTATAATGATCAGTTTAACAGAACACCCCGGGAAGCCTCCATGACCACCTCTGACCCATCGGATTCATTTGCCGCCATGATGGAAGGTCTGGACCGGCAGGATCAAACTGCTGCAAAGGTTCTTTATGAACGCTACATCGGAAGTGTGGTTCGTCTGGCTTCAAAGAAGCTCGATCCACGACTAGGAGCCAAGGTAGACCCCGAGAGCGTGGCGCATTCAGTGATGGAATCGTTCTTCGACGGCCACATTAACCGTGAATTTGTCATTGATAACTGGCAGGCGTTGTTTGGGTTTCTGGCCAAAGTAACCATCCGTAAGGCCCTAAACCGCAACAGACTTCATCACCAGAAAAAACGGAACGACCGTATGGATGCCGAAGGAAATGCGCGTTCGCCTGCGGTCACTTTGGAAGAACACCTGGCTGCTTGCCCACAAGCCGGCCCAGCCGAAGAAGCAGAAATCAATGACATGATCGAAGTGGCTCTGAACCAATTCAAAGGTGATCATCGTCGCATTATCGAGCTCTATCTGGGCCACCAATCCAAGGAAAAAGCTGCTGAGGAAACAGGTTATGCCACCCGAACGGTGGAACGTGTGATCGAAAAGTTCCGTGAGGCGATCATACGTTTGGATGCGGATTGATCATTAATTCGCTGATTGAACTGACATCCAAGAATTCATGTCGTCTGTTGGAACCTTTTGGTGATTGGTCTGTTGGAGTAGATGTCCGGTGCGGACATTTCCTTTCAGGCAACTTTAGATCACCGAGGGAAGACCATGAACATTCGAGCTTCATTGATTGGCCTACTGGTCACGGGTACTGCTTTTGGCGGAGAATTGAACGTGCAGGGCGGTTCCAGTACAGGCGGGAACAGTCAGGTCATTGTTGGTAGGATGAATGGTGCGTGCCGATTTTCAGTGACAGGCGCATTCAATGACACTGTGACAGTCAAGTTTGGCCCGTCAGGTGGTAATGGTGGTTTTACAAGCACCATCAAGGATTTGGCCCAACGGCGCGTAACAGCACTGCAAACTTTCAGTGTCGAGCAGTTACCAGATGGCCAAACACGTATCCTCCTAGGGGTTGATAGGGCTACAGGCATATTCAATGGTGGCACCGTCACCCTCCGGCGTGGGACCGCCATCATTGATAGCGATCCCATTATCATTCGGTGACAATCGGATCCAACGCTCAAATCAAAACGCAGTAATACTGATAGTATTACTGCCTTTTGTGGTAATACCATTTCCAAATCAATTATCACCACAGAAGAAGTATGATTTATGAATACTCATTCGCTTCAAGCATACACTCAGTTATGGAACGACATTTTCATCATTTACGCGCATGGTGCCCTTGCCGTTTTTGCCGGTTGCTTTCTGGCTCGATTGGCATGTGGAACATCACCCTTGGCATTGATACGGACACGTTTTTACGAGATACCACCCATTCGTTTCGCTATTTTTATGGCTTATTTAGGATTATGGGCAGTAGTGGTTGTTTCGGGCTGGCACCTCGCCGCTCATGGCCTAGAATATCAAAAAAATCAACAAGAAATCCATGGTCAGATCGCTTTGTTTGCAGCCGCAGCAATGGGGGCTGCCTTTCTGGTGAAAAGATTTATATATCATCACATTATTTTTATTCACAATAACGACCCACCCACCGTTGCTGTCAAAAAAGTGAAAACCTCGCGTGGGATTGGCACGGGTCGTTTTGCAACACTTGGCAAAGAGCAATTTCCACAGATGTTGGTCTATGGAATCACAGGTGGATTGTGGGCAAGGGGAATCCTATCACTGACAGCATTTTCATTTGCAGGATTGCTGATTATATGCATGACCGACTGGGGGCGTGAACAAGGATGGCAATATGTTGTCCATTCCTTTATTGGCTCCATACGCGTTGAGATTCCTCAACTTGAAACCGTATGGGTTGTGACAGCGGGAATATCCGCAGCCATCTGCTTCTGGCTTCTGATTTTGTTCAACTTTTCATACACTTTGGTCAGATTCAGTACCAGCCTGTTGGCACTAATTGTCATGGTTTCTGTGGTATGGATTACTGCTTTAATTCAACAAGCAACAGACGAGCAGTTGTGTGTTCTTGCCGGCATTGGTGCATCTGCCTGCGCGGTACGGTGGTGCCACGATCTGGCACGAGCCAGCCATTTTAGCCAGCAACGTAATGTTTCAGTTCCGATTGCAGCTCAGCTCGCGGAATCTTTTCCCGACTTGTGCACATTGAAATCACGAGACGATTGCCGCCTTAATCCGTTGGATGAATCGGCTTTGAGCAACAGGATATCGCAAGGATGCAGGAATGTGGAGGAAGCAAGCCCTCTGGTGACACGCAATCTCGCGCGTTTCCTTTCACTGGTACATATTGAATATGAGCATGTCGTGGCAGCCATGCTCCGTTATCTGACTGTTCGCCGCTATGTCAGCACTTCATTTGGCGGCGGTACCACCCGCTATTTACAGAATCCCGTTGTGCCTATGTGGGATGAATCTCAGTTCCCGTTACATCCTCCCAATGGATACAAAAATTGGCTGGATCCTTTGGGATTGGGCTGGGTATGGGATATTGTCTGCATTTGTGGATCGTGCGGAGGCACCGGCCAAGTTACCTGTTCGGGATGTGGGGGCAGTGGTACCCAGCAACGATCAGAGTCGTACACAGAGACATCCAACGGCCAAACAGTAACACACACACGGACATACACTGTCACATGCAGCGGTTGCGGCGGTTCAGGCAGGGTAACCTGTCCTACTTGCAGTGGCCATGGCCGTGTGGTGCACCACCAGACCCTGAACACCCATTGGCAAAGAATGCTGCCAACGTGCACGTCTCCGCATGTGCTGGTTCCGGAATTCATGGAAGATTCCGAGGAACGCACATATTTTCGTTTTCCGATTGTTGAAAACCGTGTTCAGGCATCGGCTCAACCTGAACACGACGGTATCAAACCCGATCTAGTGGAACGCCTTTCTTGGGTAATTCCAGGAATGGGGGCGAAGTTGCCTGACATTTCACAATCAGTGGAAAAGCATCACGATGGTATAGTGTACCGCAGCGATTTTCAGGTGACTGGTTTCTGGGTGCTTCGCATCCGCTTTCGTAGATTGCCTGGAAAAGTGGGATGGTTTTTTGGTGCAAGACCTGAGTTTTATTTCCCCGCTTTGCCCCTGTCGTGGGGCATGGTTGGAACCGTCGTTCTGGTTCTGCCATTCCTGGTGATGACGGCCCTGATGACCGTGATCGAAGTAACAAGATGGCTCCATCAGAATCTCCCTCAAATTCCGCGAGAATAACAAACATCTGTTGGTATGCGTATTTGGGTTTTCCATTTTTTGTCGTAAGCGGGAACCAAACCGTGATTGTCTCGTTGGAAGGGCAGACCACTGTGGTCGAAACCCAAACCGGGCAAGAAATTCACTCCACGAGAATAGGACCTGAATCATGGCATCTTTATCATTCAAGCCGTCACTCAATATGCTAGAAGATCGTTGCGTACCGGCAGCCTTCACGTTCAACCAAGGCACGCTCATCATCAACATGGCGGAAATCAGCAACCGAACGGTCAGTGTCACAGCCAACGGTGGAAATTTGCGACTTCAGGGAAGAGTAACCGGAGGTCCTACCAATACTGTTGTAGGGGCACCTGGTGGTCGTTTGGATTTGTTCGCCGTGACAGGAATCGTTGTCAATGGGTCTGGTCAAAAAGATATTATACGTCTGGCTGGCGTGGACACCCAGTTCAACAACCTGAGTGGCCGCGTTTCCATTTCCAGTGGAGGTGGCAACGATATTATTGAAGGAACCCAATTTAACGATAGTATTAGAGCTGGGGCTGACAACGACAATGTTAAAGGTGGTGCTGGTGATGACATCATTCTTGGAGAGTCGGGTAATGACGATCTTTGGGGAGATGGTAACAGTTCTTTTTGGGATCGTAATGGTGGCAATGACACCATCGATGGTGGAACAGGAAATGATGTTTTATGGGGCTCTGGAGGCAATGACATTCTGATCGGTGGTAGCGGTTCTGACAAGTTCTGGGGTGGTATTGGCAATGACACCGCCATCATCGACAGCCAAGATGTTGTACCACAACGGGGTTGGTTGTCGGTAGGTATTGAAGTTACCCGACGATGATTCAAGGTGGTCGCCATAGATAGCCTGTCAGCCAATCCAAATCGGATGGCTGATAGGCTTTTTTTGGGTCTAAGACTAATTTTGTAGCCGCCTTGCTCGATCAACTCAGGAGTAAGCGCTCTAGGCATTGAGCGAGCAGAATTGCTAAAGGGCACCTTCGCCCTTTTTCCTGTGCGTATTACATGAGAATTCGTTGTATCGTTTCATCATCAGCGGCGAATTCACAGACCTGCCAATCGCCGCCGTAAATAACCGGTTCATTTCCGGAATCAGCCCTGACAACAGATTACGGTGACCCATTATTCGCATATTTGCGAAATGCATTTCGTTATGTCATTGATGACAGTGACAAGCTATTCAATTTTTTCACACCGCATAGATCACGATGATCAGGTCAAATGAAAACAGGCGGTTGGAGAGGGTATTGGGCGTGGCGCGGATTGACGAGGGACAGATCGGGAGGTATTTGAAAACAATTGATAAGTCAACAATCGTGTCTGGTAGTTACAGCCAAAGGATTCATTCCAAGCAGGAGATACAAATTTAAGGGTAACTCTAATTGCGGAGTTTACTATTTGAGACGCTCTTCATCGAGCGTTGCGACTGAGATGGCGGCCAAAATCTTGGAGGCGGATTTGAGTGAATTGCCGAGTTCGATGTCATTCTCCAGAAAGCACTGAATTCGGATCAGGACAAATAATGCCACGGAAAAACTCAACCGGGAAATCCGAAGGAGAACCAAGTTAGCCGGAAACTTTCCTGATGGGCAGTCCGCCCTCATGCTAGTTGCCGCTATACTCAGGTGTGGCCAGAACGCGATGGGGGACCAGACGCCACCTTGACATGGACAGGTTCAATAACCTTTACCAATCCAAGGAAAAATAAATACCAAATCCGTTCACGGGAGAATCAAAATATAAATACTTCCCAAATTTTCATTACAAATCCACTGGCAAAAAGAAAAACTACAATTATAGAAAAAATAGCAACTGGGATTCCCAAGAGAATTAAAATCCAGACACAAATCCCAAAGATTATGTCAGTTAAATTGTAATTTGAGGTTTGAATTTTCGTTGTTGATTTTTCTTGGCAAATCAAATCCGTGCAACTTGATTCACGAAAATCAATATTTTTTTGCTCTATGTCTTGTATTTCTTGAGGCATTTTATTTGATAATCTCAGTAATTCAACCGCCAATATTGTAAAGAATGAATATGAAAGAAAAGAAAAGAAAAGAATAATAAAAAGATTACCGGATCCGTCTTTTATACTACCCATATTTAAAGCCAATAATGAAAATGGCAATCCTGCCAACCAGCCTATACCGCTTGCAATTATCCAAACACTAGAGCGTTTTGGCCAAATGTCCTTTATAATGAAATATTGGGTGAGGCCGACCATCAATCCCATGATCGGGTAGGAACAGCAGAACCCTAATGACAGAATCATTGCCGGATAAGTTGTAAAAATCCACCACCTTGAACGTAATCCAAACGACAATCGCAAAATCAACCACTGGCACAAACCGATCAAGGTATACATGCCAACAGTTAGGATTGGAAATAAAAGATAAACGAATGGATTCTCCCCTGGCCTACTATTAAGCATAAGAACAACAAAATTCGTGTAGTAGAAGAAAAAAAGAATCGAAATGAAAACGTGAGCGAAAATCCAAGCTAAATATCCCAACATGATGTGTTTACCTTGCGCCCAACAAATCATTTTTTTTATCATAGTCTTTAGTTTTTGTAAAGATTAAAGTCGCTTGAAGGCAGTTTCATCTTTGCAAAATATTTTTTTTGGGGCTGTGCTATGAGATTTTGGTCCTGAAGTAGGTCAACGGGTTTGGAGTATTCAAAACTGTCATCTCTTCGGGCTGTTGCTGTTGAATCTGTTTAATTTGGCATCAGCTGCCAGTCCTGCGGAGCGATTTAGATCGTTCGCGTGCAACGGAATTGGGTACTGTTGTTTTTCGGTAGACTTTCAGCCATTTGCCATGAATTATCTGGTGTCTTGTGTTACAAAGAACTCATGAATAACCAACCAACTGTCATCGTCACCGAAGGATCTGACCCCACGCCCCTCGCTTGGTTGCGGGACCATGCGAGGGTTGTTGAGGCCGCAGTAGGTTCC
This sequence comes from Candidatus Kuenenia stuttgartensis, assembly GCA_945875585.1. Taxonomy (GTDB): domain Bacteria; phylum Planctomycetota; class Planctomycetia; order Gemmatales; family Gemmataceae; genus REEB421. The sequence goes on along the minus strand of CAMCLK010000010.1, from coordinate 43,911 downwards.
CCCGAATTCGACGCCGCATTACCTATAGCCGTTGGGTTGCTGGTGCGCACATACACCAGAGTCAACGCAGAGTTGCTGGCTCGGTGCCCCGAATTAAAAGTTGTTGGCCGGGGCGGTGTGGGAATCGAGAACATCGATGTGAAAGCTTGCCGTGAACGGGGTGTCGAGGTGGTCTACACTCCCGATGCGAACACGCTGGCAGTCGGCGATTTCGTGATCGGCTACGCGCTGCAGTTGCTGCGTCCATGGGCATTTTTCAAGGACCAAGTATACGATCCGAAGGAATTTAAGCGGATCCGCGACACCCAGCGCGGCATGCAATTGAACGAACTGACGATCGGCATTGTTGGCATGGGCCGGGTCGGCCGGCGCGTGGGTAAAATCGCGGCCAATGGCTTTGGCATGAAGGTGATCTACAACGATCTGGTTGACGTGCATGGGAAGTTGGATTTCCCAGCCGATTCGGTCGACATACACACCCTTTTCACCAATGCTGACATCGTTAGCCTGCATGTGGATATGAAGCCCGGCAACGAGAACCTTATTGGTTCAACGCTTTTGTCGCTGATGAAGCCGACAGCGATCCTGATCAACACCAGTCGGGGGGAAGTGCTGGACGATCATGCCCTTGCCGACGCCATCCGCCACAAGAAGATCGCCGGTGCCGCCATTGATGTTTTCGATCCAGAACCACCGAAGTCCGACTACCCGCTTCTCGGGTTCGATAATGTGCTGCTCACCCCGCACATGGCCGCGCGCACCCGAACGGCTATTGAGAACATGAGCTGGGTTGTGCGCGATGTGGTGGAAGTGCTGGAAGGCCGAGCACCCAAATTTCCTGCCCCCGCCCGATGATTCAATCGAAATCGGCGGGCTGGCGCTCTGATTTTTGTTAGCAGCCAAGACTATTGCCGTAACCGACCGGGGCGCTCCACCCACTTGTAAGCGCGCTTGGCATTGAGCGAGCAGAATTGCCTGACGGCCAGATCGCCCTTGTGTTGGGCGTATTCCATCACGATCCGCTGCATTGTTTCATAATCGGCTGCAGATTCACAGACGGGCCAATCACTGCCATAAATAACACGTTCATTCCCAAAGGCATTCCAAACGATATCAATATAGGGCTTATAAAACGCCAGATCTTTGGGCGCCTTCTTGCCATCTCGTGAAGCCGATTCCACAAGAGCTGAGATCTTGACAAAAGCATTGGCATGGGACGCCGCTGCGCGGATCCCCTCCGCCCAATCGCGTGGTGGCGTTTCCGGAGTGATACGCACGTTGCCAATGTGGTTAAGGACAATCCGCAGGTTTGGCACTTTGACAGCAAGTCCGGCAATAGCCGCAGGTGTTTCAGGCCCACCATTCACATCCAATGCCAGATCGAGGTCAACCATCCGTTTCAAGTCATCCAACCTGTTCTTCGACGTCATCTCAATGGTTTGACCGGAACTGATGCGGATACCGCGAAACAGTGGATTGGCTACAAATCGCTTCAGGTGGCCGGCACATTCGGGTGTATCAGGTTTTAGATTGCCGACAATTCCCACTATAAAAGGATCGTCTTTGGCCAGTTCCAGCAACCAGGCATTGTCCTCCACCAATGGACTGGCCTCAACAATAACAGTGCCCGTGACACGCTTGTACTGCTTCAAGGCGCGGAGGTGCTTTGGCAATACCGTACGGTAAAGAGATGTTCCCTTACCTGGCCAAGGCACACCCTGAGGACGTTCGGGATCGTAAAAGTGCGTGTGGCAGTCAATAATGTCGAGGTCATTACGCGGCTCAATGGCCAGACTTGTAGAATTGAGGCCTACCGCTGCAGCCAAGCTTGCTGTCATCGCTGCTCTTCGGCTTAACTTCTTACTGATATCAAAACGCATCGAATACCCTCTTGTGCTCTACTTGGTTTTCCCGATAGGCCATGAATACAATTTCCCAGCAGAATCACCAGCCATAAGTGTGCCGCCATCCCATGCAATGCCCACCCGCGTGGGCAGAATGCGGGTGCCAACGTGCGAATCGATGGTAGAATCAGGATTTTGTATGGAAAAAGCTTTGAGCTCCTTGCCATCATTCGCCCAAAGTCGCACCGTATGGTCTCGCCCGCATGTTGCTAGTTCCCCTTGGGGGCCAAATGCCGCGTCGAGCACACCGTTAGCGATCTTTCCATAAACACCCGCAGGCCGTTTAGGGGGATGGGCATCCGCTTTTGAAGTCTCCGGCCAGCCTTTGGAAATGTCCCACCAGACGACAAGCCCGTCTTCACCGCATGAAGCCAGCACTTTGCTGTCGGATCGCCATGAGAGAGCCCGCACAGCCCCCTTGTGTTCTGACAAAGGAAGCACAACAGCACCACTGTTGGCATCCCATAAATGGATGTTGCCAATTCTGTCACCCGTTGCCAACAGCTTTCCATCGGGGCTGAATGCCGCGCTTGTAATCCAGTCGGTATGTTTCACGAGTGTGTTGAGAAGTTTGCCATCCCGGGTTGAAAACAGCTTGATGGTGCGGCCGGAACCTGCAATAGCCACCCGTTGCTCATCTGGCGAAAGGTCGGCTGCCATTACAGCATCTGTCTCGTTGCCTAAAGTGGCAAGTCGCTTGCCACTTTTCACATCATAAAGAACCGCCACGCCGTTCTGCACAGGTCTACCGCCTGCGGCAAGCAAAATGGCGCCAGATCTGCTGAAGCGCAGGACGTGTGGTTCGCCTTCTGGAAACGGTAATGACCCGATGGTCTTGCCCGTTACAGGATCTATAAAATCGATACACTCATACGATGCCACCGCGGCCAGTGGGGCACGTGGGCTGGTTGCCAGCGCCAACACAGGAAATGGCCGGGCCGTTTTCGTCCGCTCAATGACGGGCCAACCAAGGGGCATGGGAGGTGGACCTGTCATGCCCTGCCCCGCCGATGGAACAAATCCGGTCGTTGTTGGGGCAGGTGCCGCGCTGCTGCCTGCATTTTGACGCAATCCCGAATCGATCCACGCGCGGATAATCGCGACCTGTTCCTTGGGCAAAGGATCGTTGTCCGGTGGCATGCGCTCTTCCGGATTTTCAGCCGTAATAACTTTGAACAGGCGACTGGCACCCGCCCGCCCGGCAACGACAACCGGTCCGCCACTTCCGCCTTTTTTGATAGCAACATAACTCGACATGTCGAGGCCAGCTTCCTGCTTACCTGCCCCATGGCACTGCAAACAGTGCCGCTTGAGAATTGCCGCCACATGATCGTCATGATTGACTGGTTTAGGATCTTCCGCCCGGACTGGCACCAAGCCCATGCCAAGGAGGATTAGTGCGGCCATTTGCGGCACAAAACGACCAGAACTCATCTGAAGCACGGTATACCTCATTATTTTAGCCTTAGTGGTTGAATGCAAATTCGGTCGAATTGAGGAGACTCCAAAGAATGTCCTCATAAACAGCCTGATCGCCCGCTGCGGCACCCACCAGATCTCGCATGGCTGCTTTTTCAGAAGCGGTCGGCTGACGGCACAGAACACGCACAAACAGAATCTCAATAATTTTATCAGGATGCGTTTTGCTTTCCAATAATTTCTTGATCACGCCGCCAGAATCGAGCCGATCCCGGACCGTATCTCCCACCGCCATGTGCAATGTCTGCGACAGTGTTGGTTCTTTTTTTGTTTCACAAGCGCAAACGGTAGCCCGGCTGGAACGACCGAAAGTGGCAAAGAAAGGGTCTCCATGGCTGGGACCTTCGGTACTTCCACTCAATCGCGGATAGTATTCGATGGCGCGGGTGCCCTCCTGAAAGCCACTGAATCGGCGGGGAACTCCAGTCACCGCAACCACAGAGTCAAGCAGCACATCCGCGCGCAGGCGCCTAAGGTGGGCATGCGAAAACTGGCGGGTGTCGCGCAGATTAGATGGATTTGGGCGAACGCTGAGTTGGTAAACGCGGGAGTTGCAAATATCGCGCACCAATGCCCTGAGATCGAATTTGGAATCAACCAATCGCTTTGACAAGGCATCCAGAAGCGGGCCGTTGACTGGTGGGTTGCTGGCTCGCACATCATCGACCGGTTTAACAATTCCACGGCCCAGCAACTGCGCCCAGATTCTGTTGGCAAGATTGCGGCTGAAAAGGGCATTGCTGGGTGACGTCAGCCATTCGGCCAAATCCTTGCGAGGGTCTCCCCCTGCCTTCACTGGGTCGATGCTGCCAAGAACCTTGGCAGGCATGGGTCTGCCATCGACAAGGTGGCGAGCGGGTGCCGCGGTGGTGTCGCAATAAATCCGCCGTTCACGTGGTTCGATACCTGGCTTGCGTTTCATGCCGGTAAAAAAGCTAACAAAGCCGTAGTAATCGTCCATTGTCCAGCGGTCGAACGGGTGGTTGTGGCACTCGGCACACTGAATCTGCACGCCCAGAAAGAGCTGAGAAAAATCAGCCGCAAATGCCTTCGGCTCAAATTGAGGTTTGTGCACAAGCATTGTGTAAAGGTTCACAGGGCCGTTCGTAAGATTGCTGCCCGATGCGGTAACCATTTCGGATACAAATTCATTGAGTGGCCTGCCCACGCTTATCTGTTTGCGGATCCACTGGTAATAAGCATCGGCTGCTTTCACATCAGTAGAAACAGGTGCGTAGTTCCCGCCCATGACCCGTAACTGTTCGGCCCAGATGGCGGCCCACAGGTTCGCAAAAGCCTCATCTTTCAGCAACGAATCGACTTTAATGGCCCGTTTATCCGGGCGACTGTCGGAGGTGAACGCCTTGAATTCTTCAACTGTTGGAGGTCTGGCTGCCAGATCCAAGGTTACCCGGCGGAGGAATGTGGCGTCATCGCACAATTCCGAGGGTGCGATACGAAGTTTTTGAAGTTTGTCAAAAACCAGAGTATCGATAAAGTTGAATGCCTGTGGATTGGGCCACACGAAGCCCGCTTCCGATGGCAACACAATGGTTTCGACTCCCGTGGTGAATCGGCTAAAGCGCGCAAAGACATGCGTGTCGCCCGGACCAGTTGCCACAACTCGGCCATCGGAATCGATCTTGGCGACACTTTCGTTATTGGAGAAATATCGAGCCAGTCGGGTCACATCCCGTGTGGAACCATCACTGGCCAACGCTGTCGCCTTCAAAGTTGTGCCGAGGCCAGCTTTGCCAAAAACAAGACGTTCTTCCGAAAGGACCAACTTTACCGTTTCCGGGACCGTTCCAGAATCGTCCGGAGTGCCTGCGGCAATCCAACGCAAGATCGTTTTGTAATAGTCGCTGTCGCGGGCAAATAGTTTGCCGCCTGTATGAGGCACGGCACCAATAGCCTTGAGCAACAAGAGGCTTTGCTCCGGTACGGCTGCATTCACTCTGCGGCCGACCATTTCATGAACAATCCGTTCGTAGTCGCCTTTCGGATCGTAACCAAACAACGAGAGCATGAACCCGTCTTTGCCGCGAGCGGATCCGTGGCACGTGCCGGAATTGCATCCGGCGCGGAACAGTACGGGCATGACATCCCTGCGAAAGCTGGTGATTTCCTCTGGAGCAGCCGCGAACAAAGGCAACGAACCAGCCAGCAGGCCAAAGCAACACAGGGCAGCGTGTGACACTGATTGCGCAATCTCTTGTCTCGTTGTATTGAACATTTCAAAATTCTCCGGCTACTGAATTATTTGGGATCGATCCGAAGCGTGCCGCTGCCCGTACGCTGGCGAATTTCCTGACCGCCAGCCCTGACAATCACTTCGCACGACACTCCACGAACACTTCCCAGTAATGCTTCGTCTGTCGCCTCAATATCGAAAGTAATTTCACGAGAATCTTTGGAGAGTATCGGCAAAGGATCCACGACGTTGACACCCTTGGGCAACCCCAACAGCTTGACCTGAGCAGTTCCCTCGAATGGACTTTTGTGCTGGACTTTCCACACATAGCGTTGATGAGCACCACGCCGAACACTTTCAGGCGCGCTCGACAATTCAACAAAAGGTTCGGCAATGACAAGGTTGACAATTTCCGAAGAAACACGCACCCGTCCCGTTCCCAGATAGGCATCAAGCCCTTCGCGAATGGTACTGGCGACAACCACCAACGGGCATGGCCCCAGTGGGGCATTGGCTTCGGCGGATATTTTTAGAACTGCTTCCGTTGCCCCTGCAGGGATGATCAATGCTGGTTGAATACCTACTCCTGCTGGAATCCAGTCGCACTGAAACTCAATGGCTTCGTTAAAACCGGACCGACGCTTGATTTTTACCGGAATGGCCAATTCACCGCCCCGCACCAGCGACAGGGGTGGCGGTTGGATTTCAATCGAAAACGGTGCAGGATCAGTAATCGCCAGAACATAACGATCCAGCTTCACCGTACGCCACGCATCGCCTCCGGAATGATTGATAAAGGGGATCTGTTGTTGTGACCGGCTTTCAAATGGACGCGTGGCATCAACTGGCTTGGCTTCAAACGTGATCAGGGCTGAACCGGGCTGCGCGGAATCATCAGCAACCAATTGGACAGGCCAAAATGTCCGACCGGCAGGTATTCGAGAGGAAACCATACGAACGCCGGCAGGCAAACCGTGCGCCACCAGATTCAGATCGCCCCGGTAGCTATTGCCTTGGCCTTGCTGCACATTCACATTCACCGTCCAGCGGTTGCCTCGCGGAACTACCAGACCGCTTGTGCGGATGCATTCCATCCAGTCGAATGCTGTGCTGGCCAGAAATGTGTGGACAGAATCCGGGGCTTGCTCCACTTCAATCCTGTAAAAAGCGGTTGATCCGCCAGTGCCGCTAGAATCTTGAATTTCCAAAAGATAATCACCAGTAGCTTTAGGTTCCCAGACAACAGAAGGATCCAAAATATCCTTTAGGCCGCCCCTGCTGCGAAAAGACGTGCCAAAAATATCGCGGTCTGGCAAAGTGGCGTCGTCTGCTTCCCATTCAATTGCGCCGGGTTTTCCATCTGCAGTAACTGGTCGCAAGCGCAGAACCGGGTCTATGGGAGAGCCAAGCGTTGCTGCGAATACACGAATGCGCAACCGATCGCCTTTCTTGACGGAAAAGCGAAAAGTATCAGTATCGTCACGGGTATTAATAATGCCGTTGAGAGCGGCTGGAAGCTGGCCCACACGGGTAACGAGGGCATCCGTTTCTTCAAGGATATTTGGGTAGGGACTCGACCGCAAGGATAAAGGCGAAGGGGCGTCTCCATAATAGTCGAACGTTCCCGTTTGGCTGGGTACCTTCACAGTTTCGGTGAATTCACATAGAGGGTCGCCCATGAACCGGAATTTTTGAGTGGTGCCCGCCTGTGCACCTGGCGGAAAAACAGCCAATGGCCGGCTGTTGGTGCCAATATGAACACAGTATTCCCTGTCATCTGGAACAAAAATCGAGCGTTTCACTTCGACATAGGCGAATCCATTACGCGGTAGCTTTACTGCCGCCATTGGATCTTGCAAATGCAGCGAATTGTCGTCGTTGGATGCCAGCTCCTGACCGGTTTCATCGAGAATGCGCACGGCTAAATCGTATTCGGACCCACCGTAGTGCACATCGGCAATGCGCACCGAGTCCACTTCGGCCGTAAGTCTTTGGCCCGCAACAGCCGGTACGCGGTAGATATCGATATCGCCGCGGCCACTTGGCCCCATTCTTCCCCGCACAGTCACATTGGGCACAACCGCAAGGGCTGTCTGGATGGTGTCGTTGGAGTTGTAGCCTTTTTCGTTTTCATCCACGACGGGAAAGGGCGAGACATGAAAAGTCCCAATCGAGGTAACCTCGGTGGCTGTGCGCATGCGAAACGGATATTCACCTGGCAAACAGTCTGCGGATATCTGAAATTGGCAACGAACCTGATCTTCGATACGGCCGCCGTGGGCCAATCCAATAGGTTGGGCAAGTTTCGGCATCGATTCAACGCGTAGCGCCTTGATTCCTAGCTTGTAAAAAACAATCTCGCGGGGATCGTTCAGGCAAGCCCCCTGAATGATTACCTCCACCGTGGTGCCTCGCTGGCCCATACGGGGCGTGATCTTTTCGATATGCAGAAACATTGCCGCATCCGCGGAACCGCACCACATCATGGCCATGCACAACAGCATGAAATGAAGCGCAATGCTTGAGACTTGTGCGCCTGGCAGCCAATGGATCTTGTTCATGGATCAACCCAACAACCCTTTCACCAGCTTGCCATCCTTGATGATCTCAATAGGACGGGTGCCGAAGGCCACAAGTTCCTTGTCGGCATCGATACCGATCTGGTGGTAAATGGTTGTCAGCAGATCTTCCAGCGGAAGCGCGTCGCGTGCCGGCTCGGCAGCCGTGGCATCGCTGGCCCCGTAAATGAGCCCCCGGGCAAACCCGCCGCCCGCCAGCAGCATCGAATAGCATCGAGCCCAGTGATCGCGACCGCCCGTCACATTCACCTTAGGCGTGCGGCCAAATTCCGTGGTCACCCAAAACAGGGTGGAATCGAGCATGCCGCGCTGAGCGAGGTCTTGCACCAACCCGGAAATGGCATGGTCAAGGGCGGGCATCTGGTCCAGGCAATTCTTGCGCACATCCACGTGCGAATCCCATTCACCGTAGGTCACGGTGACAAACCGCGTGCCGGCTTCCACCAAACGCCGGGCCAAGATAAGCCTTTCCGCCAGACCTTTGGGATGAAATTTGTTATCTGGGCCGCGCAAGCCCGTGACATCGCGGCCATACAGGTCCATCGTTTCCTTGGATTCTCCATCCAAGGTGAAGGCGGACTGCGCCCGGGTGGATGTCAGTAGACCATAAGCGCGCTTGTAAAAGTCGTCCATGGTATCGAGCGTGGCGGGATCCGCTTCCATCGCTCGTATTTGCTTTTCAACGATTTCCCTGGCAGCGCGGCGGCGATCAAACCGGGCACCAGAAATACCTTGGGGAACCGAAAAATCTCGCACCTTGAAACCTGCCTGACCGGGATCGGCATTCAGGTCAAACGGGCCGAAAGTGCTGCTTAAAAATCCGGTACCACCCGCAAAACTGTTGTTACTCGGGATCGCGATATAGGGAGGCACCTCGCCCCTGATACCCAGTTCGTGCGAGACCACGGCGCCCATCTGCGGGTAGTCGATCACCGCGGTGGGGGTGTATCCGGTGAACAGGTGGTACGTGGCCTGCTGATGGTCTGGGATGCGCCCAACCACGCTGCGGATTACGGTTATCTTATCGGCAATGGCCGAGGTCTTTGGAAAGTTATCGCTGAAAACATCGCCATGCTTGGTCTTGGCAACTCCGAACGAACCCCGGTATTCCACGGGCGCCTCGGGCTTCGGATCGAACGATTCCTGCTGGGGCATTCCGCCGCCCAGATGAAGTTGGATCACGCTCAGGGCTTTGGGCGGCACTTTGCGGTTGGCGCCTGCTCCAGCCGAGAACGCTTTGTTTCCAGATTCTTGAGCGCGCGCTTCAAGGCGCAGGAAGTCCCCCAACGAAAGACCCAGTGCACCAAAAACCCCTGCCTGAATCGCCTGCCGGCGCGATGCCATGGTGCGGAAGCCAGCGCACCCTTGAAGGTTAGGTGCGCTTTGAGGCTGATTGGTACGGTGCATGAAAATAAACCCCATGAAATCTGGGTGGGAGGGCTCTTTATTAAAATCCCATGGCAGCAGACCGAGTGCAAGGTCACCGTCTGGGATTGTTGTGGGCTAGGCACGCCAATTCAAGCAACAACCGGATTCATTCATGAATCGGTTAAACCAAGTACGATCAATGGCCAAAATTGCAGTTAACCTTTACTGCACTGAAACTGTCACCGTCTCAATTTTGGCATGGCCTGAGTTACGGAATGGACGGGGAAGCGGTTGCGCGATTCCTTGGGCGTCGATGGTTCGACAGCGAAACGTGTACTCGCCCGCAGGCACTCCGGGCAGCACGGTGGCCCAGTGGGCGTTGGTCAGTCGCATAGGCCACGATTGTGGTTTGCCCGTCGCGTCGAATCCGTGAGTGCCCGGTAGGATTGTTTCCCCCATCAGACCGGTCCAACGGGCTGGAGCGCTCAGCAGTTCCGCATCTTTCCAAATGTTATTTACCGTTTTGGCAGGGGTCGCAGGTTCCAGCGAGACCTGTACTTTTGAAAGCCCGGAAATTCCAACTTGGGCATAGCCGGTTACTGCAAGAGCCTCGCCCGCCTTGATGGTCCGGGGAATCGATAGCGTGGCGGCAAACGTTTTCATGGGGCTATCAACATCGTTGCCTTGGTCGGCATACGTATCGTTGGAAGTGGCAAGGTTGGTTAGGAACAGGTGGCTGAGCCACTTGACCGATTTGAATCCGTAATCTTCCGGTACCACCATGCGGACTGGGCCACCACGCTCCGAATCAAGCCATTCTCCATTCAATTTGTAACAGAGAATCACTGGAGGCAAACCGGGCGGATCTTCGAGAACGCGTCCGACTGGCAGCGAACTGCGAAACACCTGCTTGGGGTCGTTGTTGTGGTAACCATGGTAAAAAACACGTCTCAGCTTATCCTCGGGCTGAGCCAGCCAGACAACATCGCGCAAGGCTACGCCTTCCCACAACCCCATGCCAAGCGGGCACCCCAAATTCAGACACGTCATGACCTTGGCAAAACGGATGGTGTGCTTTTCACCTAGCTTCAATAGACCGGCAAAATCGAGCGCGTTGTTGGTTGCCCGTGTCAAAGGATTGCCGATTTTCGCTGGATGATCCGGGTCTGCCAATACTTCCAGCCGCCAAGTATCTCTGGTTAGACCAACTTCACGTTTTTTCTCGTCTGGCAAGGAGTGCGGGAGCGGCTTGCCACGCGACACATCACGAAAATTCATGGAGGGGGTAAAGTATGGCTCCGGACGGGCGCCGGCCTTTTCCGGTTTCACTTTCTTGGTGTTTTCCTGAGTGACAGCCAAAGCTTCTGCACCCGACAGTAATCCGCCAGCGGTAACCAGCCCCATGAAATAGCGCCGGGTCAGCCGGGCATGTTCCTCCAGAAACGATTTGTTGTTCACAAATGCACCCCATAACAGTTTCAAATAGGCTCATGCGCCAATGCCAGAACCGGGCCTTGCCCCTGCTCGAGCCTGCGAAAATTCACAAATGCCACCACATCAGACAGCACCCTGATCTGCGCCTTCACGCCTGAAATAGTCGCGCCGCAGTCGTCAACGTGATCGATCACCAGCAACAAAACCTGTCCGGGAAACACCTGAACACGCGACATTCCAGCCTTGGGATTATCGAGGGCACCCAAACAATCGATAAGCGCGTCGAGGTTTCGGCCATAGGTGGGAAGAAAACCAAAGGCTTCAGCAAGAGCCTTGTGGAGGGCGCTGCCATCAACCAAGGCGCGCGCGTCGATCCGGATGATCATGGTGGCTCCTGTTCAGCGGATTTTTTTGAACGAGTCGTAGTGATCGTCGGTGTAATGGGCAGTTCCATCCGACCCTGTAACCAAACGTTCCGCACCCCGATTGACGCCGGGACGCAGCGGATTCACGTCCCATTCCTGATACCTTATCCGCTTGCCGGTGCGGTCTGTTTGAGGAAGTCGGCGCTCAAAATTACCAAAGGTTCGTCCACCTTCGTAGCCTTGCATCGGCTGGCTGTTTTTATCGACATAGTCAAGTACCTTCAGGGCCTTCTCGGGTACGCCCCGTGGGGCGGCAGATGCGGGCGATTTTGGTGCGATTGCGGGCGGCTTGGTGGCAACAGCCTTGGCGGGCGGTGCAAAGCATTCCGCCAGAAAAAGCTTGATGGCCGAGAAGGCGCGTTGGTCGGCATCGGGGTCGAAGGCTCGGCCGCTCTTGAGGTCGCTGCCCGCCTGAGGATTGGTAAAATCGCCAGCCACACCACCCAGACGCAGCATCTGCCAATCGACACCGCCCGCACGCATCTCCTGTTCAAATGCAGCCACTTGTGGAAGGGGCACCAACGGGTCGTCAGCTCCAACAATAGCCAAAATCGCCGCGCCGATGTTCTTGCCATCGAGCCCAATCGGATTCAGATCGCCATGCACACAAGCGACGCCCTGCAAATCGGCTTTCGATCGAGCCAATTCAAGAACTGCAGTTCCACCCGTGCCAAATCCCACGGCTGAAAGCCGCGAGGAATCGACCTGGGAAACCTTGCCCATGGCCGAAAGCCCTGCCGCCACACGCTTCCTGACCATGGCTCGACTGTTGCCAGTCAGACCAAGACGCGCTGCGGCATCCGCGGTATCGCGCGGCGTTACACCCTTGCCGTAAAGATCGATGGACAGAACCACGTAACCCAGAGAGGCGATCTGGTTCGCCTTCTGTTGGGCCTGAGAGCTAGATGCGCCCAGTTCGTGGGCCAACAGCACTCCCGGGCGCTTGGCAGGCCCATTAGGGTCGAAGGTTAGCTGGCCTTCCAGTTGGGTGGCGCCATCCTGATACGGTACGGGCCGAGTAACAACCAAGGCATGCGCGGGTTGGCCAAACGCCAGCAACGCCACAAACGCCAACACAATGGATGACAGCGCGCCGATATTGTTTCTCATGCGTTTTGGCCCCAGCAGATGAATCATGCCAATGTACTAAAGAAACCCACACCGTGGCACAGGAAAAGATTCCACTCAGAACCGGTGATTATGCGTGATATGATGCTGTCTCTGACGCGGCTCTAACAACCAGAACGGATGGATGGCAACAGGTCGCATGGTGTTGAATGGACACCTGGCTGACAGCCGATTGAAAAGTCGGGAGATTTGCAGTGGCTGTTGTAACTAATATTTCTTCTTATCTGTTCGCGTCGCTCGACGGGCTCAAACCGCTGCGTGAACGTCTGGTAACAGCCTGTCATGCGTGGGGACTGAAGGGAACCATTCTGCTCAGTACCGAAGGCATCAACCTGTTCGTGGCGGGTCCCGCCGCGGAAATTGGCCACCTGATGACTCTTTTGAAATCTGTTCCGGGCCTTGAAAGGCTGCAACCCAAAGTCAGTGAAAGCGCCGAACAGCCCTTTACCCGCATGCTCGTTAAAATCAAAAAAGAGATCATTGCGTTTGGAGTGGAAGGTATCGACCCGGTGAACCGCCCTGCCCCCCGCCTGGCGGCCCGGGAACTCAAGCAATGGCTCGATGAAGGGCGCCCCATAACACTTTTGGACACACGTAACGATTATGAAGTCCATCTGGGCACATTCAACAACGCCTTGCCCGTAGGTGTGCGCCACTTCCGTGACTTTCCGGCAGCCGTGGCCAATCTGCCAGAATCTTTGCGCGACCAACCCATTGTCACTTTCTGCACGGGTGGTATACGTTGCGAGAAAGCCGCGCCGTATATGATCCAGAATGGATTTCAGCATGTTTATCAGCTCGATGGCGGAATTCTGAAATATTTTGAAGAGTGTGGCAGCGATCATTACCACGGAGAATGCTTTGTATTCGACAAACGCGTTGGCCTTGCGGGCGACCTCGATGAATCGGGGCATGGTTTGTGTTACGCCTGTCAAAGCCTGCTGACACCCGAAGAGCGCGCCAGTTCGTTGACAGTGGAAGGAGTATCGTGCCCGAGGTGCTACCAATCACCCGAAGAACAGCAGGTCCTTGCTTTGGAAAAGCACCGTGAACACCTGAAGCAGGTCACCACGCCACTTCCCGGAAAAATGCCACAAGACAATTTCAGGCCACTCAATATTCATGCTCGCCACGACGGTTGGGCCATACTCGATTGTCTGTGCGACCTGTTCGACCATGTTTCCAAAGAAGAATGGCTCGCCAAATTTAAGGCAGAAGATATCGTCGATTCCAACCGTAAACCGTTGCAGCCTTCCTACAAGGTACGCGCGGGAGAGCGCGCCTTCACACGTGAACGCCTGCAGTGTGAACCGGATGTGAATACAGCCATTGAAATCCTGCACGAAGACTCAGCGTTGATTGTGATCAATAAGCCCGCACCCCTGCCGATGCACCCGAGTGGCCGTTTTCATCGCAACACGCTGGAGTGGTTTCTCAAGGAAGTTTATGCTCCGCAGAAACCGCGACCTGCCCACCGCCTCGATGCCAACACATCGGGCCTTGCCATTTTCACCCGCACCCGCGCATTCGCACAGGTACTTCAACCGCAATTCGAACAAGGTGTGGTGGAAAAACGTTATCTGGCGCGAGTCATCGGTCATCCACCAGAACACTATTTCCGCTGCGACACCCCCATTGCCACCAATGCCGGCCCCTGTGGATCGCGCACCATTGACCCAGTTTCAGGACTGCCTGCCCTGACAGAATTCGAAGTGTTGGAGCATTTTCCGGATGGCTCGTCCCTGCTGGTGGTGACTCCGCGTACGGGTCGGACCAATCAGATACGGGTTCACCTCTGGCACCTTGGCTGGCCCATTGCAGGCGATTCGATGTACCTGCCAGAACGTCAACTGGGCGAGGTGCAAACGAAGTCGATGTGCTGTGAACCGATGAAGTTACTGTCGTGGAAATTAACATTGAGGCATCCTCTTCATGGCAATATTGTGACTTTTTCCGCACCCACGCCGATCTGGGCATCATTGCCGGAACAGCCAACAGTTTGATCTGGATTGGTTTGACCCGTTTGTCTGAACAGGCCTTCATATCGCCTGAATTCAGCATCTGGCCAGATGCGGCGTCCCGTAGTCCCACCAGAATTCATAGACAAGCCAGAATCATTAGTGAGACCATGGAATCTGTTGGCTTGGCTATGTGGGACCGGCGTCCCGCCGGTCTTTTTGACATTTCAAGAGGCAGTATGAGTTGTAAAACATTGGTATGATTTTATAAATTGGAGAAGACCGGCGGGACGCCGGTCCCACCGGAATGAAGAGCATCACACAAAACAACAGATATTGCTTGATGCAAATGACGTCCATGGGTTGCGAACCGCTGAAGCTGCTTTCGTGGAAACTGACAATCAAGCATCCGCTTCATGGCAACCCCGTGACTTTTTCCGCACCCACGCCGATCTGGATTGGTTTGACCCGTTTGTCTGAACAGGCCTTCATATCGCCTGAATTCAGCATCTGGCGAGATGCGGCGTCCCGTGGTCTCACCAGAATTCACAGACAAGCCAGAATCATTAGTGATACCAGTGATTCTGTTGGCTTGTCTTGGTGGGACCGGCGTCGCGCCGGTCTTTTTTACATTTCAAGAGGCAGTATGAGTTGTAAAAACTTGGTATGATTTTATAATTTGGAGAAGACCGGCGGGACGCCGGTCCCACCGGAATGAACCTCATCACACAAAACAACAGATATTGCTTGGCGGTATTCATTTCACGAATCACGCCAAAGCACAAGCACTTTAAACATAAATAGGGCTCCGCAGTTTCCAAAATTGGCCAAGCTCGCGGAAGTGGTTCGCACCTGCCCACGAATAGCGGACACCAAAATAAGGCTGTAAACTCAGCCATTGAGGTCTAAGATGTCCAAGCCAAGACGAAGTTACACGCGGGAATACAAAGCCGACTCCAGCGGACTCAGAATCAAGAAAGGCCATACCTACACCAGCCTTCGCCTCTCCACGACAGCCTTGTCGGTGACATCAGCCACGGCGCCGGCGATGGCTGACCAGAACCAGTCGGTGCCGCTGAGTCCTTTGAGGGTATCTTTGCCGGCTTTGTCGGCCGTGAAGCGCATTCGGCTGGTCATGGCCGTGTAGGTGGCCGTAGTTGGCATGGCCGACTGGGCCCACAGGGCCATAAGCGCCTGCCACGAATCGGAAACGCTGGCCAAAGCCACCGTACCGTCGGCCAGCAGATCGTTGCCCGCGTCTCCCTGCAGGGTGTCTGCCCCCAAGCCACCAGCCAGCAGGTCGAATCCGTTTCCGCCAAAGAGGACATCCGCCGCGCTGCCGCCCCGCAGAATGTCGTTGCCGTCGCCGCCATCCTGCCGGGTGGCGATCCTGACAGCCGACAGGTCGATCATGTCATTGCCGCCCAGTCCATAGACGAGAATCCGCCCGGTCACCCCGGCGACGGGCTGGCTGACGCCGTTGATGGTGACGGTGTAGGCGGTGGTCGAAGCGCCCACCGGCCTGACGGTGATGACATCGTCACCGGTGGTTCCCTGGATCACCAGCGCCTTCTTGCCAGCAACCGCGGGATCCGCCACAAGAACCGACCTGCCCAGCGCCGGCGCCAAGGTAACGCTGCCCCGGCCGGTGAACGATCCGCGCACGGCGATGAAATCCACCCGGGGCGCGGTGACGGTGTCCACCGTTGAGAGGTAGGTCATGCCGGCCAACGCGGCGTTGATATTCGCAATGGTTCCCGTGAACTTCATCGTAACGTCTGCCACGCCATCGTTCTGCAAGAAGCGCAAACCCGTGCGCCTAGGCAGGGTCAGCTTGCCCTGGGTCACCGAAACCGTCACCGTCATCTGCGCGGCGCCCGCCTCGGGATCCAGAATCGACAATCCCGGCACGGTGGCCGACTGGTTCACCACAAACGACGGCGCCCCGTTGATCACCAGTTCCGCCGCACGGGTGACCGTGGTGACGGTCTGGGCCCGCAAAGGCGTGGTCTGGCGGTTGCCCACCGCGTCGGTGGCCACGGCGTAGAACGAATAACTGGCGCCACTCATGCCGGGGTACCGGGCCGAGGTTTCGCGCGTGCCGGTCAGCCAGGCGGCGTATGGGCCGCCGTTGGTGGAAACAAACAAATCGTAAGTGGCAGCGCCTGAGCCGATGGCACCGTCGGTGCCCGACCACGCGACGGTGAAGTTCCGCGAGGGGGAAACCGCTGGCAGCGCCGCCATGGCGCTTGCGGGCGCGGCGGCATCGATGGTGACGAGCGCCTCCTTGAGCGGATCGGTGCCCCTGGACGGATCATGCGGGTCGACCTGATTGGTGGCGATCACCTCGCCGCGGTCGAAGACAATAACGGCGACATTGCGGATCTCGCGGTTATTAGGCAGGCCGGCGCGTGGCTTGAGGGAGTAGGTGAAGAAGCCCATGCCGCGGCCGGTGCCGTCTTCAGGCGGCAGAAAGCCGACAGTGCCGGAAGGCGGCAGGCCGGTGGCTGGATCAAGCGACAGGAACTGGGCGTAAAGTTGCCCGGAATCCTGCCGAATGCCGATCGTTACCTCCACCTGGAAGGCCACGCCCGAAAGGGACGCATCCACCGTGGTGCGGAAGAAGTTGCGGCCTGCGGGAATGGCGATGACGGTGTCGCCCCAGCCAACGGAGGTGAGTTCCAGGGTAGACCAGTCAAAATCGGGATTCAGGTTATCGGTGATGTCCACCATTTGGGCAGGGGCTGTGGCGCGGACATCGTTCTCGAAGTCGATCCGGTAATCGAGCCGGGAATCGGCGGCAACGAAGTGCCGGGAACCCACGCCCGCCGGGCCCGTCTTCTCGTTCGGGTCTTGAGAAGCGACAGATTCCTTTTCTTCAGGCACGGGAAGTTCAACGGGTGGAACCATCTCAGAGGCATTGGGGTCTGGCACATTGTCAGGCGTGTTTTTATAAATACATTTCCCTAATTTTATTACAGGAATTGGCAAAAACCCGTCTATAATATCTTCACCTGTTGGAGTGCCTCCTCCATCACCATCTACAACATACTGAGTAAGCCGCCCGGCCGTTTGGTCCACCGCAAAATCGATATTCTTCTTAAAGTAATAAGCCCCTATTCTACCGACTCCCTTGACGCCCGGTATTGCTTCGGAGATAGCACCTCCCACACCTGCACGAGCCAAAGAACCTGCAGTAGCGCCCTCATCTGAACACGCCCACTCAATTCCAACATTGAGGGATGCACTCGCGGCCATCCACCCAAGTACCGCTAAAGGTATAAAAAGACCTGCAGGATCCGATATGGCAGATGGAATGTTCGCGCTATATCGGTAAAAGTTGAAATCGTTTCCTCTAATTCCAATCGGATCCTGCTCAACAAACCTCCCCGTATCCGAATCGTAAAACCTTGCGCGCATGAAATCCAAGCCGCTGGCTTCCCGCATCACGCCGTACTGGCCGGTGAACTGGAACGGGTTCGTGAACGACTGCTGGGCCAGCAACTGGGTGCCGAACGGCGCGTGCACATAGCGGTTGAGCACCGCTCCCAAGGCGCCCGTCACCTCGCTCGTGTTGCCCATCACATCGAAGGTGAAATACCCCGTCGTACCGCCCGCCGATCGGCTGACCAGGCCGCCGGCATGCACATTGCGGGCCGCCAACGCCCCTGCGGAGTCGTACTCCGCCACGATGTTGCCATAGCCGGCCGGGTCGATCAGGTAGCGTGTCTGGTTGCCGTCGCGCGTGGCCGCCACCATCTGCCCCAGGCCGTTGTAGGCGTAGGTTTGCACGCTCGCGCCCCGCTGGATCCGTACGAGGTTGTTGTCGGCATCGTAGGTGTACTGGGTGACGGTGCCGTCGCCCGCCGTCTCGCGCACCAGGTTGCCATCGCGGTCGTATTCGTAGCGGGTATTGGTGCGAGCGTCGAACACCAACTGGTTGAGAGCGTTGACGGTGTTGGCTGTGGCCTGCGAGGCGCCTCCCACGGTGGTCACCCCCAGCCGGTTGCCCAATGCATCGTAGGTGTATTGCTCGCTCTCGCCCGTGGGCGCCCGCCACGACAGCAACTGGCCGTTGTCGTCGTAGGTGTAGTTCCAGGTGCCTTGCAGCGTGGTCATGCTGGTGCGCAAGCCACGGATATCGTAAATGTATTCGAATTTCGATAGGATCTCTCCGCCTGCCGAGGCCCGGTTCACCAGCGACAGAACCTGCCCGTTGGCGTTGTAGGCGTAGGTGGTCACCACGCCATTGCCCAAGGTCTTGGTCCGCACCATGCCGTTGGTGTCGTAGGCGTAGGCCACCTGGGTCACGCTGGCGCTGTCGGTTACCGAGGTGAGGTGGCCCGCGGCGTCGTAGTGGTAGGCCAGCGCGTAGCCGAGGTCGTCCACTGTGCCGGTGCGGCGGCCGCAGGTGCAGTAGGAAAACGACAGCCAGTGCCCGTCGGGCGTCTCGATGCGGCTCAGCCGGTCGGTCTGCTGATCGACTGTATAACGCGTGATGCCCGTGGCGTCGGTCATGGTTTGCAGGTTGCCGCGCGTGTCGTAAGTGAACGAGACCAGGGAACCGTCGGGCCGCGTCTTTTGGGTCAGCCTGCCGGTGGCGTCGTAGGCGTAGGCGGTGGTCTGGTTGCGGGCGTTGGTGGCGGTGGCCACATCGCCCAGGGCGTTCACCGTGAACCTGTCGGTGTTGCCAGCGGCATCGGTGATGGTGGTGATGTTTCCTTTGGTGTCGTACCCGTAGGAGGTGGTTCGGCCCAGCGCGTCGGTGAACGAGGTGAGGCGGTTGAGCGGGTTGTCGTGCCGGAACAGGGTGGTGAAGCCCATGGCATCAGTCACGCTGGCAATGTTGCCCGACGCGTCGCGCGTGGAAGAGACCACGCGCCCCTCGGAATCGGTCAGGCGCGCAAGGTTACCCTGAGCGTCGTATTCAAAGCGCGTGATGGCGCCGAGCGCGTCCTGCTGCTTGGCCACGCGGCCTTCGTGGTCGATCCAGCGGCGGGTGGTGCTGGCCGGCATGGTGTCGCTGGCCGGGGTACTGAAGGAGAGGGTGCCGAAGGCGTCGTAGCTGATGGTGGTAGTTTCGCTGCCATCGGGCTGCCCGGTGGAAACGAGCCTGCCCTGGGCATCGTACGCGAACACCTGTTTCACGCCGCTGGGGCCGGTGATGGAGGCCATCGCGTGTTCCCGCGCCGCGCCCTGCCCGGTGACATACTCGTAGCGCACCACCCGGCCATCGGAATGCGTGGCGGAAAGCAGGTGCAGATTGGCGGCATCGTAGGCGTAGGTGGTCAAGCGGCCCACCGAGTCGGCCATGCGCGCCACGCGGCCGGCGGCGGTGTATTCGATGGAGACGAACGCCCCGCCGGCATGCGCCAGGCGCGTGAGCCGGCCGTTGGCAAAGGTGGCGGTGATGGTTTTGCCGTTGACATCGGTGACGGAACGCACCCGGCCGCCGGCATCGAACTCGACGCGCGCGCCCCCGGCCTCGGTGAGAACCAGCGTATTGCCGGCGGCTCTGCTAATGCTGCCGCGGTCGCCGGGCAGGGCGAAGTAGCCGCGGCCCGCGCGGCTGTCGGGCTGGAAGATGCGGGCGCCCGCGCTGCCGGGCCTTGAGATCGTGATGGTGCCGTCGGCGGACGTCTCGGCGCGCAGGTCCCACCCGCCTGATAACTGCCAGCCCATGCCGAAGGGGCCTTCGGTGTTGCGGCCGGAAAGGGAATTGTCGAACGACCGGCCCAGCGCGATGGTCAGCCCGGGGGCCTCGGCGGAGGCATCGATGGCGCCGCCTAAGGCGCCGATCGGCTGGATGCCGCGGGCCTGCATCAGTTCGTAGCCGATCAAGTCGTTCATGTCGCGCACATCGCGGCCCAGGCGCGCCAGGTAAGTGGCGTTTTCGTTGAGCACGCGCACCAAGCCGCCCCATGTGCCCCCAACCTGCGCGGTGAAATTGGTAAACGCCACATTCCACGCCGCGGCGGGCATCCGCGCCGGCCGCATCGACTCCTTCATGCCAGCCCAGTCAATCGGCGTGGTGTCGGTGGTAAACATGGGCGCGGCGAAAAATTCAAAATTTCTGCCAATCAACCAAGGTTGTTGCCAACCAGCGTAGTAAATCGTCACGCTGCCGGTCTCGCCGGGCATCAGCACGCCCGGGGTGGCGCCGCTGGCCAAAAACTGGATCGAATGCGAAAACCCTTCTGGAAGCGAACTGGTCCAGAAACCCTGAGACACCCGCGAGGCATCTAGCGTGAAGAGGCCATTTTGATATTTTTTACCGGCGGCATCCGTCACCTGAGCGGTGAAGTACACGAGCGGGGCCGCCATGGGAGCGGTTCCGGTGTTTGTGTATTCCACACTCATCTGGCTGGTCATATGCCAACCCACCGCGTTGGGCAGGATGAGCCGGGTCTTGAACTGGGCCTGGCCCGATTCGGCGAGGGTCACCGCTGCCGCCTGCTCCGCCACCAGCCCGCCTAGCGCGGTGACGCGCAGCGTGTACTGCCCCGCTGGAACCGTACCCGGCGCGAACGACGCCGTCAGTTGCTCGAACGAATCCACTTCGCATGCCGTGGCCGGATAGGCGGTGCCGTTACCGGCTACCAGAGCCACCGACAAACCGGAAACAAACCCGATTCCTTTCACCGTGAGTGTGGTGGTGATGGCCGTGCTGCTGCTGGCGGGACTGACTGAGCGAATGGCCAGTCGCACCTGCTGGGCAACAAGCGAAAAGTCGGATGATTCAACGACGTTGTCGCCATACACCAGCGCGTAAAAAATTCCTGTCACAACGCGCGGCAGATAGATCGATTGGTCGGGAGCCGAACGCCCCTCAAATCGGGCATCGTAATCCGACCGCGTGGGTGCCACTCCCTGACGCAGATAAAGTTCATTGAGGTTACGAAACGAAACATCATTCAGCCGGACCACGAGGGGACCGGTTTCATCCACTTGGAACCGGTACAGCCTTGCGGCACCCGACTGGCCCGCCAGCGTTCCGGTGATTTCAACGCCGAGCGCCACCGGCGCGGGGATGTTCTCCTCCAACTGCAGGCCGTAGGTGCCGCGTACCAGGCCCGCCGTTCCGCGCACCTCGAGCTGATAGGCACCCGAGGCGGGCAGGTTGATGAGGGCCGAGCTGGCGGTGGCGTCGCTAAAGCCCGACCAGCCGCCGGGCCCCTTCAGGCTGTAGGTGATGCCGCCGCTCGATGCGGCATCCAGCATCAGCCTCACCTGCTGGCCCGCGGTGGCATTGAACAAGAACCGGTCATTCCCCGACCGGGTCTGGATGGTTCCGGAATACCGGCGGTTGAGTTCAAGCGAGCGGATGAGCGGCGTGGAGTCGTAAACACCGACAACGTATTCTCCCGTGGCATGGAGTTGGCTGGTTGCCGCCTGCACGGTGACACGGTAGGTGCCCGCGTTGGGAAACACGAGCCCCTTAAGGGCAATTTCCACCCCGGAGGAAGACGACTCAGCCATGGCGATTACCGCACCGGCCATGTCTGTGACCGTCACCTTCGCCCAATTGAGCGTGGGCGAGGAAGGCCTAAGGGCACCAGCCACGCCCGGATGCACAACAAAATCGTACTGCCGCCGGGAATCGGCCGTGAACTGCCAGGTTTGGCTGGCCCCATCCGCCTCGATGCTGCCAGCGGCCACCTGGTTGGTTCCGAGCGTGTTGGCTTGAACCGTGAATAATCCATAACCGCGGTTGAGGCTGTTGTCGTCCACCGAGATCGTCACCTGGTAGGTGCCCGGCAGAATGTAAAGATGGTCGAGCGCGAAGGTCTTATCCGTGTTGAGTATTAGTGGCTTTGTGCCGGTTCCATCGCCGTAGTCGATGGTGGCGGTCCAGACTTGGCCATCGCCATCGTCACGGAACGAGGCAGTTCGCTGGAACCGGCCATCGGAAACCACAGCCTTGGCACCTGTGTTGATGATCGGCGTGGCGGTAACAATCTCGTAGTTTAGCGAAACGGTTCCGGAAATGGTGACGGTATCGGTTCCGCCCAGCGTGTCGATCGTGAGACGCTCCAGATCAGAATAAGGCAGGCTGACGCCATTGACCAACACGGTTGTGGCGCTGATCACGATGGTGTCGTTACCGGAAGTGGCAAGTAGAAAAGCCCGATCGTCACCGTTGCCAGCGGTCAGGCTGCCGGTGGAGTAGTTTAACAGTACATCGTCACCGTCACCGGCATTGAGGGTGTTCCTGCCCAGGCCTCCGCGCAGGATGTCATTGCCGCCATGCCCATAAATCGTGTCGTCGCCTTCACCGCCGTCGAGGTTGTCATTCCCTGTCCCGAAATCACCCCAGTAATTCGAATTGTCGCCTTTTATCGTATCGTTCCCTCGACCACCTCGTATCGTGTCATTCCCAATAAATCGACCGTCCCAACTGGCATCGCCAACAAGGGAATCATTCCCATCACCACCATCAATCTCATCATCCCCGTCACCACCCTCGATCCTGTCATCGCCACCACCACCCAACAGCCTGTCATTGCCTCCAAGCCCATATAGCGTGACGATTCCGCTCGAAAACAAACTACAGTCAATAATGTCGTTCCCATCTGTACCTGTTATTACAAATGTCTCAAACAAATGCGATCCAACCTCAACACCATCCACAACCATACGATCATTCGACACCATCACTATTTGCGCAGTAAAACTGACATTGTCCGTACCCAATCCACCTGTCATTACATTACTGCCACCCATTGCCACAATCGTGTCGTCGCCTTCACCGCCGTCGAGGTTGTCATTCCCTGTCCCGAAATCACCCCAGTAATTCGAATTGTCGCCTTTTATCGTATCGTTCCCTCGACCACCTCGTATCGTGTCATTCCCAATAAATCGACTGTCCCAACTGGCATCGCCAACAAGGGAATCATTCCCATCACCACCATCAATCTCATCATCCCCGTCACCACCCTCGATCCTGTCATCGCCACCACCACCCAACAGCCTGTCATTGCCTCCAAGCCCATATAGCGTCACTGATCCCAAACCAAAAGAACTGCAATCAATCAGGTCATTACCATCTGTACCGTCAATCGTGAAACTCTCAATACCGTGACCCACATACAGCACACCATTGATTTCCAAATCCTCGTTCGTCAGCCTGACCTGACTCGCCGAAAATCGCGCCGTGTCAGTCCCACCACCACCAACAATCGTGTTCTGGCCGCCATGCCCATAAATCGTGTCGTCGCCTTCTCCGCCCTCCAGAACATCATTACCGGTGCCCCCATAATAATAGTCGTCACCATACAGAGCATCATTACCTTCTCCACCCCTCAATGTGTCATTACCCGTGCCTGCTCCACTATAAAGACCGTCTCCATACAAACTGTCGTTCCCGCCATTACCCTCCAAAACATCATCACCCTCACCACCCCGCAAATCATCCGACAAACCTCCCCCCAATAATGTGTCGTTGCCCAAACCGCCATACAACGTCACTGATCCCAAATTAAAAGCACTGCAATCAATCACATTGGCACCGCTGCCGCCATAGGCATTTACTGAAGTGCCGCCGGACCACGAATACGCGTATTGGGCCGGAACATCGGTAACGCTTAAGGCGCTATTGGTCACAGCGATGTCGCCGCTAGACTCGCTGTCCGCCAAGCGGATCGTCAATGACTCGACCGAGACTAGCGCCCCTGCGACGGCCACCGAGGTCAGGTCGAGGCTATCTGTTCCACCCTGAAGGTCGATTGTCAGTTGGCTGATCTGCGACAGCGTCCGCGACTGCACGCCGGCGGTGTTCTTGTCCAAGTCTGCATCGGAGGCGTAGCCCGACAGGTTGTGCTGCAGCACGCCGCCGGTTCCCACCGTCAGTTGGAGGCTGTCGTTAGTTCCATCACCAGTGAAGGCGATCGCAGACATGCCGTTGCCGTCTATCACCGAAATGCTGATCGCTGGGGTGACCCGATCCTCGAGGCGTTCGATCAGCAGGCGACGGGTGGAACGACCGAGGATGCGGTTCTTCATGAGTGGAATCCTTGGCTATGAAGGAATGTGGGCAACAAAAGGGCTTAACCACAGAAGGATAAAATTCTGGGTGACACGATTGGACAGTCGCTGCCGCAATTAGCGCGGGAAAGATTCAGGATACGCAAGCAACAGGGAAAAAGGCTCGCTGGACCAAGCTGCGTAATGCTTCCACATAAGGTTGTCTCTGCCGAAATAGATAGATTGTCACTATAATTGGGCAAGCATCATCAGATGTCAATGAAAAATGCGAACCGCATGGCATCGAAACCAGCGGTGGCATCATTGATTCATTACTTGAACACCGTGAGGACCGTAGCATTTTTCGAATAACGGGAAATTTTTGGCATGCCGCCAATCGCAATGGTGTTTTGAAAAGCCCTGAACGACGTGACCACCCTTCGTTCAATAATACATTATTTTCTGCCATTTCAACCAATGGTTCCTCATGAAGGGAGGGGCCATTGGGCCACCTCTCAAGCCAAAACCGTCGTCGAGCTCCCACCAACTTGATGATATTTACCAATCTAACGGCTAATTGAAAACTGCACCTACTAGCTCCGGCGCAGTCATATACAAATATCCTTATAGCACAGCATCGTCATGGCACGCCAATCTCCTGATTGGCGTGGATTGCACAACACTTAATTGAATGCACACCTCAAAGGCGCAGCTATTTCAATGGCTCGCCATTTTTGTCGATGGCACCTGCCGCCACGAGGTGCAACTTTGCCGGCAGAATGTGCTTCTGCGCAACTGCGCGAACCATTTCTGGAGTCACTTCGGCAATTGCCTTGCTGAACCGTTCAAGATGATCTTCTTTCCAACCGAAGCGATCCACAAAAAGAAGTTGCTCCGCCAAGGCAGTGACACCGTCGTAGCGGAATGGCAAGTTGCCCAGCAAATAGCTTTTGGCATCTTCCACTTCATCCTTCGTGGCCAGTTCCTTACGCAGACGCGCGATTTCCTCTAGAAATTCCGCTTCCACACGCTGCAAATTTTTCGCATCGGTGCCAATGTAACAGGCGAAAATACCCGGTAAAAGATCGGATGATGAGCAAATTTCGGCGCGCACGGTATAAGCCAAGCCCTCCCGGTCACGCAGGCGCCCCGAGAGCCTGTCTGTGAATCCCGGACCAGTTCCCAACACATGATCCATCACCAGCAAAGCATGAAAATCCGGGTGATCGCGGGTTATGCCAGCATGTCCCATGAAGAACTGCAACTGTGCAGATCCCGGCAGCGATATAAATGTTTTCGATGCCTTGGGGGCAGGAATTGCTGGCAATTTCAGCTTCGCGGGTGCCTTGCGCGCTTTGCATTCACGTGTCAGCTTGATCAGCAGTTGCTCCATATCACCAGTGTCAAAATCGCCGACAACGGCCAGTGTGAGGTTGTCGGGAGTCATCACGCGGGCATGAAAACTCTTGCAGTCATCCAGTTCCAAAGCCTCAACAGTGGCGCGTGTGCCGATGCTGGACCGACCCAGCGGATGCTTGGCTCCATAAATGGAACGGTTGAGAGCTTGCTTGGCCCGGATCATCCCATCTTTTTCGCTATTGAGAATGACCGCCAACTGGCCCTCCCGCATCTGTTCAAAGGAGTCCATGGGAAAATCAGGCCTATCGAGTGCAGCCAACATAAGGCCCAGCGCCTTTTCGCGATCTTTCGAAAGTGCCATGAGCGAAGCGCCCGATCCGTCGAATTCCATCTGCGCGCCCAGATCTTCCACCGATGCGGCAAATTCACGCGCTGTGCGCCCGTCGGACCCCTCTTCAAGGAGGGAGCACGTCAGAGACGCTAATCCAGCCTTTTCCGCCGGTTCGTACAAGCGAAGATCATGCCAGCTAGCCCCGGCAGCAATGACAGGAAGCCCTCGGCGTTCGAGAAGCCAAACTACCATCCCATTGGGCAATACCACTTTTTTCGCACCACCGAGGGGATTGGAATTAACGATGGCTGGCTGTGACTGCTTGTATTCTTTCCGCCCATGCAGGAGTGCTCTACTTTTTGAACGATAGCTCCCCGGCTTAGCCGATGCCGATGCGGAAGCTGGACGTGAGATCACCATGGCACGGTGGTCTGCCGCCAAATAGGTTTTGGCCACGCGCAGGATATCTGGTGCCGACACGCGGGCGACAGCGTCGATATAACCTTTCAGACGGGGTAAGCCGCCATCGACCACACCCAGCGCCACTCCCATGGCCCGTCCATGCACGGTTTCCTGCTCAAACACCATGGCAGCCAATAATTTGCGGCGAACCCTTTCCAATTCATTGGGCGACACAGGCTGATCTCGCAGTTTTTCAATTTCCTCAAAGAGCGCATCTTCTGCTACCTTTAGTTCGGTATCGGGAAGCAATTCGACCTGCAACTGCAACCATCCAGGGTGCCTTCCGGCACTATGCGATACGGAAACCTCAGCGGCCAAACCATCGTCTTCCACCATCCGTGTGTAGAGCCTAGATGTGCGGCCTTCTGCTAGGATTGTTGCCAAAAAATCGATGGCAGCCTCATCGGCATGGCCGCCAGAAATGGAGCGGTACCCCAATACCAAACGTGTGACATCGAATTTTGACTTCATCATTTTTTTAGTTGGCAATACCGGCAGAGTTGTCGGCGTTTTGGGCCGCTCTGGCAGAATGCCACGGGGGATAGCGCCCAGATGACGCTGAACTGTTGCCAGAGCCGCAACGGGTTCGATACCGCCCGCGACAATCAGCACGGCGTTGTTGGGGTGGTACCAACGGTCGTGGTGCGCCTTGATCACCGCCGCTGTGGCATCTTTCACGTGACTTTTTTCACCAATTACCGGATGGCCATAGGGCGCATCAGGTCCAAAGAGCAGTGGCAGCAGCGTTTTTTGCTCCAACTCCCAAGGTTGGTCATCTCCACGGTTCAATTCTTCAATGACTGCGCCTTTTTCCTGCTCGAATTCATGTTTTTCATCGATTCGTAAGTTACGCATCCGGTCCGCTTCGATCTTCAACGCTTCTTCCCAACGGTCTGCCGCAAAATCAAAATGGTATGCCGTGATGTCTTCCGAAGTGAACGCGTTGTTGGCTCCTCCACGACGAAGTGTGATGCGGTCGATATCGCCGGGCATCAGCTTGTCGGTTCCCTTGAACATCAGGTGTTCGAGATAATGCGACAATCCGGTTTGGTCGAGTTTTTCATCGGCACTACCCACGCGGTAAACCAGCATGGTTGTCA
Source organism: Candidatus Kuenenia stuttgartensis (assembly GCA_945875585.1). Taxonomy (GTDB): domain Bacteria; phylum Planctomycetota; class Planctomycetia; order Gemmatales; family Gemmataceae; genus REEB421. The sequence continues at coordinate 16,227 of CAMCLK010000010.1, read as the reverse complement.
CCGTGGGGGCCCGTTCCACCGGCACCAAATAGACTTCCAAACCATTGTCAAGGACATGGCGTGTGACCTTGTCGTTCGCTTTTTTGCATGCTTCCACGATGGGCGCAAATGCCTGCCTTGAACTTGAATCTGGAGCCTGCAAGGGACCGACCAAGGTCAGAAACAGAAAGAGCATCATGATCAAAGCCTTTCAGGACGAATTGGATATTCAGCGCAAGGGACTCTCACCACCGGAACGAGCAGGAGTGGGGCGATCGCGCATCTTGAAATAGATTTCCATTTGCATGCGCCTTCGTTCAAGACCCGGTGCGATCGAAAGGTAATAAATAGTGAGTCCTAATGCTATGGTAGCCACGATCTCAAAACCAAAGACCCAGTAGAGCTCTTGATAAACTGGGGGCCGCAGGGGCCGGCGGTAAAATCGGGGGTTGAGTTGCCAGAGGCCCCATGCAGGTCGTACTGGCACTTGCTCATCCATCAGCCACCTCCCTGTCACAGGTCTGCATACCAACTACAATAGACTGTCAAAGAGCGGGAGAAAGAATCGAATCGCGGAAAGCCAAGGCAGTTGCACATTATTCTAGTAGAATAAATTTGTCTTCCATTTACATCAGGGAACGCCGCCGTGAGTTCCGACAAGATTACCGAATACCTCCAGCAGTTTGCGCAGTCGCGCCAGGAGATGATGGAGCAACTTCGCAAGGTGATTGTCGGGCAATCCGACGTCATCGAGCAGATTCTGGCGGCGGTGTTCACCCGCGGACATTGCCTTTTGATTGGCGTGCCCGGCTTGGCTAAAACCTTGCTGGTGAGCAGTATTAGCCAAATCATGGAGCTATCCTTCAAGCGAGTCCAGTTCACACCGGACCTGATGCCTTCCGACATCACCGGAACCATGGTTCTGGATGAATCGTCGGGCAGGCGTGAGTTCCGGTTTGTCAAAGGCCCCATCTTTGCCAACATCCTGCTAGCAGATGAAATCAACCGAACACCGCCCAAGACCCAAGCGGCACTCCTGCAGGCCATGGCTGAAAAGGAAGTGACCGCCGGTCAGGAAACGTACAAGCTGCCCGACCCGTTTTTCGTGATCGCCACGCAAAACCCAATCGAGCAGGAAGGAACTTATCCGTTGCCTGAAGCCCAGCTCGACCGGTTCATGTTTACAGTGCGGGTTGATTATCCGAGTTTGGAAGAGGAAAAGAAAATCCTGGCAACAACCACCAAGGATGAACAGCCGGAACTCAGGCGTGTTCTGAGTTCCAAGGCTATTTTGAACCTCCAGAAGCTGGTGCGCAGCGTTCCGGTGGGAGAATTTGTGCTGGATTACGTGGCGCGATTGGTTCGTGCAACGCGACCAGGCACCCCTGAGGCGCCTCCATTTATAACAAAATGGATCGATTTTGGCGCCGGCCCCCGCGCGGGACAAAACCTCGTGCGGGCGGGCCAAGCTTTTGCGGCCATGGATGGACGCTATAGTGTTTCGTTGGCCGACATCAAGCGGGCTGCGGAGCCCGTGTTGCGCCACCGCATGGGAGTAAACTTCCAGGCGCAAGCTGAGGGCAAGAAAGCCGAGGACATTGTGCAGATGCTCTTGGATGCCGTCGCAGAACCCAAGGTTGAACAGTACGGCCGATCAGGCCGCCGCTGATTTTTTGCTTAACAAGGGAGAAAGACCAGAATGTTGATGACTCGACTCTCTGCCATTGCCTGTGCCCTTGTGGCCACAGTGGCTTGTGTTACTGAAGTTCGCGCCGCGGATGCCGCGCAGCCCGAAGCCGCGGCTCTTGCCGCATCGGAATCTCAGATTCCAAACCCATCGTTGCTGACTCCTTACAAAGACCAACAGCCAATCGTGCTGGTGGTACGCGATGCGCGCAAACCCGAGGTTTGGGGTGCGCTGAAGAAGTTCTGGAATGTTGCGCCGGTTGAGTCGGTGGATCCATCTACGGGCGAGAAGGTTACCCGTCAGGGTGTTTTCATCAAGGTGCCACTCGGCCTGAACACGGCACCATCAATTCCAGCAGAAAACCCACTGACAGCCGAAAAGGTGATGCTGGGCAAGAAGCTTTATTTCGACCCGATTCTTTCTGCCAACAACAAGGTTTCATGCGCCTCGTGCCACAACCCACAATTGGGTTACTCCGACCAATTGACAACCTCCACGGGCATCTTCGAGCAAAAGGGAGGCATGAACGCGCCAACTGTCTACAATTCAGGCTTCAATAGCCTGCAGTTCTGGAATGGCCGCGCCGCGTCTTTGGAAGAGCAGGCTCAAGGCCCACCACAAAATCCCTCTGAAATGCACGATGGCAAAGGCAATGCCTGGTTCAAGGCTGTCGAACGCATCAAGGCCAAGCCCGAATACGTGAAGTCGTTTGCCCGGGTATTCGGAACCGCCCCCACCCGCGACGCCATCGCCAAAGCCATTGGCGTTTACGAGCGTCTTGTGCTCACCGGAAACTCCGTTGTTGACCGCGCCGACTTGGCCATGCGCGAACGCGTTGAAGAAGATGGTGGCGGCAAACTGGAACCCAACGCGGCAGATTATGCCAAGGTGTTGAAAGCTGCCATTGCCGCCAAGGATGCAGAAGCCCTGTCAGCTCTGACTCTGGAAGTGGGTTCTGAGCCTGCCAAGGTTTCTCAGGTCGCGGCATCGCTTGCTAATGGCCGTAATCTGTTTTTCAATAAGGCCCGCTGCGCCTCGTGCCATGTTGGTGATAACTACACCGACAATGCCTTCCATAATTTGGGTGTTGGCGCCAAGGAAGGACAATGGGTCAGTGCCGACTTGGGCCGTTACGGTGCCCAGCCAACCGGACACAAGGATGCGGCACATGTGGGTGCCTACAAGACCCCGGGCTTGAGGCAGTTGCTCAGTACAGCACCGTACATGCACGATGGAAGTGAAACTAGCCTTGAGGCTGTGGTGGATCTTTACAACCGTGGTGGCAACCTGAATCCGCATTTGGATGGTAAAATGCGCGACGCCGATTCCGAACGCGACGCTGCCAAGGCCGGGAAATCCGCTGTTATTCCCCGCAAGCTGCTGCTGACGCCAGATGAGAAGAAAGACCTGATTCTGTTCATGCGCGGCCTGCAGGGCGACCCTGTGGATGCCCTGATTTCAGCACCCTGATTTACGATCTGTTACTATTTTGGTTGCGGGGCGCCTTGACCATGGCGCCCCGCCTCATTTTGAAAGCATGGCGACACCATGAGCCTTTGGTACCGCGTTTTTGCACGATCCGATGCGGCGATCAACCCAACAGACCTCGCGGAGCTGGCTCAGGATATTCATCCTGGAACAACCTGCCACTTTGGTGCTGATACAGCAGGCTGGTTTTCCTGTGAACTGCGCCTGCCCGATGGCGCCATTCTCAATCTTGACCGTTATCTGGTTACCGAGGAAGGGGTACGTCGCGACCTGAACACCTGGGCCGCGTGGGTGGAAACGTGCGACTATTCCGATCGTGTTGAAGAGCTGATGGAACGTGTCATCCAGACTCAGCAGTTCTTCACCTTGCGGCGCCCCCTTGCCGCCGCAGATGACCTTGCCATCGAAAAAATTGCGGCTGGAGTCTGCCAACTCCTTGCCGAAAAACTCGATGGCCTCTGGCAAGCCGATGGCGAAGGCCTGTACGATGCAGGTGGCACCAAGGTCTTGCAGGAGTATTGATCCGGGAGTTCAGCCATGGCGGGTACAGAGCGTTATCTCAGGCCGGATGTGATCCGGACTATCAGCCGGCTTGACCTGCGCGCCCGTTTCATTGTGGAAGGGTTTCTATCCGGTCTTCATGGCAGCCCGTTTCAGGGTTTTTCGGTTGAGTTTTCCGAACACCGCAAATATGTCCCGGGCGACGACATCAAGGATATCGATTGGGGCGTCTACGCCAAAACCGAGAAATATTATGTCAAGAAGTTCAAGGCCGAGACCACCATGCAGGGGTGGGTGGTAGTAGACCGAAGCGCCAGTATGGGCTGGACCTACCGCCAAGAGTTGACCAAATTCGAATATGGTATCAGTTTGGCTGCAGCCTTGGCCCACCTGATGATCCACCAGCAGGATCCGGTGGGTTTGGCGGTATGTGGCGAGCGCATTGAAACCGTGCTACGCCCCAAGGCCACACGCACGCAATTGGCTTCTATTCTCTCGTTTCTTGCCAACCTCACGCCATCTGGCGAGGTGAAAATGGGCGATTGCCTGATGCAATTGGCCACAGTGGCCCGTGGTAAGGGGCTTATTGTTATTGTCTCAGACTTACTTGCTGATCCACAGCCCATTATCGACGGCATGATGCGCCTGCGCCACGCCGGGCATGACATAATTCTTTTCCATATTCTCGACGAAGCCGAACGTCGCTTTCCGTTTGAAGGCTATTGTGAATTCCAGGATGTGGAATCGGACCAGAAACTGATCCTCGATGCCGATTCCATCCGCAGCGACTATCTCAGTGCCTTGGCAGGGTTTCAGGAAACGTACCGCGACGCCTGCCACAAGGCGCAGATCGATTACGTCGCCATGGACACAAGCGTCAACTTTGGCGACGCCTTGCTTGAATACCTGCAGCAAAGGTCTAAGCGGGCTTAAGGGCCATTGCAGAGCACCTCACCGAGCGATCTCTTCCGTCATCTTCAGCAACTGTTCCAGCATAATATCGGAAGCCTTAATTTCAAGCCTGTTGGTCCCCATCCAGGTCTCGTAACCGCCCAGCGCATGATGACGGGGCGTGGGCAAGTAGCCGTAATACCCATGCGCCAGCGACACCATCCAGGCCGGCTTAATGGTGCTGCGTTTTTTGTATTCGAGACCAATTTCACAAAAGACCTCGCAAGGCATGGTGGCCAATGCCACATCACCCACCCGCACTACCTGCAGCGGCATTTTCAGCGTGGCGGGTTGCTCGGCCATTCTCGCGGTCCGCCGGGCGTATATAGCTGAAAGGTTCCCTTTGGCAGGGTCCAGCGTCGGATCGGCAATGGTTTTGGCGGCCCATGCCATCAGTTGGGCATCTGGTTTGCGGCTGGCTACAGGCAGTTCTGTGTATCGGGCATCCAGCCGCGCGGTATTTTTGTAGGAAGCGCGCCCGGCGGCATCGGCAACCTTGGCGGCAACATCGCGCGCCACATATTCCATCTGCTCGTAGGGCTTTTTGGCAGGTCTGGGTGTTCTGAAATTAATGTTGTTGATGTCGCCACTGGTGCCGTTCGCCATCATGCCCACAAACGGCGGCGACTGATTCACCGCGCCCAGCTTTTCCGCCAGTGCCTCGGAATACACACCAAAGTAATCTGCGGAAACATGGCCGTTGCCCACACCACCGACATAGTGAAGTGAATAGGTCGTGAACAAGGCTATCGGCTTGCCGCCACCCACTTCGCGAACTGCCAAAAACGAAACACCCGGATCCGTTGGACCTGCCGGTTCAAGAAGATCTTTGCTTCCTGCCGGTGGATTCATTTTTACTTTATCGATGCCGCCGAAAGGATTAGCAGGCATGGTTCCCGGCTTCATGTACCAGCGCCTGTTGAACAGATGCTCTGGAATATCCACAGTCCCATGGGCGATTTCCGCGGGGCGCAGCAGGTTGACCGCGCGCTTGACACCATCCACAATCCTCAACACCACAAAACGCTGGTATTCGTCCATAGTCTGGCTGTTCAGACGCGGGTCTGTGCCAAGGGCACTGGCTGCGGAATGCGTGTGCGTGGCACAGATCAACACACGGTCTTGCCCGATTCCCAGATCCTTTTCAATCAGTTGCCGGGCCTGCTCGCTGACCTGTCGGTCCATGCCCAAAAGGTCGCAAACCACCAAAACAACCTTGCCTTGACCGTTGTCGAGCACCATGCAGCGGGCATGAAGTTCATCGTGAACATGAGTACCCGGAAAAGGCACAAATCCACCAATAATGCCAAGCCCCAATTGCGGCGTGATATTGCTGGTTGCAGCGCCAGCGCGCAGCACGTTGTCCTGAGGAACCGACATCAATGCACAGGCGATTCCAGCCAAAAAGAACAACTGCATGATGAAAACCTCGAAGTGGCTCAGTGCGGGAGTTTCTATTGGTGCATGGCACGCCTCATATGTCAACCATGTCCGCGTGAATGCTGGCTCATAAAAAAACCGCGTTGGAGGAACACTCCAACACGGTTAACGAAGTGGCATTGGCCCGCAATTAAGCTACAGCCAAAATCAGCGTTTCATTTAGCGGGCATCGCGCGCGATCAGGTCGCCCAGGCGCTTGGCCATGCCAGCAAGATCTTCCACAGGTGAACCGTCAGCTAGCATCGCCTGATCCACCAGCAAACGGGCATTGGCAGCAACGCGGACATCTTCCGCGTTAGCTTCAAAAATCTTTTTGATACCCAGAACAGCGGCGTGACCAGCATTCAACTCTAGGATGCGCTTGGTCTTCGGACGGTCACCCTGCCCCATGCGGTCGAGCAATCGCTCCAGGTGCCCCGACATGCCGCCTGAGGGTGTAACCAAACACGCCGGCGAGTCGATCAACCGACTTGAAAGCCGAACATCGGATACCTCCGTCAGCTCTTTCTTCAAATGATCGAGCAGCGGGGCGAATTCACCCGGTTCGGGCGGGGGCGATGCCACTTCTTCAGCAGCCTTTTCAGAGTCTGCCGAACGAAGCGACTTGCCCTTGAAGGTCGACAACGAGGGAAGAATGTACTCGTCGACCGCATCGATCATGAACAGGACATCGCGGCCTTTAGCTCGGTATGCCTCGAGCTTGGGAGACGCGCGCAGCATCGCGTCGGAATCGCCCGTCAAGTAGTAAATATCCTTCTGACCTTCCGGCATAGCGGCAATATAACGCTCGAGCGTGGTGTGCTCGCCAACCGGCGTATTCAGCGACGGGTAAAGGAGCAGATCAGCGACCTTCTCCCGGTTTTCATGGTCTTCGCGAACGCCTTCTTTCAAGGTGGTGCCAAAGCCCTTGAAAAACGTTTCGTACGCGGGAAGTTCACTTTCCCGCAGATCGCGCAACGCTTTGAAGATTTCGCGAATCAGATCTTTGCGAATAGCTTCCAACGTGTCGTTGTGCTGCAGGATTTCGCGCGAGATGTTCAGAGGCAGGTCGGAACAATCCACCAAACCGGTTACAAAGCGCAAGTACCGAGGCAAAAGCTCTTTGCAATGTTCCATAATCAGCACGCGCTGAATGTACAACCTCGGGCCATGTTCGCGTTCGGACATATCGAACCAGTACGGCCGTTCCGATGGAACGAACAGCAGCACACGGTATTCGTGACGCCCCTCGGCAGCGTAATGAATCACGCGCGCCGGTTTGTTCATGTCTTGGCCAATCTGCTGGTAAAAACCCTGATATTCCTCGGGTGTTACTTCAGATTTCGGACGCAACCATAACGCCTTCTGCGTGTTGACCTGCACCTCGGTGCGAACAGGAACGGGAGGCGCCTTTTCGGGCTTTTCCTCTTCGGTTTCTTCCGCCTTGGCTTCTTCACCTTCAGCGGGTTCATCTTCCTCTTCTTCCTCGGGCGTACGCATCTCTACCAAGTAGATGGGCGTCTCAAGGAAGTCGGAAAACTGGCGCACAATCTCGCGCAGTTCATAAGTATTGGTGAATTCCTTCTTTTCAGAATCCTTCAGGTGAAGAATCACATCCGTGCCACGCCCCGCCTTTTCTGTGGCCACCACCGTGAATTCACCCTGGCCATCGCTGGTCCAGCGCGTCGCGGCATCGACAGGGTCGCCCGCCTGACGGGTGATCACTTCAACGGTATCGGCAATCATGTACGACGAATAAAAGCCCACGCCGAACTGGCCGATCAGGTCTGGACGTGTTTTAGCCTCACCAGCTTCGCGTACTTTTTCTAAGAACGCCTTGGTGCCGGATCTCGCAACGGTTCCGAGGTTTTCAATCACCGCCTGACGAGACATACCGATTCCGTTATCGCGGATCGTTAATGTGCCAGCCACGGGATCCGGGTCAATGACAATGCGGAAATCTTTGTCGTCACCCAGCAGGTCGCCGCTGTCGAGCGAATTGAAGCGCAGCTTGTGAATGGCATCGCTGGCATTGCTGACCAGCTCGCGCAGCACGATTTTCTTGTTGGAATAAAGGGAATGGGTAATCAGATGCAGCAGTTGCTTGAGCTCGGTCTTGAACTCGAGGGTTTCACCAGCATTCGCGGTCATGGCGTTCCTTATCTCCACAGGGACATGCGGCCACCAGATGCAATTGAGGTGGCCGCTAACTCTCATCGGGAATTATAGCGGGCTTTGCAAAACCGGGGAGGCTAAGGGAACAGTCCTCGGCGCGTCATCTCGCGCGCCACTTTCTGCACACCCAGACTGAGTGCAGCTGTACGGTTGGACAATGAACGCGACCGAGCCAAAGCCCGGACCCGGCCAAAGGCGTCCAGCATGAGCTTGGATAGGTTTTGGTTCACCTGGTCTTCCGTCCACATGAACTGCTGCAGATCCTGCACCCACTCGAAGTAGCTCACAGTCACCCCGCCAGCATTGCAGAGCACATCGGGGATGATGTAGATGCCGCTGTCCGTCAGAATCGCATCCGCTTCGGGGGTGGTTGGCCCGTTGGCGCCCTCAGCCAAAATGCGGCAACGCAGAAGGCCGGCATTTTGCGCATGAATCACACGCTCTAATGCCGCGGGCACCAGCACGGTGCATGGCGTTGTCAACAAATCATCAGCGGCAATCTCGCTCGCTCCGGGAAACTCGGTTAGCGGACGGCCAGTAGCCACGAACTGGTTTAACGCCGGAATATCAATACCAGATGGGTTGGCTATGGCGCCCGCCCTGTCGCCCACAGCCACAATCTTCAGCCCGCGGGCATGCAGCTCAAGGCATGTCACAGATCCGACATTGCCGAACCCCTGCACAACCGCGGTCGATTGGGCTGGGTCAATTTCCATCTCTGCAAGCGCTTGCATGATGCAGAACACCACGCCCCTGCCCGTTGCTTCGCGCCTGCCTGTAATTCCACCAATTTCCACAGGCTTACCCGTGACGATTTCGGGGCAGGCGTAGCCCACCTTCATGGAATAGGTATCCATGATCCATGCCATGGTCTGCTCGTCGGTACCCATGTCTGGTGCCATCACATCCTGCCTTGGGCCAATGATGGACAGAACCTCTTCGGTGTACCTACGGGTGAGCCGCTCGCGTTCCCCCATCGAAAGCGTGGATGGGTCCACGGCAATACCGCCTTTGCCACCTGAAAATGGCAGGTTCATGATGGCGCATTTCCACGACATCCACATGGAAAGCGCCGCAACTTCACCCAGATCGACAGCAGGGTGGTAACGCAGGCCGCCTTTGGATGGGCCAGATGTCAGGCTGTGCTGCACCCGGTACCCGGCAAATGTGTCGATATGCCCGTCGTCGCGACGCACGGGAACAGACACGAGCAACGCGCGCTTCGGCATGGCCATACGCGCCAAAACATCGGGGTGCAGATCAACCACCCCGGCGACGGCATCGAGTTGCTTGCGTGCCATACGGAAAATTGGAGAACTATCGTAAATACTGCTGGCAACATGTGGCATGGGAAGAGTCCTCCGGATATCTCGTCAGCTTATGGCGAAAGGTTAGACAGGCAATCGCAGGCTCACATGGTATTGCGCATGCTGGAGGCGATGGGGAGTGTCAATAGCGAGTGATTAAATTCAAGAAACTTTCCAAAAAACAACAAATATGTCAAGAAATATGCCATGACAGGAATATCAGCGTTTCGATCAATCAACATTGCGGCATTAGGATCAGATGCAACTGCAATTCCTATACACCCAAAAGCTGCCACATTAAGAAACATTATGGCAGCAATGATACCCAATCCGGAGAAATGAATCCATAGCCAATGATTTCTGGATCGTGCCAATAGGACTAACGAACCGCATAAGGACAAAGCAGCTCCTATCGAAACGAGCTGGCACAATACATACGATGCCATCAATGGAACCAACAAATAGCTCCTTTCTTCTCTGTTTGAAAAAAACATAAGAATTAGCGAAAAAACCAAATAAAACACAAAAAGAAGACAGGTTCCAGCCAACTCAATATAACCTGCCACAGCAAAACCCTTCCCAGCACCCGTCGAGATTTTTAGCAAAATAACAGCAATAAGCACCGAAACGATTGCCTGGAGAATAAAAAACAAAAGTTGTGATAAAATAATTAGATTTGGCGGCCTATCATGATTGCGGACAAGTATCGCATTCGAGATGTACATTGACAGAAACGTCATTATTGGCCAAAAAATTAGAAGCAACGCTCGACCCTGCATCAACCATGCCAATTTGCCGATGGAACCTGCGCTATTTTCTGTATTTTCCGAAGACGCGTATTGATTGAAAAGCCTCGGAAAAATCTCGCTAGCCGGAGACCATTCCGCCATGCCCGATGTCCAAACCAATGTTTTTTTATTGAACTCGCCACGCTCAATCATGAAAGGCAGCACTTCCTCGCCAACAGGACCGCATCGTTCTTTCCGGCTATCAAGGTAAAACCATGCTGGGCCTTGAACGGCCTGCGGTTGAGCAGCCGACGCGGGACTTGCCACGGTGGCTACTGGTTCAGCGGCCACCGGAGGAAACAGATCAGCAACACCGGATGCCGCATGCCAGTTGGCCCTGTCCGATGACAGTTCATGGAACGGCTGCAAAATCCCTCTGGCACGAAGGGCTTTCATCTTGTCCATGGTAAATGGACCCGTCACGCGACCTTGCATCCGCAAATAGTACATGCCGGAACTCCTAGCGAGTCATGATGAACACGAGGAAACCGACCAATGCCACCACACCCAGCGAAATGGTGGCTATCAAAATGATCAACCGGTTGAAATCCGCCGACTTTTCAAGCCTGCTTGTGGCGTCTTCGAATCGATGCTCCAGATCAGGCGGCAGAAGCACAATCCCGCGGGGCAATCGCCCCTTGAACGATTGCACACGCTCGTACAAAGTCCACAGTCGTTTGATGTCTGTCAGGGTGGCAACCCCCGTGCCCAGTTCCGCGACAGCCATTTCATGCTGCAAACGCAGATCCTGCTCCGCATGCACTCGCTGCACCCATAACCGAGCACTCTCGACTGGCCGAGCGCGTCTGTCGCCCGGAGTCAGCCCCGCGGAGGCCGCTAGCTGATCCCATTCCGTCAGCAGATGGGTCAGTGTGCCAGCGTCATGCCTGCCATGGGCCGCAACGATCCGTTCGGCTAAAGTCTTAATGGAATCGTCGACAATGCGCACATGATACTTGTGAAACACACGTTGAATTTCTTCAACAATCACTCCGGATGGCGGATGTAACCAAGCCGTTCGGGCTATGATCTGGTAAAGACGGCCCACTTCTTCAGGTTTGTTGGCGCGATCGGCGCGCCGAATCTGGTCCAGAATTTCTGTGATTTGAGCGCTTTCAATTTCACGAAGGTTGTCTTGCAAACCCTGATGCTCAGGCTCCAGCAGCATCAGTGTCCGCAGTTTTTCAGCGCGCTCCAGAAGACTCGCCTGCTCAAGCACCAATCGGCGGTACTGCCGCATATCGTTAGCCAGAATTTCTTCTTCGGCGAAGGCGTGGTTGAGCTCAGCCAACGTTTCCGGCGCCACGGCGTTCAGCGGCGTAACAGGCAAATTATAAAGCGTTACCAATTCGTCCCACAGTTGATACTGGGGGAACTGCAAAATCCCCGTCAATTCAAGGAGTTGCGGGTCGAGAAGCGCATGATGCACGGCTTCCGAACGGAGTCCCTTGTGCAGGTATTCCTCGCAACGACGCAAACGATCGGCGGCATGGCGGCCCCACTCGGCATACTCCCGCGACAGTTCCCGGAGTTCCTGCGTCAGCTCCTGATTATTGCTGCGGAGGAACCCCTGAATCTGCTGCACCACCTGATTGGGATCACGCGTCCCGGCCATGCGAACCGCCCTTTCCAGAGCCTATTTTAAATCTTGAATCGCCAACTTCAAATCGTTGGCTGGCACACACAGCGCCACACCTTCAACTTTGACGCCCTTGGCTGTCACCATGCCCACCACTTCGCCCCGGTCGTTGAATGCCGGTCCACCCGAGTTGCCTGGATTGATCGCAAGCGACATGTGCAAAAATGAACCAGCGCCCTTAAGATCCACCGTGGTGCTGTACACTCCTTTGGATATCGCATTGACAAGAACGTTATTTGGCCCAAGACCGGGGCTGCCGATAACAACAATATCTTCACCCTTGTTCAGTTGATCCGAGTTTCCAAGCTTCAGAAATGGCAGTTTGGATTCGACACGCACCAGAGCCAGATCCCTGTCCGTGTCGATGAAAACGACCCTGCCGTTGAGCGGACCTTTGTTCTCACCTTCTGCAGACGGAAATGAAACGCGTACTACGGCATTATCCCTATTGCCCACAACGTGGGCGTTGGTTGCCAATAGGTCGCTGTCCACCAGAAACCCCGACCCACGGCTATTTTCGAATTCAATCATCGCCACGCTGGGAGCACATTTAGCCACCAGCATCTGTGCGGTCAGTCGATCGGGTGGCTTGGGCTTGGGAAGAGGCTCTAGGACGGGAACACCGGCAAACGGAACGTCCTGAGCTTGTTTACCAGGATTCACGGGGGCCCCTGCTTCCTCACGCCCTTCCGGTTCATCCGGATCTGCAACACGAGGATTTTGCCGGAATGCAATCAGGCATGTCAGCACCACCATAAGCACCAAACAAAGCAACCCTACGGCCAGCACGGCCGCATGGTTTGAACCAGTCTGTGGAGGGGGGGGCGGTGGTGGTAAGTGTTGGGGGAAAGTGCCCGAGCCTGCAGGCGAACTGTTTCCATACCCTTGAGCACCAGAAATAGACGGCCACGAAGGCACTGTGGGTGGGTGCGGCAATGTGGCAGGCCGGAAGGGCGGAGGAGTTACCGCTCCAAGTTCAGCCATAACACTTTCAACAGGCCGCCATGTGAAACCATCGTTGGAAACCTGAGTACCGGGCCGCAGAACTCCGCTCGCCATCTGCTGGCGCAATTTCTCAACCGGGAAAGGCCCATGAGGTTTTCCGTTGACAAGCAGATAAAATGCGCGGGGGAAAGTCATTTGGGATTCCACCCTTCAAGAGCCAAAATGAATTCCTTATGCTCCGCCTTAAATTTTTCAGCCTTTGAAAGCCTAGCGGCCCCCTTCTCCCTATCTTGCTTATTCACCCCATTAACAAGTTCATTATACTTTTTAATCCAACCATCGATAGAGTCTGCTAAACTCGATTTGCTTAGGCGAATTTTCTCGACAATTAAAGAATAAATTAACGTTTCCATGATGGGAGCAACGGTTTTCTTCGGGTCATCCACAGATTCAAAGTAATTTTGTAATGTGTTATTTATCGAGGTTTGTGGTTTAAACGATTTCGCCTCCTCCTGCTCAATTCCCAAAGTCAATATCGTGCGAATAGACCTGTCCTTCACCGGTTGCGATATATCCATCTTGGCAACCATATCAATAAGTTTTTTTTGTTTTTCATCAGTCAAAAATCTGATGGTGATTGCCCCTCCATTTTTAAGGTCAGGCTTCTGTAAGTTTTTGCTTGAGTATGTGAATGATGGTTTTAATTGGTTCAACGTTGCCGATGAAACTTTATATTCGCCCATAGGGGGAATTCCATTTTCCAGCATTTCAATTTTGAAATCAGGAAGTGGTGCAGGAGCGATAGGTTTTGTGGGCTCAATCGCCTGAATCGCCTTAGGTTCAAGTGCCATTTTAGGATCTTTTGGCACCATAGGTAAAGGCTGTGGTGCTAATTTTTTCTCAGGGCCGACTTCCCCTGGCTCCTTTTTTTCTACGACTTCGGGTAATTTGGGGAGATCTAGTTTCTTTTCATCTTTATCAGCAACACCAATTTCCTGAATTCCTTTTTTCGGTTCAACTACCTGATTGTTGCCTTTGGCTTCTACAACAGGGGGTAGTTGATCTCGACCAGGCTTGTTGTCACTTTTCATTAACAACAAAAAAACAAGAACCAGCACCACCACCACCATCAACCCGTGCGCCGTCCAGTGCAAAATCGGGCCTACGAGCGACCCTTTCTTTGGGACCGGGGGCGCACCCCAGGATCCGGCGGCACCTCGGCCGGCGGGGGCGTAGGGGTCGGTGCTGGTGGCAACGGCGGTGGCAACGGGCAGGCCGGCGTTTCCATGACTTCCGTGAAAGTTCAAGTTGCCGGCACCTCCCATGGCCGGAATCGATGCTGCCTTGCCTCGGGCCTGATCCACCAATGGGCCGGCGGTTGGACACGGAGGACGCATCGCCAGATACACCACCCCCGGGCGACGGGCCAAATCGGTAGTGGCCCCCGCCTCGGCGGGGAACCACGCCCACGCCTGATCGGGCCGAGGCCGACTGGTGTGCGTATGGAAACGAGCGTCCCAACGTTCGGCTGGAGGGAGCAGAGCCACAGCATCGGCAATCAAGGCCAAGGGATCCACCGTTTGCGGATAGACCAATTGAATTATTCCACGACGCGACCGCGCCAGCTCGGCCAAATGGCCAGCCCAGCCGGCATCAAGGCCGGCACGCGTCCACGCGGGAGCAGCCATGGGCGGTGCGGGAGCGTCAAGCCGTGGCATGGATCGTACTGGCAGCATGCGGGGCTCCCCCGCCCAGGACGACATCCAAGGGAAGGTCCGCGCCAATGCCACTGGGCCCGCCTGGGGTAATTCGTTATAATCCAGAGCCACATGGTGGGCGAGATAATTCGATCTACCCGTATAGTCTTTGTCTGCCACGACAATCCGGGAGATCACCCACCACGATTTTCCCGCCGCCTGACCTATAGGCTGACAGATATACGCTTCCGGATTTGACTGGAATTGTGGCGATCCATACTCAAACACCTGCTCGTATCCAGACAGGCTTTCCAGCACTTTCCGTAAGGCATCCGGCATGCCCTGCGTGGCGGCAACCGTGGTGTAACCACTGCCACCGAACAAGCCTCTGGGCGCCGAGGTGTGGATCAGTTCGAACATGGTACGGCAGACTCCGAAGGGTTTTTCAGGTTTTGAAGAGTGGAACCAAGCCGCTTCCGAAGCGGCCGATTCCGTACAGAAATGGAACAGTCACCCAACGCGGGTTGATATTGCGGGGAATCACTGTTTCAGCACTCAATCCCCTTGAATCACGCTGCTCGGGGTCCGCCTTGGGTGATGTACCCAGAGACGTGATGGGGATATAGCGTACTTCGCGGCAAAACGACTCGGCTGTTTGCACAATGGTCGGGCAGAGGCGGTTCAGAAGCGCGCGGATCTGGTCGGAGGCATCTTCAACCTGCTTGACATCGAGCCCGCACAGACCGGAAGCCGTGGCGCGCACCGGTTCCAGCGCGTTGATATCGGGCAAAAGAGGTCTCCAGACATCCCATTTGGAGACAAGTACCAGAAGCGGCGCCTCGTGCAGGGTGCTCTGCGATCCGCCCAGCAACTGCTTCACACGCCTAGCGGCTTCGTTCAGAACCACATACTGGGCAGACTGAAAGCGCACGCCACTTTCCAGCGGCCCCACGCGTTTTTCTACTTCTCGGTAAAAGTTCATGTCTTGGAGTGGGTCGAATAAGAACAACAAAAATTTCGAGCGCGTCAGGTGCGCTGTCATGTCTTCGGCAAACAGGTCCTGCCGCGTGGGAAGATACGATTCCCCAGCGTTATCGTACAGGCACATGATCCGACCAAAGCGCTTAGCTTTCTCGGTAGATGGATGGCCGGGGAGCGTATCGATGAGGAACGAGAAAGGTCTGGGCTGACGGCGTTCATGGGTGCCGTAGCGAACAGGGTAGTAGGTGTCGGCGGCACCGTCGCCGAATTGGGTTTTGCGGATCAGGTTCGCCACCTGAACAGGTTTGTCGATGTCGGGCTGCTGAAACAACGCGTTTTCGTAGTCGGTAACAGTCATGTTGCGTTCGGGATCGGCATCTTGAAACGAGAGCATGAATTGCCTGGCCAGCATGGTGCGCAATTGGTGCACAGCCGCACCGAGGAAAAACGACTTGCCCGATCCGGGCGCTCCAACAATGGAAACAAAGAGAGACTTGTACTCAAGAAAAAGACGGGGCAGTGCCAGATGGCAGCGCGGGCATGCGATTTCCGTACACACCTGATCCCGAGCATCAATGGCCAGACCACGGGCATTGAAGCGGGTGGGCAAAAATCGCAGAGGGGCATCCACACCCAAGCGGGGGTCGCCTATGAGGTCGCGGTGACGCGA